>CAMTUJ010000001.1:0-58774 GCA_947084925.1 uncultured Gammaproteobacteria bacterium
CAGGTTGCTGAAAAACGTCGCGAGGGGGCCAGATGCGAGGCGCACGGCGCGCAGCGACCGAGACATATCAAGTCGATAGGCGAGGGAGCGAGCACCGCGCAACGAAGCAGATGGTGCCCGCAGCAGTTTTTCAGCAACCTGCTAACATCAGGCGGCACAGTTGGTGGTTGGCAAACGCTTTTTTGCAGCAGCCGCGCGTCGATGTGTTGATGTGTTGATGTGTTGATGTGTTGATGTACAGTCGGGGCGCGTTGTCCGTGTTCTTCACAATTGACGAGGAGACTCACCATGGCCGAAGCAAACAAAAAGCAGGAAGTACAAAAGACTTCTCCGACGCGAGCCATCCGCCCGTTCGAGGAGATGGAGCGCCTGTTCGATCAGTTTTTGCGCCGCAACTGGATGCGGCCCTGGCATATGAACTGGCCGGCACTTCCCGAAGTGTCGCTGCCGGAACTGAAAATGCCGAAGGTTGATGTACTCGACCGCGAAAGTGAAATCGTGGTGAAAGCCGAAATTCCCGGTGTCGACAAAAAGGACATCGACATTTCCGTCGGCGAAAATTCTGTCACCATCAAGGGCGAAACGCGCAAGGAAGAGAAAGAGGAAAAAGGCGACTATTACCGCTGTGAAATCTCAAGCGGCAGTTTCAGTCGCACCGTCGCCCTGCCGGCCGCGGTCGATGGCGCCAAGGCAACGGCGAGCTTCAAGGACGGCGTCCTGGAGCTGACCCTGCCCAAGCTGAAAGCCACCAAGCGACACAGGATCAGCGTCAAGTAGCCGGGTTGCTGGCCATGCCGGGACGCCAGACGTCCCGGCGCGGTCGGTACGCGGTCAGCGTCCCAATTCCATGACGAGAGTTCCGTGACGAGAGTTCCGTGACTCAGAGTTCCGTGACACCAGGAGGTCCGCGATGATGCATGAATTCTATTTCGCCCACTTGCTGTGGGTTGGGGTGTGGATCCTGCTGATCCTGCCACCGTTCTGGACAATTTTCGCCAAGGCCGGTTTCTCGCCCTGGCTTTCACTGCTGATGTTGGTCCCGCTGGTCAATCTCGTGGTGCTCTACATGGTCGCGTTCTCGCGCTGGCCGACGCAGGCCGGGTGAGGTCGCGACACCAGCGCCGGCCACGGCGGACGGGGTCACAGCACCACCGGTTGGTCCGACAGCTCATTGCGATCCGCGCCGGACGCGGGAAAATGCCGCTTCAAATGCTGCGTCACGGCCGCAATACCGCTGACCACGCCGCCGGCGTAGTTCCCCTGCCGGAAAGCGGCCTCCAGCGTTCGGCAGATGCTTTCCCATTCCGGTGCGCCCACCTTCGCGTGAATGCCGCGATCGGCAACAATCTCGACATCCCGATCGGCCAGCAATAAATAAATCAGCACGCCGTTGTTGTGTTCGGTATCCCAGATCCGCAATTGCGAAAATACGTCGATGGCGCGTTCGCGCGCGGATTGCCCGCACCACAGCGGCATGCCGTCCAGCGCGCCTTCCACGACGAAACGCAGCTCCCCAACATGTTCTGTCTCGCTCGCTTTGATCGCCTGTTCAATCGCGGTCAAGGCCGGGCGGGGAAAAGCCCGCCTGACCCGCCAATGCGTCATCGTCAAATGCCGGGCAATGCGTTTGATATCCATCGTCACCACCGCCCCGAGGCGCCGCCGCCACCAAAGCCACCACCGCCGCCACCGAAACCGCCGCCGCCCAGACCGCCACCAAAACCGCCGCGGCCGAATCCGCCCAGCGGGCCGCCCATGCCGCCACCAAACAGGGTGAACAGAAACGCGATGACGCCCGCGACCACCCCGATGACCACTGTTCCGACCAGCAGCCAGGCGATGACCGCGATGATGCCGCCAGTGGCGAGCGCGCCGGGAAAGCTGCCCAGTACCGCGCGCAGAAAGCCGCCCACCACCAGTGCCAGGATAAAAATTACCGGAAGATATTGCTGGATACCCGCCACGCCGGCGGCGGGCCGGCCACTGGGTTCCGGCAAGGGCTCGCCGTCGATGACGCGGATCATCTGCTCGACTCCGGCCGCGATGCCGCCCGGGAAATCGCCCTGCCGAAAGCGCGGCACGATGATGTCGCTGATGATGCGCTTGCTGGTGGCATCGTTGAGCGCCCCTTCGAGCCCGTAGCCCACTTCGATGCGCAGCGCGCGGTCGTCCCTCGCGACAAGGAGAATCGCCCCGTCATCCACTTGCTTGCGGCCCAGCTTCCATTGCTCCGCCACGCGCAGGGAATACTGCTCGATCGTTTCCGGCGCGGTGGTGGGCACGATGAGCACCGCGACCTGACTGCCTTTTCGCGCCTCGAACGCCCTCAGGGTCTGCTCCAGTTCCGCCTGTTGCGCCGGAGTGAGCGTGGCGGTCTGGTCGGTGACGTGACCGCGCAAGGGCGGCACCGAGACCTCTGCGCCGATCAGGAAAGACCAGCCCAGGGCCAAGGCAAGCGTCGCCGCGAGCAGAAACCCTCGCGCCCGGTGCATTGCTGTCACTGCGTGGCGCCTTGCGGCTTGGCGGGCGGCGCGCTGAAATCGACGCTCGGCGGCCGGGCGATTTCCTGCTCGTTTTCCACCGTGAAATTCGGTTTGATCTGAAAGCCGAACAGCTTCGCGGTCAGGTTGGAGGGGAAGGAGCGCACCGTGACGTTGTATTCCTGCACCGCCTTGATGTAGCGGTTGCGCGCCACCGTAATGCGGTTTTCGGTGCCTTCCAATTGGGCCTGCAAATCACGGAAGTTGGCGTCCGATTTCAACTGCGGGTAGTTTTCGGACACCACCAGCAGCCGGGACAGGGCGCCCGACAGTTCGCCTTGCGCGGCCTGGAATCTGGCAAAGGCTTCCGGATTATTGATGAGTTCCGGAGTCGCCTGGATGCCGCCGACTTTGGCGCGGGCATTGGTGACGCCCAGCAACACGTCTTTTTCCTGAGCGGCGAAGCCTTTTACGGTATTGACCAGATTGGGAATCAGATCCGCGCGGCGCTGGTACTGATTGATGACTTCGGACCAGCTCGACTTGACCTGCTCGTCGGTGCGCTGCAAGGTGTTGTAGCCGCAGCCGGAAAGGCTCAGCGCAATAAACGCCGCCAGGATTGCCCGTAATTTGTACATGCTGTCGCTCCCGAATGAACACTGTTGAACCCGTTTGCGTTTGACCACCTGGAACAGCACTCGGTGCGCGGTCCGGCAGTCATCGATCTCGCCGTCATAGCCACGGCGCCGTCGCGATCCCGACGCTGTCCCGTCACCACCGCTAGTAAGTTTCCAGATGCAGCCGCCCTTCGGCCTTCAGCCGTCGGTGCAGATCGCTCCACGACAAGCCATGATTTTCCGCCGCTGCCCGCAGCGCGTCCATCACTCCGTCTTCCATGCCCCGCAGTCCGCACACATAGATGACAGTGGCATCGCAGGCCAGCAGGCTGGCGATGGCGTCGGCACGCTGGCGCATCAGGTCCTGCACATAGGTCCTGGGCTGGCCCGGCGTGCGCGAGAATGCCAGATTGATGTCGATGAAATCCCTGGGCAGTTGCATCAGCGGGCCGAAATAGGGCAGCTCCTCCTGGGTGCGGGCGCCAAAGAACAGCATCAGGCGGCCGTCGCCCGCGGCGCGCAGGCGACGGCGCCGCTCGGTCATCGCCCGCATCGGCGCCGACCCGGTGCCGGTGCAGATCATCAGCAGGTTGGCGGCGGGATCGTCCGCCAGCAGAAAGGTGGTGCCGAAGGGACCGATGACCTTGACCGTGTCACCCCGTTGCAAATCGCAGAGGTAGTTGGACGCAACGCCGTGCGTCGGCTTGCCGTCATGATCCGCCGTTACCCGCTTCACGGTCAGCGCGAGGTTGTTGTAGCGCGGCCGCTCGCCGTCGCGCGGACTTGCGATCGAGTATTGCCGCGCGTGATGGGGCCGGCCATCGGCAGCGTCGCCCGGCGGGATGACGCCGATGGACTGGCCTTCCAGTACCGGAAAGGGCGAGGAGCCGAAGTCGAGCACGATGTGGTGGGTGTCGCTGTCCTTATCCGCCGCGGTCACGCGGAAGTTGCCGACCACGGTGGCAGTCGCCGGCTGGCGGACGCTGTGGAGATTGAAGGTCGGTCGGGACGCGGATCGCGGCGCGATGACGGCACTGCGCGCCGCATCCAGGGACGGTGGGGTGAAGTTGTCGGCACCGGCGGCATCCTCAACGCCTTCCAGTGCCTGTTCGTCGGGCAACACGTCCCAGCCGAGCTGCTCCTCAAGAGAATAGGCCGCGGCTTTCGGCACCCGCCGCCAGTTGTCGATGGAACCGGTGGGGCAGGGCGAAATGCAGGCATTGCAGTGGTTGCAGATATTCGGATCGACGACATAGTTGCGCGCATCATGGCTGATCGCACCGATCGGGCAGGTCTCCTCGCAGGTGTTGCAGCGGATGCAGATGACCGGATCGATCAGGTGCTGTTTGAGCACCGCGGCTGGCGTGTCGGCGGCGGTGATGGTCATGATTCAGTTGAAGCGCACATAGGCCATATCGAGCGGTTGCTTGTTGAGCGGCGACAGCGGTGGCGCGATCCAGTTGGCGTACTGGCCCCGCGCCGTCACACGGCCCATCAGCGCGGCGACGAAAGCAAGATCGGCGGGAGTCGGCAGCCAGGCGCCGACGTTGGCGTCCCACTCGGCCTGGGTCAGCGGGCGGCCATCGGGCGCGATGCGCACGCCGGACAGCGTGCCGATCTGGCGGTTGAAGGCCTTGTGCGGAACCCTCAGGCGAAACGGCAGCCCGGCTTTTTCGATGACCCGGTTCCAGCGCCCGACGCCGGCGTCGGAATCCTTGATGAAGTCGTCGCGCAGTACTTCGTTGAGCGCATTGAGCATGGGCACTTCGCGTTCGACGAGGCGGCCATCCTGAACATCGAGAATGGGGTAACTCAGCCCCTTGAGCCGATGATCGTCGGTGCGCTTGCCTTCCTCGAAGCGGCCCTTGAGGCCGGAATTGTAGAAGGTCGCGGCGTTCGACGACTGGTCGGCGCCGAACAGGTCGAGCGTCACGCTGTAGTGGAAGTTGAGGTAGCGCTGAATGGTCGGCAGATCGATCGCGCCCAGGGCACGCACCTGGTCCGGCGCTTCCACGTCGTGCGCTTTCATCAATTCGCAGGTACGGGCGATCACGCGCGACACGCCGGACTCGCCGACGAACATGTGGTGCGCCTCTTCCGTCAGCATGAATTTGGTGGTGCGCGCGAGCGGATCGAAACCCGATTCGGCGAGCGCGCAGAGCTGGAACTTGCCGTCGCGGTCGGTGAAGTAAGTGAACATGAAAAAACTCAGCCAGTCCGGCGTCGGCTCGTTGAACGCGCCGAGGATGCGCGGGTTGTCGGTCTGGCCGGAACGGCGCTGCAGCAGCGCTTCAGCCTCTTCGCGGCCGTCGCGGCCGAAGTGGCGGTGCAGCAGATACACCATGGCCCACAGGTGGCGGCCCTCCTCGACGTTGATCTGGAACAGATTGCGCAGATCGTAGAGCGAGGGCGCGGTCAGGCCGAGATTGCGCTGTTGCTCGACCGAGGCGGGCTCGGTATCGCCCTGGGTCACGATGATGCGACGCAAATTGGCGCGGTGCTCGCCGGGCACTTCCTGCCATGCGGGCTCGCCCATGTGTTCGCCGAAATGAATCTTGCGCTCCGGTATTGCCGGTGCCAGGAAGATGCCCCAGCGGTAGTCGGGCATCTTCACGTAGTCGAAGTGTGCCCAGCCCGCGGGCTCGGCGGAAATCGCGGTGCGCAGATAGACTTCATGATCGCGCGAACCCGCCGGCCCCATGTCGCCCCACCAACTGAGAAAGTTCGGCTGCCAGTGTTCGAGCGCGCGCTGCAGGGCGCGGTCGCCGGCGAGATCGACGTTGTTGGGAATTTTCTGGCTGTAGTCGATGCTGGACATGGATGCTCCGAACTGAATGTGGCGACCACACTAAACCATAATGGACTCTGCCGTCAGACGCGCCGAAAATCGAAGGAGGCCTTCTCACCCTTGCCGTAGACCTTCAGCGCGCCCTTTTCGCCTATGGCGTTGGGGCGCACAAAAATCCAGTTCTGCCAGGCCGTCAGGCGCCCGAAAATTCGGGTTTGCATGGTTTCGCCAGCGCCAAACCGCAAATTGGCTTCCATGCCGGTGAGGGCGTCGGGTGACAGACTGGCGCGTTCCTCCAGCAGGATGCGGATCTCGTCGCGCCAGTCGAGTTCATCCACCGCCGCGGTAATCAAGCCGAGAGCAGCGGCTTCCCGCGCGTTTAACGGCTGTTCCAGGCGTAATTGCGCGGCGTCGAGCGGGCCGCTTTCGGCGTAGAAGCGCGCCGCCAGACGCGACTGGCCGTCCACCCGCGGATAGTGGTTGCCAAGGTTCAGTGCCGAAAGTGCGACGGTGGGCGCGGCGGCATCGTCCGGCAGCTCCAGCATGTAGCTGCGATCGGCGGCGAGCACCAACTCGAACAATGTACCGGCGAAACACGAATCCGCTTCGATCAACGCGATCAGCGAGCGCGAACTGACTTCGAGACGGGCGAGCGTGCGCCGCAGCATGCCGATGACTTCGCGCACGAACCAGTGCTCCCGATGCTGCATCAGCGCCGCGTCGGCGGCCAGTACCAACCGGGCATCGCCAGCGGTTTTCAGCAGCCAGGTGCCGAGCTCGAGGTGGTTGGTGCGCAGCATCAGCATGGCGTCGTCCAGCTCGCGCGCCATCTGCAGCGGCCACCAGCTGGCACCCTCGGCCACAATGGTGTCGATGTCGGCGGCAACTGCGTTATCCGGAGCATGCACATTGATGGTGGCCTGCCGCGCAACATTGTCCATCTGCACGTCGACAAAGCGATAACGATAGCTGTTGGTGTCGTCGCCGCGCACGAGGGGCGTCAGCGTTATTCCCCGAGCCTCCGGCGGGCGGTTACTGTGCGCGGCGAGTTCGAGGGCGCGGGCGGTGACGTATTCGGCGAACTGCTGGGGTTTCACCACGGCATCCACCAGGCGCCAGTCCTTGGCGCGCTGGCCGCGCAGTCCCTCGCTGGTGGTACAGAAGATATCGGCCAGATCGCGGCGCACGCGGCGTTTGTCGGTGAGCCGGGTCAGCCCGCCGGTGCCCGGCAGCACGCCGAGCAGGGGTACTTCGGGCAGGCTCACGGCGGAGGAGCGGTCGTCGATCAGCACGATCTCGTCGCAGGCGAGCGCCAGTTCGTAGCCGCCACCCGCGGTGGTGCCATTGCAGGCGGCGAGGAACTTGAGCCCCGAGTAGGCGCTGGCGTCCTCGATGCCATTGCGTGTCTCGTTGGTGAACTTGCAGAAATTCACTTTCCAGGTGTGGTCCGACAGGCCGAGCATGAAGATATTGGCGCCGGAACAGAACACGCGCTCGCGGGCACTGGTGAGGATCACGGTGCGCACGTGTGGATATTCGAAGCGGATGCGTTGCAGCGCGTCGTGCAGCTCGATGTCCACACCGAGATCGTAGGAGTTGAGCTTGAGCTGGTAGCCTGGTCGCAGGCCGGCGTCCTCCTGCACGTCCAGCGTGAGACGTGCGAGCGGCCCATCGCAGGCCAGCCGCCAATGCCGATAGCGGGCGGGTTCGGTGCGATAGTCCACCAGGGGCGCGCTGGCGGCCGGCGTCGATGATGTCGCCGAGACGGTGCTCATCCGCGGTCTCCTTTCTGGTTACGATGTCGGGCCGGACTTCAGGCGCGGCCGGGTCACTCCGCACAGCGGTCGCCACAGTGCCCGGTGGCTCGCCCAGCGTAGTTTAATATCAGAGCGCATGGCACAACCAAGAGATCTGGAGACCGCTGCGATGACCGATCGGGATCAGGAGGCGCCGGGGCTCAGTGCGGCGGATCACAGCACCAGCCCGCCCAGCATCGCGATCCCACGGGCATACAACGCCGCCCAGGATCTGCTCGAACGCAACCTGCGCGCCGACCGCGCCGACAAGCTCGCTTTTATCGACGATAGCGGGAGCATCACCTACGGCGAGCTCGCCCGGCGGGTCGATGCCTTTGCGCACGGTATCACCGCGCTGGGTCTGCGCATGGAGGATCGCGCACTGCTGTGTCTGCACGACAGCATCGACTTCCCCACCGCTTTTCTGGGCTGCATCAAGGCCGGAATCGTGCCCATCGCGGTCAACACGCTGCTTACCGCGACCGATTACGCGTTCATGCTGAGCGACAGCCGCGCCCGCGCGCTGGTGGTGTCGGCGCCGTTGCTGGCGACGTTCATGCCGCTGCTGGCGCGCCTGTCGAACGCGCCGCAAATCATCGTGTCGGGTGGCGAAGGGACCGAATACCATCGCTTCCACGATGTCCTGAAGGCCGCGCAAGGATGGTTCGCGCCGGCGCCCACCACCGCGGACGACGCCTGTTTCTGGCTGTATTCCTCCGGCTCGACCGGCCGGCCCAAGGGCACCGTGCATGTGCACAGCAGCCTGATCCAGACCGCCGAGCTGTACGCCCGCCCGATCCTCGGGATCGCAGCGGACGACCTGGTGTTCTCCGCGGCCAAGCTGTTTTTCGCCTACGGCCTGGGCAACGCGCTGACCTTCCCGATGGCGGTGGGCGCCACCGCGCTGTTGATGGCGGAGCGGCCGACGCCGGAGGCGGTATTCGCGCGCCTGCGCCGGCATCAGCCGAGCATCTTCTATGGCGTGCCGACACTCTACGCCGGACTGCTCGCCCATCCCGATCTGCCGCGTGCCGACGAACTGCGCCTGCGGCGCTGCACCTCGGCGGGCGAAGCCCTGCCGGAGGCGCTCGGCCAGCGCTGGGCCGCGCGGTTCGGGGTGGACATCCTCGACGGCATCGGCAGCACCGAGATGCTGCACATCTTTCTGTCGAACCGCGCCGACGACCTGCGTTACGGCACCACCGGCAAGGCGGTGCCGGGCTACCAACTGCGGATCGTCGACGAGGACGGTGCGCCGGTGCCGCCGGGGGAACCGGGCGACCTCCAGATCAGCGGCCCGACCAGCGCGACCGGGTACTGGAACAACCGCGAAAAATCCCGCGCCACCTTCCACGGGCCCTGGGTCCACAGCGGCGATAAATACTGGCAGGACACGGACGGCTATTACGTCTACGCCGGGCGCAGCGACGACATGCTCAAGGTGGGCGGCATCTATGTCTCGCCGGTGGAAGTCGAAGCCGCGCTCAGCGCGCATCCGTCCGTGCTGGAGGCGGCGGTGGTGGGCCGCAAGGACGACGCTGGCCTGGTGAAGCCGATGGCCTATGTGGTGCTCAAAGCGGACGGGAGAGGGTCGCCGGAGCTGGCCGATGCGCTCAAGGCGCACGTCAAGGCGCGGCTCGCGCCGTTCAAGTATCCGCGCTGGATCGAGTTCATCGACGAGCTGCCGAAAACCGCGACCGGCAAGATTCAGCGTTTTCAACTGCGCGCCCGAAGTTAGCGCGGTATCTATTTTCTGCCGCCTCAACCCAGACCCCGCCGCAAGCGCCACACGCTCACCGTGAGCAGCGTGGCGCCGATCGCTGCCATGGCGGCGAGCCGCGGCCACAGCACCTCCAGCCCCACCCCCTTCAGAAACAGCCCCAGCACCGCGTCCATGTAGTGGCGCAGGGGGCTCAGTTCCGCCAGGTATTGCAGCCAGCGCGGCATGCTCTCCAGCGGCACCACCGTCCCGGACAGGAACAGCAGCGGCATCAGCGCCAGCATCGAGATCAGCAGCGCCTGTTGCAGGGTGTCGGCAACGGTCGCCACCAGAATGCCGATACCCAGACTGCTCAGCAAAAACACGCCCGACATCAGCAGGAACAGCGGCAGACTGCCGCGCAGCGGCACGCCCACGGCGGCCGCCACCAACAGACTGGGGAACAGTGCCAGCAGGCCCACCAGCAGCGGCGGCAGCAGCTTGGCGACGACCATTTCTCCCGGCGCCACCGGCGTCACCAGCAACTGTTCCAGCGTGCCCGATTCCTTCTCGCGCACGATGCCGGCCGCGGCGGTGATCACCCCCACCATCATGCCGGCGAGCGCCATCATCGACAGCACCATGAAGTAGCTGTAGTCGAGCTGCGAGTTGTACCAGACGCGCGGGCGGTGCTCGATGGGCATTGCGGGCGTGCCGCTCGCCGCCGCCCGCTCGATAGCAAAATTCTGCACGATGCGCTGGGCGTAGCCCTGGGCGACGCTCGCGGCATTGGCGTTGGCGCCGTCGAGCAGCAGTTGCACACGCGCGGTCTCGCCGCGCGCGAGCTGGCGGGAGAACTCTTGCGGGATGACCACCGCCGCCAGTGTCTCGCCCCGATCAAGCCGCCGCGCCGCTTCCGCGTCGGTAGCCGTGGCGTGGCTGACGCTGAAATAGCCGGAGCTGGCGAAATCCTGCCGCAGCGCGCGGCTCTCGGCCGAGTCGGACAGATCCACAAACACCGTCGGCAGGTTGCGCACATCGAAGGACATGGCGTTGGTGCACATCAGCACCTCGCCGGTGTAGAGGTAAAGAATCAACGCCAGCATGGCGCGCGCGTTCAGGAACTGGATCAGCTCCTTGCGCACGAGGGCGGCAAATCTGCGCCCGCCGCTCATCACGCCACCTTCTTGCGAAACAGGCGGGTGGTGAGTGCAAACACCACCAGCGTGTACAGCGCAAGGGCCAGAAACTGCGGCCACAGCACCTCGATCCCGACGCCCTTCATGGCGATGCCGCGCACGATCTCGATGAAATAGCGCGCCGGGAAAAGATAGGTGTAAAGCTGGAACATCAGCGGCATGGTGAAGATCGGGAACAGCAGCCCGGAAAACAGGAACGACGGCATCAGGGTGGCGAGCAGCGCCAGCAGCATGGCGACGAGCTGGCTGCGGGTGACGCTGGAGATCAGCAGCCCCAGCCCCACGGTGCAGAACACATAGATGACCGTGGCAGCCAGAAACAGCGGAAAGCTGCCCACAAACGGGATATGGAACCACCACAACCCGCCGGCCAGCACCATCAGCATCTCCAGAAAGGCGATGCCGGCATAGGGCAGCATTTTGCCGGCGATGAACTCGTAGGGCCGGATCGGCGACACGAAGATCTGCTGCACCGAGCCCGCCTCCTTCTCGCGCACCACCGCGAGCGCGGTGAGTAGGGGTGGAAAGGCCATCAGAATGGCGCCGAGCAGGCCGAGCACGATGGTGTTGCGGCTCTCCAGCGAAGAATTGAACCAGACCCGGCTGTCGACCCGCACCGCCGCCAACGGGACGGCGCCGTGCGCGGCGCGGTGGGCGTGCGCGCGCTCGAAGGCATAGTCCTGGATGATCGCCTCGGCGTAACCGACCACCACCATCGCGGTGGCGGAAAACGAGCCGTCGGCGACCGTCTGCACCACCGCCGTCTCGCCGCGGGCGAGTTTGCGTTCGAAATCCTCCGGGATGATCAACACCAGGGTCGCGCGGCCGCCATCGAGCAGCGCGGCAATCTCGCCTTCGGTGTGAACGTCGTGGCTGCGCTTGAAGTAACCGGAGTGCGGGAAGCGCTCGGCCAGGGCGCGGCTGGCGGCGCTGCGATCCTGGTCGTAGACCGCCAGGCGCGCGTCCTTGACATCCAGCGACAGCGCCGCGCCGAACAAATACAGCATCAGCAGCGGCAGCACTGCCGCCACCGCGATGGTGACCGGGTCGCGGCGGATTTCGCGCAGCTCCTTCCAGGCGATGGTCCAGATCAGGCTGCGCATACGATTTCTCACGCGGCGTCCGCCGCGTAAAAGGTCGGAGTCCCGTGGTGCATTACGTCCGCCCCCCGCCGGCTGCGTCCAGCCGCTCCTGCTCCATCTGGATGAAGGCCATGAACACGTCCTCGATGCCCAGCGGCACCGGTTCGAGACGCTGCACCCGATGGCCGGCGGCCTCAAGGCGGGCCAGCAGGCGCGGCTGTGCCGCCGCGGCATCGTCCACCAGCAGGTGCAGGCGGTCGCCGAAAAACGACACCTGCACGTCGGGCTCGTCGCCCAGCAGCGCCAGCGCCGCGATCGGCCGGTCGCATTCGAGTTCGAGCATTTCGCCGGCGCGCATGCCCGCGCACAGCGCCTGCGGCGAGCCGAGCGCAATCAACCGGCCGTTGTGCAGCAGACCCAGGGTGTGGCAGTGCTCGGCCTCATCCATGTAATGGGTGGTCACGAACACCGTCACGCCGCGCCCGGCGAGCTCGCCGATCAGTTCCCAGAAACGCCGCCGCGACAGCGGATCCACCCCGGCGGTGGGCTCGTCCAGAAATAGCACCTCGGGCTCGTGCAGCACCGCGCAGGCCAGCGCCAGACGCTGCTTGATCCCGCCCGACAATGCCCCCGTGAGCCGCGCTTCCTCGCCGCGCAGCCCGGCGAGTTGCAGGGCCCAGTCGCGCCGAGCCGCCAGTTTCGTCCGCGGCACTTGATAGACGCCGGCGAAGAAGTCGAGGTTCTCCCCCACCGACAGGTCGTCGTAGAGCGAGAAGCGCTGCGACATGTAGCCGATGCGGCTGCGCAGCGTGCGCGCATCGGTGCCCAGCTTGATCCCGGCCACCGTCGCCTGTCCGGCGCTGGGGGTGAGCAGGCCGCACAGCATCTTGATGGTAGTGGTCTTGCCGGAGCCATTCGGGCCCAGAAAACCGAAAATCTCGCCGCGGCGCACGCGCAAGCTGACCCGGTCCACCGCGGTAAATTTGCCAAAACGCATGCTCAGTTCGTCCATCGCGACGGCGTCGCCCTCCGCCACCGGCTGCGCCTCGGCGGGCGCCGGGATGGCGACGGAGGGGGCGTCCGGCAGCAGCGCCACGAACACGTCTTCGAGGCTCGGCGCAACCGGCCACGCGCCGTCCACCTCGACTCCTTCGCCTGCGAGCGCGGCGCGCCAGGCGTCATCGCCCTGCCCCAGCACGCGCAGCCGCAGCCGCTCGCCGACCGCGTAGGGCAGGCTCTGCGGCAGCGCCCGCTGCAAGGCCGCGAGCGCCAGGCGCTGCGGGCGAGCCGTGATCTCGACCATCCGCCCTGGCAAACCGGCGCGCAACCGGCGCGGCGTGTCGCTGGCGATCTGGCGACCCTCGTGCAGCAGCGCGACGCGCGTGCAGCGCTCCGCCTCGTCCATGTAGGGGGTGGAAACGACGATGGTGGTGCCCGCGCCCAGCGCCTGGTAGAGGATGTTCCAGAACTCGCGCCGCGACACCGGGTCCACGCCGGTGGTGGGTTCGTCAAGAATCAACAACGGCGGCGCGTGGATCAGGGCGCAGCACAGCGCGAGCTTCTTCTGCATGCCGCCGGACAAAAAGCGTGCCGGCCGGTCGCGGTGGCGGTCGAGACGCGCGAAGGCGATCAGTTGCGCCTTGCGCTCGGTCCGCGCCGGCTCCGGCACGCGATGCAGGGCGGCGAAGAAATCCAGGTTCTCGTCCACGGTCAGGCGGCCGTAGAGGCTGAAGCTCTGCGACATGTAGCCGATGCGGGCGGTGAGCCGCGCCGCCTCGCGCACGCTGTCGCAACCGAGCACCGTGGCGTTTCCTGCGCTGGGGTCGAGCAGACCGGCGAGAATCTGCAGCGTGGTGGTCTTGCCGGCACCGTCCGAGCCCAGCAGCCCGAACACCTCGCCAGCGCGGACCTCAAGGTCGAGGCCGCTGAGCGCCGTGTGCCCGCCGTAGCGCCGACCCAGGCCCACGGCTTCGATCACCCGCTCCGCTGGCGCTTGCGTGCCACCCGTTGCCGGCGAAGCACCGCCGTGAGAGGACATGAGCATCACGCCCGGCTCGACCAATGTCTCAACGGGGCACCACCAGCTTCGGCGGCCAGGGCACGTCGGGCTGCCAGCGCAGCCAGGCGTCGGCCGGCATGCCGGGCTTCAGGTAACCCTCCGGGTTGTCCACCGCCAGCACCACGCCGAACACCAGGCGGGCGCGCTCGTCGGGCATATGGATGTCCTTGGGCGTGAACTGGGCGCGCGGATCCACCCTCGCCACGCGGGCCTCGAAATACCGCTCCGGGAAGGCATCCACGCGCACCCGCGCCGGATCGTCCAGCTTGATCTTGCCGACCTCGCTCTCGGGCACATAGACCTTGAGTTCGATGCGGGTCAGGTCGGCCATCACCGCCACTGTGCGTCCGGGGGACGCAAGCTCGCCCACCTCGATGCCCTTGGTCAGCACAGTGCCGGCGGCGGGCGCGCGGATCACGGCCTTGCCGAGCTGCGAATGCAGCAACTCGACCTCGCGCGCCGCCGCCTCCTGCTGCGCGGCAGCCTGCTCCTGGCGCGCCGTCAGCGCCTCGACCTGACCCTGGGCCTCGCGCTCCTGGTTCTCGGCGCGGTCGAGCAGTTGCGCGGACACATTGCCGGTGGCGCCGAGCTTGCGATGGCGCGCCAGGTCGGTCTGCGCGGTGGCGAGGTGATGACGGGCGGTGGCGAGCTGGCGCTCGACATCGACGCGGGCGCGCTGGGCGGCCAGGGCATTGGCCTCGGCCTGCCGCAGACGCGTGGTCAGATCGGTGGTGTCGAGCCGCACCAGCACCTCATCCGCCTGCACCGTGCGTCCCTCCACCAGGGCGCTGTCCAGCACCCGTCCGGTCACCTCGGCGCTGACCGTCACCTCGGTGGCCTCGATGCGCCCGTTGCCGTAGAGCAGACCCTCGGGCAGAGTCGGTGGCGCCAGCCGCAGGAACAGCGCGTACGAAACCGCCGCCAGCCCAACCATGCCGGCCAGCGTCCAGACCCAGCTTTTGCGCATCGTCACTCTCCAATCAGCGCTTGTGTCACAGATGCGGCCGCGGTCGCCAGGGCCGGCTACTCCTCGTGAAGCCTGGGCATCGTGCGATCCCAGCCATCCGGTATTCTTGCTTGCTCGCTCGCCATCGGCGTCATGCCGTCACGACGCGACAATGACTGCTTCTGAAGTACAGGGAAATCACTCCACTCAGTATCGCGGCAAAGAAACACCAGACGGATATGAACCACAAGGCATAGAACCCGTAAGCCGCGACGAAGGACAGCAACGCGACGACGCCAAACGCCACCACGATTTTATGGCTCGAAAAAAACAGGCTGATGCAGGTCGCCGCCAGATAAGCCCCCATCACGATCGGAGCGTAAAAGTATGGGGACACATACAGGATATGCCCGCCCACTGCTTCGGCCCGGACCGAAAACCGGACCAGGATGTAAAACAGTTACAGGCCGGTTGCCGCCCCGACCCACAGGAATGCCGATAGCGTCTTTCTGCGCCACGGCACCGGCTCCAGTAACAGAATCGCAAACGGCACATAGATCAGCCACAGCACATGGGAAAACAGCGAATAGACCTGCGCCATGAATGCATTGAGCAGCGGCGCATCGAAGCGGAAGCCGAGCCAGATGACCCCCTCGACGAGCTGCTGCGTTCCGAACAGCAGCGGGATCAGCGCAAACGGTAGCTCGGTCTTGCGGGCCGCTTTGTTCAGGGTTACCGCGCCGACGGCGAGCAGGGATGTTCCGGCGATGAAACTTGCTGAAGCAGAGAAACACATGGCGTTGGCCCGAGTTTGGGAATGTCTGACCCGGGTCGGATGCAGGGTTGGCAACAGGCCGGAATCGCCAGCCAGTCTCGTTTCGCAGCAGCGACTGATCCTGAAGTGGTGCTGCACGGGCGAGCGCGGACGTGCTCATCGGGGGCGGCCGGCTAGCCGGCCGGGCCGGCCGCTCGGGTGTCCCGCCGCCTGGGGAAGAACGCCGGCACCCGCGCCGCGTAGGCCGCATATTCGGCGCCAAAGGCCGCCGCCACGTCGCGCTCCTCGCGCCGCGCCAGGCGCAGGTACATGAACACCAGGATCGGAAACATGGCGAGCGTCACCAGCGTCGGCCATTGCAACAGAAAACCGAACATGATCAGCACGAAGCCGTCGTACTGCGGGTGGCGCACGCGGGCGTAGGGTCCGGTGGTGGCCAGTTGATGGGTGTGTTGAACCGCGAACAACACTTTCCATGCCGCCGCCAGCAGCCAGAAGCCGCCGCCGATGAACGCGGCGCTGAGGAGGTGGAACGGCCCGAAGTGGGGATTGCCGCGCCAGCCAAACAGCATCTCCAGCAGGTGCCCGGCGTCGTGCGAGAGCCAGTCCACGCCCGGAAAGCGGCTCGATAGCCAGCCGGAAAGCAGATAGATCGTCAGCGGAAAGCCATACATCTCCGCGAAATACGCCACCAGAAAAGCGGAAAACGCCCCGAAGGAGCGCCAGTCGCGCGAACTCTGCGGCTTGGCGAAGCTGAAGGCGAAAATGATGAAGATCAGCGAGTTGATAATCACCAGAGACCACAGGTCGTAGGCGGGCGGGGATGCGGAATCCATTAGGAATCTCCCTTTCCCGCGTCGTGCGGCTGACCTTGTGAGCGATCATTTCGCCGACCGCCGTCGGTTCCCGTGCGGGCACTGCCATGGCCGCCGTGTCCCCCATGGTGAAACAAATGCATCAGGGGGCAGGCGAGCAGCAGGAGATAGGGCAGGTAGCCGAGCAAGGGCAACAGGTGCGCCCGATGCTCGGTAACCAGAAAATACCCGCCGATCGCCAAAAAGCCGATCAGCACCCAGTTGGTTCTCCGGCGGTGGCTGCGGTGACCGGTGGCCTCGTGTTCATCGCCCATGGCGTACTCCCTGAATAAATCGGTTTGCCAAAAAAACCCACCGGCGGGCGGTGATTACTGTTTTTCGGCTTCCTGCCGATGCGCCATCATCTGGTCCATCATCATTTGCATCATCCGCAGGTGCTGCCCCATGCCGTGCAGGTGAACCCGCCCGACTCACGCGGTCGCCAGTTGCTTGCGCTTCAGCAGCGCTGAATTCACGATCACCGACAGGGAGCTCAGCGCCATCGCCGCCGCGGCGATGATCGGATTCAGGAAGCCCAGCGCGGCAATGGGAATGCCGATGGTGTTGTAAATGAACGCCCAGAACAGGTTCTGCTTGATCTTGCGCATGGTCGCCCGGGACAGCCGGATCGCCACCACCACGTCGCGGACGTCGTTCCTGACCAGGATGATGCCGCCGGTTTCCTTGGCAACATCGGAGCCGGAGCCGATGGCAATGCCGATGTCGGCCGTGGCGAGCGCCGGGGCGTCGTTGACGCCATCACCCACCATGGCCACCGACTTGCCCTGGCGGCGCAGGTCTTCGATCACCCTGGCCTTGTCGCCTGGCAGCACTTCCGCGATCACCCGGCTGATACCGAGCTCGCCGGCAATCGCCTGGGCGGTGCGCTGGTTGTCGCCGGTGAGCATGATCACCTCGATCTTTTCCCGCAACAGCGCGACGATGGCTTCCTTCGCCTCCGGCTTGAGGGTGTCGGCGACCGCGATGATGCCGGCGAGCGCGCCCTCGCAGCCCACCAGCATGGCGGTCTTGCCCTGGGCCTCCAGCCGCGTCATGGCGGCTTCCGCCGCCGCGCTGTCGATGCCCTGTGCCTGGAACAGCCGCCGGTTGCCGAGCAGTACTTTCGCCCCCTCTCCCCTGCCCTCTCCCGCCAGGGGAGAGGGAGTAATCGTGCCGCGAATGCCCTGTCCCGGGATCGCCTCGAAGCCTTCGACCCTGGGCAGCGCTATCTCGCGGTGCGTCGCCGCGCGCACGATGGCCTCGCCCAACGGATGCTCCGAGCCGACCTCCACCGCGGCCGCCAGACGCACGATGTCCGCTTCGGTGTAACCGGCCAACGGCACGACGTCGGTGACGTTGGGTTCGCCCCGGGTCAGGGTGCCGGTCTTGTCGAACACCACCGTGGTGAGTTTCTGCGCCCGCTCCAGGACTTCGGCGCCGCGAATCAGGATGCCGGCTTCGGCGCCCTTGCCCACGCCGACCATCAGCGCCGCCGGCGTGGCCACGCCCAGCGCGCACGGGCAGGAAATGATCAGCACCGCGATGAAGGCCAACAGCCCCTGGGGGAAGTCGCCGGCCGCCCACCAGCCGAAAAAGGCCAGAAACGCCACCGCCACTACGGCCGGGACGAAGTACGCGGTCACCTGGTCGGCGATGCGCTGCACCGCCGCGGTGCTGGACTGGGCGTCCTCCACCAGCTTGATGATCTGGGCCAGCGCCGTCTGCGCGCCCACCCGGGTGGCGCGGAAGCGGAACATGCCGGTCCGGTTGAGCGTGCCGCCGATGACGTCCTTGCCCGGCCCCTTCTCCACCGGCATGGATTCACCGGTGAGCATGGACTCGTCCACCGCCGAGGCGCCCTCCAGCACCAGGCCGTCGGTGGCGATCTTCTCCCCCGGGCGCACCACCACCACCTCATCCACCATCACGCTTTCCGCCGGAACCTCCATCTCCTGGCCGTCGCGGATCACGCGGGCGGTGGCGGGTTTCAGGTCCAGCAGCTTGCGCACCGCCGCCGAGGAGCGCTTCTTGATGATCTCCTCCATGTACTTGCCCAGCAGCACGAAGGCGATGATGACGGCGGAAACCTCGAAGTAGACGTCGCGCTCCTCGACCTTGACCGGCAGCACATCGGGAAAAAACAGCACCGCGACGCTGTAGAAATACGCCACGCTGGTGCCCAGCGCGATCAGCGTGTCCATGTTGATGCTGCGGCTGCGGATGGCGTTCCAGGCGCCCTTGTAAAAGCTCCAGCCGCCGATGAACTGCACCGGGGTCACCAGCAGGAACAGCCACATGCCCCAGGTGAACCAGGGCAGCGCCGGGATCGGCGCCCAGGTGACGATGGTGGCGCCGGTGGCGAGCGTCAGGAACGCGCCGGCGCGCAGGATGGCCAGCGCCAGCACCCCGCCGAGGGCCACCGCCACGCGCGTGCGCATGGACTTGAGTTCCTGCTCCGGGGATTCGAAGGTGCGCTGGCAACCCACCGAGCAGAAGTAGTAGCTGCGTCCGCCGCGCTCGGTTTTGAGAGCGGTCGCCTTGGCCACCACCATGCCGCAGATGGGATCCTTGGCCATGTCCTTGCCAGCCGTCCTGGACGCCTCGCCGGAGGCGGTCGGGGGGTGGGCATGCCCGGCGTGCGCATCGGGGGCATGGTCGGGACCGGCCGCGACCGCGCCCGGCGCCGCCGTCGCGAAGCGCGCAGGATCGGCCACGAACCGCCCATGGCAACGTGTGGAACAGAAGTAAAAAGTCTGGCCGACATAGGCGGCGCTGCCCGCCGCTCGCGTCGGGTCCACCTGCATGCCGCAAACGGGATCTGTAACCATCATGACCCTCGAACTCCCTGCCGATGGCGCTCAGCCCGGCGTGCGCCGATGGCCGCCAAGCACGTTGTAAATCCAGACGAACAGCGCGCCCGTCGCGAAAGAGGCAATGGCGAGTCCCGCCAGCCCGCAGAAAAAGCCGCCCCAAGAGAACTGCAGTCCCGCCGCAGGCAGCAAAGGCTCCAGATCGAGTCCATGCACCGCGAGCTTGAAAAAAGCCAGCGTGCCGGCGGGCGAAACTGCAACCGCAAAGGTGCAGACCCCGTAAAGCACGGCGGCGGTGATGGCCAGCGCCCCGCCAGTCCGCCAGGGATTCAGCCGGTGCATCGCGTATTCCTCGTGGGCGCGGCCTCAAAATCGCTGCGCCTCCTGCCGCCGCTGGCATTCACGCCGAGTCGTCCTGGTCCCGCACGGTGTCCACTTCGGCCTCCGCCTCAAGCCAGTCGTCGAGTTCATGTCCGGGCGTGAAACCGCGTGCCTGTGCCCGATAATAAGCCGCCTCGGCGATCATCTGCTGAAAATCCGGCGTGGACAAGTTTGCGGGTTCCTGCACCTTGTGCTGCACGAGCTGTGCCGCGGGATCGTTTGAAGCGATTTCTTTGCCCTGTTTCATTCGCATTACCCTCAGTTTCAAAACCCTGCCGGCAGCGGTGGCCGTGCGATTAACCGCTGATCGACGCTTTTTCAACCGATCGCCCTTATTGCACACTCTGGTGATAGAGATCTCGCCGGGTGAGTGGAACCGGGTAACGACCCATGGTGCGTCTGGAGGCAAGAATTTGGTAGACGCCGATGCCACCTTCCTCGAAAGACAGGGCACTGGCCGCCATGTACAAACGCCAGACCCGGTAAGTCGCCTCAGAAACGTGCTGCAATGCCCCACCCCGACACTCTTCCAGGCGCCGCACCCAATGCCGAAGGGTCAGGGCGTAATGCGGCCGCAACGCCTCCACATCCAGAATCTCGAAGTTGCCCCGCTCCATGGCGCGCTGCACATTGCTCACCAGATCCAATTCGCCATCGGGAAAGACATAGCGGTTGATGAATGCCGTCGAAGGGCTCTTTCTGTCCCAACCTTCAGTTTCCTGGGTAATGCCGTGGTTCAGGAACAGCCCGCCTGGTTTCAGCAGGCGCCGGACCGTGCCGAAATACGCGGGGAGATTGCTCACACCGACGTGCTCGAACATGCCGACGCTGGCGATCTTGTCGAACACGGCATCGCCCTGCAGGTCGCGGTAATCGACGAGTTCCACACCGACCCGGTCCTGCAAGCCTTCGGCGGCGATCTGTTGCCGGCAGTGTTCGTACTGGCCGCGGCTAAGGGTGACGCCGTGGGCCGATACGCCGTAGTGCCTGGCCGCCCAGCGGATCAAAGCGCCACAGCCGCAGCCGATGTCCAGTAGCCGTTCGCCGGGCTTGAGCCGTAGTTTTCGGCAAATATGATCGAGCTTGTTACGCTGGGCCTGATCCAGGCTGTCATCCGCGGCCTCGAAATAAGCGCAGGAATAGACCATCTGTTCGTCCAGCCACAGCCGATAAAAATCATTGGATACGTCGTAGTGAAAGGCAATGACTTGCCGGTTCACGGCGCGCGAGTGGCGTGGCGAAAACCGTGCGCGTAGCGGCCTTGATCTCGCCGGCTCTTGAAAGTCGCCATTGCTGCGGGAGACACCGCTCATGAGCGCGGCCCTGGCGAGAAACGCGGCCCGTTCGGCGACCGTCAAACGCACCGCCTGCAGGTAATCCTTCAGCGCCAGCGCCGAATAAAGATCGCCATCCAAATCAACATTGCCGCGTATATAGGCTTCGGCTAGGCGCAGCGGATTGCGAAACAGAACCAGGTCACGAAAAACCCGCGGATGCCGAAAGTTCAACGTGAATCCCGGCGCATCGGTGCCGAACTCCAGCATGTTGCCATCCCACAGGTGCACCGTCACACCGCCCGGGTAATCCCGGAACACGCGCCGCAGCAGATATACGGGCCAGCGCTGCCGCGCACGGGGCGCGACCGTCAGTTTTTTGCTCTCAGTAGTCATGTCCATCTGCTACATCTCGCTCTCGGTGCTCATATCCATCTGTCACCTTCTTGACTGTCTCCTGCCCATTGCTTATTGGACATGTCCTGATTACAAGTCATCGACCGACTCGATCAAATGACAAATACTGTCGCCGTTGGGCAGCTGATCGGGCATGTGTTGCCACTGCGCCAAGGCACGTTGCATGGTGCTGCGCAGCGCGACGAGCGCCAGCAACTCACGCTCGCTGTCGACTACGTGGCGCTCGATAATGTCGCGCACCAACGGGCACGGCGTCTGTCCGCGCATGCCCGTGCTGATGATTTCGGTGACCTCCGCCAGGGTGAAACCCAGGCGCTGGGCACGACGGATAAACAGCAGTCGCCGGACATCCGCTTCGCTGAACTCCCGGTAGCCGTTTTCGGTCCGGCGCGTCGGCGTCAGCAACCCGATCCGGACGTAATGCCGAACCACATGGGGCGTTACACCGACCCGCTTTGCCAGCTCATGCACTTTCATCACAGTCCCTTCGCCCGTGATCTTCCCCGCCGGTTTGGCGTATCACCTGCGAAATAAAATCCATCTTAAAACCCGTGTGTAGGGCACAGGTCAAGCGGCTGTAGCGCTCGCATGTCGGTCAATGGCGTCGCTACCCCGAATAGACCAATACGGGGACAACCGCCATAGCGCGCCCCCGGGCCGGGGAATTCCCCGGCCCGGGATTGCCGTCGGCCTACGGGGCCGGATGGTGCTCGGCAGCCGGCTTGCCGGCCTTGTCTCCCATGCCCATGCCGCCGCCCATCATCTCCATGCACTCGCGCATCTGCGCGCGCATTTTCTCGCGGTCGCTGGCGTCGATGACACCGTCCTTGTTGGCATCCATGTGGGCGAAGCGGGTTTCAGCGCGTTTCAGGAATTCCTCCTTGGTGACCTTGGCGTCGCCGTCGCCCATCATGCCCATCCCCATCCCCTTGCCCTCCTCCGCCAGAGCGGCGCCGGACAGAGCCAGGGAACCCATCGCTACCCATACCAGACGTCGTACTTTCATTTCACCACTCCTTGCGGGACCTCTGGCCCCATCGTTGCTGCGAAGCAGGATCCGGCACCCGCCCCGACGAATCTGCGCCAATACCGGATGCGCGGCTTAACTACCGACCCTCCTCTTTTTTGCCGCACCGGGGAGCGCTGCATGCAGTACTCCGCTTCCCTGTGTACGCGAGCGCCTTACTGGCCGGGTCGGCGGAGGTCAATGCCGACCGTTGCAATTTCTTCGCCGACCGGCCCGGGTTTCATATCAGATAGGCTTCGGTCGCGTAGCGTCGCATCATGCGGTGGCTGTTAAAAAACGAGGCGTTCTTGGCGATCGCCCCCTGCATCACCCGTACCCAGCCACCCGGCGTGGTGTCGTAGCCGTAATACAGTGGTAATACAACCTGCTCCAGCTTGTCGTAGAGCGCTTGGGCATCGGCCTCATGGCCGCTCTCGGTGCCGTTGCCGACGGCCCACCCGGTGACGCCCTCGATGCAGCCCTCGACCCACCAGCCGTCCAGCACCGAGAGCGACGGCACGCCGTTGAACGCCGCCTTCATGCCGCTGGTGCCGGACGCCTCGAATGGGGGCAGCGGCGTGTTCAGCCAGACATCGCTGCCCGACACCAGCAGCAGTGCGGTGTCGAGATCGTAATCCGGCAGATAGACCATGGGTACGGCGCCGGCGAGGTCGCGGATGTGCCGATGCAGCAGTTCAATGATCTGCTTGCCGCCCTCGTCATTGGGATGGGCCTTGCCGGCCAGCACCACCTGAAAGCTGCGCTCGACGGCGAGGGCTCTGAGGCGGTCGAGATCCGTGAACAGCAGGTCGGGACGCTTGTAGGCGGTCATGCGGCGCGCGAAGCCAAAGATCGGCACCTTGGGGTGCAGCGCCACACCGGTGCGCTCCACCACCCGCGCGATCAGCGCCGCCTTGGCGGTCGCGTGGGCCTCAAGCAGCGCAGCGGGCGGAATGCAGCAGTCGGCGCGCACCAGTAACTCCGGCTCGTGGCACCAGCCCGGCAGGTAGCGGTCGTAGAGCGCGCGCAGACTGGGCGCGGTCCAGGTGTGCGGATGCACGCCATTGGTCACCGCGTGCACCCGGTAGCCGGGAAACATGCGCCGCGACACCTCGGCGTGACGCTGCGCCACGCCGTTCATGTACTCGCTCAGGTTGAGCGCCAGACGGGTCATGTTGAGGCGATCTTCGCCGCCCAACTGCTTCAGCACCGGAAGCGGGATGAAATCGTCCAGCACCTGCAGCACCAGGCCATAGTCGAAGCGATCGTGACCGGCCTCGACGGGCGTATGGGTGGTAAAACAGCACATGCCGCGCACCAGGGGCACGTCATAGGGCGACTCCCCCGGGCGCAACTCCTCCGACCGGTGGGCATAGCGGTGCAGCAACTCCACCGCCAGCAGAGCCGAGTGGCCCTCGTTCATGTGGTACTGACGAACCCGAAACCCAAGCGCCTGCAGCAGGCGCACGCCGCCGATGCCGAGCACCGCCTCCTGCTTGAGCCGGTAGGGCGCACCATCGCCGTAGAGATTGTGGGTGATCAGACGGTCGTCGGGGTGATTGTCGTCGAGATCGGTATCGAGCAGCAGTACCGGCTGGCTGCCGCCCAGATGGCTGCGCAGCACATACAGCCAGCCCCCGATCCACACCTCCCGATTCTCAAGGGTGATCGCCACCTTGGCCGCCAGGCGCGTGGCATGCTGCTCCGGCTGCCAGGGCGCGGGCTCCTCGACCTGCCGGCCAGCGTCATTGATGCGCTGGCGAAAATGGCCGCCGCGAAACACCAGGCTGACCGCCACCAACGGCAGTTCAAGATCCGCCGCGCTACGCACCGTGTCGCCCGCCAGCACGCCGAGGCCGCCGGCGTAGGTCGGGATGGCGCTCTCGAGGGCAATCTCCATCGAGAAATAGGCCACGCGCGGCACATGCAGGAAAACTTCAAGCGGGGACATCAGCTACCTCCCGGGTTATCGAGCGCAGCGGGCCGACCATTCACCCGCTGCCAGAGTATAACCCCCACTTCGTGCCGCGCCGGCGACACGGGCCGGCGCCACCAGGGGGGCCGGGCGAATCACGCCGGTCCTCGCCTGATGCGACCACACAAAGCAAATTGAGCGCCAATTGGGCAGTTTGTTATTTTTGCAGGGACTGCCCGCTCGTACCGGCTCAGCGCACCCCGCGCGCCAGCATCCTGGTGACGATCTGGCGATGGGCTTCGAGTACGCGAGCGAACGGCTCGGCGGCGAACTGGCGGGCGAGATACCCGGCGAGCCGGGGCCAGCAGGCGGGGTCGGGCGATTCGTCGCCGAAGGATGCGTTCATGAACTGGGATACCACCGCGATATCGGCGAGTGTCAGGCGGTCACCGATCAGATAGGTCTGGTCGCCGATCTGCTCGTCCAGATAGTGATACAGGGGCGGGGCCTTCTCCTCCAGAGTGGCCGCGACCGCGGCCTCGTCATAGGCCGCTCCCATGGATTTCAGCACCACACGGTTGCGAAAGGCGGTGGCAGTGATCACCGGCGCGAGCTCGTAGTCGGCGAATTTCTCGAGCCAGCTCGTACGCGCCTTGAGCCAGGGATCGGCGGGAATCAGCGGCGGCTCCGGATACAGGTCCTCGAGAAAGCGGCAGATCACGGCGGAGTCGGCCAGATACTGACCATCCACACCCAGTGCCGGAATCCGCTTGAGCGGATTGATCTGTTCATAGCCTTCGGGCAGCGCGAACGGGGACACCGGGTTGCGCTCGCAATGAATGCCTTTGATGGTCAGCACCAACTCGACTTTGCGCACAAAGGGTGACAGCGGGGCACCAAACAGCGTCATGGTCATGGATTGAACTCGGTCAGGGATGAAATGGGTAGCCGGATGCTAGCAACGGGCCCCGCGGAGCACAATCGCGCCGCCGACATCGCGCTGCTGGCGGTGGCAGTTTCAGCCGGTGCGGTTATCATCCCATGGCGTGCACGCCTTGCGGGAGAAACGGTATGGGAAAGCTGCTGGGAATTGCCTATCGCGACGGCTCGCGCCAACCGATGCGTGAAATCGATGCCACCAAAATCAGCCTGACCGCCGGGGTCGCCAGCGACTTTCGCGGCAGGAAACACGGGCCGCGTCAGGTGACCGTGCTGTGCGCGGAAAAGTGGCGCGCCGCCTGCGACGAGTTGGGCGCGCAGTTGCCCTGGACGACGCGACGCGCCAACCTGCTGGTGAACGGGCTGTCGATCGGCCCGGAATGTGTCGGGCGCACCCTGCGTGTGGGGACGGCGTTGCTGCGCATCACCATCGAAACCGACCCCTGCTCCCGCATGGACGAACAATACAGGGGCCTCAAGCGCGCCTTGACGCCGGATTGGCGCGGCGGCGCCTGCTGCGAGGTGGTGCAGGACGGCGACATCGCGGTCGGCGATGCGGTTCAGTTCGTCAACTGACCGGGCGACGCCCGCGCTGCCTACTGCCGCGGGCATGACGGATTTCCAGAGGCGCCCTGAGGGCATCCCGTCACCGCCACGCGCGAGGAACAACGGATGATGTATTTCGCCAGACTGCCAAGCCCGGTGGGCGAGCTGACCATTGGCGCCGACGCCACCGGGATTACCGCCATCGCCTTTCCCGGCGAAGTGCCCGCAGCCCAGGACGCGGACAACCCGAATCCGCTGACCCGCGAAGCCGTGCGACAGTTGCGCGCCTATTTCGCCGGTCGGCTCACGCACTTCGAACTGCCGCTGAATCCGGCTGGCACGGCGTTCCAGAAGTCGGTATGGCAGGCGCTGCTCGCCGTGCCCCATGGCGCGACCGCGAGCTACGGCGAAATCGCCGCCGCCGTCGGCAATCCCAGGGCCTCGCGCGCCGTCGGCCTCGCGAACGGCCGCAACCCCATTGCCATCGTGGTGCCCTGTCATCGCATCATCGGACGCGACGGCTCCCTGACCGGCTACGGCGGCGGACTCGATCGCAAGCGCTGGCTGCTCGCCCACGAGCAGCGCCGGCGACCGTCGGGCTGACCGACCGACCCCGCCGCCCTGCCGGGTCCGCGCGCGCCGGGGACTGGCCGCGCCTGCAAAACACGCCCACAAAAAAAGGGGCCGTGAGGCCCCTTCGCACACTGATCCGCGGTCATTCGGCGGCAGCCGGCTCCGCAGCGGACTCATCAGCAGCATCTTTTTTGATCACCTTGATCAATTCCACATCAAACAGCAGGACCTGGTTGGGGCCGATGGCACTACCCGAACCACCCGGGCCGTAGGCGAGATCGGGCGGAATGGCCAACGCCCATTTGTCGCCTTCTTTCATCAGTTGCAGCGCCTCGACCCAGCCCGGGATGACCTGGCTGACACCGAAGGTCTCGGTCTTGTTGCGCGCGTAGGAGCTGTCGAACTCGGTGCCGTCGAGCACGGTGCCCTTGTAATGCACTTCCACGGTATCGTCCGCGGCCGGCGTAGCGCCGGTGCCCGCCGTGATGACCCGGTACTGCATGCCGCTCGTCAGTACTTTAACGCCATCCTTCTTGGCGTTTTCCGCCAGGAATTGCTGGCCGTCCTTGAGATTTTTTTCAGCGGCCAGCTTGTGCGCCTCTTCCTTTTGCGCCTGCTGCTTTTCCTGATAGCTTTTCACGATGGTCATGGCTTCTTCATCGCTCAGCCTGGGTTTTTTGCCCGCCATGATGTCTTCAACACCGCCAATGAACGCGGATGTGTCCAGCTTGAAGTCATCGGCTTTCATCTGGGAGCCCACATTGACGCCCATGATGTAGCTGATTTTCTGCTCGTCGGTCGCGAGCGCGCTGGCGTCCTGCTTCTCCGCCGGCTTGGGTCCACAGGCTGCCAGCAGGATGCCGGCGGCAACGGCCAGCGAGGTCAGGGATCGATTCATATCCGGTTTCCTTTGTGGTGGCGAACGGTGGCCCATGGTAACCCAATCCAGTGTGTGGCCCCAGTCGGGGGGAATTGGCAATCTGCCGGGGGCATTGAGGGAGCTGCTGATTGGCGGGCGAAGCGTCGGCCAGCTGCTCCGGGCGCCATTCGGCAAGACAGCGCTGAAATTCTCGCCGTTCTTGTGCTCCGGTATGCCAACCCGACGCGGACGTGTCAAAGGGTCACGCCGTGTGGCCCGCGATCGGGTACGCTGCTACCTTCGAGTTGCAGACGGTGCCCTGGAGGTTCTTGCTTTCTGACACACGAGTCGTGGGCGACTCCCACGCATTCAGGTGCAATGACGCCGAACCGCGCCTTGTATCGGACAATTGTTGGGCTCCCCATGAGCAATTTCATGATTGTTTTGGTTGCGTTTCTTGGGTTTTCCCTTATCGCGGGTTTGTTCGTCTACCTGACAGTTCTTGATGCGGGAAGATGGCGCAAGAAGATTGAAATGGCTCTCTTGCCCATGGGTTTCGAGGCATGTCTCGCCAAGGAAGAAAAGGCGACACTGGCGCAACGTTTGCTGATAGTGAACCCTCGTCATCAGGGCAGGCGTTTGTTGATGTATCTTTATCATCGGGCATCGCCCGATGGCAGTCACAATATTTATTTTTGCGATTATCGATTCGCCAGTGCCAGCGGTAAGGCAACAGGCGCGCAGCGGTTGCTTGTATGCCTGATTTCACGTGAATTGGATTTGCCGCGATTTACCATAGATAGCATTCCAGAGACATTCGGCATCACTGGCAAGCTCTTTCAAAGTCTATCGAAAACCTTTCCCATGCCCGGCCTGGAACGAATCAAGACGGGTGATGCGGAGTTTGACGAGCGTTTTTGCGTCCATGCCGACTCCGGGCAAGTCAAGCAGGTCTCACCACTTTTGGAAGGGATAACAATGACCTTGCGCGCAGGGGGAGATACCTGCCTGGATGCCCAAGGGGATAACCTGATTCTGTCGAGTATCGAAATGAGTGCAGACCTGCCGCGCCATGTGCTTGACTCGCAAAAGTTGATCCGGCTGATCAACGTCGCGTCGAATCTGTTTGAAACAATCAGACGCCAAGCGGCCCGTGAGTGAGCAGCGGGTTATCGCGTTCGAGCGCCACGCCCAGCGCAGCGCGGTAGCCGTCCAGATTCGCCCGCGCACAAGCTTCGCCGTCTCCGACAGGGCCCGGGTGCGCCAACCCGCAATCTCCCAGCCATTGCACCAGCAGCGCCTGTTCGTGCCGTTCGGCGGTCAGCTCCTCGGTCAGCAGGTGCTGCTTTTCGGCGTAGGCAATGCCGGCGGTGCGCCGCCGCGCGCGCAGGGGGCGCAGCACCCGGACTTGCCAGTCTTCAATCGCGGTCGCTGCCGCCGCCAGCGCCCGAGCATCCAGTGCCACACCACGCCGGCCGGTCCAACAGCAGAACAACAGCAGGTTGACGTTGGCGCCGGCGTCATCCTGGAGTCGTAGACAGTATTCGGCGACGCCGGGCTGTGAATACAGCGCAAGAGAAAACTCCCAGAATTCGTCTGCCGACTCGCCGCTCATCGCCGGTCAATCGCTGCGGCGAAACAGCAGGTCCAGCACCCGGTGGCCGAGGCGTTCGCCACGGCGCTCGAATTTGGTGGCGGGGCGAAACGCCGGGCGCTCCACATGGGGCGTACCCAGATTCACCAGTCCGGCATCGGCGCTGAGGACTTCGAGCATGTGTTCCGCGTAAGGCTCCCAATCGGTGGCCAGATGCAGCAGACCCTCGGGCACGAGCTTGGCGCGCAGCCGGCGCACCAGGGAGGGCTGCACCAGACGCCGCTTGTGGTGCTTTTTCTTGGGCCAGGGATCAGGAAAATAGATCTGAACCCGCGCCAGACTCCCGTCGGGAATACATTCATCCAGCACATCCTCGGCATCCGCGAGGTAGATGCGCAGGTTCTTCAGCTCCCGCTGCGCCGCGCCGTGCGCCAGGCGTCCGGCACCGGGCGGATGCACTTCGACGCCGACAAAATCGGTATCCGGATCGGCTTCCGCCATGGCGAGCAGGGAGTCGCCCATGCCAAAGCCGATCTCCAGCACCACCGGGCTGCGCCGTCCAAATACCTCGGGCCAGTTCACCCGGCCATCCGCGAGTCGCAGCCGATAGACCGGCCAGTCTTCGTCCAAGCCACGGCGCTGCGCGTCCGTCATGCGTCCGGCGCGCACCACATAGCTGCGGATCGCCCGCTCCCGGCGCTCGGGAAGGATGCTGGATACGTCGTTGCCGCTCATTGTCGCGCCTCCCGCCAGCACCGGACGGCATGGCAGGCCAGCGCGCCCCAGCCCACCAGGAACAGCAGACCACCGAGCGGCGTGATGCCCCCAAGCCAGGTCCGTCCGGTGAGGACCAGCAAATACAGGCTGCCGGAAAACAGCACGATGCCGGTTCCCAGGCACCAGCCTGCCAGGCGAAGGGTTCGCGTCTGTTGCGCGGCGGGCATCAGACCCAGCACCAGCAACGCGGAGGTGTGAAACATCTGGTAGTGAACGGCTGTCTGCCAGATCGACAGATCGGCCGGCGTCACGGAATTCTTCAGGGCGTGGGCACCGAAGGCGCCGAGCAACGCCGTCAAAAAGCCGCTGGCCGCCGCCGACAAAAATATTCCTGGATTCACGATGAGCTCTCGCAGACGCGGATCGAAAATAAAAAAGCCGCGCTCGGCGCGGCTTTTTCGCCTTGGCGGCGCGGCGGCATCAGGTTTGGGGTTCGATCAGTCCGCGCACTTTTTTCATCGCGCTCTGCTCAAGCTGCCGAATCCGCTCGGCGGACACCGCGTATTTGGCCGCGAGGTCGTGCAGCGTGACTTTTTCGTCGCTCAGCCAGCGCTGCTGGATGATGTCACGGCTGCGCGCGTCGAGCGTGGCTACCGCGGCATTCAGGCGACCGTAATGAACCTCTTCCCAGTCGGCCTGTTCGAGCTGCCGCGCCGGGTCGCCGCTGTGATCCTCAAGATACTGAGCGGGGACCAGATAGGCGGAGTCTTCGTCCTCGTCGACCGACAGGTCAAACGCCGCGTCGCGCGCGGACAGCCGCTGCTCCATCTCGCGCACCTGCTTGATCTCGACACCGAGGTCCGCCGCCACAGCGGCGGCTTCTTCGTTGTTGAGCCAGCCCAAACGCTTCTTGCTGCCGCGCAGATTGAAGAACAGCTTGCGCTGCGCCTTGGTGGTGGCGACCTTGACGATGCGCCAGTTGCGCAGGACGTATTCGTGAATCTCGGCCTTGATCCAGTGCACCGCAAAGGAGATCAGGCGCACACCCTTGCTGGGGTCGAAACGCTTGACCGCCTTCATCAGGCCGACGTTGCCTTCCTGGACGATATCCGCCAGCGGCAGGCCGTAGCCGGAATAGGAGCGCGCGATATGCACCACGAACCGCAGGTGGGACAGCACCAGGTCGCGGGCGGCATCCAGATCGTTGTGGTGATACAGGCGCTCGGCCAGTTCGCGCTCCTGCTCCGCGGACAGCACCGAAATCGCGCTCACGCTGTTCACATAAGCGGCGATATTGCCGCCCGGGAGCAGCGGATTCACAACTTGCAGACTTCTACCCATGACTGCCTCGCGAATTCAGGGGGGAGGTATTCTAACATCGGGGGTTTGGATGACAATCGCCAATATAAGTTCAACGCTGTTTAATTTGTCTTTATAAATCAAGGCTCTATTGATCTCATCTGGCGACCCGCGGCGAGCCGGGCGCCCAAGGCCCCAAGCGTGCCAGCGGCGACCGCCAGCACGAGCAGCTCCACCAGCCCCAGCCGCGCCAGACTCCACTGGCTCTGGTACAGGGCGGCCAGCCGGTCCACGGGATAATGCAGCCACCAGCGACCGGCAGCGACCATGATCCAGGACAGGATCCCGCCGCCCAGACCGTACCAGAACCCCATGTAGAGGAACGGCCGCCGTGCGAAGGCATCGGTGCCGCCGACCAGTTTGACCACCAGGATTTCCTCCCGACAGTTTTCGATGGCCAGCCGGATGGTATTGCCCACGATCAACAACACCCCCAGCGCGAGCACCAGCGCCAGCGCCAGGGCGGCCTGCCGGCCGATGGCGGCGATGGCGTTCACCCGCGCGACCCACTGGGTATCGACCTGCACCTCGTCCACCGGTGGCAGCTTCGCGAATTCGTCCGCCAGCGCGGTCAGCGCGGCGGCGCCGGGCTGATCCCGCGCCGTCACCACTGCCACGGGCGGCAGGGGATTGCGGTCCAGCAGATCCAGGGCATCGCCGAAGCCCGAGCTCGCCTTGAATTCGGCGAGCCCCTGTTCCGCGGAGATGAACTGCACTGCGTTCACACCCGCATGTTCCCGCAGTTGCGCAAGAAGCCCGTCAATCGCCTTCGGGGCCGCATCCTGGCGCAAATAAAGGGTAAGCCGGTTGCCCGCATCCAGCCCCCCGGCAAGCTGCTGCAAGCTCGCCACCACCAGATAGAGCGCGGTAGGCAGCGCCAGCGCAATCGCGATCACCAGCACCGTCATCAGGCTTTGCACCGGCGCGCTCGCGAGCCGGACCAGGCTCCGCGCCGCCGTCTCACGGTGATGGCGCGCACCGGCGGCAAACCGATCGCGAAGGCGCAGGCGGCGCGCGCTCGCCCCCGGCTGCGGCGCCCGGGTCCCGCTCGCGGGCGCCGGCCGAGGGGTGCGCGGCGGCGTCCGGTCAGCCCGCTGCATCGGCGTCGCTCCCCGCGACCAGGCGGCCGTTCCTGAGTTGCAACTGGCGTCGCCCCATCGCCTCGATGAGGCCGATGTCGTGGGTCGCGATCAGCACGGTGACGCCGATGTCGCTGAAATCGCTGAACAGTTTCATGATTTCCATGGACAGTTCGGGATCCAGGTTGCCGGTGGGCTCGTCAGCCAACAGGATGCGGGGCGTGTGCACCACGGCGCGCGCGATGCCCACCCGTTGCTGTTCGCCGCTCGACAACTCCAGCGGCTTGCTGTGTTCCCGAGCCAGCAATCCCACCTTGTCGAGCGCGGCGCGCACCCGCCGCGCAACATCGCTCGCACGGTAGCCGGACACCCGCAGCGGCAGGGCGACATTGTCGTGAATGCTGCGATCGAGCAGCAGATGGTGGTTCTGAAACACCACCCCGATGTTGCGGCGGTAATGGGGAATCTGGCTCCGATGCAGACGCCCCAGGCCGCGGCCGTTGATCAGTATCTGGCCCTGGGTCGGTCGCTCCAGCAACATGATCAGGCGCAGCAGGGAGCTTTTGCCGGCGCCGGAATGGCCGGTGAGAAAGGCAAATTCACCGGCGCGCAGCGCGAAATTCACCCCGCTCAGGGCGTCGTGGCCGCCCGGATAGCGTTTGCATACCTGATCGAACCGGATCATCTAGCCGGTGTTGTCCGGGGTGGCGAGCAACGCATCGACAAAGAGTTCGGCGTCGAACGGTTGCAGGTCGTCGATACCTTCGCCCAGACCCACGTAGCGGATGGGCACGCCGAATTCGCGGCACAGCGCAAAAATCACTCCGCCCTTGGCGGTGCCATCCAGCTTGGTGAGCGCGATTCCGGTCACGGCGACGGCGGCGCTGAACTGGCGCATCTGGATCACCGCGTTCTGCCCGGTGCCGGCGTCCAGCACCAGCAGGGTTTCGTGGGGCGCGTCGGGGTCGAGCTTCGCCATCACTCGGTGCACCTTGGTCAACTCCGCCATGAGGTTGTCCTTGGTGTGCAGACGACCGGCGGTGTCGGCGATCACCACGTCCAGTTGCCGCGCCTGCGCCGACTGGATGGCGTCGAAAATAACGGAGGCGCTGTCGGCGCCCGTGCCCTGGGAGATCACCGGCACGCGATTGCGCTCGCCCCAGGCCTGCAACTGTTCCACCGCGGCCGCACGGAAGGTGTCACCGGCAGCGAGCATCAGCGTGCGGCCCTCGGATTGCAGGCGGTGCGCCAGCTTGCCGATGGTGGTGGTCTTGCCGACGCCGTTGACGCCGACCACCAGCATCACAAAGGGTTTTTGACGGTCGATCACCAGGGGCCGCTGGCAGGGTTCGAGCAGCTCCAGCAGCAGCGCCCGCAGCTCGCCGCGCAGCGCCTGGGCATCGCCGAGATTGCGCCGTTTGACGCGCGCGGTGAGCTCGGCGATCACGGCGCTGGCCGTTTCGACGCCCACGTCGGCCATCAGCAGGCTGGTTTCAAGTTCTTCGTAGAGCTCGGCGTCGATGGCCTTGCGACCGAGCAGCAGATTGCCCAGCCCCGCGCCGGTGCGCGCCAGGGCGCGCCGGAACAGCCCGCGCCGCGCGGGCTGTTCGATTTGTGCCAGTACTTCGACCGGCGCCTTTTCGGCCACAACCGCTGGCGCCGCCAACCCGGGATCGGCCACCCTGTCGGCCAGACTTGCGACCCGCGATTCCGGAGCCGGCTCGGGTGCCGGTCCCAGTGGCGCGGAGTTTTCCGCGCCGTCCTTGCGGCGGCGAAACAGCGAAAACAGACCGCCCCGATCGGACGATTTTGGCGCTGCGGTGTCGTCGCTTTTCATGAGGTTGGGCGGCTGGGATGGGGGCCGTGTATCCTACCATTCCCCACGGACACCGGAGTACGCGCGTGCCGTATTCGCGCGGCCATTCAGGTAATCCTCCCCGCCACGACACCGGGGTCGTGCGCATCATCGCCGGGCGCTGGCGCGGGCGGAAACTCGTGTTTCCCGCCCGGCCGGGACTGCGCCCGACGGGAGATCGCCTGCGCGAGACGCTGTTCAACTGGTTGCAACCGATGCTGCCGGGCGCCCGTTGCCTGGATCTGTTTGCCGGCTCCGGCGCGCTGGGACTGGAAGCCGCTTCGCGGGATGCATCCCGCGTCAGCCTGATCGAATCCGACCCCATGGCGGCAAAGGCATTGCGCAGTACCTGCGCGTTGCTGGAAGCCGACCAGATAGAGGTACTCAACACCGATGCATTGGCCTGGCTGGCGCGACCTTCGCCGCCGGCCGGCAGCTATGACATCATCTTTCTCGATCCACCTTTTTCCGGCGATTTACTCAACCGTGCGATCCCCGCGCTCGAAGCCTCCGGAGTGCTGGCGGCGCCGGCGTGGATTTATCTCGAAACCGCGCGCGAAGCGGCCATTCCTGAACTACCCAAAAGCTGGCATTTACACCGGGAAAAGTGCTCCGGAGACGTCTGTTGCCGGCTGTTTCGGCGCGATCCCGGCGCGATTGAGGGGGCTGGGTAAATTGTTTACCATGCGCCACCTCGCGCGGAGTCCGCCATGAAAATCGTCGTCTACCCGGGCACTTTCGACCCCATCACCAACGGCCATGTGGATCTGGTGGAGCGGGCCTGCCGACTGTTCGATCGGGTGGTGCTCGCCATCGCGAGCAGCGATCGCAAGGGACCGCTGTTTTCGTTGCAGGAGCGCATCGAACTCGCCAATGCCGCGCTGTCTCATGTCAAGAATGTCGAGGTGCGCGGGTTCGACTATCTGCTGGTGAATTTCGTGCGCGACTGCGGTGCCTGCGCGGTGATTCGCGGGCTGCGTGCCGTGTCGGATTTTGAATACGAATTTCAGCTCGCGAACATGAACCGCGCGCTGGCGCCGGACGTGGAGAGCGTGTTCCTCACGCCCTCCGAACGACTCTCCTACATTTCGTCCTCACTGGTGCGCGAAATCGCTTCCCTGCGCGGCGACATCACACCCTTCGTCCCCCCGGTGGTGGCGGCCGCCCTCAAAAAGCGCTTCGTCTGACCCGAGATCAACGCTGACAGTTGGCGCAATAGACGGTGGTGCGCTGACCGAGTCGCACTTCCTGGAGCAGACGCCCACACTTTTTGCAGGGTTCGCCGGCGCGACCGTAGACCTGCAACTGCTGCCGAAAATATCCGGGCTTGCCATCGCCACCGACGAAATCGCGCAGCGTGGTACCGCCCTGCCGGATCGCGGCACCCAGCACCGTCCTGGTAATGGCAACGACCGCTTCATAGCGTGACCGCGCGATGCGGCCCGCCGCGCGCAGGGGATGGACTCCGCTCAGGAACAGGATTTCGTTGGCGTAGATATTGCCGATGCCGACCACGACCTGGCTGTCCATCAGGAAGCTCTTGACCGGCACCCGGCGTCCGCGCGACCGGTGGTAGAGGTAGTCGGCATCGAAGCTTTCGCCCAGGGGTTCCGGCCCGAGATCGCGCAGCAGCGGATGCGCAAACGGATCGCCGGTCAACCACAGCACCGCGCCGAAACGGCGCGGGTCGGTAAAGCGCAACACGCCGCCGTCGTCGAGCAGCAGATCGAGGTGATCGTGGGGACCCGCGGCCTGCCCGGGCGCGACCAAGCGCAAGCTGCCGGACATGCCCAGATGCAGCAGCAGGTGACCGTCGTCGAGGGCAAGCAGCAGGTATTTCCCGCGCCGCTGGCCGCCATGGACATATTGACCGGGCAGCAGGTCCGCCAGCGCCGCGGGCACCGGCCAGCGCAGCGCCGGCTGGCGCACCCGCAAGGCCGCGACGCGGCGCCCTTCCAGATGCGGCAGGATGCCGCGCAGTGTGGTTTCGACTTCCGGAAGCTCGGGCAGGGCGCGCGCCTCCCATCGGCACGGTTGACGACGTTATCTCAAGGCAGGGTCAACGTTTCTCGATATTCTCGGCGCCGGGGCACAAAAAAACCCGGGGATACCGGGCTTTGTTTGCGACCCATGCCAGCGGGCGCTTACTTGATCTTGGCTTCCTTGTAGATCACATGCTGGCGCACGACCGGATCGTATTTCTTCATTTCGATCTTTTCGGGCTTGGTGCGCTTGTTCTTGCTCGTGGTGTAGTAGTGCCCGGTGCCCGCGCTGGACACCAGCTTGATCAGATCGCGATTCGATTTGGCCATGCTGCCTCCTAGACCTTGTTGCCGCTGGCACGGAGGTCCGCAAGCACCTGCTCGATACCCAGTCGGTCGATGATCCGCAGTCCTTTGGTGGATACGCGGAGCTTCACAAAGCGCCGTTGGGACTCGACCCAGAATCTGTGGGTATGCAGATTCGGTTCGAACCGACGTCGCGTTCTGTTCTTGGCGTGGGAAACGTTGTTTCCCACCATCGGGCGCTTGCCCGTGACCTGACACACTCTTGACATAACCGCCTCTGAAATCGGCGCCGTAACGCCGCCCGCGCGAGAAGGCGCGCTTTATACCAAAGCGGGGGGGCTAAAGCAAACCGGAAACCCTCACAGCAGCCCCCGCTCGGCGAGGGACACCACCTCCCCGGCGCCCACCACGAAGTGGTCGAGCAGACGCACATCGACCAGCGCCAGCGCTTCCCGCAGTCGCGCGGTGATGCGGCGGTCGTCGGCGCTCGGCTCCGCCACGCCGGAGGGGTGATTGTGGCCGACGATCACCGCCGCTGCATTGTGGAAGAGGGCGCGGCGCACCACCTCGCGCGGATGGACGCTGGCGCCGTCGATGGTGCCCTGAAACAGATCCTCGGTGGCGATCAGGCGATGCCGGGTGTCGAGAAACAGCGCGACGAAGATTTCACGGGAATGTCCGCTCAAATGCGCCTGCAAATACCGCGCGGCGCCCTCGGGTGCCGTAAAGGCATCGCCGCGCTCCAGTTGTGCGCTGAAATAGCGGCGCGCCAGTTCGAGCACCGCCTGCAACTGCACATACTTGACGGGACCGAGTCCCTTGCCGGTGCAGAAACCCCGCTGGTCCGCCGCGAGCAGCGCCGCCAGACCGCCAAACTGGCCGAGGAGATCCCGCGCCAGATCCACCGCGCTCTTGCCCGCGTGTCCGGTCCGCAGAAAAATGGCGAGCAGCTCGGCATCGGACAACGCCCGCGCTCCGCGCTCCAGAAGTTTTTCCCGTGGCCGCTCGCCCGCCGGCCAATGCCGAATCGCCATCCTGACCTCCATGTCCGGTAAAATCCCTGCTCGATGCTATCTTACGCACTCACCAGCTATAAAGGGACGGCATGGGGACTCTCGCCAACAAGCGCGTGATACTGGGCGTCACCGGCGGCATCGCGGCCTACAAAAGCGCCGAACTGCTGCGCCGGCTGCAAACCGCCGGGGCGGAAGTGCGGGTGGTGATGACCGCCGCCGCCACCGAATTCGTCACGCCGCTTACCTTCCAGGCACTGTCCGGCCATCCCGTGCATCTGGATCTCCTCGATCCGGCCGCCGAGGCGGCGATGGGCCACATCGCCCTGGCCCGCTGGGCGGACGTTATTCTGGTGGCGCCGGCGAGCGCGGACTTCATCGCGCGCCTCGCCCAGGGTGAGGGCACCGATCTGCTAACCACCCTCTGTCTCGCCAGCATCGGACCGGTGGCGGTGGCGCCGGCGATGAACCAGGCCATGTGGGCGAAACCCGCGACCAGTGCCAATGTGGGCACCCTGCGCGAGCGGGGAATCCACGTGTTCGGGCCCGCGGCGGGCTATCAGGCCTGCGGCGACACCGGCGCGGGACGCATGGAGGAGCCCGCGGCGCTGGCGCTCGGAGTCGCCGAACTGTTCGCGACCGGGACACTGGAAGGTCGCAAGGTGGTGATCACCGCGGGGCCCACCCGGGAGGCCATCGATCCGGTGCGCTATCTGTCCAATCACAGCTCCGGCAAGATGGGTTACGCCCTCGCCGAAGCCGCCCGCGAGGCGGGCGCCGATACCGTGCTCATCAGCGGACCGGTGGCGCTGCCGGCTCCGGCGCGGGTGCGTTGCGTCAAGGTCACCAGCGCCGCCGAGATGCTCGCCGCCAGCCTCGCCGAAGTCGCCGATGCCGATCTGTTCATCGCGGCGGCCGCGGTCGCGGATTACCGGCCCCGCACGGTTGCCAGCCAGAAAATCAAGAAATCCGGGGACACCCTCACCATAGAGCTCGAACCCAATCCGGATATCGTCACCACCGTGGCGGCATTGCCGAAACGCCCCTTTGTGGTCGGGTTCGCGGCGGAGACCGAAAATCTCCTCGACAATGCGCGCTCCAAACTGCTCCGCAAAAGGCTTGACCTGGTGATCGCCAACGATGTGTCCGACGCGGAGATCGGTTTCGGCAGCGATGACAACCAGGTGCTGCTGATTTCCGCGTTCGAAACCTTGCGTCCACCACGGATGAACAAGGCACCCCTGGCGCGCCTGCTGATCGACCATATCGCGACCCTGATGCGCACCGGCGGCGCCGCCAATCCGGCACCGGAACGGGAGGTCCTGGTTTGACCAGCGTCTTCCGGCGCGCCGTCAGCCTGCTCAAACACCCGGGCTTTCTGCTGGCAGCGGCGGTATTGCTCGCGGCGCCGGTGCCGGTCGGCAACTGGCTGCGCGATGTCCTGGTGACCGAGCCCCAGGCGGCCGCCACCGCGCGCACGGCGCGCACCACCGCCGACGCCGCCGCGGCGGCGGTTGCCGACGCGGTCGCGCGCTGGCGCATCGCACTGTCCACGATTGCCGCCCGGGACAGTACGCGCGCGGTGCTGGCCGCTGCCGGTGCCGATACCGCCAGGTTGCCGTTGTCCGCTGAATTTCCCGACGCCATCGAAGTGATCGCGACGGCCAGGCCCGAATTCCTGCCGGCCACGGCATTCGTTGCCCAGCAGCTGGTGCGCAACGCGCTCTCCGGCACCGCGTTTGCGATTACCGCGCTCAAACCGGATGCCACCCAGTGGCAACTCGTGCTGGCCGCACAGATCCCCGAAGCCGGGCGGCCACGCGGCGCCATTCTGGTCGCACTCCCGCTGACGGCGCTTGCGCGCGCCCTTGCCTTCGATCAGTCACACGGCCAGTTGACGCTGCTCCAGCAAGCTCCGGGAGCGCCACCTCAGTCCATATTGACGCTGGGGCCGGCCAGCGCACAGTCCCCGGTCACCGCCCCGATTCCCAATATTCCCGGCTGGCAGGCAGCGGTGCGGTTATCCGACGGCACGGCGGCGCACGGTAACCCCGGACTTGCGCTCGTCGCGACCCTCGCGCCCTGGCTGCTCGCGCTGGCTGCATTGGCTGCCTGGGGGTATCTGTTGACGCGGCGCGGCGCGTCCCGCACCCAACCGCCGGACCCCACCCCGGCGCCACCCCAGGTTCGCCGCACGACAATGATTTCCGCGCGCGAGCTGGACCCTGCTGCGCCACCGCCGCCGGTGTCGGCAGCGCAGGATTCGCCCGCGTCCACGTCGCAGCCGGAACCCAAGTCTCCGGCGGCCGATACCGCTGTCGTCAAAACAACGAGTGCCGCGGAGCCCGACCCCTATCCGGCATTTGTCTTTCGCGACTACGATATTCGCGGCGCGAGCAAGGACAACATTTCCCCCGCGTTCGCGAACGCGCTGGGCAAAACCCTGGGCGGCCTGGTGCAGGATCGCAGTGGTCGCCGCGTCGCCGTGGGCCGCGACGGCCGTATCAGCAGCCCGACACTCTGTGCGGCCCTGATCGACGGTCTGCTCGCCACCGGCTGCGAGGTCATCGAGGTGGGCATGGTGCCTACACCGGTGCTGTATTTCGCCGCCGCACGCCTCCCGTCCATCGATGCCGCCGTCATGGTGACGGCGAGCCACAATCCCGCCGGCGACAACGGTTTCAAGATCATGCTCGGCGGCGCGGTGCTACAGGGCGAGGCCTTGCGGGACCTGCGCCAACGCATGCTGGCAAGCGACTGGCGCGAGGGAGCGGGGGTTCATTCATCGATGGATGTGCGCGATGACTACATTGAAGCGGTGCTCAGCGACGTCAAAACGCGGACGCCACTGTCCGTGGTCATCGACTGTGGCAACGGGGTGGCCGGCGACATCGCGCCACGCCTGTTGGCGGCGCTGGGTTGCAATGCCACCCCTCTCTACTGCGACATTGACGGTACTTTTCCGCAGCACCCGCCCGACCCGACCTGCCCCGCCAATCTGGAGGACTTGCGCAAAGTGGTTACCGGCACCGGCGCCGACCTCGGTATCGCTCTCGATGGCGATGGCGATCGCCTGGTGGCGGTGAGCAGCAGCGGTCGCATCGTTTGGCCGGACGAACTGTTGATGATTTTCGCGCGCGATATTCTGACCAGTCACCCGGGTGCCGACGTGGTGTTCGACGTCAAATCGACGCGCCGGCTGACCAACCTGGTGAACGGTTATGGCGGGCAGGCCGTCATGTGTCGCACCGGCCACTCCCACATCCGCGCCAAGATCGCCGAGCTGAAAGCCCCCCTGGGCGGGGAGTTCAGCGGTCACATCTTCTTCGGTGATCGCTGGTTTGGGTTCGACGACGGGCTCTACGCGGCGGCGCGCCTGATCGAGATACTGAGCCTCCGCGAGCAGAATCTGGACAGCGTACTCGCGGCTTTCGAAACCTCGGTCGCCACGGCCGAAATTCGCCTGCCGGTAAGCGAAGCGGACAAGTTCGCCCTGATCGAGCGCGTCCAGGCCACCGCCGTTTTTGAGGATGCTAAAATCAGCAACGTCGACGGGCTGCGGGTGGAGTTCGATACCGGCTGGGGTCTGATTCGGGCCTCCAATACCGAATCCGCCGTATCGCTGCGTTTCGAGGCGGACGATGCGCGGCAACTGGAAATCATCCAGCGACGGTTCCGCACCCTGCTCGAGGCGGTCGCGCCCGAGCTCGCCGATAAATTCTAACGCCCATTCACAGACCAGCGGTGGTTTCGATATGCCCTTATCTGACGAAGGGAAGTCCCGCGAACTGACGCGCGCCCCCCTGACCGGCGACCGCGCCGGGGATATCGCACGGGTGCTCACCGAAGCCCTGCCCTACATTCAGAAATTCACCGGCAAAACCGTGGTCGTCAAATTCGGCGGCAACGCCATGGTGGACGAGAATCTCAAGCGCAGCTTCGCCCGCGACATCGTGCTGATGCGGCTGGTCGGCATCAACCCGGTGGTGGTGCACGGCGGCGGCCCCCAGATCGGCAAGCTGCTGGGTCAGCTCGGAATCGAGTCCAGTTTCGTGGACGGCATGCGCGTCACCGACAGCAAAACCATGGACGTGGTGGAGATGGTGCTGGGCGCCGCGGTGAACAAGGAAATCGTGAGTCTCATCAACGACGCCGGCGGTCGCGCGGTGGGCATCACCGGCAAGGACGGCGGGCTGATTCAGGCCACCAAACTGGTGGTCACCCGCAAGACTCCCGACATGGAAGCTCCCGAGATCATCGACATCGGCCATGTCGGCGAAGTGTCGGCGATCAACACCGATGTCATCGACATGCTCACCCGCGGCGGCTTTATCCCGGTGATCGCGCCCATCGGCGCCGGGCCCGGCGGGGCTTCCTACAACATCAACGCGGACCTGGTCGCCGGCAAGCTGGCGGAAGTGATGGGCGCGGAAAAGCTCATGTTGCTCACCAATGTGGCCGGCCTGCTGGACGCCGACGGAAAGGTGCTGACCGGGTTGTCGCCCGGCGCGGTGGAGGACCTGATCGACGCCGGCGTGATTTACGGCGGCATGCTGCCGAAAATTCGCTGCGCCCTGACCGCGGTCGCCAATTCCGTGACCAGCGCGCATATCGTTGACGGCCGTGTCGAACACGCCGTGCTGCTCGAGATTTTTACCGACATCGGCGTCGGCACGCTGATCACCAGCGCGCCCCTGGCAACCGCATGACGCGGGTGAATCGCAACTCCGGCCGCCGCCAGGAAATCCTCGAAGCCCTGGCCAGCATGTTGCACGCAAGCCCGGGCGGAAAAATTACGACGGCCGCGCTGGCGCGGGAACTCGGGGTTTCCGAAGCAGCGCTGTACCGGCACTTTCCCAGCAAGACCCGTATGTTCGAAGGCCTCCTCGAGTTTGCCGAGGAAACCCTGTTCACCCGCATCCGGATGATTCTCGACGAAGTACCGGGGGCGGAAGATCGTCTACATCAGATCGCGTCATTGGTGCTGGTGTTCGCCGAGCGCAACCCCGGTATCGCCCCGCTGCTCACCGGCGACGCCCTGACCGGCGAAACCGCGCGCCTGCGCGAACGTGTCGGTCAGTTGCACGACCGGCTGGAAACCCAGTTTCGGCAGATCCTGCGTGAAGGTGAGTTGCGGGACCAGTTGCGGACCGTGCTCACTCCGTCCGCAACCGGGGAGTTCATGCTGGCCCTGATCGAGGGCAAGCTGCGCCAGTTCGTGCGTTCGGACTTCGCCCGCCGCCCTACGGCGCACTGGCCGGAGCAGTGGCAGGCGCTGCTGCCGGCGCTGTTTGCGCCGGCGCCGCAGTCGTTGCCGAAGGAGTGCCTTTCAGCTCCGTGAAACGCGCGGCGTACTCGGCGTAGAGGCGCTCGACCTCGGTGTACTGAAGCTCGTGCTCGGCCAGCCGCTTGCGGGCCTGTTCCAGCTTCTGATTCAGACCTTTCAGCTCTTCGAGGAGCTTGGCGGGCACCGGTTTGCCGCCGCGCTGCGCGTCGGCAGCACTGTCCTCGGTTGCCATGCGCCGACGCTCGAGCTCCTCGACACGCACTTTGTCGGTGCCGATTTCACGCTCAACCTCCTGCAGCCGCCGCGTCTTCACTACGTCGATATCAGCCACCGTGCTGTAGCTGCTCAGCAGATAGCGGTCAATTTTTTCCTGGTGTTTGGTTCGAACCGGCGCTGGTTTGGCGGCGCTTCCCGGCGCCGCTTCCTTGCCGCCGGCGGCGACGGTCTCCACAACCCGGCCGTCCGGGCCCAGAATTTCATAGCCGCTCTGGGCGGCATTCGCCGGCACCGTGTGGTCGATCACCAGCACGCCCTGAGCGTTTCGATAGCGGTACAGATTGGCCGCATCGGCCGGGAGTACCGCGAGCAGCCACAGGCCGAGCAGCGCCCCCGCCGCCGTGCGACCCGCCAGGAGTTGTCGCTGGTTCACTGTCTTGATCTCCTCAATCAGTGGTCAAACGCCATAAACACGGCGGTAATCACGTACCATCGCCACCCGCGCCGGCACAGCGGTATCGAGATATTCAATGATGTGATCGATATCGATGATGCTCATCACAGGTACACCCAGCTCCCGCGCCACTTCCTGGGTCGCCGAGCAGGCGCCCTGACCACGCTCCCGCCGATCCAGGCCCAGCACCACGCCGGTCAGGGTTGCGCCGGCGCTTCGGAGCGTGGCCGCGGCGTCGCGGATCGCGGTCCCGGCCGTGATGACATCGTCGACGATGAGGGCGCGCCCCGCGGCCGGAGCACCCACCAGCATCCCGCCTTCGCCGTGGTCCTTCGCCTCCTTGCGGTTGAAGCACCAGGGCGTCTCGCGGTCGTGATGCCGCGCCAACGCCATCGCGGTCGCGACGGCCAGCGGGATGCCCTTGTAGGCGGGCCCGAACAGAAAATCGAACGGTATGCCGGAGGCCACCACCGCGTGGGCGTAGCAGTCACCCACGACATTCAGGCTCGCGCCGTCGCAGAAGCGCCCGGCATTGAAAAAATACGGACTCATCCGTCCCGACTTGAGCTTGAATTCGCCAAACAGCAGCGCCTCGCGCGATACTGCGAGGTCGATGAAGTCGCGTTGATATGCCAGCATGCGGTACTCCTGGATCGTGCACGCAACGACGTTCGTATTATGCCGTCCGGCGAAAGCGCCGGGTTATGATACAGGCCAACACCACAAGGGGCGATCATGAGGGTTATCAGCTTATCCTGCGACGGCATTTTCCAGGCCGCCGCGCGCGGCCTGTTCGAGTGGCTGGCCGGACAGGACGCCGAACTGATCTGTTTGCAGGATCTGCGGGCGCGCATTCCGGAAATGGAAGACCGGCCCGAATTCCAGCTCGATGGCTACAGTGCCTACTATCTCGATGCATCCGATCCACTGCGCGACGGCGTGGCGATCTACACCCGCGCGGTTCCCAAAGCCCTGATCTACGGGTTCGGACTGTTCAGCGGCGACGATACCGACGGCCGCTACCTGCAGGCCGACTTTGAAAACCTGAGCGTGATTTCCCTGCTCGCGCCCCAGGGGGCGGAACCCGCCCAGCAGGAAGCCAAAACCCGGTTTTTTACCAGCCTGCTCGCCCATATGGACAAAATCACCCGCAAGCGCCGGCGCTACATCTACTGCGGCAACTGGGGTATCGCGGCGACGGCGGTGGATATCGAGAACGCGGCCACCTACGCGAATGCACCGGGTTTTTTGCCGGAAGACCGGCAGTGGTGGCGCCAGGTTCAGGAGCAGGTCGGCTACGCCGACGCCTTCCGCGTCGCCAACACCGATGGCGACGAATTCAGTTGGTGGCCATCGGGCACCCTGGGCAAGGGCGACGGCTGGCGCACGGATACCCAGCTGGTGTCACGGGACTTGGTCCGCGCCGTGGAATACGCGGCGATCTACAAGTCCAAAGCGTTTTCCAGTCACGCGCCGGTGATCGTCGATTACGACATCATGGACATGTGACCGGTGGCGGCGGTATTCCTCCGCCGCCGCCCATCCGCGCAAGGCAAGGGTTATTGGCGCGGAATCATTGTGCCAGCGCCATCTGCTGGACGCGCACCAGATCGGCAATACCCCGTTGCGCGAGCGCCAGCATGGCGTTGAGATCGTCCGCCGAAAACGGCGCGGCCTCCGCCGTACCCTGCACTTCGACAAAGCCGCCGGGTGCCGTCATCACCACATTGAGATCGGTTTCGGCACTGGAATCCTCGGCATAGTCGAGATCGAGCACGGCCTCCCCCTGATACATGCCGACCGACACCGACGCCACCAGGTACAGCAGCGGGTCATCGACGATGCGCTTGCGACGCTGGAGATAGCGAATCGCATCCACCAGGGCCACGCAGGCGCCGGTGATCGCCGCCGTGCGGGTGCCGCCGTCGGCCTGGATCACGTCGCAATCGATGGTGATGGTGTTTTCACCCAATTTTTTCATATCGATGGCCGCGCGCAGCGAGCGCCCGATCAGGCGCTGAATTTCCTGGGTACGGCCGCCCTGACCGCCACGCGCCGCCTCCCGCCCCATGCGCGAATTGGTCGAGCGCGGCAGCATGCCGTATTCGGCCGTTACCCAGCCCTGGTTCTTGCCGCGTAAAAAGCGCGGCACGCCTGGCTCGACGCTGGCCGTGCAGATCACCCGGGTGTCGCCGAACGACACCAGCACCGAACCTTCGGCATGCTTGGTGAATTCGCGCTGTATTTTCACCGGACGCAATTGTTCGGGGCGGCGACCGCTGGGTCTGGCCATGGCATATCCTCGGTTGGAGCGCGGCTGATGAGTCCGCATCGCAGAATGGAGCGCCATTGTAGAGGAAGTGCCGGAGCGACCCGCCCATTTGCTAAGATGGCCGCTTCGTTCCGCAGCCCACAGTGCCAGCCCCATGCCCAGCAGCATGACCGCCTTCGCCCGCGCCACCGGCCAGGTTCCGGGCGGCGCACTGACCTGGGAGCTGCGCTCGGTCAACCACCGCTTTCTGGAACCGCATTTCCGGCTTCCGGACGCCCTGCGGGAACTTGAAATGCCGCTGCGCGACATCCTGCGCGAACGCCTGCCGCGCGGCAAAATCGACGCCACGCTCACCCTCACCGAGACCGCCGAAGACGCCCGGATCGCCATCGACGAACATCGTGTCAACGCCTATGTCGGCGCCTGTGCGCAGATCGCCGCCCTGCTGCCGCACAGCACGCCGGCCTCGCCGCTCGACCTGCTGCGCATGCCCGGTGTGGTGCGGGTGGTCGCCCCGGATCGGGAAGTGCTCGTGCGCGCGGCCACCGATTTGTTTCAGCAGGCGCTCACCGAACTCGCCGCCGCCAGACGGCGCGAAGGCGAACAACTCGCCACGTTGATCCGCGACCGCCTCGATCGCATTGACCAAGAAGTCGAAAAAATGCGCGCGCTGTTGCCGGAATTGCTCGCGGCGCAGCGCGCGAAGCTGCGCGCCCGCCTCGCTGAACTGGTCGCACAGATCGACTCCGATCGCCTCGAACAGGAGCTGGCCCATCTCGCGCAACGCGCCGACGTCGATGAGGAGCTGGATCGCCTGGCAACCCACAGCGGCGAATTCCGCCGCGCCCTGGCGACATCCGGAGCTGTCGGCCGGCGCCTCGATTTCCTGTCCCAGGAGCTGAACCGGGAGGCCAATACGCTGGGCTCCAAGTCCATCAGCACCACGACCACCCAGGCCGCCGTGGAGATGAAAGTACTGATCGAACAGATCCGCGAACAGGTGCAAAATCTCGAATGAGGTGCGCCGTGCGACAACCCCAACCCCATCTCAAACCGACGCAGGAGTGGTGACATGACCCACAGGGGGACACTTTTCACCGTATCCGCGCCTTCGGGCGCCGGCAAAACCAGCCTGCTCGCGGAGCTGGTCAACCGGTTGCCGGATATCCGGGTCTCGGTTTCCCACACCACGCGCGCCATGCGTCCCGGCGAGCGGAATGGCATCGACTACCATTTCGTGACCGAGCCGGAATTCATCGCCATGCTCGAACGCGCCGAGTTTCTTGAACACGCCCGCGTGTTCGGCAACCTCTACGGCACCTCGCAGCACTGGGTCGAGGAGCAACTGAACAGCGGCACCGATGTGGTGCTGGAGATCGACTGGCAGGGAGCGATCCAGGTACGCCGACTGCTGCCCGACTGCGTACGCGTGTTCATTTTGCCGCCTTCCATCGACACCCTGATGACCCGGCTGACCGGCCGCCGCCAGGACCAGCCGGAAGTGATCCAGCAGCGCCTCGCCCAGGCGCGCGAGGAAATTTCGCACTATGTCGAAGCCGATTACCTGATCGTCAACGACCAGTTCGATACCGCCCTCGATGAACTGCTGGCGGTGGTAAAAAGCCAGCGCCTCACCCTCGCCGCCCAGGAACGGCGCTTTCAGGCGCTGCTCGAGTCGCTGCTGTCCTGAGCCGGGTTTTGCGGTAAACTCGCAGACCGCCGTCCGAATGGCGTGTCACTGTCCACAACCGAGGCGAAACATGGCCCGTATTACCGTCGAAGACTGCCTGGAAAACGTTTATAACCGCTTTGAGCTGGTGATGATTGCCGGCAAGCGCGCGCGCCAGCTCGCCACCGGCGGCAAAGAGCCCCTGGTGCCCTGGGAAAACGACAAGCCGACGGTGGTCGCATTGCGGGAGATCGCGGCGGGCCTGATCGACCGCAGCATTCTCGACGAAGTTGAAGAAGTTGAAGACTTCCTTTCGCTTGACCTCTCGCGGGTCACGGAGCTACCGGCCTATGTCTTCGAGGACGACGCAACACTGGCCGGCGACGACTGACCCGGAGGGGGCGTGCTTGGCGGCGGTCAGTTCGCTTGAGCGAAAACTGTCCACTTACCTGCCCGCCTCGCAAGTTCGGCGCGTACTGCGCGCCTATGATTACGCGAAGGTCGGCCACGAAGGCCAGCTCCGGCAGAGCGGTGAGCCCTACATTTCGCACCCGCTTGCGGTCACTCACATCCTTGCCGACATGCACATGGACAGCGAAGGCCTCATGGCCGCGCTGCTCCACGATGTCATTGAAGACACCAAAGTCACCCGCCCCCAGCTCAACCGCCGCTTCGGCAAGACCGTCTCCGACCTGGTAGACGGGGTCAGCAAACTCACCGAAATCGAATTTTCTTCGCGCGCCGAACAGCAAGCCGAAAACTTCCAGAAAATGGCGCTCGCCATGTCACGCGACATTCGCGTGGTACTGGTGAAGCTCGCCGACCGGCTGCACAACATGCGCACCCTGGGTGTGCTGCCGCCGGAGAAACGGCGCCGCGTCGCCCGCGAAACCCTGGATATCTACTCACCCCTGGCCCAACGGCTGGGCATGAACGACATGCGGGTCGAATTCGAGGAACTGGGCTTCGCGGCGCTGCACCCCCTGCGCCATCGCCGCATTCGCGAGGCATTGCGCAACGCGCGCGGCCGTCGCCTCGGGGTGGTGGCGGAAATCCAGGAAGCGCTCGAAAACCGGCTGCGGAGCGAAGGCATTGTGGCCAGCGTAACCGGGCGCGAGAAACATCTCTGGAGCATCTACCAGAAGATGAAGCTCAAGAAGCGCTCGTTCAAGTCGCTGATGGACGTGTTCGCGTTCCGCATCGTGGTGGATTCGGTGGACGCCTGCTACCGGGTGCTGGGTGTCGTCCACAACCTGTACAAACCCGTCACCGGCGAGTTCAAGGACTACATCGCCATTCCCAAGGCCAACGGCTATCAGTCCCTGCACACGGTACTGGTGGGCATGCACGGCGTGCCCATCGAAGTGCAGATCCGCACCCGCGAAATGGACGACCTCGCCAACTACGGCATCGCGTCGCACTGGTTTTACAAACGCGGACCGGGGCCGGCGGCCGGCAACCAGAGCCGCGCCAACCGCTGGGTCAAGAGCCTGCTGGAGTTGCAGCGCCAGGCCGGCAATTCGCTGGAGTTCATCGAACACGTCAAGACCGACCTGTTCCCCGACGAAGTCTATGTCTTCACGCCCAACGGCAAGATCATCGAGCTCCCGAGCGGCGCCACGCCGGTGGATTTCGCCTACGCCGTCCATACCCATGTCGGCGACACCTGCGTCGGCTGCGAGATCAACGGTCAGTTGAGCCCCCTGTCGCAGGCGCTGGTGAGCGGCCAGCGCGTGCGCATCGTCGGCGCACCGGGCGCGCAACCGAATCCGTCCTGGCTGGATTTCGTGGTCACCGCGAAAGCCCGCAGCGCGATCCGCCATTTTCTCAAGCACCAGCAGCATGACGAATCGGTCGAGCTGGGCAAACGGTTGCTCGATCAGGCACTGTCCCGCTTCGGCACCGGCTACCAGCAGATCCGCAAATCCCAGATCCGGCATCTGCTCAAGGAAACCGGCGCCAAAACGTTTGAGACCGTGTTGCAGCAGATCGGTATCGGCAGCCGCGTGGCCTACGCGGTGGCGAACATCCTGATTCCGGTGGCGGACCGCGGCAAGGTCGCGCCCAACCTCGACTCGCCCATCCTGATCGACAACAGCCAGGGTCTGGTCATCAGCTTCGCGCGCTGCTGTTACCCGCTGCCCGGCGACCCCATTCTGGGCCACATCAGCCCGGGCCGCGGCCTGGTGATCCACCGCGACTCGTGCAAAAACCTGATCGGCATTCGCGACAGTCGGGAAAAATCCCTGCCCCTGCAATGGTCGCCCACCGTCAAGGGTGAATTTCCCGTGGAGCTGAAGCTGGTCGTGGCGTCCGAGCGCGGTATCATCGCCACGCTGGCGAGCCGGATTGCCGAGCAGGACGCCACCATCCAGCGCATCAACGTGGGTGATCGGGACGCCGCCAGCATGGTCAACATCGTGCTCGCCGCGCGCAGCCGCGTTCACCTCGCCAACATCATGCGGCGCATCCGGACGCTCAAACCCGTGCGCTCGGTGCAGCGCGTCAAAAACTGAAATCCGAGGAGCATCTTGGCTGAAAAATCCGTCATTCACAGCGACCACGCGCCCGCCGCCATCGGCACCTACTCCCAGGCGATCCGCGCCGGCGACACGGTGTATCTTTCGGGACAGATTCCCCTCGACCCGGTCAGCATGCAACTGGTGGACGGTGACATGCGCGCCCAGATCGCGCGCGTGTTCGACAATCTCGCCGCCGTCTGCGCGGCCGCCGGGGGTTCGCTCGCCGACATCGTCAAGCTGAACATTTTTCTGGTCGATCTCGGTCACTTCGCCCTCGTCAACGAGGTGATGGCCGGCTATTTCGCGGCGCCCTATCCCGCGCGCGCCGCCGTCGGCGTGGCCGCGCTGCCGCGCGCCGCCCAGGTGGAAATGGACGCGATCATGGTCCTGTAACGCGGCGCCAGCTCCGACACGGCTCCGCACACGGCTATCGAAACGCTTGTTTTCAGGCTCCGGAGGAAAACAGCCATGCAGATCGACATCATCTCCGACGTCGTGTGTCCCTGGTGCTACGTCGGCAAAAAACAGCTCGAGCGCGCGCTCGCCAAGCGCCCGCGACTGCACGCGGAGATGCGCTGGTTTCCCTACCAGTTGCATCCGCAAGCGCCGGTCGAGGGCTACCCCTACCGCGAAACCATCGAGCGCAAATACGGGCGCCAGATGATCGAAGGCATGTTCGCGCGCCTGACCGCGGCGGGAAAAGCCGTCGGTATCGAGTTTCAACTCGATCGCATCGCCCGCGGCGCCAATACGCTGAACGCGCACCGCGTGATCGAATGGGCCCGCGCGGCGGGTTGCGAGGACGCCATGGTCGAGGCCTTGTTCAAGGCTTATTTCTGTGCCGGCCGGGATGTCGGCGATCCGGAAACCCTCGCCGCCATTGCCGGCGAAGTCGGCCTGCCCGGCGCCAACACCCTGGCCAAGCGACTGGCGGGACCGGACGGTCGCACGGAAGTGCTCGACCGCATGGCTTATTCCCGTGACCAGGGCGTCACCGGCGTGCCTTTCTTCGTCTTCGCCGGCACACTGTCGCTGTCTGGCGCGCAGTCCGAGGAAACCTTCCTGTATCTGCTCGACCGGGCCGCGGCCCAGGCCGGCGGCGATACCGCCGCGCAGTGCAGCCCCGAGGGTTGCATCTAGCGGGCGCCAAGCCCGACCGGCGCCGCGGCCGACCGCGCGTCCGGCCTATCCATAACATCGTGCGATCACCGCCGCGGGAGCGTCGGCCGCGGTCGCATCACGGGGGTCACCATGAAGTTCACCTGGTTCAATCTGATGCCATGGCCGCATCTGCCCGCGGATTTCCGCAAGAAACACCGCTCGGTGTGGGTGGATATCGACGCCAAGCTGTACGACCCGGTCAAGGGTCACGATGTCTACAACCAGTATCTCGACATGCTGGAATACGCCGACGCGATGGGCTACGACGGCATCGGCGTCAACGAACACCACCAGAACGCCTACGGCCTGATGCCGTCACCGAACATCATGGCGGCCGCCATTTCGCGCCGCGCGCTCAATGCCGCCGTGGTGGTGCTGGGCAATTCGCTGTCGCTGTACAACCCGCCGATTCGCGTCGCCGAAGAATTCGCGATGCTCGACGTCATCACCGGCGGGCGGCTGGTGGCGGGTTTCCCGGTCGGCACCTCGATGGACACCAACTTCTGCTACGGCGACATTCCGGCACTGACCCGCGAGCGCTATCAGGAAGCCCACGACCTGATCCGCAAGGCCTGGCGCGAGACCGAACCCTTCGCCTGGAACGGCCGCTACACCAAGCTGCGCCACGTCAACACCTGGCCCAAGCCGATCCAGAACCCGCCGCCCATTCACATCCCCGGCGGCGGCTCGGTGGAGACCTACGACTTCTGTCTCGACAACGTCTATTCCTATTCGTACCTGAGCTTTTCCGGCTACATCCGCGCCAAGGCGCTGTTGCAGGGCTACTGGGATCGTCTCGCCGAACGCAACGAACCCGATGCCTCGCCCTATCGCGCCGGCTTCGCGCAGACCATCTGCGTCGCCGAAACCGATGCCCAGGCGGAAGAGCTCTACTCCGAGCACGTCAATTATTTCTTCAACCGCTGCCTGCACATCGCCCCCGGCTTTGCCGATGCGCCGGGCTATCGCACCATCAAGACCATCAAATCCGGCGCGCTGTCGCAGTTCTCGCCGAATTTCGAGGAAGCCGCCCACATGTCGTGGAAGGATCTGGTCGAGGGCGGCTTCATCATCGCCGGCAGCCCCGACACCGTGCGCGAGCGCATGGAGGATCTGATCAAGGGCCTGCGCGTCGGCAACATCTTCTGCCTGATGCACGTCGGCGACATGCCGCTCGAAAAAACCAAATACTCGACGCGGCTGTTCGCCGAAAAAGTCATGCCCAGGCTGCGCAACATGTGGCCGGAATACGACAACGACACCCGCTTCTGGTGCCAGCCATTGGCGAAGCGCGCCACCCCCGGCCCCGTGTCCGACTACAACGCCGCCATCGGAGGCAACCGCTGATGACTGCCCTCTGCCTGAACAAAATCAAAACCCATCACGCCGTGGTCGATGTACTGAGCGGCGGCAACGGCCCGGATCTGTTTTTCCTCCACGGCGCCGGCGGCGTCACCGCCGAAGATCCCTTTTTGACAGCGCTCGCGCAAAAGTACCGCGTGCATGCACCCCTGGTGCCGGGTTACGGCGCGTCGGACGAGTGCGAGAGCATTCGCACCATGCTCGATTTCACGCTGCACAGTTACGATGTGATGGACGCGCTCGGCCTGCGCAAACCCATCGTCGTCGGTCATTCCATGGGCGGCATGATGGCGGCGGAAATGGCGGCCATCGCGCCCCACGACATCGACCGCCTGTGCCTGTTGTGCCCGGCGGGGCTGTGGCTGGATGAATATCCGATGCCCGACATCTTCTCGATGGTGCCCTACGAACTACCCGCCGTGCTGTTTCACGACGTTGAAGCCGGCGCCGCCATGATGACCGCGGGCGCGGATTTCTCCGATCTCACTTTCCTGCAGAACTTCCTGGTGCAGAACGCCCGCCAGCTCGGCATGGCCGGCAAGATCCTGTTCCCGATCGCGGATCGCGGCCTGAGCGAACGCCTCTACCGCATCCGGGCGAAAACCCTGCTGGTGTGGGGCGCGTCCGATCGCCTGACGCCGCTGCCCTATGGCGAAGCTTTCAAAAAAGGCATCGCTGGCTGTGAATTGATCGTGATCGAAAAGGCCGGCCATATGCTGCCGCTGGAGCAGACCGATGCGGTGATTCGCGCGATCGACCGCCTGGGGTGATCGATGCCGGGCGTGCCGGTGGGAGGCGCTGTCCCCACCGGCACTGATCACGGATTGCGTTCAAGCCTTCATTTCTTGGCGAGGGCACAGCCCTGGTTTTCCAATGCGGCGGCAAGAGCCTGCTAAAGTCGCCGCATGACTGCCGACGCTGCCCAGCCCGCCCATCAACTGCCCATCACCAGCCTGCGCGGCGTGGGCGCGCACTTGCGCGACCGGCTGGCGCGGATCGGCATCCACAGCGTTCAGGATCTGCTGTTCCACCTGCCGACCCGCTACCTCGACCGCACCCGCATCACTCCCATCGCCGCGTTGCGGCAGCTCGCCGAAGTGGTGCTCGAAGGCGAGGTGCTGGGCGCCGATATCGTCCAGGGCCGCCGGCGCAGCCTGATCTGCAAGCTCGGTGACCGCTCCGGCGTTGTCACGCTGCGGTTTTTTCATTTCTCCGCGAGCCAGCGCAATGCCCTGACACGCGGCACGCGCCTGCGCTGCTACGGCGAGGTGCGCCTCGGCCCGGCGGGCCTGGAGCTGTACCACCCCGAATACCATGTGCTCGACAGCGCCGCGCCCGCGCCGCTGGAACAAGCGCTGACCCCGGTCTATCCCGCCGGCGAAGGCGTGACCCAGCCGCGGCTGCGGCAGCTCATGACCCAGGCGCTCGCCCTCGCCGGCGCGGCCGATGGTCCGCACCGCGCGCTGCTCCGCGACTGGCTGCCGGCGGCGGTGCGCCCGGATCTGCCGCCGCTCGCGGACGCGGTGCGCTACCTGCACGCGCCGCCGCCGGACGCACCCCTCGATCTGCTGCTGCGCGGCGAACACCCCGCCCAGCGACGCCTGGCGTTCGAGGAGCTGCTGGCCCACCATCTGAGCCTGCAACAGTTGCGCGCGCGGGTGCGCAGCCAGCGCGCGCCGATACTGAAAGCACCCGCGGAGCTGGAGCGGCGCTTTCTCGACAGCCTGCCCTTCAGGCTGACCGGCGCGCAGCAGCGCGTGTGCCGCGAGATCGCCGCCGACCTCGCCCAGCCCGTGCCCATGCTGCGCCTGCTCCAGGGCGATGTCGGCTCCGGCAAGACCGCCGTTGCCGCCCACGCGGTGATGCAGGCGGTGGGCGCCGGCTTTCAGGCAGCCCTGATGGCACCCACCGAGATCCTCGCCGAGCAGCACCGCGACACCCTCGAACACTGGCTGCGCCCGCTCGACATCCACAGCGCCTGGCTGACCGGCAAGCTCAAGGGCCGCGCGCGCGCCGTGCAACTGGCGGCCATCGCCGACGGCAGCGCCCGGCTCGCCATCGGCACCCATGCGCTGTTCCAGGACGAGGTGACCTTTGCCCGCCTCGGCCTCACCATCATCGACGAGCAGCACCGCTTCGGCGTCCATCAACGCCTCTCGCTGCGGGAGAAAGGCTGCGCGGGAACCATGCCGCACCAGTTGATCATGACCGCGACGCCCATCCCCCGCACCCTCGCGATGATCGGCTATGCCGATCTCGACTATTCCGCCATCGACGAACTGCCGCCGGGCCGGCAACCCGTCAACACCGTCGCCATCGCCAACAGCCGTCGCGCCGAGGTCATCGCGCGCATTCACGGCGCCTGTCGTGCGGGGCGTCAGGCCTACTGGGTCTGCACCCTGATCGAGGACTCCGAGGTACTCCAGGCCCAGGCCGCCGAAACCGCGGCCGCCGAACTGGCGCTGGCGCTGCCGGATTTGCGCATCGGACTGGTCCACGGCCGCATGAGGCCGGGCGACAAGGCCGCCGCCATGACGGCGTTCAAGGCCGGCGAGATCGATCTGCTGGTCGCGACTACCGTGATCGAAGTGGGGGTCGATGTCCCCAACGCGACCCTGATGGTGATCGAAAACCCGGAGCGCCTCGGCCTCGCGCAACTGCACCAGTTGCGCGGCCGGGTCGGACGCGGCCGCGCCGAGAGCCACTGCGTGCTGCTGTATGGCACTCCGCTGTCGCAGCACGCCCGCGAGCGCCTGCGCATCCTGCGCCAGAGCAATGACGGCTTCCTGATCGCGGAGCGCGACCTGCAACTGCGCGGCCCCGGCGAAGTGCTGGGCACCCGTCAGACCGGCGACATCAATCTGCGCATCGCCGATTTGCAGCGCGACGCGGATCTGCTCGCCAGCGTCCAGCACGGCGCCGCGACCCTGATGGCCGGGTACCCGGAGGCGATCACGCCGCTGATTCAGCGCTGGCTCGGCCACGCAACCCGCTACGGGGAGGTTTGACGGCGGGGTGCGGGCGACGGACCATGATCGGAACCGGTACAGAACCCGATAACAAATTCCATAACAGACCAAAGAGGAATCCCCATGAGCACCACTTCGCTCGGCCTGGTTCTCTCCACCGCCACCGCAGCGCCGGCACGGGAACTGGCGGCCATCGGCCAGCTCGCCGAAGCGCACGGCTTCGCCGCCGTACTGGTCAACGAGGGCCGCGGCGACGCGCTCGCCTGTGCCCAGGCCATTGCAGCGGTCACCCAGCGCGTCCAGGTCGGCACCAACATTGCCAACATCTATTACCGCCATCCTTTCCTCGCCGCGATGACGGCCGCCACCATCGCCGAGCTCTCGGAAGGAAGGCTGGTGCTGGGGCTGGGCATGAGCCACCGGCAACTGTTGAAAGCCCAGGGGATCGAGATGAACAATCCCCGCGATTATTTGCGCGACTACACCCGAAAAGTAAAACAGATCCTGGCAGGCGAAGATCGCAATCCCCTGTTCGCATCGCGTCCCTGCCCCTGGTCGGTGCCGGTGCTGGTGGCCGGGCTCACCGTGGAAAGCGCACAGGTGGCGGGCGAAGTGGCCGACGGACTGATGCCGTTTCTGGCGTCGCTGGATTACCTCAAGGTGCTGCTCAAATCCGCGCGGGAACGCGCGAGCGCGACCGGCCGCGATCCCGCGCAACTGGACTGCATCCTCAGCATCCCGACCTTCATGTCGCACAATCTCGGCGCCGCGATCTCGGCGGCCAAACACAACCTGGCATTTTTTGCACGTCTGCCCAACTACCGCTTGCAGTGGCGGCGCTGTGGTTTCGATGCCGAAATGGATGCGGTGACCGAGGCCTGGAAGACCGGCGACCGCCGCGCCGCCGCGGCCTGTATCAGCGAAAACATGGTGAACCAGATCTGTATCTACGGTTCACCGCAGATGTGCCGCTCGCAGCTCGCGGCGTTTCGCGCCGCCGGCGCACGGCTGCCGCTATTGGCGGTGAGCCCGGTCAACGATTCCGACCGGCTCGGCGCGACACGCACGGCGATCCTGCAGTTGGCGCCCTGAGTTGTTTCCCTGACAGGCTGCTGAAAACGTCGCGCGGCGGCCAGCCGCGCGGCGCAAAGCGCGCAGCAACCGGGGCGTATCAACTCGATAAGCGAGGGAACGAGTACCGCGCAACCCAGCAGATGGCGCGCGCAGCGGTTTTTGAGCAGCCGGTCAAGCCGCAGGGAGTGCGCGCGTGTGCTGCGGGAAGGCTTTCAACATTTTCCTGTCCATCGTCACGACCTTGATGCCAAGCTTCATGGCAACAGCGATGAACTCGCAGTCATACGCCGAACATTCACTATCGCGCACCAATTCAAGTACGCGCCGGGAATCGACTTCATGCTCGTTTCCGGATAGCAGTGCCTCTGCCTCCAACTGCACCAGCAAAGCTTCGTCAAAGGTCAACGTTTTTCGCCGTACATACCCCGCAAGCAGATTTCTGAACTCGCTTCGCCAAAGAATCGGCGCGACCCATTCCGGATCACGCCTGAAGAGCGCGTCCGCCAGCGGACTATGCTCATAGGGGAGAAACAGACAGGCGAGTACATTCGTGTCCACCACTATCACATGCGACCTTCGCTTTTCAGTGCGTCGATATCTTTGGCTTTGAACTTGCCTTGCGGCATTGATGCGCGAAGCGCCTGTACCCGGGCGAGTCGGTCAACTGGAGAAACCTTGTCCGGAATCAACACTGACTCCAGACATACGATTGCCTCGCTGTTCAGACTGCGCCGGTGTGCAATAGCGGCCGCTTTGAGGCGCTCGTACACTTCATCAGGAATGCTCTTCAAAGTGAGTGTCGTCGGCATCGCTGGCTCCAAAAGTAACCATTCTGGTTTCGCAAGGGGGCGTTGTCAAGCCAAGCTGTCGCCTGACAGGCTCATGAAACACGTCGCGAGGCGGCCAGCAGCGAGGCGCGCAGTGAGCGAGATGTATCAACTCGATAATGAAAGGAGCGGGTACCGCGCAACGCAGAAGATGGCGCCCCCCAGCGTAGATTTTGGCGCGAAGAGCAGCATTGGCACTCCCCGGGTGACCGGGTTACGCTGCAACGCATTGAGTGAAAGCGGATTGCCGGTCGGCGAGGCGTCGGCAACGGGTCGGAGACTGAATCACTCGCGTCTGATTCCATTGATACGAATGCGTTGGCGCAATTGCAGCGCCGAGCATCATTTGCCTCCGGTATCGCCAACGGCTACAGTTGGGCGATGGAAACAGGGAACGTCGTCTGGCATGCCGCTATCAACCGCAGTTTGTTCAGTTTCGACCCAGCCAGGCTGCACTCAGCCTGTCTGGGTCATTGCCTTGGGTCATTGCCCATCGACGCCCGCCGGCTCGACCAGCGAGCCGGGCGGCATTGGCTTCCGAATATTCACGAAGGTCGGATCGTTTGGTCTCGGATGCGACAATGCGAGAACAGACCCCGGTGCCGCGCTGACCCCGTGGATCCGCGAGAACTGACCCCGTGGATCCGGGGGTGCCGTCCGAGAACAGACCCCGGTGCCGCGGACCCCGGTGCCGGGTGCGCAACGCCGTGTTTGAATACATCGAGACGGACTACAATCGAACCCGCCGACACAGCGCCAACGGCAACATCAGCCCGGAAGCGTTTGAGGCACAACAAGCCGCTTAGCGGCGTGTCCGTTGTTGGTGGGTAAGATCACTGACGGGCCGCGGCCTGAGCTCAAACGTTAGGTGCTCTCATGAATAAGCCAACCACCACAAATTTTGTATTGCGCCCTGGTGTAACCAATCCATCGCTTTGGCACCCTGAACGCCCACCAAAAGCACAATGGGACAAAATCCGAAAGGTGGTATTGGAGCGAGATAACCACACATGCATTTCATGTGGGCATCGCGCATTGAGATACATGAATGTCCACCACATCGAAGACAGCGGAGAGAATGTCCCAGAAAACCTTGTCACTATGTGCGTCGCATGCCACGCCGTGCTGCATATCGGAAGAAATCTTGACCTTAAAGTCATTGAAATATGGAAATCTCCATTTTCACAGATCGAAATAGTTCAAAAAACCAGGGCTGCCGTACAGAAAGGTCTTGCTCTTGCAGATATAAACAAACAGTTCAAGTTCAAAAAAGGTCCACACTCTCCTGACTCCCTGCTTTATGCAAACGAGTTAGTCCATGAAATCGGTCAGGAACCACGGGGCTATTTGGCTGAGCCGCTGTGCGCAGTTTTTGTAAATCTGAATCGGTGGCAAATTGAATAACGCACCTAACCATTCAATCAGCCGGACCGTCAAAAATCTGCGCTTTTGCCGTCCGGTTATTTATAGCGTTGGGCATTTAACAAAGGAGAAGTGCATGAAGAAGATAACGGTTGTTTTTCTTGCTACGGTTATGGCGGGGTGTGCTGCTGCACCCCTAACCCCAGGTTCAGAGCGTGTCAGAATCACTAACTCTGAACCTGGTAAAGAGTGCAAGTTTCTCGGTGACATAACGGGCAATCAGGGTAACTTCTTCACTGGTCCTTGGACTTCAAACGAGAACCTAGAAACAGGTGCAAGAAACGACATAAAGAATAAAGCTGCTGCAATGGGTGGTAATGTAGTTACTATTCTGACTCAGCGCGCTGGACAGACTGGTAGTTCTGGTCTGTACGGAGGGTCAAGCCAGCAAACTAATGTTGCCGTCAGCGGTAACGTTTATCGCTGCCCAGAGTAATGCCGTCTACCTCAAAGAGCAGCGGTATACTGGTGTGGGCCAAATATCAATTCAAACTCACGCGAGGGGAAAAGGGGTCAGAGGGGAAAAGGGGTCTACCATCGAATTTGCAAGGTGACGGGCGCCCCTGAAGCCCGTTAGGATTGACCTTGGCGGGGGTGTGGCTCATGGGGTCGGTGGCCG
>CAMTUJ010000002.1:0-70225 GCA_947084925.1 uncultured Gammaproteobacteria bacterium
GATTTCGCCCAGCGCGTTCGGCCCATCAGGCCGTGCGCGAAGTGCAAGCGACTATCCGGGGCGGCTACGGTTGGGTGGTGGACATGGACCTGCAAGCCTTCTTTGACCGGGTGAATCATGACCGACTGATGGCGCGACTCAGGTAAAAGGGGTCAGGTCTTTCATTGTAACATTCCGCCTACATGGCGCAGGAAAAATAGGGGTATTGCAATCATATATTGTCGGCATGGGGTCAGTCTTTTACCGCGACTGCACGTGTCGCACCAGCGGCTCACCTCACTTCCTTCGTCGCGCCGTCCGAGTTCAGCACTGCTTGCCCGAATACTTTGCGATGTGAAGATCAGCCGCGATCAACTTCAGAGTCTTTTATAGCCCCGGACACTTCACCGTGCGCGGCTCGCCACAAAATGCCGTTCCCGCGGCGGCGAGCCGGTGAGCTCCAGCAGTCGTTGTTCCGCGGCGTGGTCGTTCCCGGTCAGGCGTTCGCGCTGACGCAGGTATTCCAGCCACGACTCCACCAGAAACGTCTCCCGCACGCTTCCCGGCCGGTCGGGGGCGTCGAAGACTTCCCAGAAATAGGCGCCGCTGCGCTGCCGGATCATGCGCATCCGGGCGAGTTGGTCCAGTACCGCTTCGCGTCGCGCCGGATCGATCTGGTAGTCCAGCGTCACCATCACCGGACCGCGCCCGTGGGCGAGGTCCGCGGTGTGGGCCGGGGGCGGCCCCGCGGGTCGTTGGCTCAGATCCCGATGGCCTTCCTGGGCAATGGGATAGCGTTTGCCCAGCAGCACCGACGCCAGCAGTCCCGCCACCGCGATGACGATGCTCGCCTGCACGCTGAAGGCGTCCGACAGATAACCCCAGAGCGCGCTGCCCACCGCGACGCTGCCGCCGTAGACGAGCATCACCAGCGCCAGCACGCGCGCCATCACCCAGGCCGGCGCGGTCGATTGCGAGGCCACCACGATCGACGAAAACAGCATGATCCAGCAGATCCCGATCACCAGCGTCAGTAGTCCCAGCAGCCAGTAGTCGCGGGTCCAGGCAAGGGCGAGCAGCGCCGTGCCCAATACGAAGGTCGCGCCGCCAAACACCTGATTGCGCGTCGCGCGGCGCAGCAGATGGGGCAATAGATTGGCGCCGATCAGCGAGCCGATACCGGTACCGCCCACCAGCAGGCCGTAGATATGGGGGCCGGCGCCCATCTCGCGCAGCACGATCACCGGCAGCATCGACCAGAACACGCTGATGAACAGAAAGCTGCCCATGCAGCGCACCAGCAGGGCGAACAGTTCGGGATCGTTGCGGGTGTAGCGAAAACCGGCGCGCAGGGCGGTGGCGAAGGATTCCGCCGGCAGTTGCGTCTGCACGTGGAACGCGCGCGGGTGGCGGAACACCAGGGTGCCGAGTACGAAGACAAAGCTGGCGGCATTGAGCGCGAACACGGCCACGGGTCCGGCGGCGGCGAGCAGCAGTCCGCCGATGGCGGGCCCGGCCGCCTTGCTGATGTTGGTGCTCAGCGAATTCAGGGTGATGGCGTTGCTGAGTTCCGCGCGCGGCACGAAGGTGGGGATGTTGGCGCTCCACGACGGGCGCATCATGGCGTTGCCCGCGCCGAGGCAGAAGGTGAGCAGCAACAGCCACCACTCCGTGGTCATTTCCAGGTGGGCGAGGACGGTGAGCGCCACCGCCGAAATCAGCAGCCAGACGTGCAGCGCGATCAGCACCGTGCGGCGATTGCAGATGTCGCCCATCACGCCGGCCGGATACGACAGCAGAAAGAACGGCAGGGTGGTCGCGGTCTGGATCAGCGCCACCATCAGGTTGGAGGGCGCCATGCTCGCCATCAGCCAGGTGACGCCGACCTCGTTCATCCAGGTGCCGATGTTGGACACGGTCATGCCCAGCCACATCACCCGGAACAGCGGGTATCCCAGCGGCGACCAGATCGAACGGGAAATGGGAGGCGGTTGGCCCATCACTGGCATCGGTTGTGGATCGGAAAGCTGGACGGGGCCGCTGCGCGCGGTCCGCGTGTCATCGAACCGTCACAGTATATACGCCGGGCTTTGCGCGGCATGGCACCCGGGAGTCGGGCCCGGATCGGATTCCATAAAAAAACCCCCGGCGACGTTGCCGGGGGTTTGCGGCTCGGTTGCTCAGCCCGCGGCGGGGATCGGCACGGTCTCGGTGTCGCGGCCGGAACGCAACACGGTCCCCGGCCGGGTGCCGGTGAGCTGGTTGTCGCGGACGATCACCTTGCCGTTCACCAGCACCTGGGAAATGCCTTCGGCTTCGCAGTAGAGGCGGCCGGCGCTGCCGGGCAGATCGAAGCGCATGTGGATGGGTCCCTTGCGGATGCGGTCGGCATCGAACACCACCAGATCGGCGTGCCAGCCGACCGTGATGCGACCGCGTTCCTTGAGCCCCATGAAACGCGCCGGCAGGTCGGTGATCTGATGCACGCCCTCTTCCAGGGTCATCAGGTTGCGCTTGCGCACGCCCTCGCCGAGCACGGTAGTGCTGAAGGCGAAGGTGTCGATCATGTCCAGGTGGGCGCCGGCATCGGACGCGCCCACCAGGGTGCGGGGATCCTTCCACACCGCCCCGCGCAGCGCCCAGCTCTCGTCGTCGTCGCCGCCGAGGCGGGGCATGAAGCAGGTTTTCAGTTCATCGGCCAGCGCGATATCGAAAAAGGCATCGGCCGGACTTTGCTTGCGCTCCGCCGCCACTTCCGCGAGCGCCCGTCCCTGATAGGCCTTGGTGGTGGGCGAAAAGGTCTGCTCGATGGTCATGGCGCTGAAGTTGCCCATGGCGCGCAGCAGCACCGGGACATCCGGGTGCGCGGCGTTTTCGATCAGGCGCGCGCGGGTCGCGGGATCGGCCAGCGCCGCCATCCGTTCGGCCAGCGGCAGGCCCAGCACCGCGGCCCAGCCCGGCAGGGCATCGAGCCCGAAACCGGAGAGCAGGTTGAGACGCAGCGATACCGGTTGCGCAAAGGTCAGCGCGCGGATGGTCGCGCCCCGCTCGGCGGCATAGTCCGCCGCCTTGATCTGGCTCTCGTAAATGGCGCGCGCGCCGACGTTGACGATCAGCACGTTCCAGTTCAGCGACCGCTGCGCCGCCAGCGACATGTCGGTCATCAACTGCATGTGCTTTTCTTCGAACGGACCCACTGTCGGAATGAATTCGAGCAGGGTGCCGGGGTGATCGCGCAGGCAGCGGCTCAGCGCGATCAATTCCTGGCCGGTCGCGGCGCGGGAGGGTACCGGGTGGCCGGCGCCGTCGTTGTGGGTCGGCGCCTGGGACGACGAAAAGCCCATGCCGCCTTCGCTGAGCGATTGGTGCAGCAGCTTTTGCATGGCTTCGAGCTGGCTCGGGCTGGCCACCTGATCGACCGCCGCTGCGCCCATCACCGCGCGCCGCAGGGCCGAGTGGCCGACCAGAAAGCCGACATTCACCGCCGGCTGGCGTTCCTCGACGCGTTCGAGGTAGCTCCCGAACGAGGTCCAGTTCCAGGGCACGCCATCGCGCAGGCTTTGCAGCGGCATGCCCTCGACCCGGGCCAGCATCTTCATCAGGTATTCGCCACCTTCGGCGGTGAGGGGCGCGACCGAGAAGCCGCAGTTGCCGGCGAACACGCTGGTGACGCCGTGATAGCAGGACGGGCTCAGCGCCGGATCCCAGAACACCTGCGCATCGTAATGGGTGTGGATGTCGACGAAGCCCGGGGATACCACCATACCGGTGGCGTCGATGGTTTCGGTCGCTGGCTCACTCACCGTGCCCACCGCCACGATGCGGCCGTCCCTGACACCGACATCGCCCTTGTAGCGCGCGGCGCCGGTGCCGTCGACGATGGTTCCGCCTTTGATCAGATAGTCCAACATGATTCACCCCCGATGGTTGTTTTGGATAAGGAAAGCTGGGCAGGAAAGAAAGCAGGCTGCGATCCAGCATAGACCCGACGATCGGCGCAGGGAAGATCAATCCGTGGCTGCAGGTCCGGACTGGACCTCGGTTACGGAGTCGCGACGGGGATGGTGACAAGCTGCTGGCAAGAGCGTTGCGGCAGCGCAGCCGCGATAGCCGCGGCGGCGGAGGGTCAGTTGTCGTTGATCCCGAAATCGAGCGGCCCGGACCAGATGGCGAGCACCAGGCAGCCGCCCTCGCTGGTCACCGCGTGGCGGCTGCCGGGCGTGCTGACCAGCAGGGTGCCAGCCGGGTAGAGTCCGTTGGCGTCACGCTGGGAGCCTTCCAGGATCAGAATATGCTCGTAGTCGATGTGGCGATGTTCCGGCACCGAGGCGCCGGGGTCATAGCGCAGCAGCGCGGCGGCGGGGCCCTGGCCGGGCTGACCGTAGAGGGCGTGAAACTCGACCCCGGGGCGGAGCGGCTCCCAGCGCAGTCGGTCGGGGTCCGCGGCGCGCTGCAACAGCTCGGTGAATGCACGCGAATGCCCCGTCATCCGCGCAGGCCGGTGAGCAGTGCCGATGATTCGGCCACTGCCCCGAACACTCCGCCCTGCATCTTGATCATCGCGAGTGCCGCCAGGTGGTTGCCGTGGTCCGTGGCCCCGCAACAGTCTGCCAGCAGCAGACACTCGAAGCCACGGTCGTTCGCCTCGCGCATCGTGGTATGCACGCACACGTCGGTGGTGATGCCGGTCAGCACCAGATTGCGCACGCCGCGCACGTGCAGCAGCAGTTCCAGGTCGGTGGCGCAGAACGAGCCCTTGCCGGGCTTGTCGATGATCGGCTCGCCGGGCAGGGGCGCCAGTTCCGGGATGATTTCCCAACCGGGTTCGCCCCGCACCAGAATTTTTCCGCACGGTCCGGGATCGCCAATACCCGCGCCGATACGCCGTGAGCGCCAGCGCTTGTTGGCCGGCAGGTCAGACAGGTCCGGCCGGTGGCCCTCGCGGGTGTGGAAGACGTGATATCCGCCGGTGCGAAACGCGGAGAGCACGGCGCGGATTGGTTCGATGGGCGCGCGGGTCAGCGACAGGTCGTAGCCCATGGCATCCACGTAGCCACCGGGACCGCAGAAATCGGTCTGCATGTCGATCACGATCAGCGCCGTGTTGGTTGGGCGCAGGTCGCCGTCGAAGGGCCAGGGGTAGGGGTCGGCGTCGAGGTAGCGTTCAGGCATCGTGTCGACTCTCATAGGGAGTGAAGTGTCATTGGTGGTCAGGCGCCGCAATGGCCAAGCAACTTTTGTGCAATAGGTTCAGGAGCTCGCCAGCCAGGCCCGCCAGCCGCCCAGCGCGGAGATGTCCCGGGCGCCCGCGATCGCGTGCGCCTCGCACAGGAAACCCTTCACGAGACCGCCGTCGGCCAGTTCCACGCTGCCGATGGCCAGAGGCGCCGGCACGCCCGCCAGGAAGGTGCCGACGTTGGCCAGCGGCAGCGTCCAGACCTCGACCTCGATACTTGCCCCGGCCGCATCGCGCACCAGGCCCGGGCGCGCTGGGCTGAAGCCGGTCAGTGCGAACAGGCGGTAGGCGGGCGCGGTGCGGGTGCGTGCGCGCAGTGCGCCGCCCAGGCTGGTGAGTTCAGCATTGAGCGGCAGGCCCTGCATGTGGCCGCCGCAGACGGCGATGGCCAGAACGTCGGCGCTCGCAATCGGCCCGGCCACGGTCGCTGTACCGGCGAGCGGCAGGCCGGTGGCGCCGAGTGTTTCATTGATGGCCCGGTGCAGCCGGTCGGCCCGCAGCAGCAGTGCGCGGTCGTTTCCGGCGGGCGCCTGCAGGGTGACGCCGAACGGCAGGCCGTTGGGCAGGAAACCGGCGGGGACCGCCACCGCGCACAGGTCGAGCAGATTCACATGGTTGGTGTAGTAGCCGAGCCGGTCGTTCAGGGTCAGCGGGTCGGCCAGCACCGCCGCGCGCGTGTAGGGTGTCGGGATGGTAGGGGTGACCAACAGATCGATGGCCTGCCACTGTACCCGCAGTATCTGGCTCAGCGCGAGCAGCCGGTACTGCGCGACAAACGCATCGGTGGCGCGGAAATAACTGCCGCCTTCTATGATCTGTCGCACCACCGGTAACAACGCGCCCGGTTGATGGTCCAGGAACTCGCGGATCGCGAGGTAGCGCTCGGCCAGCCAGGGACCTTCGTAAAGTAGGCGGGCGGCTTCGCGAAAGGGCGCGTAGTCCACTTCCACCGGATCGCCGCCGAGCGCAGCCAGAGTGTCGATCGTTTGCTCGAAGGCCGCGAGACTCGCGCCGTCGGCAAAGAACTCCCGCTGTGCGGGCTGGGGGATACCGAAGCGGAACCGCGTCCCCGTGGTCGCGGCGGCGGCCGGGAAGACCCGCGAAAACGGATCTTCGGCGTCGGCGCCGGCGATCACCTCCAGCACCGCCTGCGCATCCGCGCAGGTCGGGGCGAACACCGATACGCAGTCCAGCGAACGGCACGCCGGCAGCACACCGCGCGCGCTCACCAGACCGCGGCTGGGTTTGAGGCCGACCAGATTGCCGAGCGCCGCCGGCACCCGCCCGGAGCCGGCGGTATCGGTGCCGAGCGCGAAGCACACCAGGCCGTGGGCCACCGCCAGCGCGGAGCCGGAACTCGATCCGCCGCTGATGTAGTCCGCATCGAAGGCGTTGGCGGGAATGCCGTAGGGCGAGCGGGTGCCGGTGAGGCCGGTGGCGAACTGGTCGAGGTTGGTCTTGCCGACGAGCATGGCGCCGGCGTCCAGCAACTTCTGCACCGCTGGCGCCGTGCTTTCCGGTGTGTAGGCGAAGGCCGGGCAGCCCGCGGTGGTTGGCAAGCCGGCCACGTCGATATTGTCCTTGACCGCAAAGGGGATTCCGAACAGCGGCCCTTGCGGGGCGGCATCGAGCTGCCGTGCCCGTTCGCGCAGCGCCTGGTCGGATACCGGCGTGATCCAGATTCCCGCGGCCGTCACCGCCCGGCGCCGGGCGATGACCTGTTCCGCGACCGCTTGCGCGGTCAGACCGGTGGCGAGCGCGGCGCGCAGCCCGTGCAGCGTGGGCAGGGGCGCGGCCTTGGCGCCCGTGCCGATGGCCGGGTTGGTCTTCACCAGATCCATTTGATCATCGCCTGGGCAACGTCCTCGTCCATGCCGCTGATGCCGAACTTGTTGCGCCAGATCTGGTATTCGACGCCGGCCTGGAGCTTGCCGGCGCCGACACCGGCGAGCTCGCCCACGTCGACCAGCAATCGCGGCGCGGTGATGATGTTGTCCTTGAGCGGATCTTCACCCCAGGCGTAATCGAAGAAGCCTTCGAATACCAGCGGCACCGGACCCAGCTTGAAAGGTGCACCCCAGGCCAGCGTTACCTGCTGGCCGGTGTCGATGCCCGAGGCCTGGTTGTCCCGAATGTACCAGTTGACCTGAAAGAACTGGAACCCGGGCAGTTTGAGGTCCACCGCGGCGCCATACAGCCAGGTCTGCTTGACGGGCGACTCGGGAATTTCCAGCGTGGAAGTGAACAGCACGTCCTGGATCAGGCCCCATGACAGATCCTTCCCCAGGATCTTGCCCAGCGACAGGCGCGGCGAAATCTCCGCGTAGAAACTGCCACTGGTCTTGCCGGTGGTGCCGAAGCCGTCGCCCTCGCCGTCGGGATTGATGATATCGACAAAGATGAAGTTGTCGCCGTATTTCCACACGTTCAAGTGTTCGATGGTGACGATGCCGGATTCGTCGTCGTGGCTGAAGCCGCCATTGGGATTGAAATCGGCGTAATTGGTCCCGTGCAGGTACTGGATGTTGGTGGTCGCGAACTCCGCCGAACCGGCGTTGGCGGCGGCCGGCGCCATGCTGCCGCCCACCGCCAACGCCAGGGCGCTGACGAGGTTGCGCGATCCGCGCTGGCGTGTCGAAGGAACGCTGACTTGATGTGCTGTGCTCATGGCATGACTCCTGGTGGGGTTGAGCCGTCTTGAATACGATAATGTATGCAAATGGCGGCGGTGAAGCTCGATCAGTTCCAGTCGTTGACCCGCAGGGGATATTGGCCCGGCCTCAGTCGGCGGCCTCGGCCAGGGCCATGGGTGCTGCGACCGGCTTGGTGAGGGCTTGCCGGGCACAGCCGTAGAGCACCGCGGCGACGATCAGGTAGGCCAGGGCCACGGATGGGCTTTCGCCGATGCCGATGGCTTCGCCGTGCATGAAACCGAAGAAGGTCAGCACGCCGCCCACCGCCGCGAACCCGGCGGCTTTGCCGAAGGTACGGTCGATGATGCAGGCCGTGATGCCCGCCAGGATCAGGCTGCCCAGAATCGCTCCGCCACCCAGGACCTGCAGACCCTGGTACAGAACGCCGGTGCCGGCGAGCTTGTCCAGGCCCACGGCGGCGGCGTTGGTGCCGGCAGCGGCCAGCGAATTGTCGATCATCAGCTTGCCCCAGGCGGCCACCTGCGGCACCAGTGCCAGCATGATGGCCGGCGCATGGGCCTTGGGGGTTTCCTGGAACGCCTGGGCGCCGATCAGCATGCCGATGTAGAGCAGGATGGGCGAGATCGCCACCACCGGAATCAGCGCCATCAGCACCGCCACGATGCCGAACCAGGACAGCACCAGCACCATCACGCCGGTGGCGGCCGAGTAGCCGATGCGCCCGCCGATGGCCTTCCAGCCCGGATGGCCGATGTAGACGGCATTGATGAAGGGATTGCCCAGCAGGCAGCCGATCAGGCTGACCACGCCGTCGGCGGTCACCACGCGGGTGGTGGGGAAGCGGTCGCCGCCAGCCTCGGCGCTTTCCACGTTGTCCATGGCCTCGACCAGGTCGTAGATACCAAAGGGAATGGCGGTGACCAGGATCACGGCCAGATATTCGAAACCGCCGAATACATGACCGAACGCCGGCAGCGGTACCGAAAAGCCGAAACCGGCGAAGGAGGCGCCGAGTTTGTCCAGACTCATGCCGCCGAAGTGGAAGCCAAAGGCCAGGCCACCCCAGGCGATCAGTGAGCCGACGGCGATCGCCACCAATCCCGCCGGAATGCCGCGCCAGTAGCGGACGCCACCGAACCAGCTCGCCAGCAGGATGGCAAAGCACACGACGCCGATGATCGGGTCCATGTACATGTCGAGCGCGGGCTTGAGGGAGATGAACGCGATGGACACCCCGGCAAGTGCGCCGAGCAGTGCGGCGCGCGGGGTGATCTTCTTGATGTGGGGCGCGATGAAGCCGCCCGCCATCAGCACGAAACTCTGTACGAACACCCAGGTGAGGCCGGCTTCCCAGCCCTTGATGGGATCGCCGGTCTGGGCCGAAATCGGCAGCATGATCACGAACACCACCACGAACATGTGCGGCACGCTGATGCCCGACGGCAGCGCGCAGACCGTATCGCGCCCTTCCTTTTTGGCGAGCTGGTACGCCAGCCAGGCGTAGTAGATCGTGGACAGGAACAGCATCAGGCCGGTGGCTGGCAGGATGCGCCCGAACACGATGTCGTCCGGCAGTTTCAGCACGTAGCGCAGCAGCGCGGTGAGGGTGAGCACGTTGACCAGGATATTGGTACCGAAGCCGAAGAAGGCGTTCCAGTCGCCGCTGGTCCAGAGTTTCGGGGTGGTGGTGTGCATGGCAGGCAGCCTCGCGGATGGGTGGGGCGGGGGTATCAGGCGTTGGCCTGGGTCAGGACGGAGCAGACGGCCGCCGAGTCGGCGACCCAGCCTAAAATGCCGCCCTGGGCGACTATCATCTCGAGCGCCACGCGGTGAAATTCCGGGAAATAGGAGGCCACGGCGTCGCTCACCACCAGGCACTCGTACCCGCGGTCGTTCCCCTCGCGCGTGGTGGCGTGCACGCATACCTCGGTGGTGACACCGGCGACGATCAGCGTGTGGATGCCGTGGTTGGCGAGGATCAGCGCCAGATCGGTGTTGTAGAACGCACCCTTGCCGGGCTTGTCGAGCACCGGTTCGCCGGGCGCGGGCGCCAGCTCGGGGATGATGTCATGGCCGTGTTCGCCGTGGATCAGGATGCGGCCCATGGGACCGTGATCGCCGATCCGGAGCGGCCCCTTGCCGCGCGCCAGTTTGGCGGGGTGCGCGTCCGCAAGGTCCGGCCCGTGACCCTCGCGGGTGTGGATGATCAGCAGCCCCGCGTTGCGGGCCGCGGCCAGCAGGCGCTGGCACGGGGCAACGGCGCCGCGCAGCAGCGCCACGTCGTTGCCCAGCATGGCGCCAAAGCCGCCGGGTTCGAGAAAATCGCGCTGCATGTCGATCAGGATCAACGCCGTCGTCGCCAGCCTGAGATGCAGCGGGTAGGGCGTCGCGGGGATCTCGACCAGCGCGGGGGTCAGATCGGAAGCCATTGCAGTCGTCCGGGCATGTTGCATACATCAAAGCATTCAACTTGCGTGCCAAGGAGCGCATCGCTCGCAGGTGCCTGAAAATTCTGTAGGCGGGCCTCGGGAACCGGACTTCGCGAGCAACAGATGCGAACTCGGGCGCACCACTTTGGGCCGATTTGTTGTATACAATGGTGCGTATCGAGAGTCGGATGGGGCATCGGATGTCGTCAACCACCAAGGCCACGCCTGCGGATATTTATCGGCAACTGAAGGATCTGATCCTGAGTTTTGTCTTCTATCCCGGCGTTCGGGTGACGGAAAACGAACTGGCCGACCGCTTTCACGTCAGCCGCACGCCGGTGCGGGAGGCGCTCCAGCGCCTGGCGGCCGAGGGCTATGTGACGATCCTGCCCAAGCAGGGCTGCTTCGTACGCGATATCGACATCGATGAGATCAATCACTACTACGATGTCCGCATCGGGTTGGAGATGCTGGCACTGGAACTCGCTTGTCAGACGATGTCCGACAGCCAGCTCAAAAAGCTGGCCGCCGCCTGGGATCCCAAGCAGGTGCCCAGCAAGCCGCCGACGGTAGCGGCCATGGTGGCGCGCGACGAAAGTTTTCACCTGGCGCTGGCGGCAGGCACCGGGAATGCAGTGCTCGCCGGCTACCTGAAGGATGTCAACGATCACATCCATATCGTGCGGCGGCTGGATTTCACCGATCCAACACGCATCGAACAGACTTACCGGGAGCATCATGAGGTGGTGCAACGTCTGCTGGCGCGGGATGTGGATGGCGCCAAGCAGCTGCTGCAGCGCCATATCCGCAAGAGTGCGGAGGTCGCCAAGGCCATCACGCTTACCCAGCTCGCCCAGCAGCGTATCCTCGCCCAAGCGAAACGATAAGCTGCGGTGCGGGTGATCGGTCCCCCACCGGGGGACCGTCTCAGGCTTCCCCCAGCCCGCGCCAGCGCTGTATCAAATCCGCCGCGAGTTCTCCCAGACCGAGGTGATCGAGCGCGCGCCCGACCGTATGGTTGACGATATCCTCGATGCCGGCGGGCGCGGAGTAGAACGCCGGCACCGGCGGTGCCACCACCGCGCCCATCTCGGTGACTGCCGTCATGTTGCGCAAATGGGCGAGGGTGAGCGGCGTCTCGCGGGTCAGCAGCACCAGCCGGCGCCGCTCCTTCAATGTCACATCGGCGGCGCGGGTGACGAGATTGCCGCCCAGGCCATGGGCGATGCCGGCCAGCGTGTTCATCGAGCAGGGCGCGATCACCATCCCGGCGGTGACAAAGGAGCCGCTGGCGATGGTCGCGCCGATCTCCCGGTAGCCGTGACTGACCGTCGCCAGCGCCTTCACCGCCGCCGGCTCCATGCCCAGTTCCTGCTGGAGGGTGGCGGCACCGGCCGGGGACAGCACCAGATGGGTTTCGACTTCGGGCAGGTCGCGCAGCACCTGCAACAGGCGCACACCGTAGATGGCACCGGAGGCGCCGGTGATGGCGACGATCAGCGGTTTCGGCATGGGGGTCCCCGACTCGCGTTACCGACCGTCATTGTACGGGGCGAGGGTCCGGGCGGCGGTGTTCAACGCGCCGCAAAGTTCGGCAGTACGCGGCGCGCGAACAGGTCGATGCTGTGCAGCAACTTGTCCGGCGCCAGGATGCCCTGGGGAATCAGCAGGAAGATTTCATCGAGGGGGATCGCCTTGCCCACGGCTTCGATGCGCCGGTTCAGGGTGTCGGGGCTGCCCACCAGCAGCTCGGGCACGCCCTGTCCGAAGGGCTTCATCCACTGATCCCACAGCCAGGCCATCTCGGCGTACCACTCCCGCGCCTGGGCGTCGGTCTCGGCGCACACCATGATGCCGCCCCAGCAGGCCTGCTCGCCGGGCCGGTAGGCGATGTCGAGACGGTCGGCCTCCGCGCCCCATTCCTTCCACAGCAGTTGCAGAAAATCGAGATCGTCGGCCAGCACGATGGGGCGGCCCTTGTGGCGCGCCCAGAACTTGGCCGAACGCAGGCTGTGGGAGAAACCGCCGTAGAGCGGAATCTTGGCTTGCAGCGGTCGCGGCGCGATGCCGATCTGCTCGACCAGCATGTCTTCGGTGACGCCCCGGCCGTAGCGGGAATACACCGGGTGCGGGTGGGGATTGCGAAATCCCGGCGGCGGGAACTGCCAGTATTTGCCGCGATGGCTGAAGGTGTCCTCGCGCAGCGCTTTCAGCACCACGTCGACGAATTCGGCGAAGTATTCGCGATTGTCCTCGTCGGCGGCGGAGCCTTTGTTCCAGGGGCCGACCGCGGTCAGTTGCGGCTGGATCTTGAAGTTTTCCAGCCAGCGCGCCTGATAGCCGCGCACCAGACCGACGCCCAGGCGTCCGCCCAGCATGCAGTCGAGGGTGGCGATTTTTTCGGCGGTGACCAGCGGATTGTTGGTGGTGGAGACGAAACCGCACGGAATGATGCGCAGCTTTTCGCTGTGGCGGCCCAGCCACATGGCCATCAGGCCGGGGTCGTTGGCGGCCTCGAAGCCCTCGATCTGGAGATGGTGCTCGGGGTGGCCGAAACCGAAGTAACCGGAGCGGTCGGCCAGCCGCGCGAGCTCGGCGATTTCCGCCAGCATCCGGCAGTAGCGCGTCGGGTCCTTGCCCGCCATGCCGGCTTCCAGCTCGGCGCGGCGACCCACGGTCCCGTACATGAACAGATTGAATTTCATCGGCGGCGCCCCTCTGTCAGGTTTTTTTATCGCCGCCGATGATAGGGGCGCCCCGGCACGGGCGCCAGCCGCGCTTTGGCGGAGCGGTCAGCGATTGACGTCGATCACCACGCGGCCCTTGATCGCGCCGGCCAGAATCGCGCGTCCGAGCTCCGGTACCCGTGCCAACGGCTCCACTGCATAGATCGCGCGCAGCAGATCGCGGTCCACCAGCTTTGCGAGTTCGTCCCAGGCGCGCTGGCGGCGCGGTTGCGCGGCCATCACAGAGTCGATGCCGCGCAAGGTCACGCCGCGCAGGATGAAGGGCATTACCGAGCCGGGCAGCCCGGCGCCGCCGGCGAGTCCGCAGGCGGTGACGATGCCCTCGTAGCGGGTCTGGGCGATGACGCTGGCGAGCGTGTTCGCGCCCACCGTATCCACCGCTGCCGCCCAGCGTTCGGCTTCCAGGGGCGCGGCGTCGCGGGCCAGGTCCGCGCGCGGGATGATCTCGCTGGCGCCGAGCTGTTCCAGCAAGGCGCGCGCCTCTTCAACCCGGACGGTGACGGCGGTGACCTGGTAGCCCAGCTTGGCCAGCAGCATGATCGCCACGGTGCCGACACCGCCGGCGGCACCGGTGACCACCACCGGGCCCGCCTCGGGCTTCACGCCCCAGTCGCGGATCGCCTGCACGCACAGCATCGCGGTGTAGCCCGCGGTGCCGATCGCCATGGCCTCCTCGAGGCTGAAGGCGTCCGGCACCCGCACCAGCCACTCGGGCTTGAGCTTCTGGCGCTGCGCATAGCCGCCCCAGAAGCGTTCCGACAGACCGTAACCGTTGACCAGCACGCGGTCGCCGGGCTGGAAGCGGCTGTCGCGGGATGTCGCCACCGTGCCGGCGAGGTCGATGCCGGCCACCATGGGAAATTTGCGCACGATGGGCGAGGCGCCGGTGACGGCGAGGCCATCCTTGTAGTTGACGGTGGAATACGCGACATCCACCAGCACGTCTTCGTCGGGCAGGTCGGCCAGTGTCAGGCGCTTGATGGTGGCGCTGACGCTCTTGTCTTCGTTGCGGTCGAGCACCAGGGCATTGAAGGTGTCGCTCATTGCCGAGTCTCCGGGCTGTGCGGTCGTGGATTGTGGTTCATGGACGGAATTGGGCGGATCGGTCAGACGACGATTTTCGCGTACTTGCCTTTGTAGAAGCCCAGGGGTTCGCACTCCTGCACACTCATCTCATGGACCCTGCCCACGACGATGATGTGGTCGCCACCTTCGTAGAGGTTCTCGGTCGAACATTCGAAGCGCACGCTGAAGTCAGCCAGCAGGGGCGCGCCCTGGACGCTCTCGTACCACTGCAGGTTGGCGAACTTGTCGGCTTCCTTGGTGGCAAACAGGCGGCTGATGTTTTCCTGGCCCGCGTGGAGGATGTGGATGGCGAAGTGTTTCGCCTTCATGAACGCGTTGTAGCAGTTGGCGGTCTTGGCGACGCTCCACAGTACCAGCGGTGGATCCAGGGATACCGAGGAGAAGCTGTTGGCGGTGGCGCCGACCGGTTTACCGTCGACATCCTTGGCGGTGACGACGGTGATGCCGGTGGGGAAGGCACCCAGCGCGTCCCGGAATTGGCGTTGGTCAAGACTCATGACGGTGTCCCCTCTCAAACGGAGTGTTGAATGAATTCGATGTCGAGCGCGATGCCCATGCCGGCCGGAACCGGTCGGCAGCGATGCTGCTCGCCCTGGAGGCGGGCCAATTTAGCACAGCGCCCGCGGGTGCCGCACCCGCGGGCGCTGGCTCAGCGGTTGGCCTGTACCGCCGGGCGCGCCGATACCCGGTCGTACCAGGCCTTGAGGTTGACACACTCGGCGGGAATTTCCGCCTTGATCCACTTGGCGAAGTCGCAGGTGACCAGCGTGGTGATGTCCGCGACGGAATAGAAGTCGCCGGCGACATACGCGCGGCCGGTCAGTCGCTGCTCGAAGTCCGCGAAAAAATTCCCGACCCGGGCACGGCCGCGCTCGGCCAGTTCCGCCGATTGCGGATAGGAATGCGGCCCCACCACGGCGCGATCCGCGAAGCCCTTGGCGGTGTTGCGGAACACTTCGGCCACCGCGAGCAGGCCATTCATGAAAGCGAGGTGATCCCACATCTCGCACAGGGCTTTCTCGGTCGGGGTGCTGCCCAGCAGCGCGGGCTCGGGATGAATCTCCTCGAAGTAGCGGCAGATGGCGCGAATCTGGCTGATGCAGGTGCCGTCGTCCAGCTCCAGCATGGGGATGTCGCAGGCTGGATTCTTGGCGCGGTACTCGGGTCGCAGTTGTTCGCCTTTCATCAGATCGACGGGAATGCGTTCCACCGCAATGCCTTTCTCCGCCAGAAAAATGTTCACGCGACGGGGATTGGGTGCCTGGGGGTAGTCGTAGAGTTTCATGTCTTATTATCCTTGCCGGGGTGGGATGCGCGCAGCGCCGCAAGCGGCGTTGCCTTCGGGTGTCGCTTTGCCGCATGGTAGCAGCGGCCTCCTGTCCAGACCACGGGGCAGACCATGGAGTAAACCGTGACCCGAGTTCCGAGCAGACCGTGACCCCCAAAACACCTTTATTGACGCTCGACGACGCGCGTGCCCGGATGCTTGCGGAAGTGGTTCCAGTGGCGGAAATGGAAGACATTCCGCTCGCCGCGCTCTCGCGACGGATTCTTGCCCACGCCATTCATGCACCCCGGGATCTGCCGTCGGCCGACAACTCCGCCATGGATGGCTACGCCGTGCGCCATGCCGATCTCGTGCCCGGCGTCCGGTTGCGGCTGATCGGCAGCGCGCTGGCCGGCGCGCCCTTTGCCGGGACGGTCTGTGCGGGTGAATGCGTGCGTATCACCACCGGCGGCAATCTGCCGGCGGGGGCGGACACGGTGGTGATTCAGGAGGATGTCGAGCGGGCCGGCGATCAGGTGCGGTTGACGGCGGAGCTGGGTGAGCGCGGCGCCAATGTGCGTCGGGTCGGCGAGGATGTGGCGCGCGGCGAACGGGTGCTGCCGGCCGGTCGGCGCCTCGGCGCCATCGAGATCGGCGTGCTGGCGACGCTGGGGTTGGCCGCTGCGATTGTGCGGCGCCGGCTGCGGGTCGCCCTCTTTGCCAGTGGCGATGAACTGCGTCCGCCCGGCGAAGCCCTCGCGCCGGGACAGATTCACGACAGCAACCGCCATGTGATCGCGGAAATGCTCGACCGCCTGGGTGCGGAGGTGCTCGATCTGGGCATCGTCCGCGACGATCCGCAACGGTTGCGCGCCGCCTTCCGGCAGGGCGCCGCGAACGCCGATCTGGTCATCACCTGTGGTGGCGCTTCCGTGGGCGAGGCGGATCACGCGCGGGCCCTGCTCGATGAGCTGGGTGAAGTGGGCTTCTGGAAAGTGGCGCTCAAACCCGGCAAGCCATTTATTTTTGGCCGTCTGGGCGCGGCGCTGGTGTGCGGACTGCCGGGCAATCCGGTGTCGGCACTGGTGACCTTTCATCAACTGGTGGCGCCGGCGATCCGCAAACTTCAGGGTGCCGATGACCCCGCGCCGCTCTGTATCAGCGCCCGCGCCGGCGCGCCCCTGCGCCGCAACCGCACCCGACTGGAACTCTTGCGCGGCCGTCTCGAAGCGGATGGCGCCGGCGGCTGGCGGGCGCTGCCGGACCCCCAGCAGAGCTCGGGCGCCTTCGCCGCCCTGGCACGTTGCAACGCCTTTATCCTGGTGCCCGCGGGCAGCGGAGAGATCGCGGCTGGCGAGATGGTGCAGGTTTTGCCATTCGATGACTTGCTCTGAGTCATCGGTAGTGCGGGGCACGGCTTGATTTTTACCCCCCGTTGGAATCCACTAGGGCACGGCACATTTCTTAACCATCCGATTCACCATTTCGATCTTTTTACTGGGGGTATTCATGCTGCGCGCACCTGTAGTTTCCGCCGATTCCCATATCGTCGAGCCGCCCGAGTGTTACCGGGATTTCATCGACCCCAAATACCGCGATCGCGCGCCCTATCTGGTCGATGACGGGAAAGGCGGCGACGCCTACGCCATCGAGGGCTACAAGCGGCCCCTCGAGATCGGCCTGATGTCCGCCGCCGGCATTCCCGACGCAGTCATGCCCAAGCTGGGGCCGCACCGCAAGTTTTATGACATGCACCAGAGCGGCTGGGATCCGACCAACCGCGTCGAGGACCAGAAGCGCGACGGCGTCGATGCCGAAATCATCTACGCTTCCGTCGGCATGGTGCTGTGCAACCTCAAGGATGCGCTCTACAAGGATGCCTGCTTCAAGGCCTACAACCGCTGGCTCGAAGGCTATTGCAGCGCGGCGCCGAAAAACCTGTTCGGGCTGGGCCAGACCGCGGTGCTGTCGGTGGACTCCGCCATCGAGGATTTTCGCCGCATCAAGGCGGTGGGTTTCGTGGGTGTGATGATGCCCGGCCGGCCGGTCGAGGAGGACTACGACCACCCCATGTACGACGCCCTCTGGGAGTGCGCGACCGACCTCGACCTGCCGCTGTGTTTCCACATCCTCACCTCGCGGGAGAGTGCGGCGGCGTTGACCGAGTATCGCGGCCACAAACTCAACAGCTTCCTGAAACTCATCCGCGGTATCCAGGATCTGGTCGGCCTGTTCGTCCTGGGCGGCGTGTTCGAACGCCACCCCGAGCTCAAGTTCGTCGGCGCCGAGGGCGACGCCGGCTGGCTGCCCCACTTCATGCACCGAATGAACCGCGCCGCCTACCGGCACGGCCACGGCAAAAATGGTCCCCTGCTGCCGCGCCCGCCGAGCGAGTACATCCGTGAAAACGTCTGGCTGACCTTCCAGGACGACTGGGAAGCCTTCGCCTGCGCGCACCGCATGAACTCCAAGCGTCTGCTGTGGGCCAACGACTTTCCCCACAGCGATTCCACCTGGCCCTGGTCGCAGGAGATGCTCGCCAACCACACCGCGGGCGTGTCCGAGGAAGTGCGCGAACAGGCCATGGGGCTCAACTGCATCGAACTGTTCAATCTGCCGATCCCGGTCCCGGCCCGGCACTGAGGCGCGGTGCCAATGGAGCTGTCCCGGTGTCCGTGCGTGACGCCGGGGCGGTTTCCCCGCGCGAGCTGACTGCATTCCGATTGTCCAAAGGAGATTTCCCACCATGAAATTCGGCTATTTCACCGAACGTCCCTATCGCCACATCGACGAAAACGTCGTGCTCGCCAACAAGGCGTTCTTCGGCGTTTCCAACCGCTACTTCGATCGCAAGAAGGCGGCGGACGACTACAACCAGTTCATCGACGAATACTGTTTTGCCGAGGAAGTCGGCTTCGACGGGCTGGCACTGAACGAGCATCACGGCAACCCCTACTGCATGGGCAACGTGATCAATACCGAGGCCGCCGTGCTGGCGCGCGCCACCCGCAAGGCCAAGATCATTCTGGTGGGCAACCCGCTGCCGGTGATCAAGCACCCGTTGCGGATGGCCGAGGAACTGGCGGAGATCGACCTCATATCCCGCGGCCGTCTGGTGGCGGGCTGGGTGCGCGGCGCCGGTTCCGAGCAGTTCTTCAACAACGCCAACCCCGCCTACAACCGCGAGATGTTCAACGAAGCCCACGATTTCATCATCCAGGCCTGGACCCGGCCCGGCCCCTGGCGCTACGAGGGCAAGCATTTCCACTACCGCCACGTGAACCCCTGGGCGCTGCCGCTGCAGGAGCCCTATCCCCAGCAGTGGATTCCGGGCGTGCTCTCGCCCGAGACCGTGATCTGGTGTGCCCAGAAACGCTACCCCTACATCGGACTGGGTTCAGCGCTCGGCCCGACCTGCGATCTCTGGGATCTCTACGCCGACACCGCCGCCGAGCTGGGCTACCAGGCCGGCCCGGAGAACTTCGGCTATCTGCTGCCGGTGTTCGTCTCCGACAACGAAGCGGAAGCTCAGCAGGTCGGGCGCGGCTACGCCTTCGGCGGCGGCCAGAACGGCTTCAGCCGTCCCGAACACACCTTGCCGCCGGGCTACAACTCCAAGACCGCGACCCGCATTCTGGCCAAGGCGCCGGGCGGTTCCTGGCTCGGCGTCAGCAAGGACAAGCTGGCGGCGGCGCGCAGCGGCAAGTGGCAGGAAGAGCCGGATTTCGACGTGATCAAGGAAAAACTCTGGAATTCCTACCAGCGCGCGCAGGAAAACCTGCAAATCGTGGTGGGAACTCCGGAACAGGTGATTCCGAAGATCAAGGCAATCCTGAGCGTGATTCGTCCGGGTTCCTTCACGTTCTTCAACGTGCAGGGCGTGGCGTCCGACCAGCAGCGCAACCGCTCCATCGAGCTGATCGGCAAGCATGTCATCCCGGAGCTGCGCGAGTACTCCAACAGCATCGGGCTGTTCGATTCCTTCGAACGCACGCCGGGGTCCGTGCCACTGGCTCCCGGTTCCCGGCGGGAACCAGTGTGCGACCGCGTCGGCATGGCGCAACTGGGTTTGCGGATCTCCTGAGCCGGTCTTGCGGCCATCACCAGGGCGGGGACATCCCCGCCTTTTTTTGCGCCCGCGCTCCGCTACCGGTATGGTCGCGTCCTTTGCCGGACTTGCGCCATGATGGATCTGATCGATTTCATTCTGCACGTCGACCACCATCTGCTGGGCCTGATCGGGCAGTACGGGCTGTGGGTCTACGGCATCCTGTTCCTGATCGTCTTCGTCGAAACCGGTCTGGTGGTGATGCCCTTTCTGCCGGGTGACAGCCTGCTGTTCGCGGCCGGGGCGCTGGCCGGCGTCGGCAGCCTGGATCCCCTGGTGCTCGCCGGCTGCCTGTTCGTGGCGGCGACGCTGGGCGACAGCTGCAATTACTACGTCGGCTCGCGCATCGGAGCGGCGGTCTATGCGCGGGATTCGCGCTGGATCCGCCGCGATCACCTCGATCGGGCGCGGGAGTTTTTCGAACGCCACGGCGGCAAATCGGTGCTGCTCGCGCGCTTTGCGCCCTTTCTGCGCACCTTCGTGCCCTTCGTCGCCGGGGTGAGTCGCATGCATTACGCACGCTTTCTGATGTTCAATGTGTTGGGCGCGCTGTTCTGGGTCGGCGGTTTTGTCGGCCTGGGCTATTTCTTCGGCAACCTGCCCGGCGTGAAGGAGCATTTCACCTGGGTGCTGCTGGGCATCATCGTGCTGAGCCTGCTGCCCGCGCTGGTGGCTTATCTGCAAGGGCGGCGCCCGGCCGCGGGTGGCGTGCGTCGCTGATGACGCTGGTGCCGGGTTGAACCCGGCAGTATCCGCCCTACAATCGAGCCAGCGCCTCTACAACTCGAATCTCGACTGGAGAACAGGATGACCTTGCCCCTTGCGAACGACATGCGTTACGGCTGGATGACCAGCATGGACAGCGCCGCCAGTGTGCGCCAGGTGGTGGCGCTCGCCGAGCGCATCGGGCTCGATTCCCTCTGGGTGGGCGATCACATAGCCTTCGCGGTGCCGATCATGGACCCGCTGCTGCAACTCGCCCAAGCGGCGGCGCTGAGCGACCGTCTGCTGCTGGGTACCTCGGTGTACCTGTTGCCGCTGCGCCACGCGGTCGCGGTGGCCAAACAGGTGGCGACCCTGGATCGCCTGACCTCCGGCCGATTGTTGTTCGGTGTCGGCGTCGGCGGTGAATTCCCCAACGAATACGCCGCCTGCGGCGTGCCGGTCAAGGAGCGCGGCGCGCGCCTGTCCGAGGGGATCGAAGTCTTGCGCAAACTCTGGAGCGGCGCGCGCGTCAGCCACGCGGGCCGGTTCTACCCGTTCGAGAATGTGCAGATGTTGCCCGCGCCGCTGCAACCGGGCGGCCCGCCGATCTGGTGCGGGGGACGTTCCGAGGCCGCCCTGGCGCGCGCCGGACGGCTCGCCGACGGCTATGTCTCCTATGTGGTGACGCCGGAGATGTTCGCCGGTTTTCTGGAAACCATCGAAAAAAGCGCCGCCGCCGCCAAACGCGCAATCGATCGCTTCGATACCGCGCACCTGCTGTTTTTCCGCATCGACGACAGTTTCGAGACCGCCTGGGACGTGGCCACGGAGCACCTCTCCGAGCGCTACGCCAGCGACTTCCGCGGCCCGGCGAAGAAGTATTGCGCGTTGGGGCGGCCCGAGGATGTCGCCGCGCGCATCAATGCCTTTCGCGAGGCCGGCGTGCGTCATCTCATCCTCGACGCGGTGAGTCCGCCGGGCGAGCGTCAGGACCAGATCGAGCGTTTCGCCACCGAGGTTCTGCCGCTGCTGCGCTAGGCGCCTTGCGGTCCGCGTCGGGATGACCGTGCGCGGAGCGCGGGGTATAGTGCGGACGCCCGTTTTATAACAATGCCTTCCCATAACCCAAAGCAAGAGGAGCTACCCATGATCGGTGTCATCGCAACCCTGAAAATCCAGGACGGCAAACAAGCAGGCTTTGAAGCGCTGATGAAAGAACTCGCCGCCGCCGTGCGCGCCAATGAGCCCGCATGTACCTTCTATCAGTTGCACAAGACCGACGACCCCACCACCTATGTGATGCTGGAGCAGTACAAGAGCAAGGCGGATCTCGCCACGCACCGCGAAACCCCGCACTTCAAAACCCTGGGCGGCAAACTGGGTCAGTTTCTCGCCGGCGCGCCGGGCATCCAGATCATGCCCGCGGTCGTTTGAGTCGAGACCCAGCCCGGCGGGCGCACCCCGCCCGCCGGATTATCCGAGGAGTAAAGCATGGCTGAGTTGTTGACCCCGGAAATCAAGGCCCGCATCGGCACCGCCAACCCCCCGATACGGGTCGAGGTCACGCGGCGCGATATTCAGAAATACGCGGTATCGACCGGACAAAAAGCCCGCAAATATCTTGACGGCGACGAAGCGCCGCCGCTGTTCCACTTCGGTTACTCGATGGAAATCCTGCCGCCGGAAGCATTGCGCAAGGACGGCATCGCCGAAGACAAACTGATTCCGCCATTGCCCCTCAAGCGCGTCATGGCTGGCAACTCGGACACCGTCTATCACCGGCCCATTCGTCCCGGCGACAAGCTGGTGATTACCCGGGTGCTCAAGGACATTTACCAGAAGGACGGCAAGACCGGCCCGCTGATTTTTGTCGTCACCGAAACCGTGGTGAAAACCGAAGCCGGCGCGCCGGTGCTGAACGAAACCACCTCCCTGATCGCGAGGTAGAGCCATGACCGCATACGAGAACATCAAGGTGGGCGACGCACTGCCCAGCCGCGATCACACCGCCGGCATCGTGCAACTGTTCATGTACAACGCGGCGATCTGGAATCCCCACCGCATCCACTTCGACCACGCCTACGCCACCCAGGAAGAAGGCTACCCCGGCATCGTGCTCGACGGCCCCCTGCAGGGCGACTGGATCGGCCAGGTGGTGACCGACTGGATCGGCGCCGACGCGACCCTCGTCTCCTTCGGCTACGCCAACCGCCGCGCCGCCTTTCTCGGCGAAACCATGACCGCGGGCGGACAGGTCGAAGAAAAAGACGACAGCACGCGCGAAGTGAAGGTGAGCCTGTTTCTGAAAAACGCGCAGGGCGAAATCACCATCCCGGGCCATGCCGTGGTGCGCTTTCGCTGAATGCAATTTCTTCGGCGTGCGGATGCGGCAGTTTGATTCCGTTCGTGGTGAGCCAGTCGAACCATGAACGGGATCGAATTATTCAGAGCATCCTGAGGATTTGCCCATGACCTACTGTCTTGGCATCTGCGTCGAACAGGGACTGGTGCTGGCATCCGACAGCCGCACCAGCGCCGGGGTCGATTACGCCTCGGTGTACAGCAAGATGCACGAGTTCAAGCCCGCCGCCGACCGTCAGTTCGTGCTGCTCACGGCGGGCAATCTCGCGCTCAGCCAGCAGCTCGTCAGCCACCTGCGCCGCGACCTGGATTACCCCGGGCCAGCCGGCAACCTCAACCGCGCGCGCTACCTGTTCGAAGCGGCGGAATACGTGGGCGCGACCAACCTGGAAATCCAGAACACCCACGGCCCGGCGCTGCGCGCCAGCGGTCAGAGTCCCGAGGTCACGCTGATTCTGGGCGGCCAGATCGCCGGCCAGCCGCCCGGACTGTTCATCGTCTACGCCCAGGGCAACCATGCGGCGGCGACGGCGGAGACACCCTTCCTCCAGATCGGCGAGATCAAGTACGGCAAGCCGATGCTGGACCGGGTGGCTCGCTTCGAGATGGCGCTGGATGACGCGGCGCAGCTCTCCTTGGTCAGTCTCGACGCCACCGCGCGTTCCAACCTTTCCGTCGGCCCGCCCTACGAAGTCGCGATCTATCGGCGCGACAGCCTCGCCCTCGGCAAACGTTTTCTGTTTGCCGGCGACGATCCTTTTCTGGACGAACTCAGCACCACCTGGAACCGCCAGTTGTGCGCGGCGTTTCAGCAGTTGCCGAAGTTTCGGTGGTTGTAGCGATCCGAGACGCCAGTTGGCTGGATGGTTATCAGGTTTTTGTTCGCCCGGATACCGGGCGGAAGTTTTCCTGCAATCAGCCGGGTATATGTATCTGTGGCACGATGAGTTCCCACTCCGCCGGCGTATTGACGTTGGCGAGCTCGGTTTCCGGACTGTGCAGCGGCAGTGTTTCCGCGCCCAGATCCCGCAGCAGCGCCGCGAGCGAGCGATCCGCGGCGGGATCGGTCACCCGCGTTTCGATCGCCCGCATCGCTGCGGGGGAGAGCGGCAGCCACAGCGGCAGCAGATGACCTTCGTAATGGCGCGGTCGCTGCGATTCGTTGCTCGCGGTGAGCAGTGCCGCAAGCGTGCCGGCGGAGAGCAGCGGCATATCCACCGGCACCACCAGCAGGTCGCGGCCGGGGTAGTGGATGCCCAGGCTGTGCAGCGCGCCGAGTGGACCCTGTCCGGGAATCCGGTCGGCGATGCAGCCGGGCGCATCGCGGCAGATCACCACTTTGGCGAGATCCAGCGCGCGCAGTCTGGCGGTCATGTGATCGAGCAAGGTGCCGGCGCCGACCGGCAGCCGCGCTTTGTCGGTGCCCATGCGGCGGGATTGTCCGCCCGCGAGCAGGGCGCCGATGGCCTTCATGCCAGGGATGTCACTGCTGCTGTTGCCGGGCGGCCCGCCAGCGTTTTGCCGCTTCGTCGTCGCTCTGTTTGGCTTCCACCCAGCGTTCCCCTTCCGGTGTGAATTCCTTTTTCCAGAACGGCGCCTCGGTTTTCAGATAGTCCATCAGGAATTCGCAGGCGGCGAAGGCTTCGCGCCGGTGGCTGCCGGTGACGCCCACGAACACGATGGGTTCGCCGGGATGCAGCAAGCCGACCCGGTGGGCGATCAGCACTTGACCGAGCGGCCAGCGCACCCGTGCCCGGCCGATGATGGCGGTCAGGGATTTTTCGGTCATGCCGGGGTAGTGTTCGAGCTGCATGGCGGTGACCGGGTTGTTGGTCAAATCCCGCACCATGCCGACAAAGGTCACCAGTGCGCCCTGGCTGTGGGCGCGGTCGTTGACCAGTTCCGCGGTCAGCGCGGCGGGATCGAGCGCCGTCGTCAAAATCCGCACGTCATCGGTCACGATCAGCCTCCGGTGGCGGGCGGAAAAAAGGCGACCTCATCGCCCGGCCGTATCGGGGTGGCGTCGTCCGCCAGCTCCTGATTCACCGCCGCCAGCACCTGACGTCCGGCAAACAGCGCGTGCCAGCTTGGGCCGCGCGCGGCGAGCTGCGCCTTGAGCGCGCCCACGGTGGTGGGTTCCGCCAGCTCCAGCGCGAGGCGCGCCAGATCGAGGGTTTCCCGCAGGCGGGCGAAGAACAGCACTTCAATCACTGCTGCGTTCCCAGCGGCCGGTCTTGCCGCCGTCCTTCGACAGCACGCGGATGGCGCCGATCTCCATGCCCGGGTCCACCGCCTTGCACATGTCGAACAGGGTCAGGGCGGCGACGGATACCGCGGTGAGCGCTTCCATTTCGACGCCCGTCTTGCCGTCGAGTTTGCATTCGGCCTGGATGCGCACGCCGTCGTCCTGCACCGCGAATTCGACCTGCACCCGCGCCAGCAGCAGCGGATGGCACAGGGGGATCAGTTCGGCGCAGCGCTTGGCGGCCATGATGCCGGCGATGCGCGCGGTGGCCAGCACATCGCCCTTGGCGTGGCCGCCGCTGCGGATCAGCGCGAGTGTCTCGGGCTGCATGGCGACGAAACCCTCGGCGCGGGCGACGCGGGTGGTCACCGCCTTGCCGCTGACGTCCACCATGCTGGCTTCGCCGGCGGCATTGAGGTGCGAAAGGCCGCTCACGATGAGGTTTCCCGGGTGCCGCAGTCCGCACCCTCTACCTGCTTGAGCTGCGCGACGAAATTGCAGGGCCGGTGGGTGGCGTCGAGCTGTTCGGCGATGATGCCGTCCCAGGCGGTGCGGCAGGCGTTGGTGGAGCCGGGCACGCAAAAGATGAGGGTGCCGTTGGAGAGACCGGCGAGCGCCCGCGACTGCACGGTGGACGAACCGATGTCGCGGTGGGAAATCTGCCGGAACAGTTCACCGAAACCCTCGACCGTCACATCGAACAGGGGCGCCACCGCCTGGGGCGTCGAATCGCGGCCGGTAAAGCCGGTGCCGCCGGTGATGATGATCACCTGCACGGCGTCGGAGGCGGCCCAGACCGCGACCTGGGCGCGGATGCGGTAGAGATCGTCCTTCAGCATCCGCTTTTCTGCGAGTCGATGGCCGGCGGCGCGGAGTTTTTCCACCAGCAACTGGCCCGAGGTATCGGTCGCCTCGGTGCGGCTGTCGGAGACCGTGAGTACCGCGATCCGCAGCGGTACGAACCGGTCGGCATGGACTTTGGTCATCGGATGTCCTCCTTCAGCCGCCGAGCATGGCGAGGTGGCGGGTGCCGCCGCTGAAACCGTCCTGGAGAAAATGGCTGACTTTCTTGTCCGCCAGGCGGTCGCGCAAAAAGGCGATCAGTTCGTCGCGCTGGACGTCGGCCTGCAACAGGTGGCGCAGATCGATGCCGTGCTCCGAAAACAAACACAGGTGCAGCTTGCCGGTGGCGCTCATGCGCAGCCGGTTGCAGGTGGCGCAGAAGTCCTTGCCGTAGGGCATGATCAGGCCGATGCGGCCCCGGTAATCCGCATGGTGAAATTCCTGCGCCGGGCCGGCGTCCTGCGCGCGGATGGTCTGGGTCCAGCCCTCGGTCAGCAGACGGCGGCGCAGGTCTTCGCCGGCGACGTGGTGGCGGCGGAAAAACTCGCCGTTGTCGCCGGTCTGCATCAGCTCGATGAAGCGCAGCGTGATGGGTTTGTCCCGCAGCCAGGCGAGGAAGCGGTCGATCTGGTTGTCGTTGCAGCCGCGCAGCAGCACGGTGTTGACCTTGACGGTGGCAATGCCCAGTGCCAGCGCGCGGTCGAGGCCGTCGAGCAGCTCCTGCAAACGCTCGTGGCCGGTGATGGCGTGAAACATCGCCGGGTCCAGGCTGTCGATGCTGAGGTTGAGCGCGTCCAGCCCGGCCGCGGCCCAGGCGTCGATGCGCTCGGGCAGCTTGTAGCCGTTGGTGGTGAGCGCCGCGGTGCGGATGCCGGGTGTCGCTTTCACCGCCGCGATGATGTCGGGCAGATCGGCGCGCACCGAAGGTTCGCCGCCGGTGATGCGGATCTTGGTGGTGCCGGTGGCGGCGAAGGCGGCGACCACGCGGCGCAGCTCGTCCAGGCTCAGAAAGGCACGGTCGGGCTTGCCTTCATACCCATCGGGCAGGCAATAGGTGCAACGGAAGTTGCAAACATCGGTGACGGACAGGCGCAAGTAATGAAACTCGCGCCCGAAGCTGTCCTGTAACATGGCAAACACCTTTCCAAGGACGGGAGGACGAACGGTTTCCCGCGCATCCCTCAGAACCCTTTTCGGGTTCTCGGTGCCGGATTCCTGTCCCCGGTTCTCACTGGTCAAGTGCATGGTGGTGCAGTGCACGGCGGTAAGGTGGACGGTGGGGAGTTAGAGCCCCGGCACTCGGAGTTTGTCTGTGATCGCTGCGGCGGCAAGCCAGTGGCGATGTCCGGAGTGTAGCACGGCCGCCGCCGGCAATGGCTTTGCTACACTCCGGGCCAGTTTCCCGCGCCGCACAGGACACCTTCGATGCCGCCATCCTCCTATCCTCCCGCACCCCCGAGCTCTCCGGTCTGCGCCGCCACCGCCGGCAGCGACGCCTACATGAACCGGGTCGAACCAACCGAGTTGGTGGCGTTTCTCAACCAGTTGCTGGAAGCCGAGCGCGCCGGTACCCGGGTGGCGCGGGAGTCCCGCGCGCAGTGCGCCACCGCGCCCGAGCGCCAACTGATGGTGGACATCCACGGCGACGAAGCGCGCTGGTGCAAGATGCTGATGGAAGCCATCCCACGCCTGGGTGGCGAGTCCTCGCTCAAGGTTGGCGACTTCCACCCGCGCGCCATGGCCATCGCCGCGCTGGACGAGCGACTGCGGTTTCTCAACCGCGGCCAGGGCTGGGTGGCCAAGCGCCTGGGCGAGATGATTCCGCGCGTCGCCGATGAGGCATTGCGCACCGAGCTGGTCGCGATGCGCGAAAACCACGACGCCAATATCGCCCGGGTCAACCGCTTCCTCGACGAGCGCCGCTAGCCACCGCGATGTTCGATCGCCTGCGCCGCTGGCGCGAAAATCGCCGCCTGCAGCGCCTGGCGGTTCCGGTCGAGGCCTGGGAGGCCGCCATCGCGGACTGGCCGGTGGCCGCCCGCTATCGGGGAGAGGCGCGGACGCGGCTGCGCGACATGGCGCTGCGCTTTCTGCTGCGCAAGGAGTTCGTCGCCGCCGACGGGCTCGAAGTCACCGACGCCATGCAGCTTCGGATTGCCACCATGGCCGCCGTGCCGGTGCTGGAACTGGGCCTGGAATGGTATGACGGCTGGGTGACCCTGATCCTCTATACCGGGGCTTTCGTTCCATCGCACGACCGCGAGGATGAGTACGGCATCGTCCACACCGAGCGTGAACCCCTGACCGGCGAAACCTCGGAACACGGGCCGGTGATCCTCTCCTGGGACGACGTCGCCAGCGCCGGGGACGCCTACAACGTGGTGATCCACGAGATGGCCCACAAGCTCGACATGCGCAGCGATGGTGGTCCCAACGGCGCGCCACCCCTGCATCCGGACATGAACCCGGCCGCCTGGACGCAGGCTTTTACCGCCGCCTGGGAAGACCTCGAACACCGCGCCGCCACCGACGCAGACGATGAACTGCCCATCGATCCCTATGCACTTCAGGACGCGGGTGAATTCTTCGCGGTGACGAGTGAATGCTTTTTCGAAGCGCCGGAGCGGCTGGCGGAGTACTGGCCGGCGCTGTATCGGCAACTGAGTGCTTTTTATCGGCAGGATCCCCTCGGTTCGTGATCGGGATGTGGTTGCCGATATCATGGAAGTCGCGCGCCGATACCCGGATGGTCAGGCGCGGACAGCGTTAACAGGCCCCGGGACATTCATCAGGCTCAGGAGCAAAAACGGCGTGGAAGCAATCACGGCACTGCACAGTCGGGTTTCCCAGCCGGTATTGGTCGCACCCGCGCCGACGGGCGCCACCCTCGACAATATCAAGCGTGCCGCCTTGCGCGCGGCCGATCACGCCATGCTGCGGCCGTGGCGTTTTCTTGTTATTGAGGGCGAAGGCCGGCACCGCCTGGGCGAGTTGTTTGTCCGCTCCCGAGAGGCTCGCGAGGGTGCGTTGCCGGAGCGCGAGCGCGAACGCACTCTGGGGCGGCCGCTGCGGGCGCCGCTGCTGATTGTCGCCATCGCCGCGTGCAGGACCAACACCAAGGTGCCCGTCGTTGAACAATTGCTGTCCGCTGGCGCCGCCGCGCAGAACATGCTCAACGCCGCCCATGCACAGGGCGTGGGCGCGATGTGGCGCACCGGCGATTTCGCCTACGACCCGGTGGTGAAAGCCGGGCTGGGCGTGAGCGACGCCGAACACATCGTCGGCTTTCTCTACCTGGGCACGGTCAGCGAACCGCGCTCGCCGCAGGCGCCACTCGATCCGGCACGGTTTTTTGTGCCCTGGGGCAACGGTGCATAGCCGGCCGATGAACTGGAGTCGCGATCATGTCGGTCAGCTTGGCCTCTGGATGGCGGGGCTGGCGCTGTTTGCCGGCGCCCTTGCCGCGGTCCACGCCGGCATTCCGCTCGCGGCCGCCGCGGGCGCCGGCTTCGGCCTGCTGCTGATCGGCCGCGCCGGCGGCGCCACGGATGGCGTGTTCCTGGCGCTGCGCCACGCGGCGGTGGCGGCGCTGTTTGCCCTCGCCGCGACACCGGAACTGCCGCTCTGGCAGACGCCGCGGGAGTGGATCGATCTGCTGCGCTTGACGCCGGAGGGCGCCACGCTGGCGTTCGCGGTCTACGGCCTGGTGGCCGGTCTGTTGCCGGTGCGGCAGCACCGGCCGCTGCCGGCGGCCACCTCGCTGGTGCTGTTGGTGGCGCCCTTTGCCCTGTTCAACGGGCTGTTTCTGCTGGCGTCGCGTGACCTGCTGGAATCCTTGGGTGCCTGGCTGGGCCCGGACGTGTCCCCGGCGCTGCGGCGACTGCCCGGCTGCTGGCTGGTGCTGGGCCTGTTCGGCGAACTGGCGGTGCAGGGCCTGGGCGTCGCCGTGGATCAGCGCTGGACCCACAACTGGCGCCTGCGCGCGCTGCTGTGGAGCAGTGCGCTGTGGGCCGCGCTGACGCCCCTTATCGCCGATTTGGGCAGCGGCCCGCTCGCCGCGGCGCTCCCCGGCTGGCTGCAATGGCCACTGGGGGTGGCCAGTGCGGCACTGGCGCAGGCGGGCTTGTGGGGCCAGACCTTTCTCATCACCGGGGCGCTGCTGGATGCCCTCAAGGGTCGGCGACCGACCTGGCAGGCCGCCGCCGATCACTGGCGCGGCGGCGCCGGCAAGGGCGCGGTTTACAGCGCCTGGTTCATGGTTCTCGTGTATGGCGCGGCGCTTGCCGGCGGCGGCGCGGTGGCGGCCTGGATTACCGCGCAGCCCTTATTGTTCGGGACACTGCTTGGCATGCTGCTGTTTCCCCTGGCCCGCAGTCTCATCGAAACCTTCGACGGCAGTCCGGCGCTGGCCGGTCGGCTGGGCGCGGCCTACCGCGAGCCGGCGAATCTGCTGCGCGGCGCGCTGGCGGGGTTTGCGGTCGCGCTCTGGTTTGGTCTGGATCGCACGGCCGGCGGCGATAGCCTGCGCTTCGCCGGTGGCGCGCTCGCCGGCGCCGCGGTCTATGCGGGCGTCGGTCTGCTGCTCGATGTCCTCGCCATGGTGGGTGGTCTGCGGCAGCGTCCGCAGCGCGTGTCGGTGTATCTCGTGCAAGCGGTCATGGGCGGCATCACGGGCGGGCTGCTCGCCTGGTATTTCGACGCCGGGCAGTTGCGGGTGGTGCTGGATCGCGTGGCCGCCTATGGGGTGGTGAATTTTCCGGCCGTCGGGCGCGGCAGCTACGAATACATGGTTTATCCGCTATTCAGTAAATGGGGTGCTACCGATCTGGGTCTGGTCAGCGGCGGCGTCAAGCTGTTCTACGCCCAATCCCTGTCGGGGGTGGTGCAATGGGCCATCGCCGCGCCCCTGTTCAGTCTCAATCTGGTGCTGCTGACGGCGCTGATCCAGCGGCGCCTGGCGCCGATTCGCGCCACCTTCAGCCGCGCCGGTTTGGCCGAAGTCGGCGCGCAGACGGTGCGGGTACTGCGCTGGGGGCTGTGGATGGCGCCCATCATCTCGATCTTCCTGCGCATGGCGCAGGACCCGACCTGGTACAACCAGGATGGCGCCGTGCGCGGCCTGCTCGCCACTGCGCAGCAGGTGCTGCAACCGACGGATCACTACCGCGCCTGGAGCCTCGAGCTATTTCTGGGCCTGATGGCCTACGACTGGCTGCGCGTGCTGATCTGGTTCGACCACATGGGGCTGCGGGTGGCGACGCTGGTGAATTTCTCCTTTGTCGGCATGGATGCCGTGAACGCACGCCTCGCCCGGGCGCTGGGCCACGGCCCGCGCGGGCAGGCGATCCCGGAGGGGTTGCGCCGCTTCGCCACCTGGGCGCCGCTGCTGGTGCCGTTCTATATCCCGCGGGGTGGCGAGTGGGAGTATGTATGGATGCGCGCCGAGGGGATGCATGGCCACGCCGGGCCGCTGTTGCCGGCAGTGCGCGATTTGGTGGGTGCCTATGCGGTCGCCGCCGTGCTGGTGATCGTGGTGGGGGCCTGGGTGCTGACGCGCGCCCGCCGCGCCGGCACCCTGCACCGGGTGCGCAGTGCCCCGGCGCATGTGCTGGGCAATGGCCTCTACATGCTGCGTCTGGGCGAGGATGGCCGTGGCCATGCCCAGGTGATCCGTCCCCGGCGCGGTTGTCCGGAAATCGATCTGACCCGCCGTCCCGAAGACGATCTCGATCGCCGCGGGCGATTTTTCTATGTCAGTGAGCCCGGTCGCCCGCCCTGGTCGCTCACGCGCGAGCCTTGTTCGGGCGCCGATGTGCGTCATCGGGTGACCGAGATCTCGACCACCGCGCTGTGCTACCGCGCCGATGCGGCGGACCTGACCGCTTTTGCGCGCGTCGAAGTGCCCGCGGACGATCCGGTCGAGTGCTGGACCCTTACCTTTGAAAATCGCAGCAACCGTCCGCGGCGCCTGCGCCTGACCAGCTTTCAGGAGCTGACGCTCGGCGACGCCGAAGCCGCTTCCCGCCACCCGGCGTTCAATGCCCTGCACGTCGGTACCCGGTTTGTGGCACCCCTCGCCGCGCTGCTGGCGCACAGCCGCCTGTTGACGGACGTGCGCGGCCGGCCCGCGGGCGAAGTGGCGTTTCATGCGGTGGCGACCGACGGTCATGGCGTGCGGCTGGCGGGTTACGAAGACAGCCGCAACCGCTTCGTCGGTGCCGGCGGTCTGGCGTGTCCGGACGGTCTGGCGCCGGATGCGCCGCGGGCGCCGGATGACGAGGGTCTGCTGTACAGCTTCGATCCCGCGCTGTCGCTGACGCTGGGGGTGACGATCCCGGCCGGGGGCCACGCCAGCGTGCGCTTCGTCACCGGCTACGCGGCCAACCCCGGCGCCGCCGCGCAATTGATCGCGCGCCGGCTTGGCACGCCGCTGCCGCCGCCGGAGGTGCTCGAGCGCGCCCTCGGCCGTACCCGCACACTGCGCGACGCCGAGCCGCCGGAGCACGAATTCAGCCCCGACGGCTGGACCCTCGGCATCGATGGCAACGCCCCGCGACCCTACAGCCATCTCATGGTGAACGCCGTCGGTCAGGGCGCGGTGCTGGACAGCGCCGGATTTGTCGCTGCTTTCGCCGGCAACAGCCAGCAAAACGCCCTCACCCCGTTCCGGCTGAGTGACGCCGGTCACCGCCTGCCGGGCGAGGCGCTGTATGTGGTCGATCTCGCCACCGACGCCTGCGGCGGACCCACCTTTGCCCCGCTGCGGCGCGGCGATATCCCGCACCGGGTCGAGTTCGCGCCCGGCCAGGCGCGCTTTGCCAGCACGCTCGGCGAGCTCGATCTGGAGTTGACCGTCTGCGTGCCCCCGGACGTGCCCGCGCAACTGCGCCTGCTGCGCATCGGCAATCGCGGCAGCGCGCCGCGCCGGTGCCGGGTGGTGGCCTGCTTCGAATGGGTACTGGCGGAACTGCCGGCGGACAGCCGGGGACGCCTCGAGCTCGTCCCGGAAGCGGGCGCCGTCTATGCGTGTAATCCCGACAACCTGTTTGCGCCCGGCTGGGCGTTTGTGGCGAGCAGTCTCGATCAGTCGGTGGTGGAGACCGTGCGCAGCCGCTTCGCCGGCACGGCGGCGGGCCTGCTGCCGTGCTTTGTCAGTCTTGGTGCCGGCGATCCGGCCGCCGTGGACGACGGCGGCCGGGTCGCGGCTTTTTCCGGTGAAGTGGAAGTGCCGGCCGGCGGCGAGTTGTGGGTGAATTTCGCGCTGGGTCAGGCGCCGACGCAGGAAGAAGCCCGCGCACTGGCCGCGCGCTACCGCGACCCTGTCACGGCGCGGGCGGCATTGGTCGCTACCGAGGCGGACTGGCGCCGCCGCCTCGGCGAGTTGCGCGTCGAAACCAATCGCAAGGACTTCGACCGCCTCGTCAATATCTGGCTGCCCTACCAGGTGCTGAATGCGCGGCTGTGGGGGCGCTGCGGCCCGGAGCAGCGCTCGGGAGCGTACGGCTTTCGCGATCAGTTGCAGGACGTGTTGCCGCTGCTGGTGATCGCTCCGGAACTGGCGCGGGAGCAGATTCTGCGCCACGCCGGCCAGCAGTTTCCGCAAGGGGACGTGCTGCACTGGTGGCATCCGACGCCCGCGGATGGCACCGGCTTTGGGGCCCGCACCCGGGCATCCGACCCGCAGCTGTGGCTGCCCTACATTGCCGCCCAGTACGTCGCCGCCACCGGTGATATCAGCATTCTGGAGGAGAAGACGCCGTTCCTGGAAGGCGAGCCCATCCCCTATGGCGCCGACGGCATCGGATTTGCCCCGCGCCCCGGTGCCGAACGCGTCGCACTCCACGAACATTGTCGCCGCGCCATCGACTACACCCTGGCGCGGCGCGGCCGTCACGGATTGCCGTTGATCGGCACGGGCGACTGGAACGATGCCCTCGACCGCATCGGTCATCGCGGCCGCGGTGAAAGCGTGTGGCTCGGTTTTTTCCTGCACCGGGTGCTGCTCGACTGGGAGCCGCTGGCGCGCCGCCATGGCGACACGGCAACCGCCGCCCGCTGGCACGGGGAAGCCGTCCGTTTGCGTGCGGCGCTGGCGGCGATGCGCCGGGGCGAGAACTATGTGCGCGCCATCGCCGACGACGGTAGCGAACTGCTCCACGCCAACGCCCTTACGGCAGCCTGGCCGGCGCTGTCCGGGGCCGTGGCCGCCGATGATGCGCTGGCCGCGCTGCGCGCCGATCTGGAGCGGCTGGAAGGCGCGCATCTGGTGCGCGTCCAGATGCCGGCCTTCGACGAGCACTCGCTACCCTGGCCGGGCCGCATCGCCCTCTATCCAGCGGGTGTGCGCGAGAACGGGGGGCAGTACTCCCATGGCGCTTCCTGGCTGGTGGATGCCCTGACCGCGCTGGCCAGGGGAGCCGACAATGCCGCGGAGGCGGACCATCTGCGCGCGGAGGCATTCCGGCTGTGGCAGAAAATTTCTCCCCTGGGCCGGGACGTTCCCGAGCTTGCGGCCCGCTATGGCTTGGCACCCCATCAGCAGCCGGCGGATATTTACAGCGGCCCTGGCCATGAAGGCCGCGGCGGTTGGAGCTGGTACACAGGTGCGGCGGCCCGCATGCTCTGGGCGGCCTACGGACTGCTCGGGATCGACCTGCGCGGCGGTGTTGTCACCCGGGGTCCCGGACCTTCGGGAGGCCTGGAATTGTACGGGTTGAGGGTACGGGGCGAGCGTTTGCCCGAGGGGCGAGAGTGAAAGCTGCCATACCCCTGACCGACTGGTAAACATAACCAAAAGAAATGCAAAATTATTAAAATGATACTTTAAGGACTGTTACAATAGCTCCCGTACAGCACACGTGGAGTTATGTTATGGACCTGAGCAAAGACAAAAGCGGCGGCGAAGCGGTCGTTACGGGGTTCTGTCTGCTCGTCTTCGGCGTGTTTTTTACCGTCGTGGTCTCCAATCTGATCTGAGCACTGCCCGGGGCGCTGCGGGCGGCTTGTTACGCCGCCCCGCAGCGTCACCGGCAATTCGCGCCGTGCGGCGGGGCATCCCCGCCGGGCGCTGCCGTTCCCCGGCGCTGCGCCGATAAAAATCCCTTGATCCTGACGTCGGCGGACTGCGGAACATCTGCCGCGGTCTTGTGTTGCGCGGTGTCCGCTGGACCATTGCCGAGATGGGTGGTGGTCGCCGTGCGCGTCGCATCCGGCGGTCCGCCGCGGCTGATGCCGGGGAACGGCTATTCGAGGGCGAGAATGGCCTGGGTCAGCTTGGCGTCGATGCGGTCCAGATCCGTGCTCGCGGCGGCATTGCTGCCTGCATTGTGCTGGGCCTGCATCAGCTCGTAGGAAAGATTCAGCGCGGCCATCACGGCGATGCGTTCGAGGCCGATGACATTGCCGGAACGGCGGATTTCGCGCATGCGCAGATCGAGCCCGTGGGCCGCGCTCAGCAGGGCGTCCTGCTGCTCGGGCGGGCAATGGACCTGATAGTCCTTGTCGAGTATCCGGATGCTGACCGTCGAAATACTGGCGTCGGCCATGGTAGTCAGGACTCCGGGGTGAGGGCTTTGAGTCGCGCGATCATGTTTTCGATTCGGGAGCGCGCCATTTCGTTTTTTTCGAGCAATTGGCTGCGTTCGCGTGCCAGGCTGGCTTCGCGTTCCCGCAGGACGTCGTTTTCGGCTTTCAGGCGCGCGCTGAGTACGGCCAGGCGGTCGACCTTGTTTTCGAGTTCGGCGATGGAAGGCGCGTTCATGACCATCCCGGTTCAGGCTCCTGACACGCGACTATAAGTGGCGCGCGCCAAAGCGGTCAATCGACTCTGGTGCGATAGTCTTTGCCGACCGCCCCTCGGCGCGGATGTCGCGGCATGGGCAGCGTGCTAGGATGCCCGCCAGTCCCCGCAGCCGTTGATCGCGTGTCCCGTTTCGAGAACCTGCGCGCCGCGTTCGCGGCCCTGAACGTACCCCTGGATCCCGCCGAATGGCACGGCCTGCTGTGCGGCGCCACCGTCGGAGGGCTGCGTTCGCCGACTGCCGTTCTGGATCTGCTCGAAGCCGAGCTCGCCACGGTGGTGGTCGAGGAAGCCATGCGCAGTGCGCTCACCGATATTGCCGCTGACGCCGCAACGGATCTGGCGCGTTTCGACTACGGCTTCCAGCTGCTTCTGCCCGCGGACGACGCGCCGCTGAGCCGGCGTGTGCAGGCACTCGCCGCCTGGTGCCAGGGTTTTCTGGCCGGGCTCGGGCAGGGTGGCGGCGCGCGCGGCCTGAGCGCCGACACCGCCTCGGCACTGGGTGACTTCGCCGCCATCGGCCGCGCCGACGCCGATGTCGATGGCACCGAGGAAGACGAGCGGGACTTCGTTGAGCTGGTCGAGTATGTGCGCGCGGCGGTGCTGGTGATCGACGCGGAATTGCGCGCGCGGCAAGCACGTCCCGACACCAAACTGCACTAGCCCAGGATTCCCGCCGATGATCACTGCCCAGGAATTCGCCCGCCGTCGCCGCGACCTGATGGCGACGATGAGCAAAAACAGTATCGCGATCCTGACCGCGGCGCCCGAACAGGTGCGCAGCCGGGATACTTATTTTCCCTATCGCCAGGACAGCAATTTTTTCTACCTCACGGGCTTTCATGAGCCCGAGGCAGTGCTGGTGCTGATCCCCAAGCGGCCCCAGGGCCAGTTCATCCTGTTCTGCCGCGAGCGCGACCGCAGCCGCGAAATCTGGGACGGCCGCCGCGCCGGTCCCGAAGGCGCGCGCGAGCTGTACGGCGCCGACGACGCCTTTCCAATCGACGATATCGACGAAATTCTCCCCGGCCTGCTGGAAGGGCGCGACCGCGTGTATTACGCGCTCGGTCGCAACCGCGCTTTCGACACCCGGCTGCTGGACTGGATCGACGGCATTCGCGCCCGCGCCCGCAGCGGCGCGGTACCGCCGGACGAGTTCGTCGATCTCGATCATCTGGTCCATGAGGCGCGCCTGTTCAAGACCGCGACCGAGCTCAAGGTGATGCGCAAGGCGGGCGCGATTTCCGCGCGCGCCCACTGCCGCGCCATGCGCGCCGCGCGACCGGGTCTGTACGAATACCAGTTGCAGGCGGAGATCGAGCACGCCTTCGCCAGCGAGGGCGCGCGCCACCCTGCCTACGGCTCCATCGTCGGCGGTGGCGCCAACGCCTGCGTGCTGCACTATGTGGAAAACAGCGCGCCGCTGCAGGACGGCGATCTGGTGCTGATCGACGCCGGCTGCGAACTGGAACACTACGCCGCCGACATCACCCGCACCTTCCCCGTCAACGGCAAGTTCAGGGCGCCGCAGCAGGCGCTTTACGAGGTCGTGCTCGCCGCCCAGATGGCCGCCATCGACGCCGCGCGCGCCGGCAACCACTGGGACGAGCCGCACCGGGTCACGGTGAAGATCATCACCCAGGGCCTGGTCGATCTGGGGCTGCTGAAAGGCAATGTCGATGACCTGATCGCGCGCAATGCCCATAGCGATTTTTACATGCACCGTGCCGGGCACTGGCTCGGCATGGACGTGCACGACGTGGGCGACTACAAGGTGGACAACGAGTGGCGCCTGCTGGAGCCCGGCATGGTGATGACCGTGGAGCCCGGCATTTATGTCGCGCCCGACAACCGCAAGGTGGCGAAAAAGTGGCGCGGCATCGGCATCCGCATCGAGGACGATGTCGCCATCACCCGCAAAGGTGCCGAGGTGCTGACCGCGGGCGTGCCCAAGACGGTTGCCGACATCGAGCGGCTGATGGCGGGCTGAGACCGAGATGACTGCAAGCGCCGATGTCGATATCGCCATCGCGGGCGGCGGCCTCACGGCGCTGACCGCGGCCGCGGTATTGGCGCGCGCCGGCCCCGAGTGGCGCATCGCCCTGCTGGCGGATGATTCGCACACGGGCGCCGCTTCGCGCGGCGATGCATTCCCCGAGGTACGGACCATGGCGCTGTCCGCCAGCAGCCGCGAAGTCTTTGCGGCGCTGGGTCTGTGGCCCGCGATCGCGGCGCGCTCGGCCGCCATAACGGATATTCAGGTGAGCGAGCGCGGCGGCTGGGGGCTGGCGCGGCTGGGACCGGCGCCGGGCGACGCGCCCTTCGGGCAGGTGATCGAGAACGCCGAACTGGTCCGGTTGCTCGCCGCCGCCGTGGCCACCTGTCCCAATGTCGGACGCGCATCGGGAAGCAACCTGACGCCGGTGCCGCGCCGGGACCACCTGGAAATCCAGTCCGGCGCGGGCCTCCTGCGCGCCCGCCTGCTGTTGGTCGCCGACGGCACGGACTCGCCGCTGCGCGCGGGATTCGGCATCGGCGTCGCCGCGCGCGACTACGGCAATGCCGCCCTGATCGCGACCCTGACGCTCGCCGCGCCCCATCGGGGCATCGCCTACGAGCGCTTTACCCCGGATGGCCCCATGGCCCTGCTGCCGCTGCCGGATTGGGATGGCCAGTCGCGCGCGTCCCTGGTCTGGGTACTGCCGCCGGAGCGGGCGGCGGCGCTCGCCGCGGCGCCGGAACCGGAACGGCGCGCCGAACTGCAAACGGCTTTTGGCCGGCGCGCCGGTATCATCCTCGGCATGGGCACTCCGCAACGCATTCCTCTGCGGCGCTGCCTTGCCCGCGAACAGGTGCGTTCGCGCCTGGTGCTGGTGGGCAACGCCGCCCACAGCCTGCACCCGGTCGCGGGGCAGGGCTTCAATCTCACGGTGCGGGATCTGGCGACGCTGGCGCAGCACCTGCGCGCGGGCGCGCGAGGCGGTCGTGACCTCGGCGATCTCGGCGTGCTTGCCGGCTACGCCCGGGCGCGCGCGCGCGACCAGTGGCGCACCCTGCAATTCAGTGAGCGGCTGCCGGCGCTGTTCGCCAGCCGCGCGCCGCTGCTGGCCCTGGGCCGCAATCTCGGGCTCACCGCGCTCGGCCTCTGCCCGCCGCTGCGGCACGCCCTGGCGGATTTCGGCGCCGGGCTCGCGGTGCCCGCCGCCCGGATCGTTGGCGATGAATCGGGACTGTGACGTTCTGATCGTGGGGGCGGGGCCGGTGGGCGCCGCCTTCGCGCTGGCGCTCGCTCGCGGGCCGGCGGGTGCGGAGCTTGCGATCACGCTGGTGGAGTCGCAGCCGCCAGTGGCCCTCGCGGATACCGCCATGCTTGACCGTCGCGCGCTGGCCCTCAACGAACGCAGCCGGCGCCTGCTCGACCGGATCGGCGCCTGGCCCGAGGCATTGGCCCGGCGCGCCTGCCCCTATAACTCCATGGCGGTCTGGGATCGCGCCAGCACCGGCCACGTCAGCTTCGACTGCGCCGAGATTCATCAGCCGCAGTTAGGGCATATCGTCGCGCAACCGGCGCTGATCGCGGCGCTCGGTGAGGCCGTGCGCGCGCAGCCCAATATCCGCTTTCTGTGTCCGCGGACGCTGACGCGGATCGAACGCCTGTCCGGTGGCGGTTGCGCGGCCGAACTGGATCACGAGCGGATTTGTGCGTCCCTTTTGGTAGCGGCGGACGGGCCGCGCTCGCCGCTGCGCGAGCACTTCGGGTTTACCGCGCAGCGCTGGGATCCCGGCCAGTTGGCGCTGGTCGCGGTGCTGCGCACCGAGCGCGAGCACGGTCACTGCGCCCGGCAGTGGTTCGCGCCCACCGGTCCGCTGGCGTTTTTGCCGCTTCATGACGAGGACGGCGATACCCGCTGCGTCGCCATCGTCTGGTCCCAGGAACAGGCCGTGGCGGAGCACCTGCGCGCGCTGCCCGAAGACGCCCTGTGCCGCGCGCTGGAGATCGCCAGCGAGCATGCGTTGGGTGCTATCTCCCTGCACGGTGCGCGCGCGCTGGTGCCTCTGGGTCAGCATCACGCCGACCGCTATGTGATGCCGGGGATCGCGCTGCTCGGCGATGCCGCGCACGCCATTCATCCGCTCGCCGGGCAGGGGGTCAACCTCGGCTTGGCGGATGCCGAAGTGCTGGCGGAAGAACTGGCGCGTGCGCGGCAACGCGGTCTGGGTGTCGCCGATGCCGGCGCGCTGGCCCGCTACCAGCGCCGGCGCCGACCGGAGAATCTCGCCATGCTGGCCGCGATGCGGGGGTTCAAGACCCTGTTCGGCCGCGAGGATCTGCCCAGCGCCCTCGTGCGCGCCGCCGGCATGGCGTTTTTCGACCGCGTCGATCCCCTCAAACACCTGGTGATGCGCGCCGCCGCCGGAACGGTCTGAGCGCGCTTCGGGGCCGGCAGCGCGGATGTGACCGGGCGTCCCGAACTCTGCCAGCGGGCAGGTTACCGTCGGGTTTACCGTCCCGGGGCGTTCAACTATAGTGCTTCGCCTTGGCTTTCCGCGCCGCGGAACGCATCGGCCACCGTAACAGTTACCGCACTGCGCACCCCGGTGAAGGACTTCGGCACAGCGACCGGAGCGGTGGCGTCGGCATTTTTTGGGGGGGTAAGCACACCATGCCGGATCTGGAGCAGTTCAGACGGGAAACCCGCGCCTGGCTCGAAACCAACTGTCCGCTCTCGCAGCGCGAGACGGTGGTCGAGTTCGAGGATCGCTGCTGGGGCGGCACCCAGTGGAAGTTCGTCAGCGACGACCAGAAACGCTGGCTCGAAGTCATGGCGGCGCGCGGCTGGACCGCGCCCGACTGGCCGGCCGAATACGGCGGCGGCGGGCTCAACAAGGAAGAGACCAAGATCCTCCGCGAGGAGATGAACCGCATCAACGCGCGGCTGCCGCTGTTCAGCATGGGCCTCTCCATGATCGGCCCGGCACTGCTCAAATACGGCTCCGAGGCGCTCAAGCGCCAGCACATCCGCAACATCGTCGAAGGCCGCATCTGGTGGTGCCAGGGCTACAGCGAGCCCAACTTCGGCTCCGACCTGGCCGGACTCCAGACCCGCTGCGAGGACAGGGGCGATCACTTCATCGTCAACGGCCAGAAGGTGTGGACCTCCTACGCCGACCGCGCCGACTGGATGTTCTGCCTCGTGCGCACCGATCCCGCCGCGGTCAAACACGCCGGCATCAGCCTGGTGCTGTTCGACATGAACACCCCGGGGGTGACCACCCGGCCGATCCGGCTGATCTCCGGCAAGTCGCCGTTCTGCGAAACCTTTCTGGACGATGTCCGGGTCGAGAAAGATCAACTGGTCGGCACCCTCAACAAGGGCTGGGAGCTCGCCACCTATCTGCTCACCCATGAGCGCGAGATGATCGGCAGTATCGGGCAGGGCAACGCGGGCGCCAAAAATCTCCACGACCATGCCGTGGAACAGATCGGCCTCGCGGGCGGCGAACTGGCCGACAGCGCGCTGCGCACCGACATCGCGCGCTGGGAGATGGACAACCGCGCCTTTGAACTCACCGCCGAGCGCATCACCGACGAAGCCACCGCGGGGCAGGGTGTGGGCGCCGCGTCTTCGATGCTCAAGTACACCGGCACCGAGATCAACAAGCGCCGCCACGAGCTGCTGGTGAGCATTCACGGCCAGCGCGCCCTGGCCTGGGAGGGCGACGCCTACGAGCACGGCCTGATGGCCACCCAGTGGCTGCGCACCAAGGGCAACTCCATCGAGGGCGGTACCTCGGAAATCCAGCTCAACATCATCGCCAAGCGCATTCTCGGCTTGGGCAAGGAATAAGGGCGATCGCCATGGCGCTGGTACTCAACGAAGAACAACGCATGCTGAAGGACGCGGCGCGGGATTTCCTGTCCGAACACGCGCCGGTGTCGCAACTGCGGCAACTGCGCGACGGTCGCGATGCGCTGGGCTACAGCCGCGCCACCTGGCAGCAGATGGTCGATCTGGGCTGGTCCGGCATTCTGGTGCCCGAAGCCCAGGGCGGACTCGATTTCGGTCATGTGGGCATGGGCCAGATCATGGAGCAGAGCGGCCGCACCCTCACCGCCTCGCCGCTGTTTGCCACCGCCGTGATGGGCGTGTCCGCCATTGTGCAAGCGGGCTCGCTCGCGCAACGCAATGCGCTGTTGCCGGCCATCGTCGCGGGCGAACTCCAGCTCGCGCCGGCCCTCGATGAGGGCCCGCATCACGCGCCCCGCCAAGTGCGTACCCGACTGGAAGCGCGCGGCGACGGCTGCGTGCTCAACGGCGAAAAACAGTTTGTCCCGGACGGCCACAGCGCCGACCAGTTGATCGTGTCGGCGCGCAGCGCCGGCGCGGATGCCGATCGCGACGGCATCAGCCTGGTGCTGGTGGAGCGCACCGCGCCCGGCGTGACGGTGGAACGGGTCGTCATGGCCGACAGCCGCAACAGCGCCATGGTCCGTTTTGACAATGTCGCGCTGCCGCGCGCGGCCCTGCTGGGCAATCCCGGCACCGCAAGCGCGGTGATCGAGCGCCTCAGCGAGATCGGCAACGCGCATCTGGCGGCCGAGTTGCTGGGGCTGTCCCTGGAAGCCTGCGAACAGACCGTGGCCTATCTCAACACGCGCAAGCAGTTCGGCGTGCTGATCGGCTCCTATCAGGGACTGCAACACCGCGCCGCGCACCTGTTCAGCGAAATCGAACTGCTCAAGTCGCTGGTCATCAAGACGCTGCAGGCGCTGGATGCCGGCAGCGCCGAGGTGGCGGTGCTGGCGAGTCTCGCCAAGGCCAAGGCCGGTGAAGTCGCGACGCTCGCCACCAACGAAGCGGTCCAGCTCCATGGCGGTGTGGGCATGACGGATGAACTGGATATCGGCTTTTTCATGAAACGGGCGCGGGTCGCGGAGCATCTGTACGGCGACCACCGCTACCACCTGCGCCGCTTCGCCACCTTGTCCGGGTACTGACCCGCGCCATTCACGCTCCGCTCGCAGCCACCACACCTTGAGGAAAACCGCATGACCATCCGTATCGACACCGCGAATCTTGCCGCCTGCATCGGCCAGGATGCCGGCACTTCCGAGTGGTTCACCATCGATCAGCAGCGCGTCAACGATTTCGCCGATGTCACCCTGGACCACCAGTTCATCCATGTGGACCCGGTAAGGGCGGCCCAGGGGCCGTTCGGCACCACCATCGCCCACGGCTTTCTCACCCTGTCAATGCTGGCGTATTTTCTCCAGAACGGCATCGGCGTCGATGTCCCGAACCGCACCATGGGCGTCAACTACGGTTTCGACAAAGTGCGCTTCCTGCAGCCCGTCAAGGTCGGCAGCCGGATTCGCGCCAAGGCCGTGGTGCTGGAAGCGGCGGAAAAAAATCCGGGGCAGTTCCTGTTCAAACTGGACATCACGGTGGAAATCGAGGGCCAGGACAAGCCCGCCATCAAGGCCGAGTGGCTCAGCATGATCTTCACCCGCTGAGCGCGGTCACCCAATCCGACTGACGGAGACAACGACAATGACGATACGATTCGATGGCCGGGTGGCGATTGTCACCGGCGCCGGCAACGGTCTCGGCCGCTCGCACGCGCTGGCGCTCGCCGCGCGCGGCGCCAAGGTGGTGGTGAACGATCTCGGCGGCGCCCGCGACGGCACCGGCAGTTCCAGCGCGGCGGCGCAGGAAGTGGTCAAGCAGATCAAGGCCAAGGGCGGCGAAGCCATTGCCAATGGCGCCAATGTCGCCGATTTCGAGCAGGTGCAGGCCATGGTCAAGGACGCGATGACGGCCTGGGGCCGCGTCGACATCCTCATCAACAACGCCGGCATCCTGCGCGACAAGTCGTTTTCCAAAATGGACATGGCCGATTTCAAACTGGTGATGGACGTGCACCTGATGGGCGCGGCCTATTGCTGCAAGGCCGTGTGGGAAATCATGAAGGAGCAGACCTACGGCCGCATCGTGATGACCTCGTCTTCGAGCGGGCTGAACGGCAACTTCGGCCAGTCCAACTACAGCGCCGCCAAGCTCGCCGTCGTCGGCCTGATGAACAGCCTGGCCCAGGAAGGCGAAAAATATAATGTGCGGGTCAATTCGCTCGCGCCCGCCGCGCTGACGCGCATGACCGAAGACATCATTCCCGATCCTCGCGCGGCGGCCGTGATGCAGCCCGAACCGGTGAGCGCCGGGGTGCTCGCGCTGTGCGCCGAGGATGCGCCCAACAAGTTCATCCTGTGCGCGGGTGCCGGCGGCTACGCCAGCGCCCATCTGTATGAAACCCGGGGTATTTACCTGCCGGTTGAGCAGCAGACACCGGAAGCCGTGGTGGAAAACTGGGCGCGACTCGACGATCCCAAGGGCGAGGAGCGGCTTTCCGGCGCCCTCAAGCAGACCGAGAAGTTCATCGGCTATGCGCTTGCCGCGCAGACATCCAAACCCTGAACCCGGGCCTCCCGGAGGAGCACTGACATGAGAGAAGCCGTAATCGTTTCATCCGCCCGCACCCCCATCGGCAAAGCCTATCGGGGTCTGTTCAACGACACCAACGGCCCGAGCCTGGGCGCGATTGCCATCCGCGCCGCGGTGGAGCGCGCCAAGGTCGATCCCGCCGAGATCGACGACGTGATCATGGGCTCCGCGCTCAGTCAGGGCACCACGGGCTACAACATAGGCCGCTGTGCCGCCCTTGCCGCCGGCCTCCCGGTCACCGTGAGCGGCATGAGCATGGACCGCCAGTGTTCCTCCGGTCTCATGGCCATCGCCACCGCCGCCAAGCAGATCCTGCACGACGGCATGACGGTCGCGGTGGGCGCCGGCATGGAGTCCATCAGCCTGGTGCAGAACGAGCACCAGAATCGCTACCGCGCCCAGGATCCGAACCTGATCGCGCTGCACAAACACATCTACATGCCCATGCTGGAAACGGCGGAAGTGGTCGCCAAGCGCTACAACATCAGCCGCGAGCGCCAGGACGAGTACGGCCTGCAATCGCAGCAGCGCACCGCCGCCGCGCAGCGCGCCGGCCTCTTCGCCGACGAGATCGTCCCGGTCACCGCCAACGTGCGGCTGGTGGACAAGGCGACCGGCAAGGAAGCCATCGACATCCGCACCCTCAGCAACGACGAGGGCAACCGCGCCGACACCACGGCGGCGGGACTGGCCGCGCTCAGGCCCGTGTTCGAGGGCGGCGTGATCACCGCCGGCAACTCCAGCCAGTTGTCCGATGGCGCCGCCGCCTGCGTGCTGATGGAACGCAAGACCGCCGAACAGCGCGGACTGCAACCGCTCGGCCTCTACCGCGGCATCGCGGTGGCCGGCTGCGAACCCGATGAAATGGGTATCGGCCCGGTGTTCGCGATTCCCAAACTGCTCAAGCAGCACGGTCTCAAAATCGACGACATCGGTGTGTGGGAGCTCAACGAAGCCTTTGCCGTGCAGGTGATCTACTGCCGCGACAAACTCGGCATTCCCGACGAGCGCCTCAACATCAACGGCGGTGCCATCTCCATCGGCCATCCCTACGGCATGAGCGGTGCCCGCATGGTCGGCCACGCATTGCGCGAAGGCAAACGCCGCGGCGAGAAATACGTCGTCATCACCATGTGTGTGGGCGGCGGCATGGGCGCGGCGGGGTTGTTCGAAGTGCTCTGACGGGATTTGCCGCGACCGCGCAATGGCGGTGTGTGATGGGGGGTGCCTGGGCATCCCCTTTTTTTCGGGTCTTTCCCGATCATGGTGGGTACTTTGGCCTGATCGCCGATGAGAGATATACAGCCGCACAGACAGATAGTGGGCATCGTCAAGCCATGGAAGGTGACCGGAGCGGAGGTCGCGCTGGCTGACGATGAAATGGCAGTGACCGTGGCGCACGGCAGCAGGCTTCACGGCGCTGAGGAAAGCGTCGGCGGTCGGTTACCATGGCCGCAACCCCGGATTCGCGAGATCCCAGTGCCGACGTCGCACCACCATCACGGCCCGGTCCTCAACCATCACCGGCATTCGGCCGACCGCGACGCGGCCAGGGCGATCGGCTTTGCGTTCTGGCTCAATTTCAGTTTTGCGATCATCGAATTCATCGGCGGCCACTGGGCCGGCAGTACCGCGATCATGGCCAACGCCGTGCATGATTTCGGCGACAGCCTGGCGATCGGTTTCGGCTGGGGCATGAGCCACCTCGCCGGGCGGCGCGCCAGCGAGACGTTCAGTTACGGCTTCGGGCGTCTGTCGTTGTTTGGCGCCCTGGTCAATGGACTCATTCTGGTGGTGGGTTCGGCCTGGGTGTTGTGGCAGGCGGTGCCGCGCCTCGGCGCGCCGGTGATGCCCCACGCGCCGGGCATGGTGGCGCTGGCAGTACTGGGCGTGACGGTCAACGGCATCGCCGCCTGGCGGCTGGCGGGCGGCACGACACTCAACGAACGCATGCTGAACTGGCACTTGCTGGAGGACGTGCTCGGCTGGGCGGTGGTGCTGGTGGCGGGGGCGGCGCTGCTGGTGGTCGACTGGCCGATTCTGGACCCGCTGCTGTCGATCGCGTTGACGGGACTGATCCTCTTCAATGTGGCGCGCAATCTGGCCAAGACCGGGCGGCTGTTCTTTCAGGCCAGTCCGGATACCGTCCTGGTGCGGGAGGTAACGGCGAAACTCCGGGCCGTGGAGCATGTGGTGGATCTGCACCATCTGCACCTGTGGTCGCTGGACGGCGAGCGCCATGTGCTGACGGTGCATCTGGATATCGACGAACCCATCACCAACGCGGTGCAGCAGCGCATCAAGGAAGCGGTAGCAGCCGCCTTGGTGCCTTATCGCTTTGCCCACACCACCATCGAGATCGAGCAGGCCGAGGAACTCTGCCGGGATACGCAGGCATTTTAGCCAGACACCGCAATTCCGGTGGCCCGTTCAACGGTGCTCGATTGTCGGTGCGGCTTTCCCGCCCAGGGTGGCCACGGCCACCAGTGCCAGCACGATGGCCGCGCCCGCCGGCAGATCGAACAGACCGGATGCCAGCAGCCCAAGTACATATCCCGCGCTGCCGACAGCGCCGGCCCGCACCAGTCGGCCGCCCGCCGCCAGTGCCGGCACGATCAGACTCGCGAACACCAGATACACCCCCACCACCTGCACCGAGGCGGTGATGGTGAGCGCGAACAGCAGGTAAAAGCCCAGTGGCGAGACTTTCAGGTTCAGACCGAACCAGCCCACCAGCACGCCGGCCGTGACCAGTGCCAGCGGCAACAGGCCAGCCCAGGTGGTCCACAGAATCTGCCCCACGAGCAGCTCCTGCAGATGCTCGCTGGCGTGCGGGTCGTGGCTCATCAGCACGATGGCGGCGCAGGCCGCCGCCACGAAGCTGACGCCGATGACCGCCTCCAGGTGGGCCGGGTTTTTCTTTTCCATCCAGCGCAGGCACAGCGCCCCGGCCAGCGCGGCAATCACCGCGCTGACCTGGGTGCGCCAGCCGTTGACCTCGAAACCGAGCGTGCTGGCGATCACGATGCCGAGCCCGGCGATCTGGGCGATGGCCAGATCGATGAAGATGATTCCCCGGCGCAGCACCTCCATGCCCAGCGGCACATGGCTGGCCAGCACCAGCAGGCCGGCCGCCAGGGCCGGCAGCAGGATGCTGGGTTCAATGCCGCCCAAGGTCACGGCGCGGCCGGTTTGAGCCGGTTCAGGGTGTCGTCGAACAGGCCGAACAGATCCCCCGCGCCGGCCGAGCCGCCCACCGTGTAGGGCAGTTCCACCGCCGGAATGTTGGCCCGGCTGGCCAGCCATTCGGACGCCTTGGGCGATTCATAGGCGGCGCGCAGCACCATCCGCGCCGGCGTGGCCCTGAGGGTCTCCAGCAGTTCCGCGAGGTGGCTGGCGGTCGGCTCCATGCCGGGCTTCGGTTCGAGCTCCCCCACCACCTGCAAACCCAGCCAGTCGGCGAGGTAACCCAGGTTCTTGTGATGGGCCACCACCGGGACGCCCCGGAGCCCGGTGGCCTGCTGCTCCCAGCGCGCGATGGCCGCCGACCAGCGGCTCTGGAAATCCGCATTGCGTTCGGCGTAGCGCGCGGCGTTGGCGGGGTCCAGTTCGCCAAGACGTTTGGTCAACCCGTCGGCCACCCGCGCGATGTTGCGCGGGTCGAGGTGCAGGTGCGGGTTGCCGGCGGCGTGGATGTCGCCCATGGCGCGGTCGAGCGCCGCCGGGCGGTCGATGAGGCGCACGAAACGGGCGGCTTCGAAATAGCCCGGCCGGCCGGGCTGGATGTTGCCGTTGCCGGCCTCGCGGTGCAGCAGCGGCAGCCAGCCGCTTTCCAGCTCGGCGCCGGTGCAGACCAGCAGATCGGCGCGGCGGGCCTTGGCCAGCAACGAGGGCCGCGCCTGGATCCGATGCGGATCCTGCAGGGCGGTGGTGGCGGCAGAGACCTCGGCCAGGTCGCCGGCCAGCTCCTGGGTCAACGCCATCCACTCCGGTTCACAGGCGAGCACATCGAGCGCCGCCCGGGCGGCGGGCGCCGCCAGAACCGACGCGGCCAGAATGAAAGCAATCAAGGATTTCATGGGGTGATTCCTTCAGAATTTGTGGGCGGCGTGGGGGCCGATGCTCAGGATGTATTGCAGGATGATCTGGTTGTCCGGGTCATCCTGAAACGATTTATCCCGCGCGAACTGCAAGCGGAAACGGGAGAATTCCGACGGCGAGTAATCGGTCATCAGGCTCCAGCGGCTGGGATCAAAATCGGTGACATCGAAAAACGCCTGGTTGGCGCCCAAGTCCACCGAACCCGAATTCAGCCGGTCGTAACGGGTTCCGATGCGCCAGCGCGGCATGAACTGGTACACCGCCTGCGCGTAGCCGCCCGACTGGGCGCTGGCGTAGCGGTCCAGCAGGCCGGTGCAGGCACCGCCCGCCGCCGTGCCGTCCTCGCACAGCAGGTCGCCATCCTCCTCGCGGTCGAAATACTCCGCCGCGAAGATAAAATTGCGCTGGCGCGGGTTGCCGTTTGGCGACCATTTCCAGACGAAGTCGGCGAGCCAGGTCTTCGAGGCGCCGGAGAAATTCGTCAGCGCCTCGAAGTCGTTGCGGTCGTCGAGGAAGGCCTCGCGCTCGCGGGGTGATGCGCGCAGGTAGGAGGCCCCGGCGCGCCAGGCGTGCGAAACGCCGACATCACCGCCGACATGGGCAAAGGCGGCCCAGGCAGCGGCGCCGTTCTTGTCCGCGCCGCCATCGGAGCCAGGGAAGAACTGCCCCTTGGCGACTTCCGCGCCCAACTCCAGGAACAGCTCGGTCGGCGCCAGCCAGCGCAGTTGCAGGCCGTCCTGCTTCAGGCCCCCGCCGAACAGCGCCGAGTACATCAGGTTGTTGTCGGCGAAATCCCAGAAGTGCGGGTGTTTTTCGTTCTGGTAGCCGATGCCCGACAGGAACCGGCCGCCCTTCACCGTGAACCCCTGGCCCAGGCGCAGGGTCTGAAACCAGGCTTCTTCGACCTCGACCTCCTCGTCGGCCACGGCCAGAATGAGCAGGCCGCGCGAGTAGGGATCGATGTTGGAGGCAAGCACCAGCTCGGTTTCGTTGAGCGTGAAGCCGCGCCCCTCGTCGGCGTGTCCGCCGGCCGGTATGAAACCGGTAATCGGCCGCTCGCCGCCGGCGCGGTCGAGGTAGGCGCCTTGCAGGATCAGCGACAGCTCGGGGTTGAAGGCGTTGGCCGCGGCGGGCGCCGGACCGGTGTTGGCGGCGGCTTCCTGCTGCGCATGGTCGGCCTTGATTTCGGCCGTCTCCAGGCGATTCTCAAGGGCTTTCAGGCGTGCCGCGTAGTCGGCTTGGAGTACTTTGAATTTCTGATCGAATTCGGCCCGCAGGGCGTCGATGTCGGTGTCGGCGCGAGACGCCGCGGACCAGGGCAGGACAGCGGCGATTGCCACCGCAACGATGGTTTTTTTCATGGGATGCTCCCGTAACGACCAAGCGCCCGGCACTTGGGTGCCGGATCGCAGTAATGATGGGAAAACTCAGGTCGTGGGGAGGAGCGGTGGAGCGCGGGGTTGGAATGCGGGGTACGGGGTCAGCGCGACAGGCTGTGAAAAGACTTCTGCCAGCGCCGGGTGAACGGGCGTCACCGCACCCTGGGCCGCCAGGGGAGCGACGTTCGGTTGCTGGGTGTCGGCGCCCAGAAAGGCGTCGCAGGCGCTCGTGTGGGCGTGGAATGGATGGTCGGCAGCGTGCAGCGCCACCGCCACCTGGCCTGAAGCCAGCAGCGCCACCTGGCCTGAAGCCAGCAGCGCCACCGCCAACAGCACCCGCGCCGCGGCAAGGGCGGGGCAGCGGGACCGGGTGCGTTGTTGCGGGGTCATCGACGGATGCGGGGTCATCGACGGATGCGGGCGAGTCGCGGGTTCGGCGGCGATTCTAACCGGGGAGTCGGCGCGCGACAAGCGCCGTGGTATCGCGGCCGGTGTTGGGCCGACGACCATCCGGTGCGGTTTCTTGGGTACCATGGGCCGGTCTCGGCGCCGTCGCAGACCGCCAAGGCACCGCACAGGCCGATTTACGGCGAGTATCGCCACCGATCCAGGAGAGACAGTACCCCGTGAGCAAGGATCCCGAGCTGTTCGATTCCGCCGATACCGAGTCCGGCCGCATCCGTGCGCCCTGGGAGCGGAGCTTCGAACGAATCCTGACCCCGTTCGAGGAGTTCATCCATCGCCAGACCACCGGCGGCATGGTGCTGATGGTCACGGCGATTCTCGCCCTGATGCTCGCCAACTTTGGTTGGGCCACGGCCTACCAGCATCTGTTGCATCTGCCGGCCCGGATTGGCATCGGCGATTGGGGGATCGAAAAATCCCTCCACCATTGGGTCAACGACGGCCTGATGGCGCTGTTTTTCTTCGTGGTCGGCCTGGAGCTGAAACGGGAAATGCTGGTGGGCGAGCTCGCCAATCCCCGCCACGCGGTGTTGCCCATTCTCGCCGCGATCGGCGGGATGCTGGTCCCGGCGCTGATTTACGCGGCGTTCAATGCGGGCGGCCCTGGCGCCCGCGGCTGGGGCATTCCCATGGCGACGGACATCGCGTTCTCGCTCGGCGTGGTGGCCTTGCTGGCGGGACGGGTGCCCCGGGCGCTCATCACCTTTCTGGTGGCGCTGGCGATCGTCGACGATCTGGGTGCGGTGGTGGTCATCGCCATTTTCTACACGGAAAAACTGGCGCTGGGCTGGCTCGCGGGCGCGGCGCTGGTGCTCGGCGCCATGCTGGTGCTGAATCTGGCCGGCGTGCGCCGCACGATGCCCTATTTTTTGCTCGCGGCGGTGCTCTGGTATCTGCTGCTGGAATCGGGGATTCATGCGACGCTTGCAGGCGTACTGGGGGCGTTCACCGTGCCCGCCCGACCCAGTTATGATCCGGCGCGGTTCAGCCAGCACACCAGGGCACTGCTCGCGCGGTTCGATGCCAGCTACAGGCCGGGCGCCAGCATTCTCACCAACGATGAGCTGCGCGCGGTGGCGCAGGCCCTGGGCAACGGTGCCATCCAGGTGCAGGCGCCGCTGCAGCGTCTGCAACATCTGTGGAACCTGCCGGTGGCCTTTCTGGTGGTGCCGGTGTTCGCCCTGTTCAACGCCGGCATTCCGCTGGATTTTGGCGCCCTGGCAACGACATTGACGCACCCCGTGACCCTGGGCGTGATGCTGGGCCTGGTGTTCGGCAAGTTCATCGGCATTACCGGTACCGTATGGCTGGCGTTGAAACTGGGTATCGGCGAATTGCCCTCCGGCACTCGCCTGAATCAGATCGCCGGAGTCTCGCTGCTGGGCGGGATCGGCTTCACCATGTCGATTTTCATCGCCGAACTGGGCTTTGCCGCGCACCCCGACGAGCTGCTGATGGCCAAAACCGGCGTCCTGATCGCTTCGTTGTTTGCAGGATTCAGTGGCTATTTCTGGTTGCGTCTGGCGGCGCGCGCCGCTCCGCACGCGGGGGTATAGCGAAAACGGGTTACCAACTCCCCGCTCTGTGTTACAAGGCGACGCGGGGCGACACTGAACAAGGGTGCGGCGACCAATTCGTCCACCACGCTTCAGTTTCGAGACACTGTTATTTTTTCGAGAGGAGCAGCGCAGCAATGGCAATGGTCAATCTGAAAACCGCGACGTCCGAACAGATGGGCAAGATCATTCCCTACCTCAAGGTGTTTTCGCACCTCAATGTGAAGCTGTACCGCTGGAGCGGCGGACGCATCCTCGGCAAGCTCAACGGCCATGACGTTTGCCTGGTTACCATGACGGGCGCGAAATCCGGCGCCCAACGCATCATTCCGCTGATGTACGTGCCCTATCGCGACGGCGTGATCGTGGTCGGCTCCCAGGGCGGCGCGCCCAAGAGCCCGGTGTGGGTGAACAATCTCATCGCCCATCCGGATATCGAAGTGCAGTACAAAAGCAAAAAGATGAAATTGCGCGCTCGCCGCGCCAGTGCCGAAGAAAAAGAAGCGGTGTGGCCGGTGTGCTGCCAGCACTATCCGGATTACGAACTCTATCGGCAGCGCACCCCGCGGGACATTCCGGTCTTTATCTGCGAGCCGCGCTGACCCGGGCGGCTCAGGTCAACCGCTCGGTCAGCACCGCCACCGCGATGGCGCCGACGCCGCCGATCAGATTCATCATGGCGTCGAGATGGGTCTTGCGGCCGTGCGCCACGCGCAGGCTGGTGGCCGCGATGGCCGCCATCTTGTAGTGGGTGAAGACGTCGTAATAGTGCAGCCGCGCGCGGTCGACCGGATTTCCGGATAGCTTTTCGTAGCGCGCCAGCAATTCTTCGAACGGCAGCAGCCCGCAGGCCAGCAGCTCGCCGCGCTCGTCGGGGCAGCCGAGCAGTTTGCAGCCGACATAGGCCAGGTCTTCGTGGTAGTCGCCGAGGTGGCACAGTTCCCAGTCGAGGATGGCGTTGATGCGCCCGTCCGGGGTGTACATGAAATTTCCGCTGCGGTAATCGCCGTGCACCACCACCGGCTCGGCTACCGGCGGCATGTTGGCTTTCAGCCAGCTGGCGGCGTACTCGATGACCGGATGGGCCTGCACCGTGTCCTCGTGCCAGATGCGCTCCCAGAGCCCCAGTGACCACCGATTCGCCTCGGTGCTGCCGGACTCCGGGGCGTCGTAGCTGGACAGAGCGTAGCGGCGCCAATCGAGCCGGTGGATGCCGGCGAGGTGTTGCACGAACTGATCCCGGAGCCGGGCGCGCAAGCCGGGCTCGAACGACATGCCGAGTCCGGTGACCTTGCCGCCGCCTTCCGGCTGCACGATGCCCTCGAGAAAACCGGCGATCAGAAAGGGCCGCCCGAGCGCACCCGGATCGGCTTCGACCCAGTACACCTCGGGCACCGGCACCGTGCCCTGCATGGCGCGCAGGATCTGCGCCTCGCGCAGGCGGTGGGTTTCGACCACGGATTCGAGCGGGTCCATGCGCAGCATGAGTTTCACGCTGCCGGCGGTGGGGCGGTGCAGATCGAAGGTGAACTGTTCCTTGGACGCGCCCCCGGTGAGGCGTTTCAGGTTCGCGATACCGAGACGGGCATCTCCGGTGGCGCCGCGCAGGTAATCGAGCAGGCGCGGCTCCAGACGGGAGAAATCCATGCTCTGTTCGCGCGGGTCGGCGCGCTCGACGAGCTTGCGGGTGAGCACCTCGTCGAGCGTGCGCTCCACGGGAAAACGCGCGCGAATGCCGGCGATCCAGTCCGGCGTCGGCCGGGCACGCTGGCCCAGGGTCGGCGTGTAGTGGCGCATGGCGGTCGCCGAGCGCCTACATGGCGACTTCCTGGATTTCGCCCCAGCCGATCACCCCGCCGAGTTCCCAGCGCATGAAGGTGTGGGTGGCGAACAGATAAGGCCAGGGCGACCAAGGGTTGGAGGTGAACGCGGTGCCGGTGAAGCGATGGCCGCGGCCGCGCTTGTCTTCCACCTGGAGGTCCATGAACTGGTGCAGCAGGCCGTTGCGCAGCACCCGGCCCTTGCCTTTGGTGAGGCCGTAAACCTGATTGCCCTCGCGGACATAGCCGTGGACGATGGCGGCGTAATCGTTCTTGTCGTCGGGGTTGATCACCCAGATGCAGTGAATGCTGGTGTCGTTGTCGAAATTGGCATTGAGCCAGCAGAAGTTGGCGAACTGGTCTTCGTGGCGCAGGCCCCAGCTGTGATCCATGCTGGACACGCAGTCGATCGGGAACTGCTTGCCGTCCAGGGTCATCTTGCCGGTCACGCGGCCGGTCTGGTCCCAGTGCCCGGCATAGGCGGTATCGGACACGGTGTCGCCACCGTGGCTGACCTGGGCGAGCGGGTCCATGGCGGGATCGTGGATGTCGTAGGGCTCCATCAGCGCCTTGTAGGTCACGTCGAAGGACAGCCGCTTGCCGTCGTCGAAACGGATGTCGTAATCCATCACCGGCTTGGTGCATTTGACCGCCAGGCCGTTGCCGAGCTTGTAATCGTCGAAGTTGGTTTTCGGGAACGGCAGGTGCACCTGGTTGTTGGTGTAGCGCACCAGATGTGGCGTGTTGGAAAAGCCGTCGGTGATGGTGATGCTGGACAGCACCGCGCCCAGGTTCTGCCGGGTCAGCACATAGACGTTGACGTGCAGCGGCTCCTCGGGAACGTAAAAGCCGAAGTAGTTGGTCTCCGCCCAATACTTGTCGTCGGAGGTCGGCGTATGAAAATACATGTCTTTTGCGGTGATCATGGTGGTCCCCTGATGGCTGCTGTTTTAGTTGTCGATGAGCGGCCGCGCACGCCGCCCACGGTATGGTTCCGCTACGTTTATAAACCAAGGCGGCCGCCAGCGGAAGGAAATGTTGTGGCCGGCCCCGCGGAGCGGAAGGCAAGCGTCGGTTTCAGGCGGGAATGACGATGTCGGACAGGGCGAACAGTTTCCAGCCCTCGGCGGTGCGGGTAAAGGCGTAAAAGGCGGCGACGGTCTCGATCAGCGAGCCGTCCGCGCGCACCCGCTCCGCGCTGCGCAGGATCACATGCGCCTTGTCGGGCGCGACCAGAGAGACTTCGTAATCGGCATTGACCGTGGTGTGCCACTGCTTGCGTTCCCGCAGCGCTTGCGGTGAAACCGGAAAACGGTCGAGCAGGCGGGTTTCGCCCGCGCCGATATAGGCCAAAGGAAACCGCACCAGGGCTTCGACCGCGGCCAGATCGCCGTCGAGAAAGGCGCGCAGATAGCGTTCGTAGGCGGTGCGCACCGAAGCGGTGTCTGAGTGCTGCGCGGAAGCGTCGGTCGTGGTCACGGGGGCGCTGCGGTGCGGGTTCCGGCGCAGCATAGCGTGCCGCACCGGGATTGGCCAAGGCGGCATCCCGGTGCTCGCAGGTTGCGGGGTCAGTGCGATTCAGGTTTTCGCGGTGATTCTGTGCGCCAGCAGCAGGCCCACGATCATCGCCGGGACAAAGGCGAGCGTCGGCGCATAGCCGTAGGTCAGGCCGGCCAGTGCGGGTCCGGGGCAGTAACCCACCAAGCCCCAGCCGATACCGAAGATTGCCGCCCCGATCAGCAGCGGCTTGTCGATATCGGTCCTGGTGGGCAGCGAAAAGCTGCCGGCGAAGAGCGGCGCGGGATTGCGGAGCACGAACCGGTAACCGAGGGTGGTGACCAGCAGACCGCCGCCCATGACGAAGGCGAGGGTCGGATCCCAGGCGCCGAAAAAGTCGAGAAAGCCCTGCACGCGGGTGGTGTTGGTCATGCCCGAAACGGCCATGCCGATGCCGAACACGATGCCGGAAGCGAGAGAAGCCAGTAGTTTGCCCATGGGTCAGTTCCCCGTGGTCAGGCGAAGGATGGCGACAGTGATAACGCCGGCTGTCATGAAGGTGATGGTGGCGAGCAGGGAGCGTTTGGAAAAACGCGCGATGCCGCAGATGCCGTGGCCGCTGGTGCAGCCGGAACCGAGTCCGGTACCGAAACCTACCAGCAGCCCGCCGAGCACCGCGAGCAGCACCCCGGCGCCGGGCAGGGGCGCTTTGAAGTCGGCGTCGAGCAGGGGCGGCAGGCCGCCACCGAGCACAATGCCGAGCACGAACAGGAGCCGCCACGGACGCTCGCCCGCGGCCTGGGTGAAGATTCCGGCGAGAATGCCGCTGACGCCGGCGATGCGGCCGTTCAGTGCCATCATCATGACGGCGGCGACGCCGACCAGGCCGCCGCCGATGGCCGCCAACAGAAAGTGGTGCATGCCATGCCTCCAGATCACAAGAGTTGCTGGGTATTTGCCGTGTCGGTTGGGTTCGGTGGACGGGCGTTGTCCGTGGTCCCGAGCCGGTCCGTGCGGCGTTCACCACATTACATTAGAGAAATGCAAATTAGCAATATTTACTTCTGCATGTCCGGGGAGGTCGGCTATATTGGCGCCCGTTGACCGGACCCCGGGGGAAAGCAGTGCAGCTCGATTTAACGGCGCTGGCGGCGCACGCGGAAGTCGCCGAAGCCTTGCTGAAGGCGATGGGGAATCGCAACCGCTTGATGGTGCTCTGCACCCTGCATGAAGGCGAACTGTCGGTGGGCGAATTGAACGCGCGTATCCCGCTCAGCCAGTCGGCGTTGTCCCAGCATCTGGCGACGCTGCGCCGCGCCGGGCTGGTCGCGACGCGACGTGAATCCCAGACGATCTACTATCGGCTTGGCGATGCGGCGGCCAGCGCCGTCATAGCTACCCTTCACGGGCTGTTTTGCGCGGCTCCCGCTTCCGCCGGCGTCAAGTGAAGGTATGTTCCGGCTGTGGAAACTCGCCGCTGCGCACCGCCGCCGCATACGCCTGAAGCGCGCCCAGGATGTCGCCGGCGCCGGCGAGGAAGTTGCGCGCGAACTTGGGCGCGCGCGGTGAAATCCCCAGCATGTCCTGCAGTACCAGCACCTGGGCATCGGTATCGGCGCCGGCGCCGATGCCGATCACCGGCATCTTCAGTTCGCGGCTGACGCGCGCGGCGAGATCGCGCGGGACGCATTCCAGCACCAGCAGGCTGGCCCCCGCGTCCTCCAGCAGGTGCGCGTCGCGAACCATCTGCTCCGCGTCGTCCTGACCCCGCCCCTGGACCCGGTAGCCGCCGAATTTGTTCACGGACTGGGGGGTAAGCCCCAGGTGGCCGCACACCGGGATGCCGCGCTGATTCAGCATGGCAACGGATTCGGCCAGCCACTCGCCGCCTTCCAGCTTGACCATTTGCGCGCCCGCCTGCATGAGGTGGGCGGAGTTGGTCAGCGTCTGCTCCGGGGTGGCGTAGGCCATGAACGGCAGGTCGGCGATCAGCAGGGATTTGCTGTTGCCGCGGCGCACCGCCGCCGTGTGATGCAGCATGTGGTCCATGGTGACCGGGACGGTGCTGTCGAAGCCCAGCATCACATTGCCCAGGGAGTCGCCGACCAGCACCACCTCGATACCGGCGAGCTCGACGAGGCGGGCGAAGCTGCTGTCGTAAGCCGTGATGACCGGGAATTTCTCGCCGGCGCGCTTGAGGTCATTCAGCGTGTGGATGGTGACGGTTTTCATGAGTCTGCCCGGGTGTCAGGACGGCGGATTGTATTGCGGGTTGTAGTAATGACGACCACTTTTTACGTTGATCAGAAATTCCACCAGGCGGCGGTAGTCGAGATCGTTGCCGGCCACATCGATGTCGCGGGTATTGACGATCACCAGCGGCGCGTCGTCGTAGTAGTGAAAGAACTGGGTGTAGGCCTCGTTGAGCTGACGCAGATAATCCGTGGTAATGGCGCGCTCCATGGCCACACCGCGTTTCTGGATGCGCGTCATCAGGGTCTCGGGCGGCGCTTGCAGGTAGATCACCAGATCGGGCGCTGGCTTGTCGATGGTGAGCTGATCGTAGACTTGCTGATAGAGGTGAAACTCCTCGTCGTCCAGGGTCACGCGGGCGAACAGCGGGTCCTTGTCGAGCAGAAAGTCGGCTACCCGGACCGGCCGGAACATGTCGCCCTGGCGCAACTGCTGAATCTGGCGGGTGCGCTGGAACAGGAAGAACAGTTGTGCAGGGAGCGCATTGGCGCGCGGGTCGGCATAGAACCGCTCCAGGAAGGGATTGTCTTCCACGGCTTCCAGCAGGGTGTCGTAATTCAGCGTTTCGGCGAGGCGCCGGGCCAGCGTCGTCTTGCCGACACCGATGGGCCCCTCGACCGCGATGAATCGGGGCAGGGCGGCCGGGTCAAGGGCCAGCTGGATGTCGTTGGCGAGTATTTCCACGGCGGGCTCCGGCTCAGAGGCGGACGATACCTGTGCGATCGATGCCCGCCAACAGCCGCGTCAGGGCGGTGCCATCGGGCAGAATCAGATCCGGGTCCAGGTCGTGCAGTGGCAGCAGCACGAAAGCGCGCTCGGCAAGGCGCGGGTGCGGGAGCGTCAGATCCTGGTCCGCGAGGATCAGATCGCCATACAACAGGATGTCGAGGTCGAGGGTGCGCGGTCCCCAGTGCTGGTCGCGAATCCGGCCGCGCGCGGTCTCCAGGGCCTGGAGTTCCCGCAACAGGTCGAGTGGTGCCAGCGTGGCGCGCAGTCGCGCCACGGTGTTGATGTAATCGGGCTGTGTTCCCGGTCCCAGTGCCCGGCTTTGGTAGCGCGGTGCCGCGGCTTCAAGTCGGGATCCCGGCAGTTGCGCCAATGCATCCAGGGCCCATTCGATCTGTCGCCGCGGGTTGTCCAGATTGCTGCCCAGACCGATGTACGCCGTGACGTTCACGCGGGTCCGGAGTCCGGTTTGCGGCGCCGGCTGCGGCGCCGACGCGGGGGTGCCGGACCTTTCACGGCGGCGGCCATCTGTTCGCGTTCATCTTCGCCGGCGGCCTGAAAGCGGGTCCACCACTCGCCCAGTCCGCCCAAATCTTCGCCGCTTTGTTCGCGCAGGAGGACAAAATCGTAGGCGGCGCGAAACCGGGGATGCTCCAGAAGCTGCCAGGCACGCCGTCCGCCGCGACGCTCAAGCCGTGGCTGCAATTCCCATATTTCGCGCGCGGGCGCGGAAAAACGCCGGGGGATCGCAATATGGCGCAGCGCGCGCGTCAGCACATCGGCGGCGCATTGCAGCGGCGCCAGGGACTCCTGTGGGCCGGCACCCGAGTGGCGCGCTTCGGCGACCGCGACGGCGGGCCAGAGCAGCGCGGCGAACAGAAACGCGGGCGTGACGCGCTGGTCGTTCTCGATGCGCAGGTCGGTGTTGATCAGCGCCTGCCGGACGAAGGCGTCCCAGCGGGAATCGGCGTGGATTGCCGCGGCCGTATCCGGAAACAGGTGTTGAAACAGGCGGTGACGGGACAGGGCCTCATAGGTTGCAAGCGCGCGCCCCGTCATCAGCAGCTTGAGCACTTCATCGAACAGCCGGGCGGGCGGGATTTCCCGCAGCAGCGCATGGAGCTGTGCCAGCGGCGCGGCAGTCGCCGGATCCAGCGCGAAATCGAGTTTGGCTATGAAGCGCGCAGCGCGCAGCATGCGCACCGGATCCTCCCGGAACCGGGTTGCGGGATCGCCGATGATGCGCAGGGTGCGGCTGGCGATGTCCTCGAGGCCGCCGACAAAATCCAGCAATTCGTCGCGCTCCGGATCGTAATAAATCGCGTTGATCGTGAAGTCGCGGCGCTCGGCGTCCTCTTCGAGCGACCCGAACACGTTGTCCCGCAGCAGCATGCCGCGCTGACTGCGGCGCGCCTGTTCGCTGGAGTGCGGGGGCGCGGTGGCGTGAGGACTGGCCGCATGGGACGCCCGAAAGGTCGTCACTTCGACCAGCTCGCGGCCGACATGGACATGCACGATGCGGAAGCGGCGGCCGACGATGCGGGCGCGCCGAAACAGCTGCTTGACCTCTTCCGGGGTAGCGCTGGTGGCGACATCAAAGTCTTTTGACGGGTGGCCCAGCAGCGTGTCGCGAATACAGCCGCCGACGATGAATGCCTGGTGCCCGGCGGCAACCAGCCTGGCCACCACTTCCCGGGCTCCGCCACTGATCGCGGAGTGGGGGATATGGCGGCTGGCAGGGACTTTGCGGGGGATCTCGGTTGGCCTGCTGGATTTTCGGCCGAACAATCTTTTCAACCGCTGGAGCATTCCGGAAGCTGTCAGTTGGGCAGCGGCGATTCTAGCACAGCCCTCCGCGGGCCTTGTTCTTTCGGGACCACCCATCGTTTGCGGTTGTGGAACGTCCGGTAGCGGAACGCTGGTTGAAAGGCGCCGCGAGGTTCACGATGGGCGGCGGCCAAGAGCTGTCAGGCAGACAGGCGAGGAGAGAGCATTGCGCCATGCAGCAGATGGCTGCCGCAGCCGTCTGACAACAAGCGGCTGAACGGACCAGCGGATAAATGGATAAGCCAAACGGATAAATGAAAGGGGGAAGCCCGTGAAGGCTTCCCCCGAGATTTCATTTGCCCTCGGCTTCGGGCTAACCCACCCTGATTGACCGACCAGCAAACCAGTACTCATCGATTATTATTGTCTTCTTATTATTATGCCGCTCTCTTATTGTTGTTATGAGCGACCTTCATGCTACCGGGCAAGATTCCGCTTGGCAAAGGGGTTTTTAGACCCTTTTGCCGCATTGGCGATGTATGACGGTCGATTCGGTTATATTTAGCGCCCTTCCATGCCACACCGCCTGTCGCGACCAGTGCTGGCGCGCCCAGCCGAGCAACTCGGTGACGCTGGTGTTCGCCGCTTCAGGTGGTGGATTCTGGCCCAGCCAGGTGAGTGCACGATAAAGATTGTCCGCGGCGCCTCTCGGGTCCAGCTCAGGGGCATGGTTTTGTTTGCTCAGTTTGCGTCCGGCGGCATCCATGACCACCGGGACATGACCGTAGATCGGCGCCGGCATTCCCAGTTCGCGCAGCAGAAACATCTGGCGCGGCGTGGATTCCAGCAGGTCGTGGCCGCGCACCACATGGGTGATATTCTGCGCCGCATCATCGACCGCGACCGCAAGTTGGTAGGCGAAGAGGCCGTCGCGGCGGCGCAGCACGAAGTCGCCGCCGGAGTCACCCAGGTTGATGCTCGCCGTCCGGCCCAGGAGGCAGTCAGTGAAAATCATTTCGGGCGCGTCGCCGGTGCGGATACGGACCGAAAACCCGGAGCCGCCAGGGTCTGCACCGGTCAGGATGCGATGGCGACAGGCGCCGTCGTAGTGTCCGCCCGGGTGCCGCAGCCGATCCCGGGAGCAATCGCAGAGAAACAGCAGCCCTGAGGCCGCGAGGCGGAGCAGGGCGTCGCGATACAGTGCTTCGCGCCGGCTCTGGTAGAGAATTTCCCCATCCCAGTGGAGACCGTGGGCGTCGAGTTGCCGGGCGATCGTGGCCGCGGCCCCGCGTACCTCGCGGGGCGGGTCGATGTCCTCGATGCGCAGCAGCCAGCGACCCTGATGGGCGCGGGCGTCGAGAAAACTGGCCAGAGCGCTTACCAGCGAGCCGAAATGCAAGGGGCCGGTAGGCGAAGGAGCGAAGCGTCCAGTATAGGCTTCGACCACCACGATAGGTGGCGGGCTGCGATCAGCCGCCGATGGTCTGTCGCTCGCGGATTTCATCCAGCGTCTTGCAGTCGACGCACAGTGTGGCAGTGGGTCGCGCCTCCAGACGGCGAATACCGATCTCGACGCCACATTGTTCGCAATAGCCGTAGTCGTTGGCGTCGATCATTTCGACGGTCTTGTCGATTTTCTTGATCAGTTTCCGCTCGCGGTCGCGGGTGCGCAGCTCCAGGCTGAATTCTTCTTCCTGGGTGGCCCGGTCGGCAGGGTCGGGGAAGTTGGCCGCGTCATCCTTCATGTGATTGACGGTGCGGTCGACTTCGGTCATCAGATCCTGCTTCCAGTCCAGCAGCAGCGCCTTGAAGTGCTCGCGCTGCTTTTCGCTCATGTATTCTTCGCCCCGCTTCTCTTTGTAGGGCTCGAAACTCCGCAGTAACAGGGAGGGTTTCTCGGCTGCTTTCTTTTTGGCCATCTGCAATTCCGGGGGGCTTCGACGGGAAGGCGCGTTTATAGGGCCGACTGAGGTTTTTTTCAACCCCAACACCGAGAATTGCCACTCGGCGAACACCGATGGCGCAGCGCGCTTCAATTAGAATCGCGGCCTGTTGGGGGAGGAAGACGATGCAGCTTGGGCGATACAGATGGGCAAGGCGGGTGGCTTCCATGACCTCGTTCAAAGTCGTCGATTTTCTTGAGGCTGCGGAGCGGATGCAGGCGGCGGGCCGCGATATCGTGCGTCTGGAGGCGGGCCAGCCGGCATTTCCCACGCCGCCCTCCATCGTCGCGGCGGCGCGCCGGGCTCTGGCCGACGAAAAAACCCGCTACACCCCGGCCCTGGGCATTGCACCCTTGCGGGAGGCGATAGCCGCCTTCTACACCCAGCGCCATGGCGTGACGGTGGCGCCGGAGCGCATCGCGGTCACCACCGGGAGCAGCGCGGCGCTGGGGTTGATCTGCGATCTGCTGATCGAGCCGGGCGACGGTTTTCTGCTGACCGATCCGGGTTATCCCTGCAATGCCAATTTCGTCCGTCGTGCCGGCGGCGAACCGCAGTGGGTGCCGGTAGTGGCGGCCGAGCGTTACCAGCTGACCGCCGCGGCGCTGGCGGCACACTGGCGCCCCAACTCGGTGGGTGCGCTGGTGGCCTCGCCCAGCAATCCCACCGGTGAAATCATCGCGCGCGATCAATTGGCCGCGCTGCACGCTGCCACCCGGGAGCGCGGCGGTGCCCTGGTGGTGGACGAGATCTATCACGGGCTGGTCTATGACGAGTCCGAGACTTCGATCCTGGAGTTCACCGACGCGGCCTTCGTCGTCAACAGTTTCTCCAAATACTTCGGCATGACGGGTTGGCGGCTGGGCTGGATGGTGCTGCCCGAGGCGGCAATCGAGCCGATCAATGTGATGGCGCAGAATTTCTACATCTCCCCGCCCAGCATCGCGCAACATGCGGCGCTGGCGGCGTTTCAGCCGACGGTGATCGATGAACTCGAGGCACGCCGTGACGAATTCCGGCGCCGCCGGGATTTCCTGGTGCCGGCGTTGCGGGAATTGGGTTTCGACATCCCTTTTGCGCCGGCCGGAGCGTTCTATATCTACGCAGGGATTGCGGGTCTGGCGGATGACTGCGAGGCTTTTTGCTGGGACATGCTGGAGCGGGCCGGCGTCGCCTTTACCCCGGGCACCGACTTTGGCGCGCATCTGGCCCGCCAGCGGGTGCGGTTCTCCTACACCGAGCCGCTGGAGCGCCTCGAACTCGCGGTCAGCCGCCTGCGCACGGCGCTCGCGGCGCGATGAAGTTCAGCCCGCCCCTGGAGCAGGGCATCTTTCTGCGTCGCTACAAGCGGTTTTTTGCCGAGGTCGGATTGCCGGATGGCGAGGTGCTGACGCTGCACTGCGCCAACACGGGATCCATGCGCAATTGTCAGGTGCCCGGCGCGCCCTGCTGGTTTTCCCGCGCTGCCAACCCGCGCCGCAAGCTGCCCGGCACGCTGGAAATCGTCACCACCGGCGATGGTCGGCTGGCCGGGGTCAACACGGGGCGCGCCAATCGCCTGGTCGAAGAGGCCATCGCGGCGGGTCGCATCGACGCGCTCGGGGGTTATCGAGGCCTCCGCCGCGAGGTGCGCTACGGCGACGAAAACAGTCGTATCGACTTTCTGCTCGCGGGCGACGGCAAACCCTGCTATGTCGAGGTCAAGAGCGTCACCCTGTCATTGGGCGGTGGTCTCGCCGCGTTTCCCGACGCCATAACCCTGCGCGGCGCCAGGCACCTGCGCGAGCTCGAAGCCATGGCGGCGGCCGGGGCGCGGGCGGTGCTGCTGTTTTGTGTGCAGTTGAGCGATATCGGGACGGTGGTGCCTGCGGCGGACATCGACCCGGACTATGCCCGGGCGCTGCGCCAGGCGCGCAACCGGGGCGTCGAGGTACTGGCGTGGGGCTGCCGGCTGGCGCCGGAGGAGATCGCGCTGGAGCGCGAACTGGAGTTTCGCGAAACGCGGTGATGCCCGCGCGCAAAAAACGCCCTGGCAGGGCGGGGCGTTGGCGGCGCCGGACGCGGCTTACATCTTGCCGTCGATCTCGACCACCCGGGTCTTGAACTTCCAGCTACCGTCGATTTTCGCCAGCGTGTCCAGATAGCGGCCGGAATTCACCACGCTGACTTTCTCGCCGGTGTCCACCAGGATCAGATAGGCGTCGTGGGTGGCATTGTTGCCGTTGACCTCGACGATGGCATCGGTAGTGCAATGCTTGACCTTCATGGTCGGAATCATCTTTTTGGCGAAGGCCAGCAGCGCCTCGCGGCCGGCGGCGAGCTGCTTGCCGCCCATGGCAAAGGTGCCATCGGCGGCAAAGGTGTCTACCCAGGCTTCGGGATCGCGGTAATCGAAGGCGCGGTTGTACTTGGCGACCAGTTGGCGGATTTCCAGATTATCGGCGACTGTGTTCATGACGGTTTCCTCGTGGAGCAGGGAGTGCAGGGTCACGGCTGTGGCCCCGGGGTAGTGTTCGATGCAAGGGTAGCGCGGTCGCCCGGTCGGGCGCCACTGTTCGAATTCCCCTCGCGCAGCTCAATTCGCGCCATCGAGCGACAGATCGCCATCCAGGATGCGGAACGTGACAGCTTCCAGGTGCTTGCCGGCACAGGGTCCGGCGACGCAGCGGCCGGTGGCGATGTCGAACAGGGCGCCGTGCGCCTGGCAGTGGATATGGCGACCGTCGCGGTCCAGAAAGCGCTCGGGCAGCCAGTTGAGCTCGAACCCGGCATGGGGACAGCGGTTGCGATAGACCACCACGCCGGCGGCGGTGCGCACGGCGAACAGGCGCAGGTCGTCCCGCGGGTTCAGTGCGCGCGCACCACCCACGGGGATGTCATCGATGCGGCACAGAAACACAGTAAAGATGGCGCGGACCCGTCAGACCCCACGCCGCAGCGCCTCGATGCGCTCTTCCAGCGGCGGGTGCGTCATGAACAGCCGCGACGCGTGCTGTTTCCAGCCGCTCGAGATGCCCAGTGCCGTCAGGGTGTCCGGCAGCTGGTTCGGAACATGCGCCTCGGTCTCGGCGCGCAGGCGTTGCAGCGCGCCGATCATGGCGCCCCGCGTCGCGAACTTGGCGCCAGCGGCGTCGGCGCGATACTCGCGCCAGCGCGAGAATGCCATCACGATCATGCTGGCCAGCACTCCAAGCACGAGCTGCAGGACCATGACAATGGCGAAGTAGCCGAAGCCCTGCCCGCGTTCATTCTTGAACACCACGCGGTCGATGACCGTGCCGATGATGCGCGCCAGGAACATGACGAAGGTGTTCACCACCCCCTGAATCAGCGCCAGGGTGACCATGTCGCCGTTGGCCACATGGCCGATTTCATGGGCCAGCACCGCGCGCGCTTCGTCGCGGCTGAAACGCTGCAACAGCCCCTCGCTCACTGCGACCAGGGCGCTGTTCTTGTTCCAGCCGGTCGCAAAGGCATTGGACTGCTGCGCCGGGAATATCCCCACTTCGGGCATGCCGATGTCGGCTTTTTTGGCCAGCTCGGCAACAGTCTCCATCAGCCAGCGTTCGTCGGCCGTGGCCGGCTGCTTGATGATGCGGGTGCCGGTGCCCATTTTCGCCATGGTTTTCGACAGCAGCAGGGACACGAAGGACCCGACGAAGCCGAACAGGCCACATATGACGAGCAGACCGGTCAGGTTGGTCCCGACACCCTGGGTCGCCAGGTACTGTTCGAGGCCGAGCGCCTTCACGATGATGCTGACCAGCGCCAGCACGGCGATGTTGGTCGCCAAAAAGAGGAAGATTCTTTGCATTTGATGTCTCCTGGCCGCGTGGTGTTGACCGCGGGTAGTCGATAAGATGGGCGTCAACGATAAAAATTCAATGACGAGCATCTGAATTCTCACGAAACAAGCTTGGCGCAGAAATGCCGGCAGGGGAAGCGCGATCGGAGCGGCTGGCGGACCGTCGCGCTCGCCACGCCCCACCGCGCCGACAATCTCCCCCGGCAGCGACCTCAAAACCCTGGACGTGGAATGGCGATGATTCGGCGGACCGCGTTTCTCTGCCTGATGGTCTTGGTCGGGACACCGCTGCCTTCCTGTGCGCTCTGGCGTCCGGGTCCGGCGGCGGTACCCGAGGTCCATCTGGACAGCATGCGTGTGCTCGATAGACCCGGCCGCAGTCCGCGCTATCGGCTCGCCGTGCGGATCGTCAATCCGTCGGACCATAAACTCGCGATAGCCGCGCTGTCGTGCCGCCTGAAGATCAGGGGTATGCCGGTCGTGGAAGGTTTTGCGGGGCCCTTGCATACGTTGCCGCCGGAGTCGGCGCTGCGGGTGGAAATCGAAGCCCGCACCAACGCCATTGACCGGCTGAAATTATCGGGAAGACTGGCCGGCGGCGCGCCGCCGGATTATGAGCTCGAAGTGCGTCTGCGGCGGTCGTGGACCCTGATACCGCTGGTGCTGATCGATACCGGCGCACTTCCCATGGAGGACTGACTGTGGACGATTCCGCACGCATTGCCGATCTCGAGGCGCGCCTCGCTTTCCAGGAAGACACGCTCAAAACCCTGGACGCTGCCGTCTATGGCCAGCAGCGGCGTATCGACGCGCTGGAACGGTTGTGCGCGCGCCTCGCCGCACGGCTGCGCGACGCGGTGGCGGCGGGTCCCGACCCGGGCGCGGATCCGCGGCCGCCCCATTACTGATGATCCCGATATCATTGAGGCCCTGAATCACCAAGTGCAGCGATCTTGAACCTGTCCAGCGCCCGCCTCACCGGCCACGATCCGAGTTGCCTGGCAACGTGGAATCACCGCGGCGCCCAGTGTCAGCTCCATCCCGATGTCGTAGGCCCGCTCCAGGCCCTGTGCGACCGCGCGAACGCTGCCGGTTTGGCGTTGCGGGTGGCCAGCGGTTTTCGGTCGTTCGAGCGGCAACTGGCGATCTGGAATGCCAAGGCGCGCGGCGCACGGCCGGTGCTCGATGATCAGGGTCGCCCGCGCGACCTGAGCGCCCTCGGTGATCGCGAGCGGATGTACGCGATCCTGCGCTGGTCGGCGTTGCCGGGCGCTTCGCGCCATCACTGGGGCACCGACATCGATGTCTGGGACGCGGCGGCGGTGGCCGCCGACTATCGGCTGCAACTGGTCGCGGCGGAATACGCCCCTGGCGGCCCCTTTTTCGCCTTGCACGCCTGGCTGACGCGCGAGCTCGGTGCCGGGACGGAATTCTTCCGGCCTTACGCGACGGATACCGGGGGGGTGGCGCCCGAGCCCTGGCATCTGAGCTTTGCACCGGTGGCACGGGAGTTCGAGGCGCGGTTGTCGCCGCGACTGCTGCGGGACGCAATCGAAGCCGCCGACATCGAGCTGAAGCCAGTGATTCTGGAGGATCTGGATATCATCTTTGCGCGCTACGTCGGGAGCGCCCGTTGCATCCCGTCGGGCGATGCGAGATAGTCCGGACCCACAATCGGGGGTGTCGATGAACACCGTTCGCGATCAACTCTGGCAGGATATTCGCGACGAGGCGGCGCAAGCGGCGCGCGACGAGCCCGTGCTGGCCAGCTACCTCCACCGCGCGCTCCTGAGTCACGCCACGCTCGAATCGGCGCTGCTCTACAACCTGGCGGAACTGCTCGGCAGTTCCGTGGTGTCGGCACTGACGTTGCAACAGGTCTTCGCGCAGGCGCTGGCCGCCGCGCCCGACATCGGTGTCAATGCGCGCCGCGACATCGTCGCGTATCACGAGCGCGACCCGGCCTGCGACCGCTACCTGATGCCGTTGCTGTATTTCAAGGGATTTCATGCCTTGCAGGTGCATCGCACCGCCCACCATCTCTGGCAGTCCGGGCGGCGGCCGCTGGCGCTGTTTCTCCAGAACCAGTGTTCGGAGCGGTTCGGGGTCGATATTCATCCCGCCGCCCGCATCGGCGGCGGCATCATGATCGATCACGCCACCGGCGTGGTGATCGGTGAGACCGCGAGCGTGGGCGACGACGTTTCGATGCTCCATTCGGTCACCCTGGGCGGTACCGGGTGCGAGGGCGGTGACCGCCATCCCAAGGTGCGGGCGGGCGTGCTGATCGCGGCCGGCGCGCAGATTCTCGGCAATATCGAGATCGGTGCCGGCGCCCGGATCGGTGCGGGCAGTCTGGTGCTCGACCCGGTGCCGCCCGGCGCCACGGTGGTCGGGGTTCCGGCCAGGATCGTGGCAGGCGGCGCGGCCGAACACCGGGCCGCGCAGGGAGTGGCCTGATGGCGGATGACGCGCGCCAGTCCCGCCAGCGCCACGACAGTCTGCTCAAGCGCCGGCTGTTCGATGCCACGCGCTATTCACTGCAGGGTCTGCGCGCCTGCTTTCGCCACGAGGAGGCTTTCCGCACCGAATTGTCGATCGCGCTGGTGCTGACACCGGCGGCCTTCTGGGTGGCGGACAATGCCCGCGATCTGGTGCTGTTGCTGGGTGTGCAGGTGCTGGTGCTGATCGTCGAATTGCTCAATTCAGGGATTGAAGCCGTGGTCGATCTGCACGGGTCGGAGCGGCGGGAGCTGGCCGGACGCGCCAAGGACCTGGGATCGGCCGCCGTGCTGCTGAGCATGGGGCTGTGCGTACTGGTGTGGGCGGGCATGCTGTGGGAAAAATTCGGCGGATGAAAGGAGTGATGGGGCCATGAGCGAGCCGCGTTACGATGTGTTTTTCCGGGGCGATATCGTTCCCGGTCAGCGTCTGCATGAGGTCCGCGAGCGTCTGCGGCAGTTGTTCCAGATCGACGACGCACGCCTGAACACGTTGTTTTCCGGTCGCCCGCTGGCGATCCGGCGCGATCTCGGCGCCAGCGACGCCGAGCGCTACCGCGTCGCGCTGCGGGAAGCCGGTGCGCTGGTCGAATTGCGGCCCCTGGATGCTCCGGACGTGCCCGCCGCTGCGGAAAAGCCGGCGAACCCCGGCGGCGAGCACCCCGGGGGCGAATGGAGTCTGGCGCCGGTTGGCGCCGATGTGCTGCAACCGGAGGAACGTGTTCCGGTGGTTCCCGTCAGTGTCGACATCAGCGGTCTCGAGGTCGCGCCGCCCGGTGTCGATGTGTTGCGGGAGGACGAGCGCCGACCGGTGGTCGTCCGGAATGTCGACACAACGCACCTCGGACTGGTCCCATCCACCGACTAGGGATGCGCCCATGGCCCGGCTGATCCGGTCGACGTGCCCGGCGGAGCGGCGATGAGCGGGCAGCGGCGCGAGCGGGACTCGCTTGGCGAGGTCGCCATCGACGCGACGGCGCTGTGGGGCCCGCAGACCCAGCGTTCCCTGGAACATTTCCGGATCGGCGGCCAGCGCTTTCCAATCGAGTTCATCCACGACTTCGCCCTGGTGAAAAAGGCGGCCGCGCGCACCAATTGCGCGCTCGGCGCACTGTCCAGCGAGCGCAGCCTGCTGATCAGCCAGGCCTGTGACGAGATTCTTGCCGGACGGCACGACGATCAGTTTCCACTGGTGATCTGGCAGACCGGCAGCGGCACCCAGACCAACATGAATCTCAATGAAGTGATCGCCAACCGCGCCAACGAACTGGCCGGTGGGCAACGGGGCGATCCAGGTCCGGTGCACCCCAACGACCACGTCAATTGTTCACAGTCGTCCAACGATGTGTTCCCCACGGTGATGCACGTTGCCGCCGCCCGTCAGTTGCGGGAACGCCTGCTGCCGACGCTGGCCGCGCTGCGGGACGCGCTGGTGGCCAAAAGCGTCGAATTCGCATCCCTGGTGAAGATCGGCCGCACCCATTTGATGGACGCCACTCCGGTGACACTCGGGCAGGAGTTCGGTGGCTACGCGGCGCAACTGGCTTACGCGCAGGCGAGTCTGGAGGCGGTACTGCCGGCGCTCGGCGCCATCGCCCTCGGAGGCAGCGCCGTGGGCACCGGCCTGAATACGCCCGCTGGCTGGGCGCCGGCGGTGGCCGCCGAATTGAGCGCGCTGTCGGGGATGCCCTTCACCAGTGCGGCGAACAAATTCGCGGCCCTGGCCGGCCACGAAGCCCTGGTGGACCTGCACGGACGCCTGCGGGTGCTGGCCACGGCACTGTTCAAGATCGCGAGCGACATCCGCCTGCTCGGCAGCGGGCCGCGCACCGGCCTCGGCGAGCTGCGGCTGCCCGCCAACGAACCCGGCAGTTCGATCATGCCGGGCAAGATCAATCCGACGCAGGTCGAGGCGCTCACCATGGTGGCGGTACAGGTCATGGGCAATGATGCGGCGGTGGGCTTTGCCGGCAGTCAGGGCCATCTGGAGCTCAATGTCTTCAAACCGCTGCTCATCCATAACGTGCTGGAATCCTGCGCACTGCTGACCGATGCCATGGCAAGCTTCCGCCGGCATTGCGTGGTGGGTATCCAGGCCGAACCGGCACAACTGGCGCTGCACCTCCAGCGTTCCCTGATGCTGGTAACGGCATTGAATCCCGTAATCGGTTACGATTGCGCCGCTAAAATTGCCGGGAAGGCCTTTGCCGAAGGCATTTCGTTGCGGGAGGCGGCGCTGGCGCTGGGCTACCTGGATGCCGAGGCTTTCGACCGTCTGGTCGATCCCGCGCGCATGCTAGGACCCGACGGCCACTAGCAGCTTGTTGAAAAACGTCGCGAGGCGGCCAGATGCGAGGCGCACGGCGCGCAGCGACCGAGACATATCAAGTAGATAGGCGAGGGAGCGAGCACCGCGCAACGAAGCAGATGGCTGCCGCAGTAGTTTTTCAAC
>CAMTUJ010000003.1:0-40549 GCA_947084925.1 uncultured Gammaproteobacteria bacterium
GATTTCGCCCAGCGCGTTCGGCCCATCAGGCCGTGCGCGAAGTGCAAGCGACTATCCGGGGCGGCTACGGTTGGGTGGTGGACATGGACCTGCAAGCCTTCTTTGACCGGGTGAATCATGACCGACTGATGGCGCGACTCAAGAGTCGTTGTTCGGATACCGGCCTGCTGCGCTTGGTCAATCGTTTCCTGAAGGCGGGCGTGAACGTGGATGGGCGCATCGAATCCACGACGATGGGCGTGCCGCAAGGCGGCCCGTTGTCGCCGGTGCTGGCCAACGTGGTGCTGGATGAACTGGATTGGGAACTGGACCGGCGCGGCCACCGCTTCGCCCGCTATGCCGACGACTGTAACATTCTGGTCAAAAGCAAGCGTGCGGGAGAGCGGGTGATGGCCAGCGTGACACGCTACGTCAGTGACACACTGAGACTCACAGTGAATCCGCTGAAAAGCGCGGTGGACAGGCCCAAGAATCGGAAGTTTCTGGGCTTCACGGTCAGCCGCAACGGCGCCAAGCTGAAGGTGGCCGACAAGGCCATTGCCAGGCTCAAGGACCGCGTGCGGGACCTGACCCGTCGTACACGAGGCAGCCACATAGGCGTTGTCGTGGCAGAGCTGAGGAAAACCCTGCTTGGTTGGAAAGCGTACTTTGGCATAGCTGAAGTGCTGAGTCCTCTGCGCGATATCGACAAATGGGTACGACGCAAGTTACGTTGCTATCTCTGGAAACAATGGGGCTCTGCCGGTTATCGGGAACTACGCAAACGTGGCGTATCGGTCCGCGAAGCGTGGAACACCAGCAAATCGGCCCATGGTCCATGGCGGCTGTCGAAGACACCGGCATTGGCGGTTGCATTGCCATTGCGCTACTTCAACAACTTGGGATTACCCAGCCTTGTGCCACGGTAGGAATTCAATTCATCGAACCGCCGGATACGTGACCCGTATGTCCGGTGGTGTGGGAGGGAGGGGCCGCGAGGCTTCTTCCTATCCCGATTAGGTCGCAACGAACATCCAGAAGGAAGGAGACAGTTATGACTAAATATAGAAGCACACCGCCTCAGCTTGGAGGCGATTTCTTCATGACCGATGGCGGAATCGAAACCACGCTTATTTTCCTCGACGGGCAGGAACTTCCATTTTTTGCCGCTTTTCACCTGCTCAGGACACAGGAAGGCGAGAATGCCCTGCGGAAGTACTTCCGGACATACGGGGATCTGGCCAGGAAGTTCAATACCGGGCTCATTCTGGAAACCGCGACATGGCGGGCGAACCGCGACTGGGGAGAGAAGCTCGGCTACAGCCTCGAGGCTCTTGCAGAAATCAACAGGAAGTCAGTCCGTCTGCTCGAAGACATCCGAAACGAGTATGAAACCGGCCGGACGCCGGTCGTCATCAGCGGGTGCATCGGGCCGCGCGGGGACGGATACATACCGGATACTGCGATGTCGGAAAGAGAAGCCGAGGATTACCATCGGATGCAGGTCGAGACGTTCGCGGATACCGCCGCTGACCTGGTGACCGCCATCACCATGAACTACGCCGAGGAGGCGGTCGGGATCGCGCGGGCCGCGAAGCAGGCGAACATGCCCGTCGTCATCTCCTTTACGGTGGAGACCGACGGCAATCTCCCGACGGGGCAGCCTCTGTCAGATGCAATCAGGCAAGTCGACGATGCCACCTCGGGGTATCCGGCCTACTTCATGATCAACTGCGCTCATTCGAGCCACTTCGACCATGTAGTGCGTGGAGATGAGCCGTGGGTAGCGCGGATTCGCGGCCTTCGCGCCAATGCATCAAGGATGAGCCACGCCGAGCTGAACGAGGCCTCCGAACTTGATGCGGGCAACCCCACCGAGCTTGGGCAGGAGTACGCAGCACTGAGGACGCACAAGCTGAAGAGACTGAATGTCATGGGCGGTTGTTGCGGAACAGATCACCGGCATGTCGAACAGATTGCAATTGCTTGCCTGCCGGCATTGCGCGGGACGACCTAACAATGGGTTGCAGCCGACGTTGCTTCGCTGCGCTCCGCAACGCCGCTGAACCTGAGCGTTAAGCATCTCATGACTTACCGACTTTTCGAGGAGTGAATGCAAACCCACCGCTGGTGGCTGGCAATCGTTGCGACATTGCTGACCCCTTGGATCGGTCCGCATATAGATCGGTACGTGCCTGTGGGCTGGGTGTTGTTTCGAGCCGGCACTGAGGACGCCGACAGTGGCTTCTGGCTTATCGCCGCTGTGGCACTTGGGGTCATTTACCTGGCGTGGCTTGTGCTTTTCAGTGGGCTTGCTGCCTGGCTTGCACATCGCCGACGCGATCGCGGCAGTTCAAGTGGACACACCAACCGTTAGAAGAAGGCACATTCATGCTTTGTCGCCGTTTTCCGTTCTCAGGGACAAGGGGGTCAAGGGACAAGGGGGTCAAGTCTCTCATTGTAACATTGCAGCGCGAAGACCTCCGAGGAAGAAAGCAACATAGCGAGTCAACGGGGTCTCGCATTGTACGCACTGAAGAAGCTTTTCGTACACTGATGGCATCGCACCATGCCGAAGCGCGGATCGACAGACCGCTTGGTGGAGGGGAACACAAAAAAGGGGTCAAGTCTCTCATCGTAGCACTCCGTCATTGCGCGCAATGTCGGGCAGTGTCGGGCAAGATCGGTAGGCGCGCATCCAAAATAAAGCCAAAGCGCAGGGCGACGAGCTCGATATCCCGTGAGCATGGCGCATGGAGCCTGCGCCGTCACTGGCGGGGTAGCGCGGGTGGCCGCTCGGGTCGGCGTGCCGGATCGCCTTGGGTTTCGGCTTCCCTGGCGTAAAATGACCGCCGGTTTTCCGGGCCCGGGCCAGATGAGCGAGACCCTGTACATCGATGCGCGCTACAACGGCGCGGTAGGGCGCGGCAACGGCGGCTACGTCGCCGGCGCCATGGCGGCTTTCGTCCCCGGCGACGCCGAGGTGCGGATCATGCGGGGCTTTCCGCTTGGCACGCCGCTGGCGATCAGGCGCCACCCGGACGGCGCGGTGAGCTGCTATCTGGGCGCGCAGGAGTTGGGCCGGGCGCACGCGCTGCGCCTGGAACTCGAGGTGCCGGCACCCCCCGCGCTGGCGGCCGCGCGCGCCGCCGCCACGCGCTTTCGGTTTCTGCATGCGAGCGATGTGCGGGGCTGCTATGTGTGCAGCCCCAGGCGCGAACCGGGCGAAGGTCTGCGCCTGTTTTGCGGGCCGTTGCCGGAGGGTGGCGACAACATTGTCGCGGGGGTCTGGGAGCCCGGACCGGAGCTGCTGGATGAGCGTGGCCAGGTCGCACCGATACAGGTCTGGGCCGCGCTGGATTGCCCCGGCGGCTATGCCATCGCGGCACTCGCGCCGGACGTCGGCATCCAGTTGCTCGGCACCTGCGCCGCTTCGCTGAAACGGCCGCTGGGGGCCGGTGAATCCTATATTGTCAGCAGTTGGCAACTTGCTCCGCCGGAAGGGCGCAAACGCTTCATGGGCGTGGCGATCCATGCGGTGACGGGCGAACTCATGGCCTGCGCGCGTCAGATCTGGATCGATGCCGGCGCGCGCATACCGGCGGCGGGATGAAGGTTGGCAAGGCAACGGTTTTTCGATGCGGCATTCTTTGAAACGACAGTGATGGGAGACGAACGATGGGTGAGCTGAACGGAAAAGTGGCGGTGATCACGGGCGGTGCCAGCGGCATCGGCGAACGCAGCGTGCGACTCTTCATCGAGGAGGGCGCGCGGGTGGTGATCGCGGACATGCAGGAGGAACGCGGCCGCGCGCTCGCGACGGAGCTGGGCGGTGCCAGCGCCGCCTTCGCGCGCGTCGAGGTGCGCGACGAGGCGCAGGTCAAGGCGGCGGTGGAGCTCGCGGTGAGCCGCTGGGGTCGGCTCGACTGCATCTTCAACAACGCCGGTTTCGGCGGGGTGCTGGGACCGATTGCCGAGATTCCCGTCGATGAATTCGACATGACGTTCGATGTGCTGGTGCGCGGGGTATTTCTCGGCATCAAGCACGCGGCGCCGATCATGATGCGCCAGAAATCCGGCAGCATCATCAACACCGGCAGCATCGCCGGGCTGAAGGCGGGCTACAGTCCGCACCCCTATGCCGCCGCCAAGGCCGCGGTGATCCACATGTCCAAATCGGTGGCGATGGAGCTGGGCGAGCACAATGTGCGGGTGAACGCCATCTGTCCGGGGTTTATCGCCACGCCGCTCGCCGCCAATACGGTAGGGCGTTCCGATACGTTGATCGATCGCGTCAAACCGGCGTTCGCCAAGGCCCAGGCGATTCCCCGCGCGGGCGAGCCGGACGACATTGCCCAGATGGCGTGCTGGCTGGCCGGTGACCGCTCCACCTTTGTTACCGGGCAGCATTTCGTGATCGATGGCGGCGTCAGTTGCGGGCTGAAATGGGCCGATCAACCGGAGTTTCAGAAATCCTACCACCCCATCAAGGTGTACCGGCCCGAATAGCCCCGGGTTCGTCAAGGGTGTCGGAGAGGCGGAAAAAAGCGCGAACGCGGTCCTTGCAATCGAGTGCGTCCCGGTAGCCGAGGTCGAGCAGTTTGCCGCAGAAGCCGGGCTCGAACAGCAGATAACTGGCGGCACTGGCGCCACTGCTGCGGGTGGTGGCGCCGATGGCGCGCAGGAACAGGCGCACGCTGTGCGGCAGCTCCTGGTAGTGCTGGGCGGCAATCTTGTCGATCGGCTCCGATGGCGAGATGCACAGTGCTTCGACGGGTTCGAGATGTGCAATGGGCGGAGCATGGCGCCGCTCGGGACGAATTTCGACGGCCAGCGCGTTGATGGTTTCCATGGTTTCGAGATCGCTTTCGATGGCGTCGATGAAAGCGCTGTTGAGCAGTTGGCCCAGGATGTGTCCCACCGACGGTGGATTGCGTGTCGGGGTTGCGCTGGGTTTGTGCCTGAAGTTATCGCTGACGCCCACTACGAACAGCCGCCGCGCGCCCAGATGGAGCGCCGGGCTCAGCGGTTTCAGTTGCCGCAGCGCGCCGTCGCCATAATGGTGATCGCCGATTCGAGTGGCCGGAAACAGCAGGGGAATCGCCGTGGAGGCCATCAGGTGTTCGAGGTTCAGTTCGGTGCGCAGCCCGCAGCGGCGGTTGCGTTCCCAGTTGTCCCGGCGTCCCTGGAAAAAACTGACGGACTGCCCGCTGCCGTAATGGAGAGCGGTGATGCAGACCGCATCGAGATGTCCGCCCGTCAGGGCCGCGGCGATCCGGTCGAAACGGATATGCCGTTCCAGCAGGCTGCGCAGCGGCGAATTGTTGAGCAGGGCGAGCGTGTGGCCCGGAGGGCAGCCGCCCCGTATCAGCGACGCCAGCAGACCGAGGGAGTTGCGGGCGACACCGAGAAAATCCGTGCGATAGACGTCCTGCGCGCGCAGGTTGCGCCAGATCTCCTGCAGGCCCGCCACCCCGGCGCGGAATGCGCCTGGATGGCCGGCGATCGAGAGCGCGTTGATGGCGCCGGCCGAGGTGCCGCAGATGATGGGGAATGGATTCAGGATCCGATCCGGCAGCAACTCCGCCACCGCCTGGAGTACGCCTGCCTGGTAAGCGGCGCGTGCACCGCCACCGCCGAGAATGAGTGCCGTGGTCATGGCGTGGATCGGTCCGGATGTGGTGCTGTCATCGTCAAAAAATCCCCAGTGCAAGTCCCGCCGCCATCGCCTGTCCCAGTTCGTCGCAGGCTTGCAGTTGTTGTTTCGTGAGTTCTCCCGCGACGATCACGGGCTCCGCCATTTTGCGCAAGGGGTAGCCCAGCGCGATGCGCTCTACCGCCAGCGCCGCGCCGGTGCCGTCGTTGCCGGCGCCCACGAACAGGGCGTAGGGCAGATTGAGCCGATACGGTTCGGCCGGATAAAAAGTGCGGTCGAAAAAATCCTTGAGCGCGCCGCTCATGTAACCGAAATTTTCCGGGGTGCCGAAAATCAGGCCGTCCGCCCACAGCAGGTCGTCGAGACCGCTGTCAAAGGCCCTCTGCAAACGGGTTTCGACATCGGGTTCGCGCTGTGCGCCCGCATGTACCGCCTGTGCCATGGATTCCGTCTTCCCGCCGCCGCTGTGATAAATGATGAGCAGATGTTTCATCGCGCTAGGCTAACCGGCCAACTCCCGCGGCGCCACCCCGGACTGCGCTAGACTGAGAAGAAGCCGCACGCTTGCGGAAGGCCATCACAGGGACGTGTATGCCGCAGTTTTTGCTTGCTTTTGCAGCGGGCAGTTATTCATCGGTGTTGTGGCCGGCGCTGCCGCCACTGGTTGTGCCCGGCGTGGCGCTGCTCCTGTGCGCCACCGCCCTGTGCTGGCGGCGCGGCAGGACGGTGGCGCTGATCCTGCTCGGCGTCAGCGCCGGTGTGTTCTGGGCGACGCTCTGGGGGCAGGCGCGGCTGGCGGCGCAGTTGCCCGCCGCGCTCGACAAAACCGAGTATCGGGTTGCAGGGACTGTGGTCGGACTCCCCAGTCGCGACGCCCGGGCCTTGCACTTCGAGCTATTGGTCTCCCGCGTTGAATCTCTTGGCGGGGCAACGCCGCCGCCCCTGCGCCGCCTGCGCCTGAGTTGGTACGGACACGCGCCGGAACTGAGCCCCGGCGAAACCTGGCAATTGGTCCTGCGTCTGCGCCATCCCAGGGGTTTCGCCAATCCGGGTGGCTTCGATTATGGCGGTTGGCTGTTTTCCCGGGGCGTCTCTGCTACCGGCTATGTGCGCGCGGGTCCCGATAACCAGCAGTTGCGTGCGCCTGCGCCTTGGTCCATCGATGCCTGGCGCGCGGACCTCGCCGAACATCTGGAAGCACTGCCTGTACCCGATGCCGGACGCGCTTTGTTGCGCGCGTTCACGGTGGGGGATGACCGCGGCATCTCGCCGGCCATGTGGGAGCGGATGCGCGCCGCCGGTGTCGTGCATCTGGCGGTGATTTCCGGGTTTCATATCGCGCTCGCCGCCGGGTTCGGGTTCCTGCTGGGCACCTGGGTGGGACGCGCGCTTGCGGCGGTGGGCGTGTCATGGCCGGCGCGCCACGTCGGCGCGCTGGCGGCCTGGATCGCCGGCGGGCTCTATACGCTGATGGCCGGATTCGGGCTGGCGACCCTGCGTGCGTTCATCATGCTCTCGGTGTTTCTGGCGGTATTGCTGCTGCGCCGCCACGGCATGCGGTTTGCCGGTTTTATCTGGGCACTCGCCGTCATTGCAGTGATCGAACCCCTGGCGCCGCTGGCGGCGGGATTCTGGCTGTCGTTTGGCGCGGTCGCGGTATTGCTCGCCTACTTTGGTCCGCGTCTCCGGCGCCACCGCGTCCACGCACTGATCGACGCGCAACTGGTTATTTCGACAGGAACCGCCGCGGCGCTGCTCGGGTTTTTCGGCAACCTGCCGCTGCTTGCCCCGGTGGTCAATTTGTTGGCAATCCCCTGGATCGAGACCCTGACGGTGCCTCTGTGTCTGGCGGGGGTTGCACTGTTTCCCGTTGCCCCGGCGCTCGCGGACTGGTGTTGGTGGATTGCCGGTTGGTCGCTCCAGTGGTTCGATACCGCGCTCGCCGCGACCGCCGAGTTGGCCGGCCAGGCGGGCTGGGCCCCGGCAAGCGGGGTGAGCTGGGTGCAGGTGACGCTGCCGGCGCTGGCCGCGGCGTTGACGCTTGCGCCGCGCGGGCTGGGGCTGCGTTATCTGAGTGCCATTGTGTTGGCCGCATTGGCGCTGGCCGGACCCCCATCCCGGCCGGCGCTGCGGGTAACCGTGCTGGATGTGGGGCAGGGGCTGGCGGTGGTGGTGGAGACGCCGGCGCACGTCATGGTCTACGACACCGGCGCCGCTTTCAGCGATCGGTTCGATGCCGGCGATGCTATTATCGCGCCCCATCTGCGCAGGCGGGGCTGGCGGCAGCTCGACCTCTTGGTGGTGAGTCATCCGGATGCCGATCACAGCGGCGGGGAAGGCGGACTGCTGCGTCATTATCGACCCGCGCGTCTGTTGCGGGGGGTGGTCCCGGAGGGCGCGGGACCGGAGACGGAAGGCTGCCAGCGCGGTCAATCCTGGCAGTGGGACGGCGTCGATTTCCGCGTCCTGCACCCGGAAGGACCAATGCCCGGTCAACCCGTGCCGCGCGACAACGCGCGTTCCTGCGTCGTCCTGATCGAAGCTGGTCAGGCGCGCGTGCTGCTGACCGGGGATATCGAATCCGATGTCGAGGCGCTGTTGCTCGCCGATGCCGCGCTGCCGGGCAGCATTGAACTCCTGATCGCGCCGCACCACGGCAGCAAAACCTCCTCGTCGCCGCCATTTGTGAATCGGCTGCGGCCGGCGCATGTGGTCTATTCGGCGGGCTTTCGCCACCGCTTCGGGCACCCGCATCCGCGGGTGGTCGCCCGCTACCAGGCAGTGGGAGCCCGCGACTGGAACACGGCGTTTGACGGCGCGCTCAGTTTCAGCTGGGAACAGCAAGGGATGGACCCGGAGCCGCGCGTCGAGAGCGCGCGGCGTGACCGGCCGCGCTACTGGGAAAGGGATTGAGGTCGCACCGTTTCGATAGTGCGGCGTTCTGGCATAACATGCCGAATCATTGTTTGTTTCGAGGATATTGAGTGTTCGAGCTGATCGTTGCCGGTGGCTGGGTGATGTGGCCGATTATCGGTTGTTCCGTGCTTGCCGTGGTGATCGCGGTCGAGCGTTTTCTGGCGTTGCGGCCGGAGCGCGTGGTGCCGAGCCAGTTGCTGAGCCAGGTGTGGCACTGGGTGCACGAAGAAGGCATCACGCGCGAGCGACTCGATGAATTGCGCGGATCCTCGCCGCTGGGACAGATCCTCGCGACCGCGCTCGGCAATGTCGATCACGGTCGCGAAGTCATGAAAGACAGCGTCGAGGAGACCGCCACGCAGGTGATTCACAGCCTGGAGCGTTTTGTCGGCGTGCTGGGTACCGTCACCAGCATCGCGCCGCTGCTCGGCTTGTTGGGCACGGTACTCGGCATGATCGAGGCGTTCAGCGCCATCATGGCGCATGGCAGCGGCAACGCGGCACTGCTTGCCGGCGGTATTTCCAAAGCCCTGATTACCACCGCGGCGGGTTTGATCGTGGCGATTCCCGCACTGGTCTGCCATCGCTTTTTCGAGCGCCGTATCGACTGCCTGGTGGTCGAAATGCAGGAGCGGGCGGTGAAGCTGGTGGATGCCCTGCACGACGAACGCAAGCCGCCGGCGGCGACGCGGAAGCGCGGGTGAAATTTCAGCGCCGAAAACGGGTCGAGCCCGGCATCGACATCACGCCGTTCGTGGACGTGGTTTTTCTGCTGGTGATCTTCTTCATGGTGTCCACCACCTTCGCCAAGGAGTCCCGCCTGACCATCCAGTTGCCGACGGCGGATGTCGCGCCCAGCGAAGCGCCCGAGCAGAGCATCGAAATTTCGGTTGACCGCGAGGGCGGCTACGCCATCAATGGTATTGCGCTCATCAACCGTCAAGGCGATACGCTGGTGCGCGGGCTGCGCGAGCTGGCCGCCGGCAACACCGACACTCCGCTGACGATCAGCGCCGACGGCAAGGCGTCCCACCAGGCAGTGATCACCGCCATGGACGCCGCGGGCAAGGCCGGGTTTGTCCACCTCAATATCACCACCCAGCAGCCCGAGCCCGAGGCCCGGTCGGAATAGGGGCCCCCATGTCTGCCGACCGTCATCGTTCCGAACGCTCCAGCCTGCGGATCTATCTGCGGCTGATGGCCTATGTGCGGCCTTATGTTCCCGTGTTTCTCCTCGCCGTGCTGGGTCTGTGGCTGTTCGGCATCATGGAGGTGGCCTTTATCGATGTGTTCGGCTACCTGGTGAATGTGCTGACTCAGGTGACCGGGGAGGCGGTGGACACCGGGGGTCTCGGCGTGAAGATGGTGGACTCGGGGGTCACCGCCCGGATTGCTGCCTATCTCGTGGGAGGCGACGACGTGCTGGCGCAGGCACGCGTGGTGTTGCCGGTGATGCTGATCGTGATTGCGGTGATCCGCGGCATCGGGTTTCTGGTCGGCAACTACGGCATGAGCTATGTAGCGCAGGCCGTAGTCCATACCCTGCGCACTCAGGTGTTCGACAAGTATACCCGCATGCCCACCGCCTATTTTGACGGCAACATGTCCGGCCACATCGTGGCCCAGCTCACCTATCACGTGTTTCAGGTCATGGGCGCCACCACCAGCGCCCTCAAGGTGATCATCCGCGAAGGGTTCCTGACGATCGTCCTGCTGGCCTACCTGATTCATCTCAACTGGCGCCTGGCGCTGGTGTTTCTCACGCTGATGCCGGTGGTGGCGCTGATCATCAGTGTGGTCAGCACGCGCTTTCGCCGCCTCGGCAAGAAGATCCAGGCCGCGATGGGCAGCGTCGCTCAGGTCGCCAACGAGGCGGTCAACGGGCAGCGGGAGATGCATCTCTACGGTGGCAAGGACTATGAGCGCGGCCGCCTGGCGCGGGCGAGCGACGTCAATCGTCGCCAGAGCCTCAAGCTGGAGCTGACCGAAGGGCTGTCGACGCCGGTGGTGCAGCTCCTGCTCGCGGGCATCATGGGCATGCTGATGTGGTTGGTGCTGACGCCCACCATGCTGGCCGACATGACCGTGGGCGGCTTCACGAAATTCCTGTTCACCGCCGGCATGCTCGCCAAACCGGTACGGCAACTCACCCAGGTCAATGCGGTCATCCAGCGCGGTATCGCGGCCGCCGATTCCCTGTTCCAGACCCTCGACGAGGCGGAAGAACCCGATGCCGGCACTCATGAGGTGGAGCGCGTGGCCGGGACGTTTGTGTTTGAGCGGGTGACTTTTGCCTATCGTGACGGCGCCGCTCCGGTGCTGAACGACATTGCGTTTCGGGTGGCGCCGGGGGAAACCGTCGCCCTGGTGGGGTCGTCCGGCAGCGGCAAGACCACGCTGGTGAGCCTGATCCCCCGTTTCTACAACTACCAGGCTGGCCGCATTCTGCTCGACGGCCGGGAAATCAGCGACTACCGGCTCGCCAACCTGCGCCGGCAGATCGCCTTTGTCAGTCAGCATGTGGTGCTGTTCAACGATACCGTCTACAACAACATCGCCTATGGCGAACTGGCCGGCCGCACTCCGGAGCAGGTGCGCGAAGCGGCGCGCCAGGCGCGTGCGCTGGAGTTCATCGAGGCGCTGCCGCAGGGCTTTCAGACGCCCATCGGCGACGACGGCGTGCTGCTGTCCGGCGGCCAGCGCCAGCGCCTTGCGATCGCCCGGGCGCTGCTCAAGGACGCCCCGATATTGATTCTTGACGAAGCCACTTCGGCGCTGGATTCGGAATCGGAGCGACACATCCAGGCGGCACTCGATGTCGCCATGCGTGGCCGCACCACCTTCGTCATCGCGCACCGCTTGAGCACGGTGGAAAAAGCCGACCGCATCCTGGTACTGGAAGCGGGCCGGATTCTGGAGGAGGGCACCCACGCGCAGTTGCTCGCCGCCGGCGGTCGTTACGCGACGCTGTATTACCAGCAGTTCGAACCGCAGGTGCGGGCGGCGTCGTGACCGCGCTCGAGCGCGCCTGGTTCCGGCCGGGCGGCTGGATACGGGTTCTGGCGCCGGTCGGCTGGTTGTTCACTCTGATCGCGCGCTGGCGGCGGCGCTGGTTGCAGCGGCGTCACCAGGGGACGCGCTTCGCGGTGCCCGTGGTGGTGATCGGGAATATCAGTGTCGGCGGTACCGGCAAAACGCCGCTGTTGATCGCGCTCGCGCAGCGGTTGCGCGCGCGCGGCCGCCGTCCCGGCATCGTCAGCCGTGGCTACGGCGGCGCCGCGGGTCGGGAGCCGCTGCTGGTCACCGCGGCCCATGGCGCCGACGCGGTGGGTGACGAGCCGTGCCTGCTGGCGCACGCCACCGGCTGTCCGGTGGTGGTGTGTCCGGATCGCCGCGCGGCGGTGCTCTGGCTGCTGGCCCATTGCGACTGCGATCTGGTGCTCTCCGATGACGGTCTCCAGCATTACCGCCTGCACCGCGACTTCGAGATCGCCGTGGTGGACGGTACCCGCGGTCTCGGCAATGGCCGCTGCCTGCCGGCGGGACCGTTGCGGGAGCCGCCGTCGCGGCTCGACGAAGTGGATGCCGTGGTGGTCAATGGCGGTGCCTATCGACCGCCGCGGACCTGTTTCCGGATGCAGCTGCGTCCGCTGGGCTTCCGCCATCTCGCCTCCGGGCGCCGGTTGGCTGTGGACGCTTTTCTCGGCGAACAGCGGACAGATATGTGTGGGTCTCCCCGCGTGCATGCGGTAGCGGGCATCGGCAATCCCGAGCGGCTGCGCGCGACACTGGAGGCGCTCGGGTTCGTGGTGGACCTGCGCCCCAGGCCGGATCACCATGTGTTCAGCGCTGCGGATCTGACCTTTTCAGACGCGCTGCCAGTGGTGATTACCGCCAAGGACGCGGTGAAGTGCGAAGCCATTGCCAACGCGCAGACCTGGGTGCTTGACGTGGTCGCGGAGCTCGCCGACCCGGGCTGGGAGCAGTTGCTCGACAAAATTGATAATGTAGTTTAGACAATCAATTCAACATGATGAAAAAACTATGTTTTATTGTGTGATCCCGGCCCGCATCGGCTCCTCCCGACTGCCCGGCAAACCCTTGCTCGATATCGCCGGCAAACCCATGGTCGAGTGGGTGCGGCAAGCCGCGCTGGCGAGCGCCGCGGCCCGTGTGGTGGTGGCGACGGACCATGAGGGCATCCATGACCGGGTACGGGCGGATGGCGGCGTCGCTCTGATGACAGCGGTCGATCACGCCTCGGGGACCGACCGCCTGGCCGAGGTGGCGCGGCTGTGCGGCTGGCATGACGACGCCATCGTGGTCAATGTGCAGGGTGACGAACCCCTGATTCCACCCTCAGTAATCAATCAGGTAGCGGCCAATCTTGAAGCCAACCCTGACTGCGGCGTGGCGACCCTGTGTGAGCCGATTACCGACGAAGAGGTGCTGGCCGACCCCAACGCGGTCAAGGTGGTGTGCGCGGCCGACCGCGCGCTCTACTTCAGCCGCGCCCCCATCCCCTGGGCACGGGATCGGGTGCTGCGCGGCGAAGGAGGCATCGACCCGCGCTGTCCGCCGCTGCGTCACATCGGCCTTTACGCCTATCGGGTCGCGGCACTGCACGCGTTCACCCGCTGGCCACCGGCGCCGCTGGAAGCCGTGGAAGCCCTGGAGCAATTACGTTTTCTGGCCCGGGGCGTCGCCATTCATGTGGCGCCGGCACTGGTGCCGGTACCCGGTGGCGTGGATACCCCGGCCGACCTCGAACGGGTGCGTGCGTTGCTGGGACGGGATGCATGACCGGACCGCAATCCATCGGCGTGCTGTTCGTCTGTCTCGGCAACATCTGCCGCTCGCCGACCGCGCACGGCGTCTTCGCGCGGCGAGTGGAACGCGCGGGGCTCGCCGAAGCGATCCGGGTGGATTCCGCCGGTACCGGCGACTGGCACCTCGGCCTGCCGCCGGATCCCCGCACCCAGCGGGCCGCGCTCGCGCGTGGCTACGATCTGGAACACTTGCGCGCGCGTCAGGTGGCGCCGGCGGATTTCCGCCATTTCAGCTACATCCTGGCCATGGATAACGCCAACCTGCGCAACCTCGAACGCTTGCGGCCGAACTGGTATCGCGGCGAACTCGATCTGTTTCTGCGTGCCGGAGGCTGTCACGGCAGTCTCGAAGTGCCGGATCCCTACGACGGCGACGCCCGCCACTTCGAGCAGGTGCTGGACCTGGTCGAGACAGCGGCCGACGGCCTGCTGGCGGCGCTGCGCGCGCGGCATGCGCTGGAATAGATATGGACATTCAGCGCGATGTCGAACTGCAGTGCCATAACAGCCTGGCGCTGGCCGCCCGGGCCGCGTATTTCGCCCGCGTCGAGAACGTCGTCGCGGCGCGCGCCGCCCTGGACTTCGCCCGCGAGCAACGCCTGCCGGTGACGGTGCTGGGTGGCGGCAGCAATGTGGTGCTCGCCGGCGATCTGCCGGGGCTGACGGTACAGGTCGGTATTCGCGGTCGCGCGCTCATCGCCGAGCGCGAGGACGTGATTCACCTTGCAGTCGGCGCCGGCGAGGATTGGCATCAGACGGTCGAGTACTGCCTCGCGCGCGGCTGGTATGGCCTGGAAAATCTGGCGTTGATTCCGGGCACCGTCGGCGCCGCGCCCATTCAGAATATCGGTGCCTACGGCGTGGAGCTGGAAAGTCGGTTCGTCGCCCTGGAAGCCATCGCCATGGCGACCGGCGCGACGCGGCGTTTTTCCCAAGCCGACTGCGGTTTCGGCTATCGCGACAGCCTGTTCAAGGGCGCTGGCCGCGATGCCTGGCTGATCACTTCGGTGACCCTTGCCCTGAGCCGCCGGCCCGCCCCGGTGCTGACGTACCCCGCCCTGCGCGAGGCGCTCGCCGCGCTACCGACCGCCGAGATCACCCCGGAGCGTATCGCCGCTGCCGTCGTAGCCCTGCGGCGCGCGCGGCTGCCCGACCCGGCGCGCGTGCCCAATGCCGGCAGCTTCTTCAAGAATCCGGTGGTGAGCGCGGAGCAGGCGCGGATATTGGCGATACGTTTTCCGGACCTGGTGACGTTTCCGGCGGCGGACGGCGGCGTCAAACTGGCAGCCGCCTGGCTCATCGAGCGCGCCGGCTGGAAAGGCGTCGAGCGCGCCGGGGTCGGCGTGCATGACCAGCAGGCGCTGGTGCTGGTGAATCGTGGCGGCGGCGCCGCCGCGCTGCTGGCGTTGGCGCGGGAGATCCGCGCGGCCGTGGCGGGCCGATTCGGCGTCGAACTGGAACCCGAGCCCCGGATACTTGGCGCGGACTGGCAGGCCCATGACGACCGCGCCGCTGCCCTTTGAGGCCGTTGAACGGCTGGCGCTGCCGGATGCGGAACTCACCCACTGGCCGGATTTTCTGGCGGCGCCGGCGGCACAGGATCTGTTCCGGGAACTGGAGACCAAAGCGCCCTGGGAACAGAGCCTGATCCGTATCGCCGGGCGGCCCTTGACGATCCCGCGCCTCAATGTCTGGTACGGCGATCCCGGCACCAATTACGGCTACTCGGGCACTCGCCTCGCAAGCCATCCCTGGACGCCGGCACTTGCGGCGCTGCGCGGCCAGGTCGAGACGATCACCGGCCAGCGCTTCAACAGCGCGCTGCTCAACTGCTACCGCTCGGGCCGGGACAGCGTCGACTGGCACAGCGACGACGAGGCCGTGCTGGGGCCGGAGCCGGTGATCGCCACCCTCAGTCTCGGTGTGGCGCGGCGCTTCGAACTGCGCCACCGAAGTCAGGCCGGACTGCGCCGCCAGCTTGTCCTCGAGAGCGGTTCGCTACTGCTGATGGCCGGCCCCATGCAGCGCCACTGGCGGCATCGAGTGCCGAAAGAGCCCGCCGTCGAGGGCGCACGCATCAGCATCACCTTGCGTCTTGTGCGGAGCGTCCGTGAGTGGACTGCGATACGGAGCATGACCCGAGACCCCGGGGGATGCTAGGCTAGACCCGATGAACGCCAACGCAAGACTGGGCCACACGCCGATCAAGATCCTCGTGATCGACGACCACGATGTGGTGCGCATGGGGATTTGCAGCCTGATCGCGCAGACGCCGGGGGTCGAGGTCATCGGTCAGGGCTCGAGTGGCGAGCAGGCGCTTGTCCTGACCCGCGAATTGAATCCCGACATCGTGTTCATGGATATCCGCATGCCGGGTATCGGCGGGCTGGAAGCCACGCGCCGGCTGATGCTGGCGAATCCCGGGCTCAAGGTGATTGTCGTCAGCGTGTTCGCGGATGACACCTATCCCGCCCAGTTGCTCAAGGCCGGCGCGGCCGGCTATATCACCAAGCAGGCCGACCGCGAGGAAATCCAGCGCGCGCTGCAAACCGTGATCGAGGATGGCATCTACGTCAGCCCCGTGATTGCCCAGCTCATGGTGGTCAAGGGACTCAAGCCGGATCAGCAGGGTTCGCCGCTCGCGACGCTGTCCCGCCGGGAACTGCAGATCGCCCAGATGATCGGCAGCGGTCACCGCGCCAACGAAGTGGCCGCCGTGCTCAACATCAGCCCGAAAACCATCAACACCTACAAATACCGGATCTACGACAAGCTCGGTGTCGGTAACGATGTCGAGCTCGCCCTGGCGACGGTGAAATACGGTCTGATCGACCCCAACGACGTGATTTGAACCCGGTGCGGCAGCGGTCCCGGGCTGATTGTTTGCGTGCCTGAAGCCAAAACATGACGTTCGACGCCAAACGCTTCCTGCAAAGCCTCACCGATCGCCCGGGTGTCTATCAGATGCTCGGTGGCGAGGGCGCGGTGCTCTATGTCGGCAAGGCCAAAAATCTGCGCAAGCGGGTGGCGAGCTATTTTCGCGCCAGCGGTCTCGCGCCGAAGACGGCGGCACTGGTGCAGAAAATTGCCAGCGTCGAGGTGACGGTAACCCAGTCGGAACTCGAAGCGCTGATTCTCGAACAGAATCTGATCAAGCAGTACCGGCCGCCGTTCAATATCCTGTTTCGCGACGACAAATCCTATCCCTATCTGTTTCTGTCGGATCGCGATACGTTTCCGCGCCTCGCCATGCATCGTGGCGTCAAGCGCGCCCAGGGCAGTTATTTCGGCCCTTATCCCAATGCGCTCGCGGTGCGCGAGACGCTCACGTTTCTGAAAAAAACTTTCCGCGTCCGCCAGTGCGAGGACAGTGTCTTCAAGCACCGCTCGCGGCCCTGCCTGCAATACCAGATCGGTCGTTGCACGGCGCCCTGCGTCGCCTACATTGCGACGGAGGATTACGCGCGCGATGTGCATCACACCCGACTTTTTCTCGAAGGGAAAAGTCGCGAGTTGATGCGGGAGCTGGAGCGCGCCATGGAGCGCGCGAGCGAACATCTGGAGTTCGAGCAGGCGGCGGCACTGCGCGACCAGATCGCGGCGCTGCGGCGCATCCAGGCCGAGCAGGTGATCGAAGCCGGCGGCGGCGATATCGATGTGATCGGCGTCGCCAGCGGCGGCGAGCGCGCCTGCGTTCATGTGCTCTACATCCGCCGTGGCCGCATGCTGGGCAGTCGCAGTTTTTACCCCGCCGTGCCGCCGGAGAGCGAGCCCGGCGAGGTGCTCGCCGAATTCATTTCCCACCACTATCTGGAGAGTGGTGTCGCCGTGGACATCCCCCGGGAGTTGCTGATTACCGTCGCCATCGAAGAGGAGCCGTTGCTCGAAGCGGCATTGACCGAGGCGGCCGGGCGCAAGGTAGCGATCAAGGGCAACATCCGCGGCACCCGCGCCCGTTGGGTCGAAACCGCTCAGCGCACCGCCGAGCAGAATCTGGCCGGTCATCTCGCCGCGTCCCGCAATACCCGGCAACGGCTGGAAGCGCTCGCCGCGGTACTGGAACTGCCCGAGCCGCCACAGCGGCTCGAATGCTTCGATATCAGTCATTCCAGCGGCGAGGCGACCGTGGCGTCCTGCGTGGTGTTCAACGGCGAGGGACCGCTGAAGTCGCAGTATCGGCGCTTCAATATCGACGGCGTCGCGCCCGGTGACGATTACGCGGCCATGGAGCAGGCGCTGGTACGGCGCTACAAGCGTTTGCAGCAGGGCGAGGGAGCATTGCCCGACGTATTGTTTGTGGACGGTGGTCGCGGTCAGCTCGCCGTGGCGGAGCGGGTGCTCGCGGAGCTGGGCGTGGTGGGTGTGCTCGCGGTGGGTGTCGCCAAGGGCACGGCGCGCAAGCCGGGCCTCGAGACGCTGCTCATCGCGGTCGGTGGTTCCGCGCGCGAAGTTGTCGCCGATCCCCGCAGCCTGTTGCTGATTCAGCAGATTCGCGACGAAGCCCACCGCTTTGCCATCACTGGACATCGCGGTCGCCGCGAGCGCAGCCGCCGCGTTTCGACGCTGGAAGGCATCCCCGGCGTCGGACCCAAGCGACGGCGGGAGTTGCTCCGTCATTTCGGTGGGCTCGGCTCGGTGGAGCAGGCCAGCGTAGCGGATCTTGTCAAGGTACCGGGAATCGACCGCAAGGTTGCCGAGGCTATTTACAGTGCCCTTCACAGCGGCTAGCGTGGCCGTGCCGCTACCGGGAGTTGTCATGATCAATCTGCCCACCTCACTGACCCTGCTGCGGGTGGTGCTGATACCTCTGCTGGTGGTGGTCTTTTATCTCCCTTGGAGCTGGCACTATGTGGCGGCGGCCGGGATTTTTGCGTTCGCCGGCTTCACCGACTGGGCGGATGGCTATCTGGCGCGCCGACTGGGTCAGGAGACCCGTTTTGGTGCTTTTCTGGACCCCGTGGCAGACAAGCTCATCGTGGTGGTGGCGCTGGTGGTGCTCTTGCAACGCCAGGCCACGCTGGCGTTTGCGTTGCCCACCATGATCATCATAGGGCGCGAGCTGCTGATCTCGGCGCTGCGGGAGTGGATGGCGGAGCTGGGTCAGCGCGCCAGCGTCGCCGTATCCGGCATCGGCAAGGTAAAAACCACGTTGCAGATGGTGGCGATCACCGGCCTGCTGGTGTTCGACCGGGACGGTTCGTTCCCGGTGTTGAATATGGTTGCGCTCGGGCTGCTTTACGGAGCCGCGCTGCTGACCCTGTGGTCCATGGCCATTTATTTGCGTGCCGCCTGGCCGGAGATGTTGCGGCCGCTGCCCGTGCCCCAGGCTGAAAACCAGCAGGATATCCGGCGCTGACGGAATGATTGCCGCCCGCTGGTGGGCGTGCGCCTCGCATCGGGTCATTCCGGCGACGTTTTTCAACAGTTGTCAGGCAACCGGCGCAGCGTTCGCCTTGTCATGTTGGTGTCGGGCTGGTAAATTGTCGGCCCGTTTCAGGCACGTAGCTCAGTTGGTTAGAGCACCACCTTGACATGGTGGGGGTCGGTGGTTCGAGTCCACTCGTGCCTACCAGTAAACGTTCTGGTAGCAAACACCCGGCGGTGAGCCTTCGCCGCGGGTTTTCCGGTGCAGCAGCACCCGCATGTGGCCTTTGGTAGGGGTCACCACTGACCGTCGAGACAGCCATGCCGCGTATTACCCTTCCGGATGCCAGTCACCGCGATTTCGACCATCCCGTCACCGTGGGTGAAGTAGCGGCTGCCATCGGCGCCGGCCTCGCCAAGGCGGCGCTGGCGGGCCGGGTCGATGGCGCGTTGGTGGATACCAGCTTTTTGATCGAGCGCGACGCGACGCTGGCCATTGTCACCGGTCGCGATGCCGATGGCCTCGAGGTCATCCGCCACTCCTGTGCGCACCTGCTGGCGCAGGCGGTGAAGGCGCTGTTTCCCGAGGCCCAGGTCACCATCGGCCCGGTGATCGAGGACGGTTTCTACTACGATTTTGCCCACCAGCGACCCTTCACCCCCGAAGATCTCGATGCCATCGAGGAGAAAATGCGGGAGCTGGCGCAGGCGGATCTCCGGGTGGCCCGGTCCGAGATGCCCCGCGATGCGGCAGTGGACTATTTCCGCGACCTCGGCGAGGAATACAAGGCCGAGATCATCGCCGCCATTCCGGAAGACCAGATCATTTCACTGTACAGCCAGGGCGATTTCACCGATCTCTGCCGCGGCCCCCATGTCCCGAGTACCGGCAAGATCCCGGCATTCAAGCTGACCAAGGTGGCGGGCGCCTATTGGCGTGGGGATTCCGCCAACGCCATGTTGCAGCGCATTTACGGCACCGCCTGGCAGAGCAAGAAGGATCTCGATACCTATTTGCAGCGCATCGAAGAGGCGGAGAAGCGCGATCACCGCAAACTGGGTCGCCGCCTGGATCTGTTTCATGTCCAGGAAGAGGCGCCGGGCATGGTGTTCTGGCATCCGCGCGGCTGGACGCTCTACACCCAGATCGAAGGCTACATGCGTCAGATGCAGCGCGCGGCGGGTTATCAGGAGATCCGCACTCCGCAGCTGGTGGATTTTTCGCTGTGGCAACGCTCCGGACATGCCGACAAGTTCGGCGCCGACATGTTTGCGCTGCAAATCGATGAACGCGCGTTCGCGATCAAGCCGATGAATTGCCCCTGCCACGTCCAGGTGTACAACCAGGGGCTCAGAAGCTATCGCGATCTGCCGCTGCGGCTGGCCGAATTCGGTTCCTGCCATCGCAACGAGCCTTCCGGTTCCCTGCACGGCATCATGCGGGTGCGTGGCTTCACCCAGGACGATGCCCATATTTTTTGTACCGAAGCCCAGATCCAGGGCGAAGTCGCGCGCTTCATCGACTTCCTGCATCGCATCTACGCCGACTTCGGGTTCAACGAGGTGATCTACCGACTCTCCACGCGCCCGCCCCAACGGGTCGGGTCCGATGAAGTCTGGGACCGCGCCGAGCAGGCCCTCGCCGATGCCCTCAACCATCAGGGCCTGGCTTGGGAACTGCTGCCGGGGGAGGGCGCGTTCTACGGCCCCAAAATCGAGTTTTCGCTCAAGGACTGCATCGGCCGGGTGTGGCAGCTCGGCACCATCCAGGTGGATTTTTCCATGCCCGAGCGGCTCGGCGCTCAATATGTGGCCCAGGATGACAGCCGTCAGGTGCCGGTGATGCTGCACCGCGCGGTGCTGGGCTCCTTCGAGCGCTTCATCGGGATTCTGATCGAGCAATACGAAGGCGCCTTCCCGCCCTGGCTCGCGCCCGAACAGGCGGTCGTGCTGAATATCACCGACAACCAGGCCGGCTATGTGCAAGAGGTGACCGAAGCCTTGCAAAACAAAGGCTTCCGGGTCACGAATGACTTGAGAAATGAGAAGATCGGCTTTAAGATTCGCGAGCACACCCTGCTCAAGACGCCCTATCTGCTGATCGTCGGCGATCGGGAGGCGCAAGCCCGGTCGGTCGCGGTTCGTACCCGTGAAGGCATGGATCTGGGCACCATGGCACTGGAACGGTTTGTCGAGCTTCTCGACGAGCGCGTCAGCCAGCGCAGCAGGGTCATGAACGACAACTAGAACGGAGTAGCGGGCTATCAAAAAAAGTTACGGCAAGGGCCATGGCAAGCGTGCCCGGCTGAATGACGAGATTGACGACGTCAAGGAAGTGCGCCTGATTGGTGCCGAGAGCGAGCAGATCGGCATCGTGTCCATCGAGGAGGCGCGCAAACTCGCCGCCGAAGCCAGCATGGATCTGGTCGAGATCGCACCGGAAGGTGAACCCCCCGTCTGCAAGCTGATGGACTACGGAAAGCATATTTTCGAAGCCAAGAAACAGCAGGCGGTGCAGCGCAAGAAGCAGAAGCAGATTCAGATCAAGGAAATGAAATTTCGTCCCGGAACCGACGAAGCGGACTACCAGATCAAATTGCGCAATGTGCGGCGGTTCCTCGAGAACGGCGACAAGGCCAAGGTGACCTTGCGTTACCGGGGCCGCGAAATGGCGCACCAGGAGCTGGGCATGGAAATGCTCAAGCGTATCGAGCAGGATCTGGAAGATATGGGAGCGGTAGAGCAGTTCCCGAAAATGGAAGGCCGGCAGTTGACCATGGTGATTGCACCAAAAAGCCGGAAGAAGTCCTGAAAAATGCCTTCCGCGTTCAGCCTTTTGGCAGGCTGACCGGCGGCTTCGTTACCACTGACCACTACCTGATTACGACTACCTGGAGGTAGCAAAATGCCAAAGATGAAAGTACACAGCGGAGCCGCCAAGCGGTTCAAGAAAACCGCCGCCGGCTACAAACACAAGCGGGCTTTCAAAAGCCATATCCTCACCAAGATGACGACCAAGCGCAAACGCCAGTTGCGTGGCACCCGGGTACTCAATGGCTCGGACACGCCGTTGGTTGACCGCATGCTGCGCTGCTGATTGTCATCAATTAACCGGAGGATATTGTCATGGCGAGAGTCAAGCGGGGCGTAACCGCCCATCGACGGCACAAGAAAATTCTCAAGCTGGCCAAGGGATACTACGGCGCGCGCAGCCGGATCTATCGGGTAGCCAAGCAGGCGGTCATCAAGGCGGGTCAGTACGCCTATCGCGACCGCCGCGTCAAGAAACGTACTTTCCGCGCGCTCTGGATCACGCGGATCAATGCCCAGGCGCGCGCCGAAGGCATCAGCTACAGCCAGCTCATTGCGGGCCTGAAGCGCGCCAACATCGAGCTGGATCGCCGGGTGCTGGCCGATCTTGCCGTACACGACAAGGCGGCGTTTGCCGTGGTGACAGCCCAGGCCAAAGCCGCATTGGGCTGAGGTGGCGCGCCCGCGGCGCGGCGACCGGTGAAATGGTGGGGAAAGGGCGCGCTCTTTCCCCGTTTTTTTTGACCGCGGGTGTGGGTGCGCGAGGTATTCGCGCACCGCCCGGCTGGCAACGCAACGAGCCAAGTCATGGATAATCTCGATACTGTAGTAGCCGAAGCGCTGACCGCCGTGGCCGACGCCGACACACTGGCGGCGCTCGAGGCAGTGCGGGTCGGCTACCTGGGCAAGAAGGGCGTGCTGACCGCCCTGTTGCAGGGTCTCGGCACGCTGGCACCTGAGCAGCGGCCGGCGGCTGGCGCGAGCATCAACAAGGCCAAGGTTGCGGTGCAGGAAGGCATCGAAGCGCGCCGGCGGAGCCTGGCCGATGCGGACATCGAGCGACGTCTGGCCGCTGAAACCATCGACGTCACCCTGCCGGGTCGCAATGCCGAAGTCGGCGGCCTGCATCCCATTACCCAGACCCTCAACCGAATCCAGGATTTTTTTGTCCGGGTCGGTTACCAGGTCGAGGAAGGCCCGGAGATCGAGGACGATTACCACAACTTCGAGGCGCTGAATATTCCGGCGCATCATCCCGCGCGCGCGATGCACGATACGTTCTACATCGACGCCACCCATGTGCTGCGAACCCATACTTCGCCGGTGCAGATTCGTACCCTGGAGCGCCAGGCGCCACCGGTCCGCATCGTGTGTCCGGGGCGGGTCTATCGCTGCGACTCGGACCTGACGCACACCCCGATGTTTCATCAGGTCGAAGGGCTGGTGGTGGATCGCGACATCAGTTTTGCCGATCTGAGAGGAACGGTCGACCAGTTCCTGAAAGCGTTTTTCGAAACGGATCTGCCGGTGCGCTTCCGGCCGTCCTATTTTCCGTTCACCGAACCCTCGGCCGAGGTGGATATCCAGTGCACCCAGTGTCGGGGCGCGGGCTGTCGGGTTTGCAAGCAGAGCGGCTGGCTGGAAGTGATGGGGTGCGGAATGGTGCATCCCAATGTGCTCGCCAATTGCGGCATCGATCCCGAAAACTTCACGGGCTTTGCATTCGGCATGGGCGTGGAGCGCCTGGCCATGCTGCGTCACGGCGTGGGTGATCTACGGTTGTTCTTCGAGAACGATCTGCGTTTTCTGCAACAGTTTTGAGCCGGGGAGTTTGAGGACGCGATGAAATTCAGCAAAGCCTGGCTGTTGCAGCATGTGGACATCGAGATCGCCACGCCCGACCTGGTGGCGGGTCTCACCATGGCGGGACTCGAAGTGGACGGCGTGGAGCCTGCCGCGCCGCCGTTTACGAACGTCGTCGTGGGTGAAATCGTGGCGATCGAGCCGCATCCCGATGCCGATCAGCTGCGGGTCTGCCGCGTCGGCGCCGGAGGCGATGCTCCCGTGCAGGTGGTCTGCGGAGCGCCCAATGCCCGTCTGGGCCTGAAGGCTCCATTCGCCCAGATCGGCGCGCGTCTGCCCGGCGATCTGACCATCAAGGCGGCCAGATTAAGGGGTGTCGAATCGCAGGGCATGCTCTGCTCCGCGGCCGAACTGGGGCTTTCCAGCGACCAGGCCGGGTTGCTTGAGTTGCCGGCCGACCTGCGCGCCGGCACCGATCTGCGCGCTGCTCTGGCGCTGGACGACGAAGTCATTGAAGTAGACCTGACGCCGAATCGCGGCGACTGTCTCGGCGTTCGGGGATTGGCCCGGGAAGTTGCGGCGGTGATGGGTGCTCCGCTGCGGGATTTCCCGGTCGCGCCGGTGCCCGCGACCATCGCGGATGCGTTGCCGATCCGTTTGAATGCCGCCGGCGCCTGCCCGCGCTACGCAGGCCGCATCATTCGCGCCATCGATCCCGAGGCGAAAACGCCCGTGTGGATGCTCGAACGCCTGCGCCGTGGTGGCATCCGCGGCATTCACCCGGTGGTCGATGTCACCAATTACGTGATGCTGGAATTGGGGCAGCCGATGCACGGTTTCGACCTCGGACGCCTTCACGACACCGGCATCGAAGTGCGCCACGCCAGATCCGGCGAGACGCTGACCCTGCTCGACGGCAACGTCCTCGAACTTGACGACGGCTGCCTGGTGATTGCCGATGCGCAGCGCACGCTGGCGCTGGCGGGCATCATGGGTGGGCGCGGCAGCGGAGTCGATGCGCAGACCCGGGACGTATTCCTGGAAAGCGCCCACTTTCAGCCGCTCGCCGTGGCTGGCAAAGCGCGACAGTTCGGACTGCATACGGATTCCTCGCATCGCTTCGAGCGCGGCGTCGATCCCGAGTTGCCCCTGCGGGCACTCGAACGCGCGACGGCGCTGTTGCTGGAAATCACCGGCGGCAAACCCGGTCCCGCGCTGGTTGCCGAGGATAACGGCGCCCTGGCCGCACCCGGCGTCATTCAGCTGCGCGGCACGCGACTGGCCCAGCAATTGCGGCTCGATTTTGCGCCCGCGCGGGTCAAGACGATGCTTGCGAGCCTGGGCCTCGAACTGGTCGAGGAAACCCCGGATCACTGGCAGTTCCGCGCGCCCAGTTGGCGTTTTGATCTGGGCATCGAGGCGGATCTCATCGAGGAGATTGCCCGCATCCATGGCTATAACAATCTGCCCAGCGCCACGCCCGTGCTGGCACCCGAGATCGGCCCATCGCGGCAGCGCGATCTGGCGGGGATCAGGGCTGCGCTGGTGCAGCGCGGCTATCGTGAAGTCATTTGCTACAGCTTTGTACCACCCGAAATCGCCGGGCTGGTGACGGGCGGCGCGCCCGCGATCCCGGTAATCAATCCGATCAGCGCCGCCATGTCGGTGATGCGACCCAGCCTGTGGCCCGGATTGCTGCTGGCGCTGCGCCACAACCTGAATCGCCAGCAGGAGCGGGTGCGATTGTTCGAAACCGGATTGCGCTTTGGCGGCGGTCCCGACGGCGAGCAGCGCATGACGCTCGCCGGACTGATAACCGGCAATCGCGAGCCCGGGGGCTGGGCCAACGCGCGCGACCAGGTGGATTTCTTTGCGCTCAAGGGCGATGTCGAAGCGCTCCTCGCGGCACTGGGTATCGGTGCTCGGGTCAGCGGGGAGCGGGGCACGCACCCGGCGCTGCACCCGGGCCAGTGCCTGCGGCTCCGCGATGATGGCGATGCGACGCTGGGGCATCTGGGGCTGTTGAGCCCGGTGGTTGCACGCGCGCTGGATTTTGACCAGCCAGTGTTTCTGTTCGAACTCGCTCTCGACAGACTGCCCGGTGCCGCCACCGCGGCGTTCCGATCGCTCAGTCGTTTTCCGGCAGTGCGCCGCGATATCGCGATTGTGGTGCCCCGGGAAGTTACCGCGGCAGCTGTGCTGGACACTGTAAAAAGGGCTTCCGGTGAGTCTTTGACCGAAGCCAGAATCTTTGACGTCTATCACGGCGAACATATTGAAAATAATAAGAAAAGCATCGCCATTGGCTTGACCTTTCAAGACAGTTCGCGCACTCTTGAGGACAGCGACGTGCAGTCAGCTGAGGCTGCGGTGCTGGAGGCGCTTGCCGCCGGATTTGGCGCCAGACTACGGGGGGAATAAATGTCAGCGCTCACGAAAGCCGATATCGCCGAGCTGCTTTACGTTGAGCTTGGGCTCAACAAGCGTGAAGCCAAGGAAATTGTCGAATATTTCTTTGAGGAAATTCGCACTGCGCTGGAAGCGAACGACCCGGTAAAGCTCTCAAGCTTTGGTAATTTCGACTTACGCGACAAAAGCCCCCGTCCCGGCCGCAATCCCAAAACCGGCGAGGAAATTCCCATAACGGCACGCCGGGTGGTGACCTTCAAGCCCGGCCAGAAGCTGAAAGCCAGAGTAGAACGCCATGCTGGAACCCAGTAACAACAGTCAGTTGCCGGTCATTCCCGGCAAGCGTTATTTTACGATCGGCGAGGTCAGTGAGCTCTGTGACGTGAAGCCCCATGTCCTGCGTTATTGGGAACAGGAGTTTCCGATGCTCAATCCGGTAAAGCGTCGGGGTAATCGCCGCTACTATCAGCGTCAGGATGTCATCATGATCCGGCAGATCCGGTCGTTGCTTTACGAGCAGGGCTTCACGATCGGCGGTGCGCGCCAACGTCTGGGTGGTGAACATATCAAACAGGAAGCTACCCAGATCCGCCAGTTGATCGAACAGACGGTGAGCGAGCTGGAAGACGTGCTGGTGGTGTTGAAACCCTGATTTTCTCGCTTTTCCGGTGGCTCCCCGTGGCGCCATCCAGTATGATGTCGGCCTTTCCGGGTCACCGGAAAATCTCGGAGCGTAGCGCAGCATGGTAGCGCACCACACTGGGGGTGTGGTGGTCGTGGGTTCAAATCCCGCCGCTCCGACCAATTCCCTCGCCGCCCCACCTTGCGGGCGGTCGCACCCGGCAGGCCAGGCTTGCCGGGCGTCAGAATCCTCCCGCCACCCGAAAAAACGTCACAGCGGCGTCGGCAGATAATCCCTGATCTGATCCGGCGTCCGTCCCACGACGTCCTTGGTGATTTCGTCCGCTACCAGTTTCCTGCAGCGCTCCGACAGCTCGGCGCGCAGCAGACCGAGCATGGCCGGTTCCGCGACGATGTAGAGTTTTTCCAGCCGATGCGTCGTCACCATCGCCTCCGTGGCGGCGGCGATATCGCGGGCAAAATTCGCCGCGGCCTTGTCCCTTGGTGTGGTGCGATGATCTTCGGAGTGGTGCTGACCTCCGAGACCGCCGCCGCGATACTTCCCCGGCTCATCGGTCGCCAGATCCTGATCGGGCATGCGGGCTTGCGGGTTCACCTGATCGGCGATTTCGCTGACGATCGACATCTGGTTCGCCTTGAACAGGCGGGCCTGACTGTGGTTGCAGACCACGACACCAATCACGCTGGACATAAAATACCTCGTCGAATGTTCGATCCACCCTACCGGCATACGGAGAAGCCATGCTGACGCAGGTCAAGCTCGCCGTAGTTTGCGGGTCGCCGAGTCATGGATTGCCCCCACGCCACGGTTGTCGGCCGAGCACATGGCAGGGGCATTGAAACATGTTCGGGAGATTTTTATCCCGCGGTGACTGGCGGGCCGCGGGCGGGTGTTCAGTACCGGGCAGGGGACTTCGATTCCCAGCCCGGCGCGAGGAGCATGTTGTTGAAGGTGAGATGTCGCAAAAAACCCGGGCGTCGGGAGGAGTAACCGTCCACACGCCCGGAAATGTCAGTGGCGGTTGGCCCGGAGGGCACGACCCAGGGTCTTGGTGCCCAGAGCTGGCGTAAAGCGGGAGCCTTCTTCCCACACGCGCTGACCATGGATGTAGACCTGATTCACCACACCGTCGCAGCGATTCACCAGCACGTCGTTCTCGAATAATTCGTGGTGTATCCGGGTACGGCTGGCATTCATGTCGTGGTTTTTCAGCTGTTCGGGATCGATCAGCACAATATCGGCCTGGGCGCCGGGATCGATGCGACCGACGTCGAGACCGAAGAATTCCGCCGGTTCCCGGGTCAGGCGATGCACCGCGTGCGCGACCCGCTCGAGGCCGCGTTTCTGAGCGATGCGCAGGGTGCCCAGGTTGCCGTCATAGAACGACAGGTTGGTCAGATGTGCGCCGGAATCGTTGAAACCCGGGAGAGCGTTCTTGTCGAACAGGATCTGTTCGACGATGTCCTCGTTGGTGTTGGCGACGTCAAACCACCAGCGGAAATCGGTATCGTACAAGCGCATGCATTGCAGCCAGAACTCGCGTGAATCCGTCGCGGTATCCGGGAAGCGGTCGAACTCCGCTGCCTCGGCGGCGTCCTTGGCGCCGCTTTTGCCGCCATTCGCCTTGTACTGCGTCAGCCGGTTCAGCACGTCCGCCAGGCTGTCGCCGTTCCAGGACGGCACCGCGCACTTGTCGAAGTACATTTTCGCGTAGTTCATCTGGAAGGTGGCGCGTTCATCGGATTTGCCGCCGATCTGGGTGATACTGGCCGTCGTGTTGGTCATCTTGGCCCAGTCACCCTTGAAGTCCGCAAGCCACGCCGGATCGTTGAGCAGTGCCAGACGCCCCGCGCGGTCTTCCTGTTCGCAGGCAATGATCCTGCGGGTGGAGGGCAGTTCCTCGAACACCGGGGAGATCATGCCGTCGGACCACATGCGGAAGCCGCCGCCCAGCGCCTGGAAGTGAATTTTGCCCTTGAACAACTGCGAGTTGATGATGTTGCCGAGCTTCAGCATTTTCTGCCAGACGCCCGGTACGGAAACGAAGTCCACCGCCGTCAGGGCCGAGATTTTGAGCGGTCCGCGCCGGAAGCGGCCGGCGGACCAGAAATAGCGCTTCAGCGTGCGCAGCATGCGCTGGCCATCGGGATTGGTCTGCCACACACCTTTGTGCTTGCGCACGATTTCGATGATGGGACGGAGTTCGTCATCCTCGGCGAAGTGGGACGGGATGCGCACCTGCTTGTTGGGGTCGTTGGCCAGATAGTGGAACACGATCTGGTCCGTGGACAGGCCCATGTAGCCCTGCTGCATGGCGGTTTCCATCAGCTCGGCCATTTTTTTCCGTTCCGCCTTGGTGGGGGGACGGGTGATGGACGCCTCGGTACCCATCACCTCGATACGCATCATGGAATGCGGTATGAACGCGGCGACATTGGGGCCGAGCGGGATGTTGTCGAAGTGCTTCAGGTAGTCGGCGGTGTTGTTCCAGGTGACTTTTTCGATGCATTTTTCCAGGACCCGTTTGGGCATGTTTTCGACCCGGGTGAAGCAGTCGACGATGGGGTCTTCGCCATTGCGACGCTGCGAGCCGAACGCGGTGCCCAGCGAGCAGTTGCCCACCAGCACAGTCGTGGAACCGTGGCGTACCGCCTCGGGGAGGCCGGGATTGACCTCCACTTCCAGGTCCAGATGGGTATGGATGTCGAGCATGCCGGGCATCAGCCATTTGCCCGTGGCATCGACGGTTTCGGTGGCTGCACCGACCTGCAAATCGGGGCCGCGCGCCAGCACCTTGCCGCCCCCGATGGCCAGATCCTCGATCCGCGGCGTCTTGCCGCTGCCGTCGAAAACCAGGGCGTTGCGGATCAGGGTGTCGCAGTGGTCGAGCTGTTTCATGAAGTATCCCCAGGCTGGCAAATTTCCCCATTTTGTTGCAATCGATTGACGTAAAGCAAGAGGCGGCCGTGCACTTGTGGTGACTGGCTGCTTCCCTCAGTGGAAGTCGCGAGACTTCCAGGCGAGGCTGGCGAGCAGGGCGCTGTGATCCTGTAGTTCGCCCGCGATCACATGGCAGACCGAATGCCGATGTTCGAGCACCCCCTTGACCAGCAACAGCCGGGCGCCCAGCAGGGCGGCGCGATGGCGCTCCTGGACATCCCGCCAGAGGATCACATTGGTATTGCCGGTTTCGTCCTCCAGGGTGAGGAAAATCACTCCGGATGCGGTGCCGGGCCGCTGCCGGCCGGTGACCAGACCGGCGATGCGCAGGAAGCGGCCGCTGCGCAGCCCGGTCAGTTCCTGTTGCCGGGCACAGGTGCGGAAGGCGGGGTGCCCGCGCAGCAGCGCCATGGGGTGCGGTCCGAGGCTGAGTCCGGTGCCGCGATAATCCGCCAGCAGATCCTGGCCGCGGGTGGGCGCGGGAAGCTGGATCTCGCTCCGGGGTTCGGCGTCGGTCCCGGCCGCGAGCAGAGGGCGGCGCTCCTCGATGGCGAGTAGATTCCAGTGAGCCTGATGGCGGTGGGCACTGAAGGCCCGCAGGGTGCCGGCATCGGCGAGCGCGGCGAGCTGACCCCGGTCGAGGTCGGCGCGGCGGGCGAGATCCTCGACGTCGGCGAAGGACCGTTCCCCGCGTGCCTGCACCAGACGCGCCGCGGCGCCCTGGTGCAGTCCCCGCACCAGGCGCAGGCCGAGGCGGAGCGCCGGCGCGCCGTCCGCGGCCGGTTCGAGGAGGTGATCCCAGGCGCTGTGGGCGACGTCCGCCGACCGTACCGCGATACCGTGGCGGCGCGCGTCCTGCACCAGTTGCGACGGCGAATAGAACCCCATCGGCTGGCTGTTGAGCAGGGCGCAATAAAACGCCGCCGGGTGATGGCACTTGAGCCAGGCCGACACATAGACCAGCAGGGCGAAACTGGCGGAATGGGATTCGGGAAAACCGTAGCCGCTGAAGCCCTTGATCTGTTCGAACAGCCGGTGGGCGAAGTCCGCGCTGTAGCCGCGTGTTGCCATGCCGTCGATCAGCTTGCGCTCGAAGGCGGCGAGATTGCCGTGCTTGCCCCAGCTCGCCATGGCGCGGCGCAACTGATCGGCTTCGCCGCCGCTGAAACCGGCCGCCACCATGGCAAGCTTGATCGCCTGTTCCTGGAAGATGGGCACGCCAAGAGTGCGTTCGAGCACGCTCTGGATGGCGGCGTTCGGGTAGGTGACGGGTTCGCTGCCCTCGCGGCGGCGCAGGTAGGGATGCACCATGTCGCCCTGGATGGGCCCCGGTCGCACGATGGCGACCTGAATCACCAGATCGTAATAGCAGCGCGGCCGCAGGCGCGGCAGCATCGACATCTGGGCGCGGGATTCCACCTGAAATACGCCGACGCTGTCGCCCCGACACAGCATGTCGTAGGTGGCGGGGTCATCCTCGGGGATGTCCTGCAGGCGGGTCACGGCGGTGCCCAGGGCGCGCAGGCTGTCCAGGCATTTGCGGATCGCGCTCAGCATGCCAAGCGCGAGCACGTCGATCTTGAGCAGGCCGAGCGCCTCGATGTCGTCCTTGTCCCACTGGATGATGGTCCGCTCCGGCATGGCGGCGTTTTCCACCGGTACCAGTTGGCTGATGGGCCCCGGCTGATCACGAAGCCACCCACATGCTGCGATAGATGACGGGGGAAACCGCGGATTTCACTCACCAGGCGCGCCAGCCAGGGGATGCGCGGGTCGTCGCCGGATTGCGCGCCGAGGTGCCGCTCCAGATCGGCGTGCCGGTCCCACCCGGTGAGGGATTGCGCCAGGCGATCCGTCAGCAGTGGGTCGAGGCCGAGTGCCTTGGCCACATCCCGCACCGCGCTGCGCAGACGGTAAGTCGTCAGGGATGCGACCAGGGCGGCGCGCTCGCGGCCGTATTTTTTGTAGATGTACTGAATGACTTCCTCGCGCCGCTCGTGCTCGAAATCCACATCGATATCCGGCGGTTCGTTGCGCTCCTTCGAAATAAAACGCTCGAACAGCAGGTTGACCCGGGTCGGCGAGACCTCGGTGATCGACAGGCAATAGCAGACCGCCGAGTTGGCGGCCGAGCCACGCCCCTGGCAGAGGATGTCGCGCCCGCGGGCGAAGGCGACGATGTCGTGGACGGTCAAAAAATAATGTTCGTAGCCCAGTTCGTGAATGATCGCCAGTTCGCGCGCCAACATGGCGGCTACCGCTTCCGGCACACTGCCGGGCCAGCGCCGCGCCGCGCCCTGGGCCACCAGGGCCGCCAGGTGCGCCGCGGGGCTGACCCCGGGCGGCACCACTTCATCGGGATACTCGTAACGCAGCTCAGCGAGGGAGAAGCGGCAGCGCGCGGCGATGGCGAGCGTCGCCGCCAGCAGCGCCGGCGGATACAGTTGCCGCAGCCGCGACAGCGGCCGCAGATGGTGTTCGGCGTTGGCCGCGAGCCGCCGGCCCAGGGCTGCAACCGGCGTGTTGAGACGGATCGCGGTCAGCACGTCCTGCAGGGGTTTGCGCTGAGGTATGTGCATATGGACTTCGCCGCAGGCTACCAGCGGAATGCCGAGGCGGGCGGCGACGTCGCGGTGAGCGGCGTGAGATGCCGTCTCGGCACCGCCCAGGCAGTGGCTGACGCCGAGCCAGAGGCGGTCGGCGAACAGCGCCCGCAGGGCGTGTCCCGCCGCCAGATCGGCCGTGCTGTCGCCGGTCGGCCGCCACAGCGCCAGGCAATGGTCGCTGCAAGGTTCCAGATCATTCAGCCCGAGATCGTAGGTGCCCTTGGGGCTGCGCCGCCGTCCCCGGCTGATCAGGCTCGCGAGCTCGCCATAGGCCGTGCGGTCGGGGGCGAGCAGCACCAGATGCACGCCTTCGCGCAGCCGGAATTCGCTGCCGATGATGAGCGGGATGCCGTGCTCGCGGGCGGCGCCATGGGCGCGGACCACGCCGGCCAATGAGCATTCGTCGGTGATGGCGATGGCGGCGTAGCCCAGTTCGGCGGCCCGTTGCACCAGTTCCTCGGGATGAGAGGCGCCGCGCAGAAAAGTGAAATTGCTGATGCAGTGCAGTTCGGCGTACATGGAACCTGACAGGTTGCTGAAAAGCTGCTGCGGGCCCCATCTGCTGCGTTGCGCGGTGCTCGCTCCCTCGCCGATCGACTTGATAGGTCTCGGTCACTGCGCGCCGTGCGCCTTGCATCTGGCCCCTCGGGACGTTTTTGAGCAACCTGCTAACCGAACAGCCCATGCACAAACCAAGCGCCGCTGCGGCGCTCGCGGTACAGCCAGCAGCGGCGGCCGTCGCCGTGGCGGGCGAGGTAGTAATCGCGCCGTGCCGGCGTTTGCCACCAGTCGCTCTCGATGCGCTCGGGGCCGCGCAGCAGGGTCAGGGGCCCCTCCCAGTACAACTTTCCGCCCTGGATGGATACCGGCGCCGGTGGCTGTACCAGCCAGGCCGGTCGCGGTGCCGCGGGTGGCGGTGCAGGCACGGCGCGGACCGCAGCGGCGGTCGGCGGCAGCGCGACGCTCGCGCGTTCGGGCAGATGTTGGTTCTGTATTCCGAGGCGGGCGATGGCGTCGGGTCCGAGGCGGGCGGCGAGGCGGTCGCACAGGGTCTGGATGCCGGCCGGATCCGGCTGCGGGACCAGAGTGCTCAACAGATCCCCGCTGAGGTCCCGCGCCGGGTGGAGTTCGTCGCTCGTCAGTGCCAGGGCAGCCACTGGTCCCCCGGGACGCAGGGTGGCGAACCCGAGCCGGGTCAGTTCCAGCAGGTGCGCGAGATCGCCCCGGGGCTGGGCGAGCCGCAAGGGCAGGGTGAGCGGCTCGCCGTGCTCCGGATACAGCGTCCAGTCCAGGCGGCCGCAGTGCATCTGGCGGGCGCGCAGATAGCCGCTCAGTTCGTGCAGCAGGCGTCGGGCCGGAAACAGCAGCATCTCGGCGCGCTCGATCCCGGCGCCAAATTCCAGGCGCCGGGAGAAACTGGACGCCAGCGCCATGGCTGCCCGGGGGTCGGGGCGCTGGCCGCGAATGCGCTCCAGATAGTGCACAAAATCCCGACCACAGCGCCGGCCGAGGGCGCTGCCGGGCAACTGCAAGACTTCGCCGACGCGGCGCAGGCCGGTGCGCGCGAGCTTTTCGATGAGTTCCGGCGCGCAATCGAGTGCCGCCAGCGGCAGCGCGTGCAGGCGGCGGCTGAACGCCCGGGGTCGTGTCAGGACGCCGCTATGGGCATCGAGATAAGCGAGAGGATCGGCATCGCCATGACTCAGCAATTGCGCGGCGGCGGGCGTGGGTGCCGCGCCGATGACCGCATGTACCTGCTGAAGCCGAAGCGTGTCGCGGACCGCGGCGAGCAGGGCGGCGAGGCCGCCGAACAGCTTCAGCGACCCGCTGATTTCCAGCAGCAGGCCGGCCGGCGGACACAGCGTCACCTTGGGTGTGAGGTGATGACAGGCGTGCGCCAGGGCTTCCAGGATTGCCTGCTCCCGCGCCGGAGCACGCGGGCGCACGGCCAGTTCGGGACACAGGGCGAGGGCAGTGGCGAGCGTCATTCCGGCCGCCACGCCGCGCTCGGCGGCCGCCTGATCGTGGCAATACACCCGCTGCCCTTCCGCCACCGCTCGCGGCGGGTCGGGAGCGACAGCGTCCACTGCCGCCAGCGCCAGGTCGGTAGAGCGCAGACAGAGCCACAACATGGATCAATGTGCTCGCAGCGCTGCGGAAAGCGGTCCAGGGATGGCCGGAATATGTCCTTCGACAGACTCAAAACGAACGGTGGGCTTCTGATCCCGTTCCGGGTGAGTCCCGAGTCTATCGAACGATCGAACCCTGGGTGGGCTCGGGTTGTTCAGGGCATCCTCAGGGCGTGGTGTGGAGATTGACGCCGGGGCAGCCGCGCGGATCGCGACCGGCGGGGGTTGCGCCGCGGACGGGCCGTCCGGCGCGGGCCGGTGATGGGGCGCGGGCGGATCGATCACAGGCCGCGCCAGCGCGTCCAGGCGGGAGGCGAGCGCCAATTGCTGGCCGACCGGGCCGGGCTGCTTAACCAGGGTGAGTTGCGCGCCGGTCGCGGCACCCGCCAGGCGCAGCCGCAGGACGGCGGGCGAGGGCTGTTGCGCGGCCCGGGTCGGACGGCAGAGAAATACCGGACCCGGAACCGCGCGGGCCGCGCTCTGCAAGCGCAGCAATTGCGCGAGACGCCAGTTTCCGGCGCCTTCCCAGGCGAGCAGGGCGGCATAGGTTCCCGAGCGCAGAATCTGCTCGCAGGCCCAGATCGGATCGCGGTCGCGGGTGGTCCGCACCACCAGCAACCGATCCCAGGGGATGCCCAGTTGTTGCAGCCCCTGCGCATGGGGCTGGTGGGGTGGATCCACCAGAAACAGTTGTCCCCCCTGATGCGCCAGCCGGATCAGGGTCGGCGCCAGCAGCGCCAGCTCGCCGTGGCCGGGCACTCCGAGCAGTTCGGTCAGTGCGCCACGCGGCCAGCCGTGCCAGCACAGCAGGGCGTCCAGATGCGGGTTGCCGGTGGCGATGCCCGCTGGCCGGGGTGGGGCGCTGGCGGCGCGGCGCAGATGCGGATGTCGCGCCAAAAGGGCGGGAAGGATGGCAAGTGGTTGGTTCATGGGAACGGCCCCGGCACGGCGAATAAATACTGTGAATATGTACAGTAATATAGCCACTTCCTTTCCGGTCTGCCAGCCCGGTGTGGAGTTTCCCCGGCCAGGTCCGTCGTCCCGGTCACCGACCGGGGCCTGTGTATAATCGGGCCTCTCCCGACCGGCCCCGTTTCCATGGCGCAATTTCAACGCATCGGCGTGGTTGCCCGCCTTCGCCACCGCGAGGTGGTGGAAACCCTCGATCGTCTGGTGGCCTTTTTGAAACGGGACGGCCGCACCGTGCTCGCCGAGCGCGATACCGCCGAACTGCTCGCCGACCATTCGATCGAAGTGGTTGACCGCCGCACCCTCCCACCCGATTCCCTCGATCTGGTGATCGTGGTGGGCGGCGATGGCAGCATGCTGGGCGCCGCCCGCGCGCTGGCGGATCTGGGCGTGCCCCTGCTGGGGCTGAACCGGGGACGGCTGGGATTTCTGGCCGATATTCCGCCCGAGGAGATGGAGCAGGGCATCGGCCGGGTATTGTCCGGCGAGTACCAGCTCAGCGAACGCTTCCTGCTGGCCATGGACGTACACCGCAACGGCGGCGTGGCGGCCTCCGGCATCGCCGCCAACGACATGGTGCTGCACCCGGGACGCTCGGTGCGCATGATGGAGTTCGAGCTTTATGTGGACGGTCAGTTCGTCTACAGCCAGAATTCCGACGGCCTGATCATCTCCACTCCGACCGGCTCCACCGCCTATGCGCTCTCCGCCGGTGGGCCCATTATGCACCCCAAACTGGACGCCATCGTGTTGGTGCCCATGAATCCCCATTCGCTCAACAGCCGTCCGATCGTGATCGACGGCAACAGCCTGATCGAAATCCGCGTCGGCACGCGCAACGAGTTGCACCCGACCATCACCTGCGACGGCCAGTACGAAATCGTCACCGAGCAGGACGACATCATCCGCATCCACAAAAAGCCCAGGCCGGTGCGTTTGATTCACCCCATGGGACACAATTTCTATCAGGTCTGTCGCACCAAGCTGGGCTGGGGCAGCCGGCTGGATTCGGTCCGCCACGACGACCGCGACGCTGATCCCGACCGCGACACCGAATGAGTGACCCCGAGCCCTGGATCGCGGTGGCCGAGTTGCCGCTGGCGGTGGATATCGAGACGCTGTCCCAACACTTGGCGGAGCGGGGCGTCGCGCATCGCTTCGACGACCGCGCCGACAGCCGCGTGCTGCTGGTGGCGCGGCGCGACGATATTCCCACCGTGCTGATGGTGCTGCGGGAATACGGCCGGTTCATGGATGCCTCGGCGCCGGGTCTCGCGGCACAGGCGCGTCAGGTGCCCGTGGTGGTGGCAATGCTGCTGCTGGGCCTGATCGGGGCGCTCCTGGTCAGCTTCCTTCCGGATGCCATTCACTGGTTCACCTTCCAGGATTTTGGCGTTACCGAAGCCGATAAATTGCGCCTCGAAGTTGCCGACACCGCCTTTGCCCGCGGCGAATACTGGCGCCTGCTGACGCCGGCGTTTCTCCACTTCGGGCTGTTTCACATCGTGTTCAACAGTCTCTGGATCTGGGAGTTCGGGCGCCGGGTCGAGCGGCTCGCGGGGCACGGCAATTTTCTGCTGATTTTTCTCGCCATCGCCGTGGGCTCCAATGTAGGCCAGTACCTCTGGCATCCAAATGACCTGTTCGGCGGTTTATCCGGCGTGGTGTACGGGTTGCTGGGCTATATCTGGGTGCGCAACAAACTCGCGCCCCATCCGCTGCTCGCCCTGGCGCCCGGCATCTTTCCGTTGATGATCATCTGGCTGCTGGTGTGCCTGGCGGGCGTGGTCGATCTGTTTCTTCAGGGCGGCGTCGCCAACGGCGCCCATGTGACCGGCCTCGTCATCGGCGCCCTGTTCGGCGGCCTGGCCGGTTTCTCGGCGCGCGCCCGGCCCGCAACCGAGTGAGGGAAACAACATGGATCTCGATCATCTGCTCGCCCACATCACGCCCGCGGTTTACGAGACGCTGAAACAGGCGGTGGAAACCGGGCGCTGGCCCGACGGCAACCGGCTCGACGCCGAGCAGCGCGGCCTCTGTCTGCAAGCCGTCATCGCCTGGGGCGAGCGCCAACTGCCGGAAGCCGAGCGGGTCGGCCACATCCCCATACGCCCCCACGCCCACTGCGGCGGCGAGGGCGACGTGTCCGCCGCCGAACCCCAGCCGCTGAAATGGCTTCACTGACCGCGCGCCGCGGCTGACCGCCATGCCGACCTATCGCGGTCATCTCGACAAAATGCCCACGGAACTGGCCGCGCCGGTCAACTACTGGCTGGCGCTGGATGACATCCGGGTGCCCCTCAATGCGCTGCTGGGCGAGACCTTGCGCATCTGTCACGGCGGCGTGATCCATTGCTCCCACTGCGGCCGCGTCACCAGCACAAGCTTCAGTCAAGGCTACTGTTACCCCTGTTTTCGCAAGCTTGCGCAATGCGATCTGTGCATCCTCAGCCCCGAACGCTGTCACTTCGACGCCGGCACCTGCCGCGAACCCGACTGGGCGCAGCGTTTCTGCATGACCGAGCATTGCGTGTATCTCGCCAATTCGTCCGGCGTGAAGGTGGGCATCACCCGCGCCAGCCAGATGCCGACCCGCTGGATCGATCAGGGCGCGAGCCAGGCGCTGCCCATCGCGCGCGTACAGACCCGCCAGCAGGCGGGGTTCGTGGAAGCGGCGCTGCGCCGCCATGTGCGCGACACCACCGACTGGCGCGCCATGCTGAAAGGCGATCCCGCGCCCGCCGATCTTGCCGCTGCCCGCGATCGCCTGTTCGAGTTGTGCGCCGACGAGCTGGGTGAATTGACGACGCGCTTCGGGATTCAGGCCATCCAGCCGCTGGCATCCGCGGAACCCGTCGCCATCGATTATCCGGTGCGGGAATATCCGGCCAAGGTGAGCGCCTGGAATCTGGACAAAACGCCTGAAGTGTCGGGCCGGCTGCTGGGCATCAAGGGGCAGTATCTGATTCTGGACAGCGGTGTGTTCAATGTGCGCAAATTTTCCGCCTATGAAATTGTTCTCGAAATTTGAGTGGTCGGGAACACCCAGTCGGGCCATTCTCTTGTTGCACAGGATGTCGCCATGAACCCCATCATCCCCGAATCCGTGCTGACCTGCCCCCATTGCGGTTGCGTCAAACGGGAGACCATACCGGTGAATGCCTGTCAGTTTTTTTACGAGTGCAGTCAGTGCAAGGCCCTGTTGAGCCCGCGTCCGGGTGATTGCTGCGTGTTCTGTTCGTTCGGCTCGGTGCGTTGTCCACCGATGCAGATGGAAACTGGTTGCTGCTGTTAGCTCCTGTTTTTTTGCCGCCCGATTGTAACGTGAACCGCTTCTCTGGAATGTTACGATACGGACATAGAGCCTCTGACACTGATATTTGCAATGCTCGGGGCACTGCACCATATAATGACCATGGGTTGGACGCGTTGAGCGAAGCCCGAGTAACCCCTCCCTCACCACCAAATGAAGCCCCCTGGATGGTCTCGGGAAAGTGCGTTGGGTCCGCTCAACCCACCGCCGGAATATCCTCCCGCAGCAGCACGCCTTCGGCATGCATCCGGGTCACTTCTTCTTCCGATAACCCCAGATACCGCTGCAGAATCGCGACGTTGTGCTCGCCGCGATAGGGCGTTTCGAGTTCTTCGATGCCGGGATGGTTCTTGAAGCGCAGCGGCATGCCGGGCATCTGGAAGGTACCGGCGCCGCGCTGGGAGACGGTGCGCACCGTGCCGCGCTGAACCAGGTGGGGATGCGCCATGGCCTCGGGCACCGACAGCACCGGTGCCACCGGGATGCGGGCCGCCTCCAGTTTTTTGATCGAGGCAGCATCGCTGTCCTGGCGTTGCAGCCAGTCCTCGATGAGGGCGATCAGCTCGAAGCGGTTGCGGACGCGGTCGTTGATGTGCGCGAAGCGCGGGTCCTCCATCAATTCAGGCATTCCGATGGCCGTGCAGAACGCCGGCCACTGCTGCGGGGTGGCGACGATCATGATGTAGCCGTCGCGGCCCTTGAAGGCCCCGGTGGGGCAGAGGATGCGCTGGTGCGAGCCGCTGCGGCGCGGCGCCACCTTGCCGGCGCTGGCGCTGTAGACGCCCACCGACATTTCGTGGCAGTGGAAATAGCTGTCGAGCAAGGTGATGTCGAGGTGGTCGCCGCCGCCGCCCATGGCGCGGTTGAAGAGCGCACCGTTGATGGCAGCCAGGGCATGGGCGCCGGTCATGGTGTCGCCGAGCGCGGCGCCGGGCAGGCTGGGGCCCCGGTCTTCCTCGCCGATCAGGCTGCTGACCCCCGAGTAGGCTTGGCCGATATAGTCGTAGCCGGGCAGGCCGGCGAGCGGGCCGCTCTGCCCGAAGGTGGAGATCGAGCACATGATGAGTTCCGGATTGAGCCGGCTCGCGACCTCCCAGCCACAACCCAGTCGCGCGATGGCGCCCGGGGCGAAGTTCTCGATCAGCACATCCACCTGCTTGATCAGGTCGTGAAGGATCTGTTGCCCGCGCTCGGTCTTGGCATCCAGGCAGAGGCTCTGCTTGCCGCGGTTCTGTTGCAGAAAATAAATGCTGCGGCCGCCTTTCTGGTAGCCCAGATAGCGGACCTGGTCGCCGGTGGGCGCCAGCTCCACCTTGATGATCTCGGCGCCCATCTCCGCCATCATGCGGGTGCAGGACGGACCCGCGACGTGCTGGGTGAAATCCAGCACCTTGATGCCTTCCAGAATCTGCTTGCGTTTCACGATGTCCAACCCCCGGGTTTGAAATTATTGTGCGGGCATGAGCCCGGTTTGACCTCCAAGCTACTGTGCCGCTTGCGGCGCGTCAATCGCGACCCATTGTGGTGCCGGCAGACACTCGCGCGCCCGCTGGCTTGGGTTATGATGGACCACCCGTTATTTTGACCCCGGCACTTCGACGTGTGGCCCCGGCTGACAGGCTGGAACCGAGCCGCCGTCGGATCCACCTACAGGCAATCAGGAGCCCCTATGGATTTCGCTTTTTCCGACAAAGTCCGCGAACTGCAACTGCGCGTGCAGAACTTCATGGACACCCATGTCACGCCCAACGAGGAGGTTTATTACCAGCAGGTCGAAGCGGGTGGCCGCTGGTGCGTCCCGCCGATTCTCGACGAGCTGAAGGCGAAGGCCAAGCAGGAAGGGCTGTGGAACCTGTTTCTGCCCGAAAGCGAGCGCGGCGCCGGCCTCACCAATCTCGAATACGCGCCCCTGTGCGAAATCATGGGCAAATCCAAATGGGCTTCCGAGGTATTCAACTGCTCGGCGCCCGACACCGGCAACATGGAAACCATCGAACGCTACGGCACCCAGGCGCACAAGGAGAAATGGCTGGCGCCCCTGCTGGAAGGCAAATTCCGCTCCGCGTTCTGCATGACCGAGCCGGCGGTCGCCTCGTCCGATGCCACCAACATCGAGACCAGCATCCGGCGCGATGGCGACCACTATGTAGATCGGAAGAGCACACGTCTGAACTCCAGTCAC
>CAMTUJ010000004.1:0-50719 GCA_947084925.1 uncultured Gammaproteobacteria bacterium
TCGACGCCGGGGGTGACGCTGATCAGCCCGCCGCCGCACCACGACATCTATTCGATCGAGGATCTGGCGGAGCTGATCCACGATCTCAAGAACGCCAACCATCACGCCCGCATCAGCGTCAAGCTGGTGTCGGAAGTGGGTGTCGGCACCATCGCGGCCGGGGTCGCCAAGGCCCATGCCGACGTGGTACTGATCTCCGGCTACGACGGCGGCACCGGCGCCTCGCCCCAGACTTCGATCAAGCACGCCGGCATCCCCTGGGAACTGGGCCTGGCCGAGACGCACCAGACGCTGGTGCTGAACAACCTCCGCTCGCGCATCGCGGTCGAGGCGGACGGCCAGCTCAAGACCGGCCGCGACGTGGTCATCGCCGCGCTGCTCGGCGCCGAGGAATTCGGCTTCGCCACCGCGCCCCTGGTGTCGCTCGGCTGCATCATGATGCGCGTGTGCCACCTCAATACCTGCCCGGTCGGCGTCGCCACCCAGGATCCACAACTGCGCGCCCGCTTCACCGGCGATCCCGCCCATGTGGTCAACTTCATGCGCTTCATCGCGACGGAAGTGCGCGAAATCATGGCGGAACTGGGCTTCCGCTCCATCCCCGAGATGGTCGGCCGCACCGAACGGCTGGAAGCGCGCACCGCGGTCGAACACTGGAAAGCCAAGGGCCTCGACTTCAGCAAGATCCTGTATCAGCCCGATGCCGGCCCGGAAGTCGGCCGCTACTGCCAGATGACGCAGGATCACGGCCTCGACAAGGCGCTCGACAACACCGTGCTGCTCGACCTCTGCAAGCCGGCTCTGGAGCGGGGCGAGCCAGTCCGCGCGACACTGCCGATCCGCAACGTCAACCGCGTGGTGGGCACCATCCTCGGCAGCGAGGTCACGCGCCGCTACGGTCCCGCGGGACTGCCCGAAGACACCATTCAGATCCAGTTCCAGGGCAGCGCCGGCCAGAGCTTCGGCGCCTTCATGCCGAGTGGGCTGACCTGGCGTATCGAAGGTGACGTCAACGACTACCTGGGCAAGGGCCTCAGCGGCGGCAAGATCATTGTCTATCCGCCGGCCGGCTCGCCCTTCAACGCGGCGGAAAACATCATCGCCGGCAACGTGGCCCTGTACGGCGCGACCGCCGGCGAGGTCTACATTTGCGGCATGGCCGGCGAGCGCTTCGGGGTGCGCAACTCCGGCGTGCAGGCGGTCGTCGAGGCGGTGGGTGACCACGGCTGCGAATACATGACCGGCGGCACCGTGGTCATTCTCGGCCCCACCGGGCGCAATTTCGCGGCGGGGATGAGCGGCGGCGTGGCCTACGTCCTCGACGAAGCCGGCGACTTCGCGACCCGCTGCAACCCGCAGATGGTCGATCTGGACGCCTTCGACGACGCGGCGGAAGCCGCCCGGGTCCGCGCGCTGGTCGAGCGCCACGCCGAACTCACCGGCAGCCAGCGCGCGCGCGCCATCCTGGCGAACTGGAAAACGCACGTCGGCCAGTTCGTGAAGGTGATGCCGAAGGACTACAAGCGCGTGCTGCTGTCCCTTGAGAAAGCCCGCCAGCAGGGCCTCAGCGGGGAGGCGGCCATCAACGCCGCGTTCGAGGAAAACGCCCGCGATCTGGCGCGCGTCGGCGGCGGCTGAGTCCGCCGCGCAGCGCCGCCCTAGCCACCAACTCTTCAGCGTCTGGGAACTCCATGGGAAAGCCGACCGGTTTCATCGATTACGTACGCGTACTGCCGGCTGACCGCAGTCCGACCGAGCGCGTCAAGGACTGGCGGGAATTCCACGACCACCTGCCGGAAGCCAGGCTGCGCGAACAGGGCGCCCGCTGCATGGATTGCGGGGTGCCCTTCTGCCATACCGGCACCCTGCTGTCCGGCATGGCCAGCGGCTGCCCGATCAACAACCTGATTCCCGAGTGGAACGATCTGGTCTACCGCGGTCTGTGGAAAGACGCCCTGACGCGGTTGCACAAGACCAACAATTTCCCCGAGTTCACCGGCCGCGTCTGCCCGGCGCCCTGCGAAGGCTCCTGTGTACTGGGCATCAACAACCCGCCGGTGACCATCAAGAACATCGAGTGCGAAATCATCGACCACGCCTGGGAGCACGGCTGGGTGGTGCCGGAGCCGCCCACCAGCCGCACCGGCAAGAAAGTCGCCGTGATCGGCTCCGGCCCGTCCGGACTGAGCGCTGCCGCGCAGCTCAACAAGGTCGGCCACAGTGTCACCGTGTTCGAGCGCGCCGACCGCGCCGGCGGCCTGCTGATGTACGGCATCCCCAACATGAAGCTCGACAAGGAAGAAGTCGTTCTGCGCCGGCTGCGTGTGCTGGAACAGGAAGGCATTGTCTTCCGGTGCAACACCGAAGTCGGCAAGGACATTTCCGCACAGCAACTGCTGAATGATTTCGACGCCGTCGTGGTGTGCGCCGGCGCCACCGCGCCGCGCGATCTGCCCCTCGAAGGCCGCAACCTCAAGGGCGTTCACTTCGCGATGGATTTCCTGCGCGCCAACACCCAGGCGCTGCTCGACAAAAACCCGGGGCCGAATTTCATCTCGGCGGCCGGCAAGGATGTGGTCGTGATCGGCGGCGGCGACACCGGCACCGACTGCGTCGGCACCTCGCTGCGCCACGGCTGCAACAGCCTGGTCCAGGTCGAAATCATGCCGCGCTCCCCAGACACCCGCGCCGCCGACAACCCCTGGCCGGAGTGGCCCAAGATCTACCGGGTCGATTACGGCCAGGAAGAAGCCGCCGCCCGCTTCGGCAACGATCCGCGCGTGTACCTGACCACCGCGACCAAACTCGAAGGCGATGCCGACGGCCAGCTCAAGGCCGTGCATCTGGTGGATGTCGAGTGGACCAGAACCGAACAAGGCCAGATGATCCCCAAGCCGGTTTCCGGCACCGAGCGCGTCGTGCCGGCGCAACTGGTACTGCTCGCGATGGGTTTTCTGGGGCCGGAACAGCCGTTGCTCGAAGCCCTCGGCGTCGAGCGCGACCCGCGCTCCAACGTCAAGGCCGAGCACGGCAGCTTCCAGACCAGCATTCCCAAGGTGTTCGCCGCCGGTGATTGCCGCCGCGGTCAGAGCCTGGTGGTGTGGGCCTTCAATGAAGGGCGCGGCGCGGCGCGGGAATGCGACCGCTTTTTGATGGGTGCTACCGACCTGCCCTGAGCTGCGAAAGCGCGGGAACGCCGGGTTTTATATCCGGCACTTGCGCCTCCCAAGATGCGGCTCGCCGGTTCGCTGATCCGCAGCGCGGTTTCGCTGGCGACCAGCCTCTTTGCACTTGCGCGCTTCAGACGGCGGGATTCTGCTGCCATCGGACTTACCCTGCCGCTTGCCATGGCCGCCCTCTTGCAGCTGGGCGCGCCCCGCCACGCCGACCCGCGGGTCGGCTGCGCGAAAGATCGGGGACACTCGGTTGCGCGCCGGCGCTTGAGTCAAGGCCGTGGGCCGTCAGGGCCGTCGCGCCTGCGGCGAATGGTCATGCGTCTTCGCTCCGATATTCGCTACTTCTTCTTTTTCGGCTGGTCTGAGCTCGCATGACGCTTCGGAGTCTCAGCCCGCCTTAAATCACGGTAAAAATTCTCGTGGCTTCCCAACTTCAGCAGGTACAAGGTGATTTCTTCGGCATTATGCGCATACGCAAGAAGCACCTCCCGCCGATTTATTTTGAACTTATATACCCGGACGCCGGCAAGGTCGCCGACCTTCATTTCTCCAATCGCAGGGTCGGCGACAATCGCGTTTACAGCTGCATCTATGTCTGTTTTCTGCTGCTTCGGTAACTTCTTTACGGCTTTGGCAAATTCGTTGGTCTGCAAGACATTCATCCGAACTTGTACTCACTCACGTCGCCAGCTTTCACCTGGGCGCGCGCGCGCAACACGCCGACGATGAAGTCATAGGGAAGGTCCGGATTCTGCTCAGCAATGCGGCCCAACGTGGCCCAATGCTCGATTTGCTTCGGGGTCGAGCGGTGCGACGCCTCGCCGTAGATTCTCGCGGATTCAACCAAGGCGTCATCGAGTTTGATAGCTGTGCTCATGGGGATGTCCTCCGGGGCTTGGGCGATAAAGTGGTAATTTACCACCTTTTGAACCCACCCCGGCGCAACGAAGGGACAGATTTATTTACACCCCCATTCTCTCCGCCGACTGCCTCGCAGCTGGCCACCTCGCGACGTCTTTCAGCGGCCTGCCAGGGCTCATTTGGTGTCCTTGCCAAACCAAACTTCGATCGTGCCCGGTCGCGCCTTCAAGTTATTCTTGTTCACGGCTGCCGCATCAGCGATGCCCTGGCTGTGCAGCAACGACGTTATGGCATCAGCATTTGGTTTGTCTGCTTCATGAAAGAATCTCACCTGAGTGCTATTTGGCGTACCGGCTTTCCCCGCAATGTTCTCGGTGCCCATGGCCTGGAAACCAGCGGCGGACAGTTTCCTGGCTATTGTGTCGCTCTTTGACCGCGCCTCCTCATCGCCAACGTGTAGATACACCTGTGCAGGAATCATCGCCAGAACCGCCGTCGCCGTACTTCGTGCGTTGGCCGCGCCCGATATCGATATCTCCTGGGCTACTGCTCGCCCGGCACCGTCCTGCTTCAGTGAGATCATTTTCAGCGCAAGCTCCTCGTATCCAAGAGCTGCAAATGAAGCGTACGCGAACTCACGCTCTTCCGGCTTGTCCGAAACCAGCATGCTTCGGAATTTATCAAGGGCTGCAAGTTGATTTAACTGGAGTTGCCTGTAGTTGTACACCTGCGTAAAGGCGGCGCCGACTCCCGTTACAAGCAATCCCAGTATGAGCGGCGTGAGTACCGCCAAGACTTCTATCCACGATTTCTTCTGCGCGGGTGATTCGGCCATCTCGGTGCTCCATGCAATGGGTTCAGACGTTTTGGCTGGACTCTTCAAATCAACGGTGTAACCGAATCCATCACCACGCCGTCCAGAAACGCAACGTCACTATAGCTTCAGATCCCGCGCGATGATGTTGCGCTGGATTTCGCTGGTCCCCTCGCCGATCACATAGACCAGGGCATCGCGATGGAAGCGTCCCACCGGGTACTCACGCATGATGCCGGCGCCACCCAGGATGCGGATCGCCTGCTCGCTGACGCGCAGCGCGGTTTCGCTGGCGACCAGCTTCACCTTGGCGGCGGTGGCCGCGTCGAGCGTGCCCTGATCCACCCGCCAGGCGCCGTAATAGACCAACCAGTGCGCGGCCTCGATGTCCGCCGCCATGTCGGCGAGCTTGTGGGCGATGGCCTGGTATTTGCCGATGGTGCGGTCGCCCACCACCCGCTCGCGGGCATAGGTCAGCGCGACTTCCATGGCACCGCGCGCCATGCCCAGGCAGTTGGCCGCGACGCCGACGCGGTTCTCCGACAGACATTCCAGGATGATCGGATAGGTGCCCTCGCGGCCGCCCAGCAGACAGGCGTCGGGCACGAACAGGTCTTCGATATAAATCAGCCCGGTTTCGGACGCGCGGATGCCTTCCTTGTCGAGTCGGCTGATCTGCACCGCCGGGTTGGGCAGCTCCACCAGAAAGAGGCTGATGGCATCCGGCGTGGCCTCGGGCCTGGTGCGCGCCGCGAGCGTGATGAAATCCGCGATCGGCGCATTGGTGATGTAGAGCTTGCTGCCCTGGATACGGTAGCCGCCCGCGACCTTGGTCGCCCGCGTCTTGAGCGCGCGGATGTTGGAGCCCACGTCGGGCTCGCTGAGGCCGAAGGCGGCGATGCGCTCACCGGCCAGCGCCGGCGCAAAAAAGCGCTGCTTCTGTTCCGCCGTGCCGGCGCGCCAGATCGGCCAGATGGCGAGATGGGAGTGCGCCGACCAGGCCGAGGCGAAGGCCTGGCTGACGCGACTCATCTCCTCGCGCACGATGCAGTCGGAGACCTTGTCGAAGCCCGAGCCGCCGTCGGCCTCCGGATAGCGCACCCCGATCAGGCCCAGCTCGCCCCATTGGCGGAACAGCTCGCGCGGAAAAGTCTCGCTGTCGTCGGCGGCCCGCGCCCGCGGCGCGATCTCGGCGGCGCAGAATTTGCGCACCGTGTCCCGCAGGGCGTTCTGTTCGGCGCTGAAGGTGAAATCCATGGCGACTCCGGGTAGCGGCCGCACCGGCGCGGCGGCGAGCGGAAATTATAAGCGACCTCGAAAATCCCGCCGCGCGGGCGGAGATCCTGTAGAGCAGGAGCACGGGCTCCCCGCCGGCGCGGGAACGGCGGATGATTCCACGGCAGATGATTCCGGGTGCCCTTCGGGCTACCCGCTGGTAACATCCACCCGCCAATTTTCAACCGACTTTCAATCTTGACCTGAGGAAAACCCCATGACGATTCGATACGACAACCGCGTTGCGGTGGTGACCGGCGCCGGCAACGGCCTGGGCCGCAGCCACGCCCTGCTGCTCGCCGCGCGCGGCGCCAAGGTGGTGGTGAACGATCTGGGCGGCTCGGTGGAAGGCCGCGGCGGCTCCCATTCCGCGGCCGATGCGGTGGTGGCGGAGATCAAGGCCGCCGGCGGTCAGGCGGTCGCCAACTACGCTTCGGTGACCACTCCCGAGGGCGGCAAGGCCATCATCCAGACCGGCTACGACGCCTTCGGGCGCGTGGACATCCTGATCAACAACGCCGGCAACAATATCCAGAACAGCTTTCGCAAGATGACGGTGGAGGAATTCACCGCCGTGGTGGACGTGCATCTGATGGGCGCCGTGTACTGCACCCGCGCCGCCTGGCAGGGCATGCTCGACCAGCAATACGGCCGCGTGGTGATGACCACCTCCGCCGCCGGTCTGTTCGGCGGCCACGGCCTCGGCAACTACGCCGCCGCCAAGATCGCCCTGGTGGGACTGATGAACACCCTGAAGCTCGAAGGCCGCAACCGCAACATCACGGTCAACTGCATCGCGCCCATGGCAACCACGCGCATGTCGACGGAAGCCATGGACGACAAGACCGGGCCGCTGTTGCAACCGGAATTCGTGTCCGCCGTGGTCGGCCTGCTGTGTGCCGAGGAACACACCGGCACCGGCGACATCATCAGCGCCGGCGCGGGCTATTACTCCAAGATCGGCATTATCGAAGGTGCCGGTGTCTGTTTCGGCGCCGACCAGGCGCCCGCGCCGGAAGCCATCGCCGGGCGCTGGGCCGAGATCTGCGATCTCAGCCAGGCGCAGCCCTTCGACGACGCCTTCGGTTCGGTCGCCCACAGCATGCGCAAAGTGTTGCGCGGCCTGAAAGACGCCAAGGGCTGATTGCCGCCACCGTGGACGCCCCCGCGCCGGCGCGGGGGCGTCCTTGCGCAAGGGCCCATCCTTCCATGAGGTGCCTGTCCTTTCGCGTGGTACCCGTCCTTTCACGAGGTGCTAAAGCCCAGTAGAATTGCCGGCCTTTCCCAGGGCCCCGCTTGATGAAACCCACCGTCAAACCGGCGAACGCGAACTTTTCCTCCGGGCCTTGCAGCAAGCGACCCGGTTACGCTCTGGCGCGGCTCGATATCAGCACCCTCGGCCGCTCGCACCGCTCGGCATTGGGCAAGGCCGCCCTGGGACGCGCCTGTAGCGATACCGCCGAACTGCTGGGCCTGCCCGCCGGTTACCGGGTGGGCGTGGTACCCGCCTCGGACACCGGCGCGATGGAGATGGCGCTGTGGTCCCTGCTCGGACCTCGCCCGGTGGACGCCTTCGCCTGGGAATCCTTCGGCGAAGGCTGGATCACCGACATCGTCAAGCAGCTCAAGCTCGATGCCGTGAACACCCATACCGCGCCCTACGGCCAGTTGCCGGATCTGGGCCGCGCCAATCCCCGGCACGACGTCGTCTTCACCTGGAACGGCACCACCTCGGGCGTCAAAGTGCCCGCCGGCGACTGGATCCGCGACGACCGCGAGGGGCTCACCATCTGCGACGCCACCTCGGCGGTGTTCGCCATGGATCTGCCCTGGTCCAAACTGGATGTCACGACCTTCAGTTGGCAGAAAGTGCTGGGCGGCGAAGGTGCCCACGGCATGCTGGTACTGAGCCCGCGCGCCGTGGAGCGGCTGGAAAACTATCGACCGCCGTGGCCGCTGCCCAAAATCTTCCGCCTCACCTCGGGCGGCAAACTGCTCGACGGCGTGTTCAGGGGCGAGACCATCAACACGCCGTCCATGCTGTGCGTGGCCGATTACCTGGATGCCCTCGACTGGGTGCGCGGCCTGGGCGGGGTCGCCGAAACCATCGCCCGCTCCAACCGCAATCTGGCGGTGATCGAGCGCTTCGTCGCCGCCAACGCCTGGATCCGGTTTCTGGCCGCGACGCCGGAGATTCGCTCCAACACCAGCGTCTGTCTGGTGCTGGATCTGCCCGAAGCCGGCGTCAAGGCGATGGCCAAATTGCTCGAAGCCGAGGGCGTGGCCCACGACATCGGCGCCTACCGCGACGCCCCGGCCGGGCTGCGCATCTGGTGCGGCGCCACCATCGAGGCCGCCGACCTCGAAGCCCTGATGCCCTGGCTGGCCTGGGCCTATCACGCCAGCAAGGGTTAACCCAACCCGACACCGGTCCTGCGGCCCCGCCGCGCGGGACATCACCACCGGGATCCAACCTCCGGAACCAAGGGGACACCGATGCTCAGCATTCGCACCTACAACCAGATTTCCAGCAAGGGCCTCGACCGCTTCCCGCGCGACCGCTACCGCATCGGCGGCGATGTTGAAGCGCCGCAGGGCTACATCCTGCGCAGCCACAAGCTGCACGGCGAGGCCATCCCGGATTCGCTGCTCGCGGTGGCGCGCGCCGGCGCCGGCGTCAACAACATCCCGGTGCCGGAATACAGCGCGCGCGGCGTGGTGGTGTTCAACACCCCGGGCGCCAATGCCAACGCGGTCAAGGAGCTGGTGATCACCGGGATGTTGCTGGCGTCGCGCGACATTTTCGCGGGGATGAATTACGTCCAGGGGCTCACGCAGATCCAGGACGACGCCGCCATGGCGACGCTGCTGGAAAAAGAAAAGAGCCGCTTCGCGGGCTCCGAGATCCTGGGCAAGACCCTGGGCGTGGTCGGGCTCGGCGCCATCGGCGCGGTGGTCGCCAACATGGCGCTCGAACTCGGCATGCGGGTGGTGGGCTACGACCCCGCGTTGTCGGTGGAAGCGGCCTGGCGGCTGTCGAGCAGCGTCGAGAAGATGGACAGCCTGCAAAGTCTGCTGGCCCGCGCCGATTACGTCACCCTGCATGTCCCCGCCATGAGCGCCACCCGCCACATGATCAACAGCGAGACGCTGCGCTCGCTCAAGCCCGGCGCGGTCCTGCTGAATTTCGCCCGCGAGGAAATTGTCGAACCCGGCGCCATCATCGGCGCGCTGGACAGCGGCCAGGTGCGCCGCTTCGTCACCGACTTCCCGGTGCCGGCACTGCTCGGCCGCGACAATGTCATCGCCATGCCGCACATCGGCGCCAGTACCGCCGAAGCCGAGGAAAACTGCGCCATCATGGCGGCCGATCAGTTGATGGAGTTTCTCGAACACGGCAACATCCGCAACTCGGTCAACTTCCCCACCACCCGCATGGCCCGCAACGGCGGCTATCGGCTGACCTTCTGCAACGCCAATGTTCCCAAGGTGCTGGGCAAGGTGCTGGCGGTGATCGCCGACTGCAACAACAATGTGATGGACCTGGTGAACCAGAGTCGCGACGACATCGCCTACAACATCATCGATGTGGAACAGGCGCCGGACCCGTCCACGCTGGACCAGATCGCCGCCATCGAAGGCGTGATCCGGGTGCGTCAACTGTAAATCGCACGCAAAAAAAAGCGGCATCGGATGATGCCGCTCAAAGATTGGACCGGGAGAGCCTAGAGGGGGAGGATCCCGGTCGTTCTCAACACAACAAGAGGATTGACTTGCACGGATTGAGACCCGGGCAGGCCCGGAAAAGTTCACACCCACACCGAAATTTTTTCGGCCGCCCCCAAGCCTTGCCACAGGGTCGGAACACATCTGCCCTCCCTGCCCCAGCCCGAACACGCGCAAAAAAAAGCGGCATCGGGTGATGCCGCTTAAAGATTTGACCGGGGTAACCAAGAGGGGGTGGGCCCCGGCTTCTTTCCCAACACAACAAGAGGATTGACGTGCACGGGATGAGACCCGGGCAGGATCGATAAAGTTCACACCCCCGCCAAAAATTCTCAAGCAGCACCGGTGGCGGTTACCAGAAGCGCCTGGTCCGTTCCCGGAAGCAAATTGCAGGCAATGGCCCGGGATGATTCAATGCGCCATACCGGGCAGGCGCCACCGGCCCCGGTTTTCGCAACTCGGCGACCACCACAACAATAAACCCGGTTGTGCTTCAGCAGACGCAATATCCAACCATCCCGATGCGAGGAGTACGTCATGACCAGTTCAAACGCATTAACGCTCGATCCCGCGACCAATGACGCTACCGGTGAATGGATGCACTTTGGCGCGGATCCCCGTTTCGATTACCCCATCGATTATTCGATCCGGATTCTGGGCGCGTCCGCCGCCACCGGCACCGTCGATTTCCTGGGCAAGTGGGCGCCCAACTCCTACTGCCATTTCCACAAGCACCTGGGCAACACGACCTCGCTGGTTATCGAAGGCGAGCACCATACGGTCGAAACCGTCGCCGGCGAATCGATCCACAAGGTGCGTCAGGCTGGCGACTACGCGCAAAAACCCGGTGGCGATGTCCATATGGAATTCGCCGGCCCCCAGGGCTCGGTGGTGTTCTTCAGCATGCAGGCGGTGGATGGCAAATTGTTCGAAGTGCTGGGCAGGGGAGAGCGCGTGTTGAATGTCACGACCCTTGACGATTTCCTCGCCGGGAATTTGCCGCGCTGACGGGCGGCTGAGAAGCCGCCACTGCGCTTTTTCAGCTACCGACTAAGCCCTGCGAAACAGCGGCAGGGCAAAATCCTCGCCCAGGTTTTCAAAGACAACCTGCACCGGCAGGTCGATGGCCAGATCCTCGTTGGCAATGCCGAGCGGCCGGCTGACAAAGCGCACGCCTTCCTCCATCTCCACCACCAGCGCGGCATAGGGCGTTTCATCGCGAAATTTGGGGTGCATCGCCTGGTGGGTGATGATCCAGGAAAAAATCCGGCCTTTGCCGGACGATTCCTGCCATTCCCAGCGATCCGAGCCGCACGCCGCGCACATGTAGCGGGGCATGTGTCGCCAGGTACCGCAATCGAGACAGCGTTGGAAACACAGTTTGCCTGCCGTGCAATGCGCCCAGAACTGGCCGTTCAAATGATCGTCCGATCGGGGGATGGGACGCGCTTGCGGCAACCGACTTGTCATGAAGAATGCTCCCGGTTCGTAACACGATTACCCGCATCATCGCAGGGCGATTATTGGTTGAGGCACGCGGCGATCAGTGATTGCGGCGCGCACCGACGATCAGTTGTGCAGAATGGCGATGCTGCCGTCGCCGAGATCGCCCCAGCCGGTGACGAGCCCCAGCTTCGCGTCCTTGACCTGGCGTGCGCCGCACTCGCCGCGCAGTTGGCGGGTGGCTTCCACAATGTGGTTCGCGCCCCAGACGTGGCCTTCGCTCAAGAGGCCGCCGTGGGTGTTGATGGGGCAGGCGCCACCCAGCTCGATTCTGCCGTCTTTCACATAGTCACCAATGCCGCCACGCTCAAAAAGCCCCATGGCTTCCATTTGCAGCATCACCACATAGGTAAAGCAGTCGTAGATTTCCATGAAATCCATGTCGTGAACCTTGACGCCGGCCATATCGAAGGCCTTCTGGGCCGCGAAGGACAGTCCGATCTGGAACGGGTCGGGCCGTGCCGCTATATCGTCCGCCGGATAAGGGTGACCTTCGGCGGCGCCGGCAATATAAATCGGCTGTTTGGCGAGATCCCGGGCGCGTTCGGGACTGGACACGATCACCGCGCAGGCGCCATCGGTTTCCAGGCAGCAGTCGTAAAGACGGAACGGCTCCGATATCCAGCGCGCATTGAGGTACTGCTCCATGGTCAGCTCCTGGCCCTTCATCATCGCCTTGTCATTGAGCTGGGCGTGTTTGCGGGCGGCCAACGCGATGGCGCCGGTGTCCTCGGGGCGGGTTTTGTAGAGCTGCCGGTGGCGGGTCGCCAGCCAGCCGTAGAGCTGGACGGGAGCGGCGACTCCGTAGGGAAAATAAAAGTCCCTGGTGGCGAGCGACATGGCGGTTTCGCGCAGCGAGCGATTGGGTTTGTGGCCGGGCTTCGGGCGCAGCGCCGAGTAGCCGTTCCAGCCCACCACCACGCAGACATGGTTCGCAAGGCCGTTGGCCACGGCCATGGCGGCGTCCTGCAAGCCGGTCACGGCGCTGGCACCACCGGTGTGGACAGTCACCGAATAGCGCATGTCGGCGATACCCAGGTTCGCCGCCAGTTCTTCCGCGTAGGTGTCCATCATCGGCGGAATGATGCCGTCGAGATCCTTCGGTTTCAGCCCGGCATCGGCGGCGGCGTTGCGGATGGCCTCCAGCATGAGCTGCACCGAGGTTTTGTCACCGCCACGGGTATAGGGCGTTTCACCCACGCCCGTGATGACGGCTTTGTCGCTGAAGTTCATTTCTTCCCCTGATTGTTCTTGTGGGTGAGGAACTTGGTTCGGCCGGGAATTCTCCCTGCCGCCAGTATAGTTTGTCAGCGCCGCTTTCAAACAGTGTACGCAAACCGGGCATGAGCGAGCGACGCGTTGACCGGGTTGGCATTGCCGTCGGACCTGACCTACAGTTGCAGCGATCATAAACACAACAATACATTTCAGGGTGGACGGTATGACGGAACTGCGACAAATCGCATCGGGGTTGATGTTTCCGGAAGGGCCGGTGGCCATGCCGGACGGCAGCGTGCTGGTGGTCGAAATTGCCGGCGGGCGCCTCTCCCGGGTGGCGCCGGATGGCACTGTCAGCGTGATCGCCAGACTGGGCGGCGGACCCAATGGCGCGGCCATCGGGCCGGACGGCAAGTGTTACGTCTGCAACAACGGCGGCTTTGAATTCAGCGAACGCAATGGCCGCATCTCCCCGGGATTGACGGCGAAGGATTACACCAGCGGCCGTATCGAGAAAGTCGATATCCATACCGGCGAGTTCGAGGTGCTCTACAAAGCCTGTGATGGTGAACCGCTGAAAGGCCCCAACGATATCGTTTTCGATGCCGCCGGCGGCTTCTGGTTTACCGACCATGGCAAGCATTACGCGCGTTCGCGGGATGTCACCGGCGTGTTTTATGCGCTGCCGGACGGCTCCGAAATTCGTGAAATGATCTTTCCGATGGAAGGTCCCAACGGCATCGGCCTGTCGCCCGACGAACGTATCCTGTACGTGGCGGAGACCCCCACCGGCCGGCTGTGGTCCTACGATCTGGCGGGGCCGGGACGGTTTGCCGAGGTGCGCGCCAACGGCCAGCCGCGGCGCAATCTGGTGGTCGGCGTGCCCGGGCACCAGTTGTTTGACTCCCTGGCGGTGGATTCGGCGGGAAACATCTGTGTGGCGACGCTGGTCAACGGCGGGATTACCGTGATCTCGCCGGATGGCAAAAATGTCGAACATGTGCCGATGCCCGACCACGGCACCACCAATATCTGTTTTGGCGGACCGGACTTGAAAACCGCTTACATCACGCTCGGCACCACGGGTCGCCTGGTGGCCATCGACTGGCCGCGGCCCGGGTTGCCGCTGAATTTTCTCAACAAATGAGACAGAGAAAAAATTAGTGGTTGATGAACGCCAGGTGAGTGCTTTTCCTGCAACACAGCGCAGGCAAAAAGCGGTCATTTTGCAGTTTATTAGTCACCGACATTCGTAATGAATAGCCAGGACAGAATCTTATGACTGATCCCGAACCCAAATCCTGGGGCCTCGACGATAACGAGTTGGCCGCCTATCCCACGGTCTACCGTGACGATCTGCTGAAGGGGCAAGCGGCCATCATTTCCGGTGGTGGCACCGGACTGGGCCGCGCCATGGCCTATTTGTTTGCGAGACTGGGCGCCGATGTGATGATTTGCAGCCGCAACCGGGAAAACCTGGAGGCCACGGCCGCGGGCATCAAGCAACGTCTGGGAAGGGATATCGATACCACGGCAATGACCATTCGCGATCCGGATGCGGTGGCAGCGCTGATGGACGCGGTCTGGGACAAATACGGCAAGCTCGACATCCTGGTGAACAATGGTGGCGGTCAGTTTCCGCAGCAGGCCATCGATTATTCGGTGAAGGGCTGGAACGCGGTGATCGACACCAATCTGAATGGCACCTGGTACATGATGCAAAAGGCCGCGCAGCGCTGGCGCGACCACCGGCAGCCCGGCAACATCGTCAACATTGTTGCCGATATCTGGCGGGGCATGCCCGGCATCGCCCATACCTGCGCGGCGCGGGCAGGGGTGATTTACGCCAGCCGCAGCGTGGCGGTGGAATGGGCGCCCTATAACATTCGGGTCAACTGCGTAGCGCCCGGTACGGTCGCGACACCTGGCCTGAATGTGTATCCGCCGGAAGCCGCCAAGGATTTTCATCGTGCCAATCCCATGCTGCGCTGCGGCGATGCCATGGATATCGCCGAAGCCGTGGTTTACCTGGGCACCTCGGCCGGTAAATTCATTACCGGAGAATGCCTCACCGTGGACGGTGGCCAGCAGCTCTGGGGCGAGCCCTGGCCAAACGGTAAGCCCGACTATTTTCAAACGCCCTGACCGGATCGTGGTCATGCACTGAATCACCCTGCCGGAGAGGAAAGTTGAATCAGGAAAGCGAACTGTACGGACTGGATGACGCCGAGTTACTGACCCACCCGACTGCCTACACTGGCCAGTTGTTCTCCGGTAAAAGCGTGTTGGTATCCGGCGGTGGCACCGGCATCGGTCGCGCCATCGCGGTGCTGTATGCTCGGCTGGGCGCCCAGGTAACGATTTGCGGCCGGCGGCAAGAACCGCTGCAGGATACCGCGACGTTGATTCGCGAGGGGCTTGGTATCGACATTGCCACCCACACCATGACCATCCGTGACCCGCAACAGGTGGAGTCGCTAATCGATCACGTTTGGCGAGAGCGCGGCCGGCTGGATGTCTTGGTCAATAACGCCGGCGGTCAGTTTGCGCAAAATCCCATGGATTATTCGGTCAACGGCTGGAAGGCGGTCATCGACACCAATCTCAATGGTACCTGGTACATGATGCAGGCCGCCGCCCGGCGCTGGCGGGATGCGGGCATGCCTGGCGATATCATCAATATCGTCGTCAACATTCATCGCGGCACCCTGCAGACCACTCACTCGGCGGCGGCACGGGCCGGCGTGGTCTACCTGAGCAAAAGTGTCGCGGTGGAATGGGCGCCATTGAATATTCGCGTCAACTGCGTCTCTCCCGGTGCGATTGCCTCCAATGGCTTGCGCAATTACTCTCGCGAAGCGGCGGAGCAGTTCAAATACGCCAATCCCATGCGGCGCGCGGGCGATGTCTGGGATATCGCCGAAGCCTGTGCCTATCTGGGTTCGCCCGCCAGTAAATTTGTCACCGGCGAAACCCTGGCGGTGGATGGGGGCTATCAAATGATGGGCGAAATCTGGGCAGCAGGTGAGCCTGAATATTTCAGGAATGGCCGTGGTGCCGGCAAAAGCGCGGCCGGCATTGACGGATCAACGATCGAGTAGCGCCTGACACAGCGGTGATGTCGGTCTGACTTGCAACGCGCACCGCTCAGGACTGGCAACAAAGCGTTCAAATATTCGACTTACAACCATAACAAAGGAAGCAGCGACATGACCGTGAAGCGGATATTGGCAAACTGCAAAGTGCTCGATTTCACCCATGCGCTGGCCGGACCCACCACCACGCGCCTGATGGCGGAAATGGGCGCGGACATCATCAAGGTGGAACTGGCGCCGCGTGGCGACATGACGCGCACCATGGCCTATAACAAAAACGGCCGCAGCGGCTATTTCATTCAACAGAATCGCGGCAAAAAAAGCCTGTGCCTGGATATGCGCAAATCCGCGTCGGTGGAAATCATCAAGAAGCTGATCGCCGACACCGACGTACTGATCGAAAATTATTCGCCCGGCGTGATCGCGGACATGGGCCTGGGTTGGGATGTGGCGAAGGACATCAACCCCCAACTGATTTATTGCTCGATCTCGGCATTTGGTCAAACCGGACCGCTGTCCCATCTGCCCGGTTTCGATTACATGGGGCAGGCCTATGCGGGCGTGACCAGTCTGATGGGCTATCCCCAGGAAGCCCCGATCATGCCGGCGATCTCCATCGGCGATGTCAACACCGGCGTGCACGCCCTGGCCGCGATCAACGGCGCGCTGTTTTATCGCTCCCAGGGTGGCGGCGGTCAATATATCGACTGTTCGCTGCTGGACAGCTACTTTCACTGCCACGACCTGAGCGTCCAGCTCTACAGCAATTCCAACGGCAAGATGCAGCCCACGCGCAATGGCCGGCACCATCCGGCGGTGGCGCCCGACGGCATTTATCGCGGCAGGGATTCCTGCATGTTCGTCATCGCGGTGACGGCCAAACAGTGGAAGGCGCTGTGCCAGGTGATGGATCGTGCCGACATGCTGACCGATCCCCGCTTCAGAACCAACGCCGACCGCGTCGCCAATCTTGCCGCACTGATCGAAATCATCGAGGGCTGGATCCAGTCCATGCCCAGCGACACCGCCGCGCGCGAAGCGCTGGAAGCAGCGCGCGTGCCGGTGGCACCGGTGCTGACGCCGGGCGAGGCGATGCAGCACCCGCATCTGATCGAGCGCGGCACCGTGCGCACCATCAGCGATCGCGGCATGGGCGAGTTTCAGATACCGGGCATGCCGTTGCGCTTCTCCGCGTGCCCGGAACTCCTCACACTGGAAGCGCCCTATCTGGGCGAGCACAACGAAAGCATATTGCGCGAGCGCCTGGCGATGAGCGAGGCGGAAATCCGGCAACTGGTGGCGAGCGAAGTGCTGCACGGGGAGGCGGTTCCCGGTTGATGGCGAACAACCCGTATTTTGCGGGCGCAAATGCCCGCTGGTGTTTCGGGATAAGGACTTGCTGTTCTTCGTCAAGGCGGATGCGGGATTGCAAGATCCCTGATTTTCCGGCGTTATATTGGCGGAATGTTACAATGAGAGACTTGACCCCGTTGATTGCGTTGATTCATGACCCCGTTGATTCATGAGAGACTTGACCCCGTTGATTTTTCGCACCACGGCGCTTTACTTCTTCTTCGGTTTCATGGTCCACCTCGGGTTGAGAGATTACTCTCTTAGCCGTGTGTCCGGGAAAGGGGGGCAAGATCAGACTGCCGGGTTAGCAGGTTGCTGAAAAACGTCGCGAGGGGGCCAAATGCGAGGCGCACGGAGCCAGCGACCGAGATATATCAAGTAGATAGGCGAGGGAGCGAGCACCGCGCAACGAAGCAGATGGTGCCCGCAGCAGTTTTTCAGCAACCTGTTAGGGCTCGCTCTGGTACGCTGATGCACGGAAAGCTAGCACCCTGTGGTTCAGGTCTTCGATCGCTGCCTCGTTGCCGATCAGGGAAAGTAACTCGGCACCGATGCGAAAGCGAACTTCGATCCCGAATTTCACCAACCCCTCCAACTCCTGTTCCGGATAGCTGGGTTCAATTGCAGTTGAAGTGTTTCGGCGCTTGACGTGTTCGCTCCCGCCATGAGTTAGATTATGGAATGCGGTCATGTTTGTGGTCTCGTTCGCATGGATCCAAGCCCCGCCCGACTCAGCGTCAGTACCGATGGTTTTCAACAAGGCCGGGAACTTCGGACATATTCCGTTGTTAAAGCGCTCGACCTCGGTATCGGACGCGCAGTGTAGAAGCCAATGGCCACGGACATAACCCTCAAACAGCGGCCGAGCAAGCGACAAGGCTGGCCCTGGTAGCCGGGCGCCCAAAAGGACGACGATAGCATCCGCGATGTCCATCGAGAGTTGGAAAATCGCCAAGCCGGTAGTTGCTCTGATCGTGTTTGGAACGTCCTTCTCATTCGTGTGCTCGTGGAGCCACAAGGTTAAGTCTTTGGCTTGGGAGATCAGTGCTGGCAGTGCCATGGTCGAGAGCCCTAACGTAGAAGTCGCTGGCGCTGCGCGGCTTTATCGCGCAGCAGTCCGGTGGACTGCCGGGTTAAGGCGCACTTTGGCCACCCATTGCACTACGCAGTTCGACAGCAACTGCAACATGCCCACACGATTCCGCGAACGACACAAGAGAGGTTCCCTCTGAGGTCAGTGATTTTGGATTAGCCCCTTTGTGGAGTAGCGCCCGCACTGCCTTAACGTCACCACGACGAACCGCATTGTATAGATTCGCTGTGGCAGCTAGAGCGATGCGATTCCTATCTTGCAACTGGCGCTCATTCTCTTTTTGGAGTCGTTCGGCGGTTCGTCTGACTATGTGAGCTACCGTCGCGTCATATTCTTCAACAGAGCAAGCGCCATGGGCATAGTACCAATAGCTCGTTGTGTTCCGAAGAATCCAGTCGAACAGGGCTCGCTCAGGATCGGAGACCAGCGGCAATAGACGTTTCAGGTGAGTAACGCTTCCACGCCCCCCAACCTGATGCTCGAGAATGGCGACGGACTTGATAAATGCAATTCGATCATTGTTGTCCAGGCGTTCAGCGAATGGCACCAATTCATCGCGGCGCCTATCCAGCAGTTGAACGACTGCCATGTTTGGGGAAAGCTCCGGCAGGCAGGCAAGGTCGACGAACGCTTCGGTTCGGCCAATCTGGAGCAAGCGATTAAGAATAACGTCAAGCTGCATGGGATGTGCGCCCTAACGTGAAGGTAAGGAGCTGCGCTTTAACGCAGCCCCAGCGCAGCGAAGCGGAGCGAACTTGACCGTATGGTTAGGGAATTTCATCGAATTGTTTTGTTTCGTTGTTGTAACGCCATGTTGCTACAAGGCCGTAAGCGTTCTTTATCTCAACGCAGTTCTCGCCCGAAACACTCTGAAGTGCGAGCGTTTTTGCATTTTCAAGCGATTCGCCCACGACTCTGGTCGGTTCGCCATCAATCCAGACCATGAAGCCCATTACCAAGGTCATAATCATTCTTCCCTAACTATAATTGGACACCCCAAAAGGCGCGTTGCATTGTACATCGGGGGGTGTCTAAAAATTGAACGGGCAAGGCTGTGCAAGGGTTTCTCACCATTTCGAACCCCGAAAAACACCCGAAAGCATTCGTCAATTACACCTCCGATCCAGCAGACGCCAGCGGTTCTCAGCGCCATCAGGGTCAAGGCCATCAAGGTCAGGTCTCTCAACATGGCATCACATCTTCGTTGAGTTTTCATGCCCGCTCGCCATTCTACTCACCTTCGTATAGCGGGCGCCGAGCCAGGTTGGCCCCGGTGTTTCAACCAGCAGGTGGTAATGATTGCTGATCTGACGCCAAGCATGACACACCCAATCGAAAAGCTGGCAGACTCGGGCGAACATCGCCAGCCAGACCGACTGATCGTTATCCGACAGATGGATGTCTTCCCGTCCGTCACTCCGCGCGGTGACGTGGTAAAGACTTCCGGCGAGTTCAAGTCGTGACCCCTGTTTCCTTGCCAAGCCGCGCCGCTTTTTGGCGTCGGCTTGAGCGCATAGTCAGGGCGTAACTTTTGGTAAAGGAATTCCGGCGTGAAATCCGCACCGCCCGGCCAGACGACAGTCTCAAGCTCTCTGTCGAGCGCGAATTCCGCAAATCTGGCTTTGTCCTTGAACGGTTCGAATACGTCACTCCAAAGTTCGTTTTCGCGCGAAAACGCCAATGCGCGATCCTTGATTTCGTTCCAGCTCAACGGCATGCGAGACTCCCTTCATTCACGCACAGGCGGCCACTGGCGGGCGGTATGGACCAAGGCCAGCACCCACAGGGTTTCCCGGTCGATTTCGTAGACCAGGCGATAACTTTCGTGGGGTATCAGCTCGCGGGTGCCGGGAATCTTCCCCGGCCGACCCAGCTCGGGATGTTCGGCGAGTCGGGCCACCGCAGTGCTGAAAAGTTCATCCATATGGGCGGCCGCGGGCGGGTTGTCAGCCGCTATGTAGTCCCACACGTCGGCGCGGTCTTGCCGTGCCTCCGGCGTCCAGATAACCCTCACGCCTGATCAATCACACTGGCACGCCGGGTTGCGAACTCGGCTTCAACCTCTTCGTTGGATGCTCCCCGACCGGCTCGCAGCGACGACCGGGCGACCTCGACCTTGCGGCGCAGAAACTCGTCATGTTCCCGCGCTTCACGCTGGCGTTGGACAAACTCGCGCATCAGTTCACGCACCACCTGCGAAGCGGGCCGGTGCGCGGCTTCCGCCTCGGCCATGAACTGGTCACGCAGCTCTGGCTCCAGCTTCATCGTGAAAACAGCCTCTTTCGGCATGGAGGAACCTCCTGCGGGTAGGTAATTACATCGTATATACGTTTGCATTGATGCGCCAGTCGCGAAGCAATCCCGCGCTCAGTGCGCCTCCTCCCAGTTGGCGCCCACGCCCACGTCCACCAGCAGCGGCACCGCCAGCGCGGCGGCGCCCTGCATGAGCGCGACGATGGCGGTGCGCACGGCTTCCAGTTCGCCGGTGGGCACTTCCAGCACCAGTTCGTCGTGAACCTGCATGATCAGCTTGGTGGCGCGGCGTTCGCTGGTCAGCCAGCCGTCCACGGCGATCATGGCGCGCTTGATGATGTCGGCGGCGGTGCCCTGCAGGGGCGCGTTGATGGCGGCGCGCTCGGCGGCCTGGCGGCGCTGGTTGTTGCGGTCGCGGATCTCGGGCACATAGAGCCGCCGCCCGTAGAGGGTCTCCACATAGCCGGTGTCGGCGGCACGCTGGCGGGTGGATTCCATGTAGGCGCGCACCCCGGGGTAGCGCTCGAAGTAGCGGTCGATGTATTGCTGCGCCTGGTTGCGGCCCAGGTTGAGTTGGCGGCCCAGTCCGAACGCGGACATGCCGTAGATGAGCCCGAAGTTGATCGCCTTGGCGCTGCGCCGCTGTTCGGGCGTGACCTCCGCCAGCGCCACGCCGAATACCTCGGCCGCGGTGGCGCTGTGGATGTCGAGCCCGGCGGCGAAGGCGCGCCGCAGGCCGGCGTCTCCCGACAGGTGCGCCATGATGCGCAGTTCGATCTGGGAGTAATCGGCGGCGAGAATGCGGCGGCCCGGCGGAGCCACGAAGGCCTGGCGGATGCGGCGGCCCTCAGCGGTGCGCACCGGGATGTTCTGCAGATTGGGGTCGGAGGACGACAGCCTCCCGGTGGCGGTGACGGCCTGGTGGTAAGAGGTGTGGATGCGCCCGGTATCCGGGTCGATCATCTCCGGCAGGCGGTCGGTGTAGGTGGATTTGAGCTTGCTGAGGCCCCGGTATTCGATCAGCACCTTGGGCAGCGGGTAGTCGAGCGCCAACTCCTGCAACACGTCTTCGGCGGTGGAGGGCGCGCCAGTGGGGGTTTTCCGCGTCACCGGCAGGCCCAGTTTGACGTAGAGAATCTCGCCCAACTGCTTGGGGGAGCCCAGGTTGAAGCTCTGCCCGGCGAGGTCATGGGCGCGCCGCTCCAGCTCGACCAGGCTCGCACCCAGCTCCAGGCTCTGTTCGGCCAGCAGCCGGCCATCGACCAGGGCGCCGTTGCGCTCGATGCGGGACAGCACCGGCACCAGGGGGATTTCGATGTCGCGGAACACCGCCTCGGGACCGGGTTGCGCATGCAGGCGCGGCCACAGGGTTTGATGCAGGCGCAGGGTGACGTCGGCATCCTCGGCGGCGTAGGGCCCCGCCTGCTCCAGTTCGATCTGGTTGAAGGTGAGTTGCTTGGCACCCTTGCCGGCGATGTCCTCGAAGTGGATGGTCGTCTCGCCCAGGTACTTGAGCGCGAGCGTGTCCATGTCGTGGCGCGAGCCGGTGGGGTCCAGGACGTAGGATTCCAGCATGGTGTCGTAGGCGATGCCGCGCAGCTCGATGCCGTAACGGGCCAGCACGCTCATGTCGTATTTGAGGTTCTGTCCCACCTTGGGCCGCGCGGGGTCTTCGAGCAGGGGCTTGAGGGCGGCGAGCACCTGCCCTCGATCGAGTTGCGGCGGCACCCCCAGGTAGTCGTGGGCGAGGGGCACGTAGGCGGCCGCGCCCGCTTCGATGGCAAAGGATACCCCCACCAGTTCGGCCTGCATGTAGTCGAGGCTGGTGGTCTCGGTGTCGAAGGCGAACAGGTCGCAGGTCCTGAGGCGCGCGAGCCAGGTTTCGAACACCGGCCAGTCCAGAATGGTTTCGTAGTGGCGGGGAGTGCCGGTCGGTTCAGGCGCGGCAACCGCGCCGGCAGCGGTGCCGGGGCCCGCATCGGCGAGCAGTTCCTCGACCCAGCTCTTGAACTCGAACTCGCGAAACAGCGCGAGCAGCGCGTCCCGGTCGGGCGTGCCGTTGCGCAGTCCCTCGGGGCCGAATTCGAGCGGTACGTCGCAGCGGATGGTGGCGAGCTGGCGCGAGAGATAGGCGGCCTCGCGGTGCTCGGCGAGTTTCTCGGGCATCTGTTTCGCCCCGCGCACGGGCAGTGCGCGCACTTTTTCCAGATCGCCGTAAATCGCATCGAGATCGCCCAGCGCCATGAGCAGGCCGGGTGCGGTCTTTTCGCCGACGCCCGGCACGCCGGGAATGTTGTCGGATTTGTCGCCCACCAGCGCCAGGTAGTCGATGATGAGCCGGGGCGGCACGCCGAATTTGTCCTCGACGCCGGCCGCGTCCAGCGCGGTGTTGGTCATGGTGTTGACCAGCGTGACGTGGCCATCCACCAGTTGCGCCATGTCCTTGTCACCGGTGGAAATGACCACCGGCTGCCCATTGCGGCCGGCGGCGCTGGCGAGCGTGCCGATCACGTCGTCGGCCTCCACGCCGTCCACCACCAGCAGCGGCAGCGCCATGGCGCGCACGATGTCGTGGATGGGCTGGATCTGCGCCCGCAGCTCGTCCGGCATCGGCGGCCGGTGCGCCTTGTAGCGCTCGAACAGTTCATCGCGAAAGGTCTTGCCCTTGGCGTCGAACACCACCACCACGGGGCTGTGCGGGTAATCCTTCAGCAGCCGGCGCAGCATCGAAATAACGCCCTTGGTGGCGCCGGTGGGCAGGCCCTTGGAGCTGTTCAGGGGCGGCAGGGCATGGAATGCGCGGTAGAGGTAGGAGGAGCCATCGACCAGCACGAGGGGAGCGGGGACCTGATTCATGATGCGATTCCGGAGGGCAGCGGCAAGGATACCCAAAAGCGTGTGTGTGGTTTATTGATCGCGTCGCGACGCCCCGGAATCGCTGTCCTTGGGCCCTTCGATGGGCTCAGGACCGACGGGCTCGCTACGCCAGGGAACCTCTGAACAAGATCCGTTCGCCCTGAGCGCCAGGGAAGCTCTGATTAAGTTCTCCGTTCGTGGTGAGCTTGTCGAACCATGAGCGGAGAACGACTCGATATCAGGGGCTTGCGCGGACGCCCTTCGACAAGCTCAGGGCGAACGGAATGCGCGGGAAGCCTTAATTGCCGCGTACAACGGGTTGTCGGGAACAGCGTGGCGATCCCGCAACCCCTCGCGACGGTGTTTCGCGGTACCCTTGGCGAAGTGGCCGTCGCCGCGGCGTGCATCCGGTGAGTCTCATGGCCGTCTACACCACTCCGGACCCCGAAGAACTGGCGGCACTCTGCCGCCGCCTGGGCCTGGGCGCGCCCGGCGCCGTCGCGCCGGTCGCCGCCGGCGTCGAGAACTCCACCTGGTTCCTGACGTTGCCGGCGACCCCGAGCCCCGGCCGGTGGGTGCTCACTATCGTGGAAAACCGCGAATTTTCAGAGCTTCTGTATCCAGCGGCGCTGTGCGCGGCACTGCACGATGCGGGGCTGCCGGTGCCGCCACCGCGCACCGATGGCGCCGGCCATCTTGTCCATCGCCTCGCCGGCAAGCCCGCGCTGCTGGTGCCGCTGGCGCCGGGCGAACATCTCCCGACTCCGTCGCCCGAACACTGCGCCGCCATCGGCGACTTTCTGGGCCGGATGCACGGGCTGCGTCCGGCACTGCCGGCGCCGCGCGCCAATCCTTTCGGCCGCGCCTGGCTGGAGCGTGCCGCCGCCGCGGTGGCGCCGGACTTCGGTGCCGCAAACAACGCCTTGCTGGCGCGGCAGCTCGACCGCTATCGGCGGCTGGAAGCGGCGGACGCATTGCCCCGGGGCCCCATCCACGCCGATCTGTTCCGCGACAACGCCTTGTTCAGCGCCGGTCGCCTCAGCGCGGTGATCGATTTTCACAGTGCCTGCCACGACTGGCTGCTGCTGGATGTGGCGATCGCGCTGCACGACTGGGCCGGCACGGCGCGCGGCGCGCTCGATACAATGCGCGCGACTGCGTTGCTCTACGCCTACGCCGGGCAGCGCCCGTTCACCCGGGACGAACGGCACGCCTGGCCGGATGTCCTCTGCCTGGCGGCGGCGCGCTTCTGGGCATCGCGGGCGCTGGCGCTGCTTGCACCCGGGGACGAAATCACCGGACGCGCGCCCAAAGACCCGGAGGAGTTTCGCGCGCGGCTGCTGGCGTGCGAACGGGGCCTGGTCGAGTTACTGCCTGCGGGTTGAGTGGGGTTGGTTCAGCCGCGGGTCACGGCGCGGGCTCGCCGAGGCAGATGGCGAAACCGTCCGCCACCGCTTGCAACAGATGCGCGTAGCCGCCTCCGGCCGCGGGCGCCAGAGCGATGCTCACGCCCAGGGCATCGACCACCGCGAACCGCGCGCCCAGCTCCGCCGCCACCCGTTGCAGGCGTTCCGGGCGCGAATCGGGTTCGGCCACCAGACAGCGCACATCGGTACGACCCATGAGCGCGGCGACCGAGCGCGCCCCCGCCGCGTGGCCGGACACGTCACGGAGATAACCCGCGGAGCGCAGGCCGAAGCGATTCGCAAAATGGCCGAAGCCATCGTGATCGCTCGCAAAGAACATCCCGCGCAAGGGAGTCAGACGCGTCTGAATGGCCGCTTCGGCAACATCCAGTTCCGCTTCGAAACGGCGCAGCCGCTCGCTCAACGCGGCTTCGGTGTCTGGACCGTGCTTCACGAGCGCCTGCGCCAGGGCGCGGGCGATGATCCGTGCATTGCGCGGGTCGAGCCAGAGATGTTCGTCGCGCGCCTGCTCGACGCCGGCTTTACCGCTGTCGCCGCCACTCCCGGGCCAGGCGATACCCGGCAGATCGGCCGCCGTGAGCACTCGCCCGGGCGCCATCCCGGCCACCGCGCCGTTCAGATAAGGTTCGAGCGCCGGCCCCACCCAGAGCACGATATCGGCCCTGTCCAGCAGGCGCCGGTCGGACACGCGCAGGGCGTACTCGTGGGGCGAGGCGCCGTCGGGCAACAGTTGCCGCACCTCGGCGAGATCGCCGGCCACATCCCGCGCGATCAGCGTCAGGGGTTTGATGGTGGCGAGGAGCAGCGGCCGCTCGCTGTGGGATGCGCCCGAATCGGACACGGCCAATCCGACAGGAACCCACAGCAGGACACTCACCAAGGCGGCACGTTGAAAGCGCCGGATCCAACCAAAACTGTAATGTAATAACATTTGTTATTCGCTCTCCAAGGAACTTGCGGCGAACCCTGTCGTCGCCGGCCACCACCGGTCGATTCCCGCTGCCGCGCAAGTGTAATACCATCACACTCATTCGTCCGGGATCAGCCCTGTGATCAGCAACAGCCGCGCCGCCCATCGCGACCACGACCATGAGCGCTGCCAGAACGCTGCTCTGGCGCAGGCGCGCGCGCTGTGCCAGCACCGCAGCGCGCGCCTGACACCGGCGCGGGAGGCGGTGCTGCACCTCATCTGGCACAGCCATCGGCCGGTCGGCGCCTACACCCTGATCGAGCAGTTGAGCGCCGAACAGGGCCACCGGGTGCTGCCGCCCACGGTGTATCGGGCGCTGGATTTTCTGCTCGCCCAGGGACTGATCCACCGCATCCCGTCCCGCAACGCTTTTATCGGCTGCCCGTTTCCCGAAGTGCGTCACCGCAATCTGTTCCTGCTCTGCCGCCAGTGCGGAGCGGTGGCCGAGTGCAGCGCCGATACCCTGGATCAGGCGATCGCGACCACGGCAGCGCGCGCCGGCTTCGCCGTGGACAGCCACAATCTCGAAATCGACGGCCTGTGCCAGCAATGTCAGTAGCGGCGTCCCTGATCGCGCTGCGCGGAGTGAGCAAACACTTCGAGCGCCACCCCGTGCTGGACCGGGTGGATCTGGAAATTCCGGCAGGCCGCATCCTCACCCTGATCGGCCCCAGCGGCTGCGGCAAAACCACGCTGGTGCGCATCGCGCTCGGGCTGCTGCATCCGGATGCCGGTACCGTGACCCGCGCCGCCGGCCTGCGCATCGGTTACATGCCGCAGAAGCTCGCCATCGACCCGACGCTGCCCCTGTCGGTGGGACGGTTTCTGCAACTGGCCGAGCGCGATCGGGCCAAATGCCAGGCGGCGCTGGCCGAGACCGGCATTCCCGAGCTCTGGGGACGCCCGGTGAGCGCACTGTCCGGCGGCGAGACCCAGCGCATGCTGCTGGCGCGCGCCCTGTTGCGCCGTCCCGATCTGCTGGTGCTGGACGAGCCGGTGCAGGGGGTGGACGTCACCGGCCAGGAGGCGCTCTACGCGCTGATCGGCGACCTGCGCCAGCGCCTCGGCTGCGCGATCCTGATGGTGTCCCACGATCTGCACCTGGTGATGGCCGCGACCGATGAGGTGATCTGTCTCAACGGCCACATCTGCTGCCACGGAACGCCGCGTCAGGTCTCCCTGGATCCCGCGTTCGTGGCCCTGTTCGGACCGCGCCAGGCGCTTTACGCCCACCACCATGACCACAACCATGACGATCACCACAGTCATGACCACGGCTGAACTGCGGCCGATCCTGTGACGAGCGCGCCCATGAGCCTGGACTTTCTCTACTGGGCCGCCGCCGGCGGTCTGGGTCTGGCCGTGCTGGCGGGCCCGCTCGGCAGCCTGATGGTGTGGCAGCGCCTGGCCTATTTCGGCGACACGCTCGCGCACGGCGCGCTGCTCGGGGTGGCGCTCGGCCTGTGGCTGCGGATCGGCGGCGGCACCGCGGTGTTGGTGACCTGCCTGGGGCTTGCGATCGTTCTGCTCATCCTGGAACGCTCGCGCATCCTGGCGGCCGACACCCTGCTCGGCATCCTGTCGCACTCGGCGCTGGCGCTGGGTCTGGTGGCGCTCGCGCTGATTCCGGGGGCGCGCGTCAACATGGAAGCCCTGTTGTTTGGCGATCTGCTGACCATCACGCCAAGGGAAGTGGCCGCGATCTGGGTGCTCACCGCCGTTGCGCTCGCGGTGCTGGGTGGGTTCTGGACCGCGCTGATCTCGATCACCGTGCAGGAGGATCTGGCGCGCGTGGAAGGCGTCCGGGTCGGCGCGATCAAGGCGGTCTACAAGCTGTTGCTGGCCGCCGTGGTCGCCACCGGGATGAAAGCCGTGGGCGTGCTGTTGATCACCGCGCTGCTGATCATCCCCGCCGCCTCGGCGCGGCGCCTGGCGCGCACGCCGGAGGGCATGGCCGCGGTCGCGAGCGCGCTGGCGGCGCTCGCGGTGCTGTCCGGGCTCGCGGCATCCTGGTGGCTGGATACCCCGGTGGGACCTTCGATCGTGGTGGTCGCCGCCGGATTGTTCGCGCTCTCGCTGGCGGTGCGTCCGGCCTAGCGGCTTGATCCGCGCGGCCGGTGGAACACCGGATCATGTCCCCAGTTGCGCCAGCTCGCGCTGCAACAGCTCGGGATCCCCGGCATTGAGTTCGATCAGGCGGCGCAGATGGGTGATGCTGTCCATGTCGATGTGCTGGCAGAGTACGCCGATGCGGGTATCCTCGAGGTGTGTCACGCAGCCTTGCATGCGAATGACGGCGCCGGCGTCGAGCAGGATTTCGATAGCGATAGCCTGATTGATCGCGCCAGACCAGTGTTCCGGTCGCGCCAACAACACACCCTTGAGCGAGATGTCGACAAGCTGGGCGTTCACCGCGCCATCGATACGTGCCACGCCGGCAAATTGAATACGGGTAAAACGACGTCGTTCCTGATTCATGGTGGCGCGCTCCTCGGCACTGCCTTGGTTGCGGCGGGGCGATCCCTTGTTTATCGGCACCGCGCGTCCATGCCTGAGCTGCGGCACCAAGTTTTTGCCGGCGTGCGCCGCCGTCACATCAGTAGGTCGCGCGCAGCGAGCGCCAGATGACCCGCAAACTGCCATGCTCGAACGGCGGCACCAGCAGGGCGTGGAGTTCACCGCGCGGATTGATCAGCACCAGGTTGCCGCTGTGTTCGACCTGATAATCCGTGCCGCCGGCGGCGGGTGGCGCGAAGCCCGTTTGCCATTCCAGCGCGACCTTGAGCAGACGCGCCGGCGCGCCGGTGACGCCCGCGAAATCGGGATGGAACCGCGCCACATAGGTGGACAGGACCGGCGGGGTATCACGCTCCGGATCCACGCTGACGAAGATCACCTGCAACTCTTTTTGCTCGCCGGGTTTCAGCTCCGCGTACGTCTTGGCCAGCGTCGCCATGGTCGTCGGGCAGACGTCGTTGCAGTGGGTGAAGCCGAAAAACACCAGTGTCCAATGTCCCTGCAGCCGCGCCTCGGTGAACGGTTGCCCGGCCTGATCGATCAGACTCAGTCCCGCCACCGGGCGCGGCGGGTCGATCAGGTAGGCGTGCTGGTTGCGCAATTCGTAGGGATTGAGAATCCGCGGCTGCGACAGCCGATGGATCAGCCCGCCGATCACCAGCAGCACAAACGCCAGCAACAGCGCGACGGTGAGCCGGATGTTGCGCCGTGTAACGGGATCCAGGTCGCTCATGTGTGCCTCGCGCCAATCAGGGCGGGCTCCACCAGATAGTGGTCCGCCAGCATGATGGCGAACAGCGCCAGCAAATACACGATGGAGTATTTGAAGGTGGTCATGCCCAGGGTCGGGTCGGTGCCCGCATAGAGTCGCAGCGCCCAGTACAGAAAACCGCCACCCAGAACCAGGGCACCGAGCAGATACAGCCAGCCGCTCATCCCGGTCAGGTAAGGCAGTACCGTTACCAGGATCATGAGGATGGTGTAGAGCACGATATGGAGCTTGGTGTAGCGCTCGCCGTGGGTGACCGGCAGCATCGGGACATTCGCGCGCGCGTATTCGTCCTTGCGGTGCAGCGCCAGGGCCCAGAAATGCGGTGGCGTCCACGCAAAGATGATGAGCACCAGCAGCAGCCCATGGCCGTGGATCTCGCCGGTGACGGCAGTCCAGCCGAGCAGCGGCGGCGCGGCGCCGGCGAGGCCGCCGATCACGATATTCTGGGGTGTCGCCCGCTTCAGGTAGAGAGTGTAGACGACCGCGTAGCCCAGCAACGAGGCCAGCGTGAGCCAGGCGGTAAGCGCGTTGATCCATGCCAGCAGGATCGCCATGCCGGCCACGCCGAGCACGGCGGCGAACAGCAGCACCTGGGAGGGCTCGATGCGCCCCTGGGCCACCGGGCGATTCAGGGTACGCGCCATCTTGAGATCGATATGACGGTCCACCAGATGATTGACGGCGGCAGCCGCCGCTGCGCACAGGGCAATCCCCAGGTTACCGAGCACGAGGATGCGCACGGGGACCATTCCGGGGACTGCCAGGAACATGCCGATCACACTGGTGACGATCATCACCAGCACGACGTTGGGTTTGCACAGCTCCAGATAATCGCGCCAGGTGGCCGGGATGTCGGTTAGCTGCTCAGTGGTCATGGGCATCGCGCAGGGTCCAGATCTTGGTGGCCAAGGTTACCAGTGTCAGCAGCAAAAATGCGGCACCCAGATTGTGGGCCACCGCAACCGGCAGCGGCAGCGCGAAGTGCACATTGGCGATGCCGAGCGACATCTGCGCCGTCAACGCCAGAGCGATGGCGCCCGCCAGGCGCCGCGCGCCGGTCCAGGGAATCGCCAGCAGCGCTGCGCAGAGTCCCAGCATTACCAGAGTGGTCACCAGGGCACCGATGCGGTGGCCGATGTGAATGGCGGTGCGCGCCTCACTCTCCAGCAGACCGCCCAGATAATTCGGCCCCACCCCCTGCGTGATGTCGAAGCCCTGCGCGAAATTCATCGGCGGCCACCACTGGCCGTGGCAGGTGGGGAAGTCGCCGCAGGCGAGCGCCGCATAGTTGGAGGTAAGCCAGCCGCCGAGGGCGATCTGGCAGAACACCGTCGCGAGACCCAGCAGGGTCCAGGGTTTGAGGGCCAGCAGCCGTCGTGCGATGGCACCCTCGACGCACCAGGGCCGGTCCCGCAGGCGCAGCGCCAGCAGCCAGAGCAGCGCCAGCACGCTGATGCCACCCAGCAAGTGCAGCGTCACCACTTGCGGCCACAGCTTCAGCGTGACCGTCCACATGCCAAACAGAGCCTGCCAGATCACCAGAAACAGCAACAGCAACGGCAGGCGAAACGGGTAGTCGCGGTCCCCGCGCCGGCGCCAGGCCAGTACGGCAAGCGCCAGGATGCAGAGCACCAGACCGCCAGCAAAATAACGATGCACCATCTCCGGCCAGGTTTTATCCATGGCCACAGGAGCGTCCGGAAAGCGGGCGTCGGCGCTGGCGATTTCATGGTCGGCGCGCGGCCACAACAGATGGCCGTAGCATCCCGGCCAATCCGGACAACCCAGACCGGCGTCCGACAGGCGGGTAAAGGCCCCCAACCCCACGACTACCACGGCAAGGCAGGCGGCAATCAGGGCCAGGCGCGTGCCGGGCTTGCCGGCTTTGGCGGTAGCGGATAACACCATGGTCAGTTTTCCGGTGAGTATTTGAGCAGGTGGCGCAGATCCGCGAGCATGTCCGCGCCGCTGTGTTCGGGGGTGAAATAAAGCATCGCCATCCCCGCACGATCAACCACGAACACCGGACTGGCCGCCGGCCCCCAACCCGTAGCCACGGCAGCCGGCCAGCGCGCGAACGCATCCGCGTCCCCGTGCGCCAGAGTCAGATGCGGATGCTCGTGATGCAACCACTCCCGGGTCTCCTGATCCAGAGGTTCGCCCAGCACCAGCAAGACCCGCTCCACACGATGCGCGTTCTTTTCGAGTCGTACATGGACCTGGCGGGTGAGGTACAGCGCGGCGCGACAGGCTTCGTCGCAGGGCGACGTGACCGGAATCAGGAGCCGCCATTTCGGCGCCATGGCCGCCCAATCCAGCGGCGCGCCCTCCGGCGTGTTCATTTCGAGTGTGGCAACCGGAACCATCGGACGCAATAGCTCACCGTGATTGCTGGTGCCGAGCAGCGCGAGCAGGCGCGCCTGACTACCGGCATCGCGCGGCAACGCGATGTAGCCGCCGGCAAGCACGGCGACCACGATGCCGAGGATAAGCCAGGGCTGCAATTGCCGTTTGCGGGTTCTCTCATTCACGCTCTGTTGCTCCACGTCGCAATAACTCGGAGATGTTGCTGTTGCTGACGAAAGTAAGTATCACCAAGGCCGCCGCCAGCGCGAACCACTGCACCGCATAGCCCAGATGTTGTTCGGGGGTGAGGTTCACCATGGCCCAGCCGGTGTCCAGTCCGGGGCTGCTTTCGAGCCGCACCACATCGGGGAACAGCGGGTGATCCAGGCGTCGCTCCAGCTCGGCCTGATCGATCTGCTGGACGACCTGCGGCCAGCCGGCGGGCTCCTCCTCGCGTCCCAGCACCAAGGGCTTCCCCGGCACCCGGTACACATAGCCGACCCAGCGAACTTGCGCCGGAGCGGACGGAATATCCGGCAACTGCGCGCGGGTCGCGCCGGCGGCGAGCCAGCCCCGATTGACCAGCACCCAACCGCCGCTGTCGAGCGCCACCGGGGTCAGCACTTCGAAGCCGGGGCGACCGCCCCGCATCCGGTTGTCGAGGAGAAACTGGTGTTCGATATCCGGGACACCATCGACCTGGACCCGGACATACAGGTGGTCGGATCCCGGCGCCACGGCCGCCATGGGGAGCGGACTGGCCTGCCGGCGGCTGTCATAGAGTGCGATAAGTTCGCGCTTCTGATCCGCCCGCTGCAACTGCCAGAAGCCGAGCCCCAGCGTAACCGGCAGCAACGGCAAACAGAACAACAGCAGCTTGCCATTCAGGCGCCACTGAAAACGTGGTTTCCGGGGGCGCTGGGGGTCGGAGGGCATATGTGGTTAAATTCGGCCTTACGCTAGCGGGAGGAAATGCGCCTTGTGGTTGAAAGCGCTTATCGTGGTTCTGTTTGTCGGCCTGTTGATCAGCCTCACCGCCGGCATGGTGTTTCTGTTCAAGGATGTCGGCAATAGCCGCCGCCGCACGCTGTATGCCCTGGGCGTCCGGGTGACTCTCGCCTCGGCGCTGTTGCTGGCCATCGGCTGGGGTTTCTGGTCCGGTCGGCTCAACAGCACCGCGCCCTGGGACCGCCAGTTGCACCCCCTGCAAGTGGCGCCGGCCCCCGCCAAACCCTGATGCCTCGACGTCACGCGGCGATCACCACCGCTCGTCTGTCAATCGCCCCCCGCAGAGACAGCAACGGCCAGGTTTCCTGGCCGTTGCTGCTTCGTGCGTGGACGTCTTCAGCCGAGCACGTAGACGAAAATGAACAGACCCACCCAGACCACGTCGACAAAGTGCCAGTACCAGGATGACGCTTCAAAGCCGAACTGGTCATCGGCGTTGAAGTGCCCCTTGAGGCCTCGCAACAGCTGAATCGCCAGCATGAAGGTACCCAGGCAGACGTGAAAGCCGTGGAATCCCGTCAGCATGAAGAACGTGGTGCCGTAAATGCCGGACTTCAGCGTCAGCCCCATCTGTGTATAGGCTTCGTGATACTCCACGTACTGGACTACGACGAATGCCAGTCCCAGCGCCACGGTGACGGCCAGGAAGAAGTTGAAACGGCCACGATTGCCGTGCTTCATCGCGTGGTGGGCGATATGCACCGTCCAGCTCGACGTCAGCAGCAGGATCGTATTCCACAGCGGCAGCCATCCGGCAATCTTGCTCCAGCCTGGAAAGCCCATGTTTTCATGCGGACCCACAAACTTGGTCCCGCCAGCAACCTGGTCCGGCGTCTGCATCAGTGGCCATTCGGCGCTGAAACCCTGCCACAACAGGGCGTTCGTCATGGCCTTGTCGCCCTCGCCGCCCAACCAGGGCACCGCGAGCACCCGCACATAGAACAGCGCGCCGAAAAATACGGCGAAGAACATCACCTCGGAGAAAATGAACCAGCCCATCGCCATGGTGAATGACCGCTTCACCTGCGCGTTGGTCAGGCCTCGCATGTTTTCCTGAATAACGGTACTGAACCAGTTGAACAGCACACACGCGAGCACAAACAGCCCCACCAGCAGAAACAGCGGAGTTTTGCCCTGCACAGCGAGCCCGGCGCCGAGTGCCATGGCGCCCAGGGACGCCGCCGTCAGCACAGGCATCCAGCTGTTTTCGGGAATGTAGTAATTACTCTCGGATGCCATGTGTTTCTCCTTAAGAAGGCGGCGCCCTTGGCGACCGGCTGATCAGTTGCGCGCCGTCACGGCGGCGGATTGCCGGTCCGTGACATCGAACATGGTATAGGACAAGGTTACGGTATTGACGCTGGGCGGCAACGCGGGGTCGATAAAGAAGACCACCGGCATATTGGCTTCAGCGCCAGCTTTCAATGGTTGCTGGTCAAAACAGAAACATTGGGTTTTTTGCAGATACTGTGCCGCATTAGCCGGCGTCACGCTGGGAATAGCCTGCGCCACCATGTCTCGTTCGGTACCGTTGCGGGCATAGAATTCGATCCTGTGCGACTCACCCGGGTGCACCCGTACCGCATCGGTCAGCGGTCGGAACTCCCACGGCATGGCGCTGTTGTTGGTAGTGACGAACTGTACTTTCACCACTCGCTCCAGATCGACCTCAGGCTGCTCAGCCACAAACCGCCCACCGGTTTTGCCGCCGAGGCCGGTGATTTCGCAGAACACGTCGTATAACGGCGGCATCACGAACATCGCAAACCCGAACATGGCGACGCCGGCCAGCAGCGACCAGACGACTGTCCTCCTGACTGGATTTTTCGCCGCCATGATCTCCCGCTTACCTGATCGCGGGCGGGGTTGAGAAGGTGTGGTAGGGCGCGGGCGTCGGCACCGTCCACTCCAGGCCTTCGGCACCTTCCCACACTTTTGGATCGCTGATCTTGCGGCCCGCCACGATGGTCGCGATCATGTTGTAAAGGAACAGCAACTGGGACGCGCCGTAAACAAAGGCGCCGATGCTCGAAACCATGTTCCAGTCAGTGAACTGCAGCGAGTAATCCGCGTAACGGCGCGGCATACCGGCCAAACCGAGGAAATGCTGCGGGAAAAAGGTGACATTGAAGGCCACAAAGGACACCCAGAAATGGACTTTCCCCATGGTCTCGTTGTACATCCGGCCAGTCCACTTCGGAATCCAGTAATAGACCGCCGCGGTGCTGGAGAACAGCGCACCCGCCACCATCACATAGTGGAAGTGAGCCACCACAAAGTAGCTGTCGTGGTACTGGATGTCCGCGGGGGCAATCGCCAGCATCAACCCGGTGAAGCCACCAATCGTAAACAGGATCACAAAAGCGATCGCAAACAACATCGGGGTTTCGTAGGTGATGGCGCCGCGAAACATGGTGGTGACCCAGTTGAACACCTTCACGCCAGTGGGGACTGCAATCAACATGGTGGCGTACATGAAGTACAGTTCACCGGCAAGCGGCATGCCCACGGTGAACATGTGGTGGGCCCAGACAATGAACGACAGGAAGGCGATCGCCGCCGTCGCGTACACCATCGACGAATAGCCAAACAGCGGCTTGCGACTGAAGGTCGGGATGATGGCGGAAATTACCCCGAACGCCGGAATGATGATGATGTAAACCTCGGGGTGCCCGAAGAACCAGAACACATGCTGGAACAACACCGGGTCACCGCCACCAGCCGCATCGAAGAAGCTGGTGCCGAAGTTGATGTCCATCAGCATCATGGTCACAAGGCCGGCCAGCACCGGCATCACCGCGATGAGCAGAAATGCGGTAATCAGCCAGGTCCAAACAAACAGCGGCATCTTCATCAGGGTCATCCCGGGCGCCCGCAGGTTCAGGATGGTCGCGATGATGTTGATGGAACCCATGACCGAGGAGGCACCGATGATGTGCACCCCGAAGATAAAGAAATTGACCGAGGGTGGCGCATAGGTGGTCGACAACGGCGCATAGAAGGTCCAGCCGAAGCTCGGGCCGCCGCCCGGCATGAACAGGGTAGCCGCCAGCAAGGTGAAGCCGAACGGCAAAATCCAGAAGCTCAGGTTGTTCAGACGCGGCAGCGCCATGTCGGGCGCACCGATCATCATGGGAATCATCCAGTTCGCCAGACCGACAAACACCGGCATGATGGCGCCGAACACCATGATCAGGCCGTGCATGGTGGTCATCTGGTTGAAGAATTCCGGCTTGACGATCTGCATGCCGGGCTCGAACAGCTCGGCGCGAATCACCATCGCGAAAAATCCACCCAGCAAAAACATGGCGAAACTGAACCACAGGTACATCGTGCCGATGTCCTTGTGGTTGGTGGCGCGCAGCCAGCGACCAATACCTTTAGCGGGACCGTGAGCCATGACGAGTATCTCCCCTTATTGGCCTTTCTTGAGCTTGAATACGTCCACAGGCTGGACGATGTTGTCTTCGGATTTGTTGCCCCAGGCATTGCGCTGATAGGTGATGACCGCCGCCAGATCGACTTCCGACAACTGCGCGCCAAACGCCTGCATCGCGGTGCCCGATTTTCCGTTCACCACAACGCTCAAGTTATCCGCGACCGGCCCAAGCGCGATTTTGCTGTCTTTGAGGGCGGGGAAGACGCCCGGGATGCCCTCGCCCACCGCGCCGTGGCAACTGGCACAAGTGCGGCCATAAACCGCCTCGCCCTTGGCCATCAACTCGTCCTGCGTGAACGTTTTTTCGGTCAACGCCCGCAACGCGATTGTTTCGGACTGTTTCTTGGCCAGCCAGGCATTGAACTCTTCTTCAGGCACCGCATTGACCACAATGGGCATGAACGCGTGGTCCTTGCCACACAGCTCCGCGCAGCGACCGCGATAAATGCCGGGCTTGTCGACGCGCGCCCAGGTTTCGTTGACGAAACCCGGGATGGCATCGCGCTTGACCGCCAGGTCAGGCACCCACCACGAATGGATCACGTCGGCACCCGTCATCAGCAGCCGTACCTTTTTGCCGACCGGAATGACCAGCGGTTCAGTGACCTCTTCGAGATAGAATTCGGTTTTCGGCGCCGTGCCGTAAATCGACGCCTGTGACGTGGCCAGCTCGCTGATGAAGCTGACATCCTTGCCGAGGTAATCGTATTTCCACTTCCACTGGTAGCCGGTGATCTTGACGTCGAGATCCGCTTCGCTCGCATCGTAAAGGTGCTTCAGGCTGGTAGTTGCCGGAAACGCCATTACGATGAGGATCAGCGCCGGGATGATGGTCCAGGCAAGTTCCACCTTGGTGCTTTCATGGAAATTGGCAGGCTGATGGCCGCGGGATTTGCGGTGGGCGAACATGCTGTAGAACATGACCCCGAACACCGCGACGCCAATCCACACACAGATCCACGTCACGATCATGTGGATGTCGTAGACGTTCTGGCTCACGCTCGTCACGCCCTTGGGCATGTTGAGCAGATTCCAGCTCTCGGGCCGTGCCGCCGGCTCAGCCGCCGCCGCGTGCAGCCACGGTAGCAGCGCCAGCGCGCCAATACCTCCCCGGACAAGTTGCTTTGCTTTAGAAACCATCGCCCTCATCGTCTCCGTTTTTGATTGAACCACTGCCGGGCTCTGAAGGGGCGGTCAGTCGCGACCGCAGGCACCGGGGAAAGTTCGGCGGGCGATTGTACCAGAGCCCCCCGGGGAAGAAACAATGCCGCGACCGGGTTTTTCTCGGCGTTTCACTTGTGGCGGGAAAAAAATTGACCTGGATCAGGCCGGCGCGACTTCAATTCGCGGGCCATGCCGGATCGATCAGTCGTACCGGCTCCGGCGTCGCCCGCTCGCGCTGCACTGCCCGCTCCGTTCGCGTGGCGGGCGGCGTGGGCACCAGCGCGCCTGCACCGATCTCGCTGAAACCGCAGGCAACGCACTCGCGGTGATCCTGGCCATCGCGGTGAAAGACGACCGTGCGGTCCACCATCTTGCAGTGCGGGCAGGTTGCTCCGGCGACAAAGCGCCGCTTTTCGCTAAACATACGGGCCCCGGCTCGACATCAGATCATGTCCGCGTACGGATTTTCGACATCGAGGGAGATCGGAAGCCCAAATCCCGGCACCCTGATCGCGGCGCTGGTGATCTGCACATCGTCATCCTCTATTGTCCCTTCGCCGAAACGATAGATCGGCGCAAACAGGCCACGATCCACGCGCTGCCGATAAGCGTCCGCCACCGCCCGCGCGCGTTCGCGACGCCCACGATACGCGCTCCAGCCCCCGGCGTAACGGCGTTCGAGCATCGCCTCCGTCACCCGCGCCGAGAGCACCAGACCGCTGGCGTTATTGCCGCCGAACCCCTTGGCATTGACGATGGCGGCGTCGAGCCCCAGCTCCCGCGCATCGTAGTCGGCAAGCGGGATGCGCAGCCGTCCCGCGTGGACATCGGACGCAACTTCCGTAACGGTCTTGATGCCGGGCACAACGCCGTGACGGAGGGTGCCGATGGCCGCCATCACCTGATCGCCGCTGGCGGCGGCGAGCGAGTGGCCGACATAGGCCTTGACCGCGCAGATCGGCCAGTCGGCGATGCCGAAGGCCTCCGCGATGCGATCAAAGATGAGGGATTCGGTGACCCGATTCTGGGGCGTGCTGGAGCCGTGCGCGAAGACGACGCTGCGCCGGCGCAACCCCTGCTCGCCCAGCAACGCGCGCGCCGCCGCCACCGCCTTGCCAAGGCACAGGTAATTACCCGGCCCCGGTCCCGAGATCGACTTCTTGACGCCGTCGGCATCGATGCTGACTTCCGGCACGGCGCCGTGAATATCGAGCCCGAGCTCTATCGCCAGCGCATCATCCATCAGGAAGAGATACTGGGACGCTTCGGCCACCACGAAACCCGCGTTGTAACCGAAGGGCCGGCTGTAGCGGCGCGGGTCCGGGTCGCCCAGGCGCGTCATGGCGTCCTCGTTCGCCAGCGCATTCATGTTGGCGAAGCCTTCGATGATCTCGGGTGTCACCGCCGCCTCGCTGCCGCCCACCAGGGCGACCCGGCGCACGCCGCGGCGGATATCGCGCACGGCCGCGTGGAGGTTGTAAAGGAAGCTGGCGCAGGCGCCGGTGATGGCCTCGGTGTGACCCAGGCTGCCCAGCACATAGGCATTGACGAAGTCCGCCGGCATGCTGTTGAGGCCCAGGGGCAACTGTTTGGCGGTGGCGCGGCCGCCAAGGAGGCTCGCGCGCAACATGCCGCCCAACCCTTCATCGCTCAACTGGCCCATGGCGCAGGAGGCGTAGGTGCCGATTTCATCGGGGCGCACCACGGCGCAGATGTCCTGCCAGGACACGCCGAGGGAATGGATCGCGTCGCTGGCGCCCATCACCGCCATCTGCAATCCCCGGGGCTGGAAGCGCGAGTTGTAGCCAGCGCCCGGATCAAACCCGCGCGGCAACTGACCGGCGGCTTTCACGCCCATAGATTGAGTAGCGGGCAAACGCCATTCCTGCGCCCCGCGCACCCTTACCTCAAAGGAATCGCCATGGTCCGTTACCACTTCCCAACCCGCCGGCAACGGCACAGGCAGCTGGCGGCGTGTCACCTTGAAGCGCATCCCCTCGCCATCGCAGAGTTCGGCGGTCAGATTGCGGTGGCAGAACACCGCGTCCGGATCGAAATGATTGGCCTCGATGCGGCGGATCAGCGTGCCGTCCACCACGGCACCGGCATGGCGCGCGGCCACGGCGGCACGATCGAGGAGCGCGCCCGTCATGTCCCGGTAATCCGAACCATCCCAGCGCACCAGACCCATCATGCAGGCCAGCCCGGCCAGCGTCGTCTCGCGTTCCGCGCCGGTCAGGCTTTCGAGGATCATGCGTTTATAGGATTGATCGAACGAGCTGCGCCCGGCGGCATTGCAGCCACCGTAGCCGACGATAACGGGCAGGATTGCCATGGTGCGGAAACAGCCCCGGATTGGATTGGTCCCGCATTCTAGGGTCGCCGTCTTCGTTGCGTTATGGACGATCTGGCCATATTCTCGGCGAGTTCGGCCAACCGGAGCGCCACCATGAACCAGGATCAGGAGCCCTACCGGGTCGCGGTGATTCTCTGTGAAGAGACGCTCGCCACCAGCGCGACCCTGCCGGTGGAGATCTTCCGCAATGCCGAAGCCTTCGCGGTGCGCGGCGATCGCCATTGCCGCGCCATAGCAGTCGATACCCTGACCACCGATGGCGCGCCGATCCAGTCGGCGTCCGGGTTTGCGCTGACTCCCAGCGGGGCGATCGCACCCTTCCGTCCCTACGACCTGGTACATGTGCCCAGCCTGTGGCGCAGCCCGCGCCGTGCGCTGCGCCGCCATCCTGACTATTTGCCCTGGCTGCGCGAACAGCACGCGGCGGGAGCCACCCTGACGGCCGTGGGCACCGGCACCTGTCTGCTCGCCGCCGCCGGCCTGCTCGACGGCAAACCCGCCACCACCCACTGGCACTATTTCGATCAGTTTCAACACGACTATCCCCGGGTGCAGTTGCAGCGTCAGTACTTCACCACTCGCGCCGGCACCATCTATTGCACCGCCGGGGTCAACGCGCTCGCCGAGCTGCTCGCCCACATCGTTTACCGCATTTACGGCCGCGCCGTTGCGCGCCATGTGGAGCGGGTGTTTTTCCACGAGATCCGCAACGCGTTCGAAGGCAGCCGCTATCTGGACGATGCCGCGCCACGGCATTCCGACGAAGACGTGGTGCAGGCGCAGATCTGGCTCCAGGACAACTTCGACAAGCCGGTGTCGATCGCGGAGCTGGCCGGGCGTTTCGACCTCAGCCTGCGCACCTTCAACCGGCGCTTTCGCGATGCGGTGGGCGAGCCGCCGCTGGCCTACCTCCAGGAACTGCGGCTGGACACCGCCCGCCAGCTCTTGCAGAGCACCAACCTGACCATCGCCGAAATCGCCCAGCGCTGCGGCTACCAGGACACCGCCTGGTTCGCGCGCCTGTTCCGCCGCCTCTACGACGTCACGCCCCGCGAGTATCGCCACACGGTGCGCGCGAAACTGTTCAGTCCCGGCTGAGGACGGTCACAAATCGCACGCAACCCGTCAACCCGGCAGCTATATAAAGTGATCCATTACCCAACCGGAGAAAACCACCATGGCCATCAGCGAAGTTCATCATGTCGCGCTCACCGTGAGCGACCTCGACACATCCGTCGCCTTCTATGAGGAAGTCCTGGGCTTCACCAAGACGCTCGACATGCCGCTGGCGGGAACCATCACCGAAAAGCTGCTCAAGCTGAAGCCGGGCACCCGGGGTCGCTCGGTGATCCTCCAGCAGGGCGGCAAGCTGACCGGCGAGGTGGAGCTGATCCAGTTCGACCCGCCCGCCGAACGCCGCACCGGACCCAAGCAGCCCGGCGATCCCGGCATTTTTCTGCTGTCGTTTGAAGTGACCGGCGAGACCCTGCAGGCGGTGTATGAACGGCTCAAGGCGCGCGGCATCCAGTTTTACGCGGAACCCATGGACCTGGAACTCAAGGGCTATGGAGTCATCAAGGCGGTGATCTTCGAAGATCCGGACGGCACCATGATCGAGCTGATCCAGCTCCCCACCCGCGCCGACGTCCAGGCCTATCGCGCCCGGCAGGGCGCCTGAACCGCGCCTCCCTTTCGACTCGAGGCCGCGCGGAAACTCAACGGCTGGAGGCCGCGTCTCCGAGCGCGCGGCCCAGCAACACCGCTATCTGCTCCCGCTGCCAGGACTCCGGCGCATTGGTCCAGCATTCCAGGGGCGCATACCAGCGCATCCCCATGCGCTGCAACATCAACTCGGTACCGGCCGACAGGGGCGCGGTGCTGCGGTAGACCGCGTAGGGAATCCGGCCACCGGGCAGGGAAACGACGTTCGAATTGGTGCGTGCCACCATGGCAGTGTTCTCGCTATGCCCGTACGTCACGCTCAACATACCGCGCCAGGTCCGCCGCGTCGATGGGAAAGCTTGCCGGGTGATCCCGGCAGTGACGCGATGGTTGCCGCCTGCCGAACAAGGCATTCGGCGCGCCATGGGAACGCCGTTGACAGCCTTCAACTATTGCTCGGACTCGAGAACGCTTTTAACGTGTTTTTCCGCGCCGGACGCCTTGAACCAGACGCGCTCCGAAAGCAGGTAGGCGATGCCCCCCAGCGACGCCAGCAACGCGGTCATGAAAATGGCGAGCAAGGCCCACAATCGCGTGCGGGGATCTTCGGTAGCCAGAAGAACGATGATCACACTACTGCCAAAAAAACCGACAACCAACGCCTGAAGAAAAAACAGGGCCAAGAGGTAAAGCGCTGACCCCTTCCGCATGGCCCGCAGGAATCTGATATAAGCGAGTACTCTCTCGTGCTTACACTGCGCCCACGCGGCCCTGAGCATCAAAACCTGCAACAGCCGGCTCAGTGTGCGTGCAACTCCGCGTAAATTCATTTACGCCCGCTTCCAAACAGCACACCGAGAACAAACCCGGTTAATCCGACAATACCCATTGCCGCCCAGGGACGCTCCTCAACGGAATGCTCAATTTGTTGCTGCACCTGTTTGACGTCCTTGTCGAGGCCGGATTTCAGCCCCGCCAAGTAGGGCTGCAATTCCGCCAGCGCCTGCTTGATGTCGTGCAAATCTCTTTCGACAAACGCCTTCACTTCTTTTGCGGCTACACTGCCTTCCTTCTCCAATTGCTCAATGGCTTCCGCCAACGATGCTGGTTTGGTCATGATGATCTCCCGGTTAGTGACAATCAGGCGGCAGGAATTGTCGCATTGTCACTCAGTGCTTTGTCGATGGGCAGAAGCGCCCCCCATTTTTCAAGCCATTGCCTCGCTGATGATCGTCAGTCGGAAATTAACCAGACCTGGCGAATACTCCCTCGACTTGCCATTGAACAACTGGTTGGCGACAGGAGAGTTGACTTGCGCCAGCTCATTGTCCATTAAACACCAGATCTTCCACCGCCATCGACTCTGATATCCAGCGCGGTCGCGGGTGCGGCCCCAGCTTCCGGTTATCGGGCCTGCGGCTCGGCAGCCGGGATCAATTCACATCTGTAACGACTTGGTCTGCAAGTATTCTTCCAGCGCATAGGGCCCATGCTCGCGCCCGTGGCCGGACTGCTTGTAGCCGCCGAAAGGCGCCATCATGTTGAAGCTGCCGCCGTTGATGACCACCTGGCCGGCACGGATGCGCCGGGCCACGCGGCGGGCGTGGTTCGCGTCCGACGACCAGACCCCGCTGGAGAGGCCGTAGACCGTGCCGTTGGCAATTGCCACGGCTTCGTCCTCGGTGTCGTAGGGGATGATGCTCAGCACCGGGCCGAAAATCTCTTCCTGGGCGATGGTCATGTCCGGCGAGACATTGCCAAACACCGTCGGCTTCACGAAAAAGCCCTTGGGCAGATTGTCCGGTTGTTCCGCGCCGCCGGTGATGAGTTCGGCGCCTTCCTCGATGCCCTTGCGGATGTAGCCGCGCACCCGCTCCTGCTGGGTCCTGGAGATCAGCGGCCCGAGCTTGGCTCTGGGATCGGCCGACTGGCCCAGGGTGAAGGACTCGGCCACTTCCCGGGCTTTCTTCGCGGCGCGCGCGTAGGCGGCGCGAGGGACCAGCATGCGGGTATGGGCGGAGCAGGTCTGGCCGCTGTTGAAGTAGCAGTCGTTGACGGTGCCGCGCACCGCGTCTTCGATGTCGGCGTCTTCCAGAATGATGGAAGCCGATTTGCCACCCAGTTCCAGCGCCACGCGCTTGACGGTCTGCGACGCCAGCTCGGCGACGCGCTTGCCGGCGCGGGTGGAGCCGGTGAAGGACACCATGTCCACCTTGGGGTGGCGTGCCAGCGCCTCGCCCGCCACCGGCCCGACGCCGGTGATCAGGTTGAACACCCCGGGCGGGAAGCCCGCGCGGTGCACCTCTTCGGCCAGCACGAAGGCGGCGAGGGGTGCGACTTCGCTGGGCTTGACGATCACGGTGCAGCCGGCGGCGAGCGCCGGGCAGACCTTGGCCATGATCTGGTGCAGGGGGTAGTTCCAGGGCGTGATGGCGGCGACCACGCCGACGGGCTCCTTCACCACCAGCGAGTTTTCGATGCGCTCCTCGAACGGGTAGTCGGCCAGGATTTTGACGAAATTGTCGATGCTGACCAACGGCAGGCCGGCCTGGATGTTCTTGCTCATGGCGAGCGGCATACCCACTTCGCCGGCCATGATTTCACCCAGCTCATCGACGCGGGCAGCGAGGCCTGCGCGCAGTTTCATCAGCAGGGCGCGGCGTTCCGGGGCGCTGGTCTGGCCCCAGGTCTCGAAGGCGCGGGCGGCGGCCTCGACCGCGAGGTTGGCATCGGCTTCGACCCCGTCCGGGACGCGTCCCATCACCGCTTCGGTGGAGGCGTCGATGACGTCCAAAGTGCCGGTGCCCACGGGTGTTACCCAGGCGCCGTCAATGTAGAACTTGTCGCGAATTATCATTGTTGGTCTCCGTCAAGTGTCCGCAAGCTGGTTCCGATGCTAGACCCTGGCGGGGATGACGGCAAACGCTAGCGCGTGGCGCCGGCCTCGCGCCAGCGCGCAATGCCGGCGGCATCGAGCCCGAGCCATTCCGCCAGCACCTGGTCGGTGTGTTGCCCGAGCGTCGGCGCGGGATCGAAGGTGGCGGGCTCGCTGCGCGAGAGCTTGATCGGATTGCCCGGCGCCCGGGTGCGCCCGCCGTTCGGGTGGCCGACTTCGACCACCATGTCGCGGTGGCGCACCTGGGGATCGGCGAGCGCCTGGCTGAAGGTGTTCATGGGCGCGCAGGGAATGCGCACGGCTTCCAGGCGTTCGAGCCAATACGCGTTGGTGTTGGTCGCGAAGATGTCGCCCACCCGACCTTCGATAAAGACTTTGTTGGCGAGCCGACCGGGCTGATGGTCGAACTCGGGTTTGCGCAGATCCTCGGCGCCGAGCACTTCCAGCAGACTCTGCCAGAACTCGTCGAAGATCACGGCGATCACGATGAAGCCGTCGCGGGTGCGAAAGCTGTTGTAGGGCACATGGACGAAATGGGAGTTGCCGATGGGCTCCGGGTCTTCACCCGAGAGAAAATACATGGTGGCCATGTAACTCATCATGGCGATCTGGCCGTCCAGCATGGAGATGTCGAGATGCTGGCCGCGGCCGCTGCGCTCGCGCTCGTAGAGGGCGGTGAGGATGCCCACCAGCCCGAACAGGCTGCCGCCGAGATCGGCGATGGGCAGCCCCGAGCGCAGCGGATGCCCGGCATCGTTGCCGGTGATGGACATGTTGCCGCCATAGGCCTGCACGACCTGGTCGAAGGCGGTGCGGTTGCGCCCGGGGCCGGTCTCGCCAAAACCCGTGACCGAACAGGTGATGATGCGCGGGTTGATGGCGGCGAGGCGATCGTGATCGATGCCGAGCTTGGCGGTGACGCCGACGCTGAAGTTGTCGCACACGAGGTCCGCATGGGCAACCAGCTCATAAAAAAGTTCGCGCCCGGCAGCGGCCTTGAGATCGATGACCAGGCTTTTCTTGTTGCGCGACAGGCACAGAAAATAAGCACCCATGCCGGCGATGGAGTGTTTGGGGTCGTTGGCCAGCAGGCGTCGGGTACGCTCGCCTTCCGGCGGTTCCACCTTGACCACTTCGGCGCCGAGATCGGCGAGCGTCATGGTGGCGAAGGGGCCGGAGAGGATGTGGGTCAGATCGAGGACGCGGACGCCCGCGAGGGGTTTGGACATGGCGCCGGCCCGTGCGTGATTGAGGCCGGCATTGTGGCATCAAGTCGGCACTGGCAAAACCCGGCACCCGTTTGCGGCGCCGGAGGCGGAGCCCGGTCTCAGCCCTGGAGCAGTTCCTCGGGGGGCTGTTCGCAGTCGAGGGTTTTGCCGAGCAGCACGCCGATGGGTTCGAGCAGAAAGGCATCGTCCTCGCAGGCGAAGCTGATCGAGGTGCCGGTCTTGCCGGCGCGCCCGGTGCGCCCGATGCGATGGACATAGTCCTCGGGCTCTTCCGGCAAGGTGTAGTTGATGACGTGGCTGATGCCGTCCACGTGAAGGCCGCGCCCGGCGACGTCGGTGGCGACCAGCACTTTCAATTTGCCGCTTTTGAAAGCGTCTAGGGTGCGCACACGCTGATTCTGGGCGACTTCGCCGGACAGCAATCCCACCTCGATTCCCGCGGCGCGCAGACGCTCCTGGAGCTTGCGGCACTGGTCGCGGCGATTGGCGAACACGATGGCGCTCTCCACTTCGGGATCGCGGAGCAGATTGCGCAGCAGCGCGAATTTCTTGCGGGTTTCGGTGATGTACACCTTCTGGTTCACCGATTCGGCTGCCACCCGCTCCGGCTCGATCTCGACGAACACGGGGCGCTCGGTCCATTGCTCCGCCAGGCGGTGGACGTCGTCGGTGAAGGTGGCGGAGAACATCAGGGTCTGGCGGTGCTCGGCCTTGTTGGGGGTCAGGCGGACGATGCGGCGCACCTGGGGAATGAAGCCCATGTCCAGCATGCGGTCCGCCTCGTCGATCACCAGAATCTCGGCCTGATCGAGGTAGACATCGCGGCTGTTGCAGAAATCGAGCAGGCGACCGGGCGTCGCCACCAGGATGTCGCAGTGGCGCTGGTGCAGGTGCTGGCGCTGTTTGTCGTAATCCATGCCACCGACGAGGGTGTGAACCTCCAGATCGGTGTACTTGCACAAGTCCTTCGCGTCTTCGGCGATCTGCATCACCAATTCCCGCGTCGGAGCAATCACCAGCGAGCGCGCTTCACCGGCGAAACGCTCGCCCTCGACCGGGTTATTCAGCAGATCGGTGATGATGGTGATCAGGAAAGCGGCGGTTTTCCCGGTGCCGGTCTGGGCCTTGCCCACCACGTCATGGCCGCGCAGCGCAAAGGGCAGCGAGCGTGCCTGGATCGGCGAACAGTAGCGAAATCCGAGATCGGCGATGGCATGCAGCAAATCCGGCGCGAGATCGAGATCCTGGAACCGCACCATGTCCGCCTGGGGCTCAACCGGGAATTGGTCGGGACTCCAGTCCACCGGCGCGGCGGGGGCGGCCGTGTCGGCGCGATTGCCGCGACCACGGGGGCGGCGGCCCGATCCGGTGGCCTTCGGGCTTGGCTGCTGGGGATCATTCATGCTGGAAATTATTGACGACTCCGGTTGCGGCCGCCCCGAGGACTGCTAAAAGAGCGGCGGGATTGAAAAGCGGTGGGATTGTAGCACGGGGGTAGCGCCGGGCCGGCACGATCAGTCGCTTCAGGCGATCCGCGCCACGCCCCAATAGTTGTAGCCGAACAGACGCGGCGTGGAAGGCAGGTACATCTTGTCGAGCTGTTCGAGGGTGAAGCCGCTCTCCTGGAGCAGTTCCGGAATCGGCCGGTTCAGGTTGCAGCCGCCGGCGAATTTCTTCCACACCGGGTTGATGCGGTCCTGCCATTTGCGCACTCCGGCGTCGGGCGCGCGCCCGTGTTCGGTGAACACCAGCTTGCCGCCCGGCTTGAGCACCCGCCGCATCTGACGCAGCGCGCCGTGCCAGTCGGGGATCGTGCACAGGGTGTAGGTGAGCAGCACCGTATCCACGCTGTTGTCGTCGAGGGGAATCTGTTCGCCGGGCAGGTCGATCAGCTTCACTTCGATGGGCGACTTCTCGAGGTTCACCCGCGCCTTGGCGCGCATCGCCGCCGAGGGCTCCAGGCCCCACACGAACTCCACCCTGGATTGGTCGTAGAGCGCCAGATTGAGCGCCGATCCCATGCCCACCTCCAGCACCCGGCCGGAGCACAGGGGCACCACCTTCTTGCGCTGGTACATGATCGGCTTGGTGCCGCAGGCGCAGTTGATGAAGGGCGCCAGAAACATTTTTTCGTAGAGGCTCACGGAGCTGCTCCAAAGGGGGTGGTCAAAAGTGGATCGCCAGGGCTGATCTTATCCCCCAGCGCTGGAGTCGCTGTCAAGCGAACATCCTGCGCGATAGCGGCAGAGGGCGAATGCGTTGGCGTAGTTTCGGCACGGGGCGTCATTTGCCTCCGGTGTCGCCCGTGGCCACAGTCGGGCGAGAGAGGCGGGGAACGTCTTCCGGCACGCCGCTATCCGTCGCAGTGCGTTCAATTTCGACCCGGCAGACCGCACTCCACCTGCGAGCACCACGGCTACCGTACAGTCTGGCACGCTGAAGCTGGGACACTGTCAGGCGCGCCGGATGATCCGACATTTTTTCCCCACACCCCGCCGCTTCACTTTCTTCATGCCGAAAAATGCCCTGCGGGAGGGTTTGCTCGTTACCCCCGCATGATCCGGATCTGCTCGCTCAGGACGTCCTCCGGCAAACCGCTTTCCAGGGTCAACCGATCCACCAGATGACCGTAACGCGCCTTGATCTGTCGGGCGACCTGATGCGGCTCGCCGACCACGGCGAAGGTTTCCAGGATCTCGTCGCTGATCAGATCCGGCATCCGGTCCCAGCCGTTGTTTTTCGACAGTTGATTGAGATTGGGTTGCAGACCCTCCCAGCCGTGGCATTCGAGCACCGGACGGTAAGCCGGCGTCGAACCGTAGAAGGCGATCCGGTACTTGACGCGCTGTTTGGCGGCCTCGAACTCCTCCTCGGTGCGGCCGGTGACCACGAAGGGCGGGAACGACACCTCGAAATCCTCGCGCCGGCGGCCGCGCTCCGCGAGCGTGGCATCGATGCGCGGCAGGATTTCTTCCTCCAGATATTTCGGCGTGCAAAAAGTGTGAATGAGGATGCCGTCGGCTTCGCGTGCGGCGGTGTTGATCATCAGCGGACCCACCGCCGCCATCACCACTCGGGGGCGCCCGTACTTGGTATTGAGCGGGGTGAAATCCGGCGTCATCAGCGTGTGGCGGTAGCACTCGCCGCGAAAATTGAGGGGTTTGCCGTCGTACCAGCAATCCCAGATGGCGTGCAGCGCGCGAATGAATTCCGCCATCTGCTGCGCCGGCCCGTGCCAGGGCATGCCGAAGCGTTTGGTGATATGCGCCTGGATCTGCGAGCCGAGTCCGAGCGTAAAACGGCCGCGCGAGTAGACATTGAGATCGTGCGCGGTATAGGCGGTCGTCATCGGACTGCGCGCGAAGGCCACCGCGATCCCGGTGCGCAGTTCGATCCGTTGGGTGACCGCCGCGCCCATGCCCACCACCAGAAACGGATCGTTGCGGATTTCGGCGGTGACCACGCCGTCGAAACCCAGACGTTCGCGCGCCTGAAATTCGGCCTGGATCGCGGCGATGTCATCGAGCCGGTCGCCGAAACTGAAACTGCTGTCGATTTTCATGGTGCCCCCGTCGTCATGATGATTTTCAGGTGGCGAATGTTAAGCCATGCGCCCGCCGGTGACCCGTTCGCAGCCCGCCAGATCGTGCCAGGTCCGCACCTCCTGCAACGCCGCGACACAGCATTCGCGCACCGCCGCGCCCTGGCTGCTGCCGTGCTCCAGCAGCAGCCAGCCCCCGGGACGGAGGTGCGCGGGCGCCCCGGCGATGATCGCGCGCAGCGCGGCCATGCCCGCGGCGGCGGCGACCAGCGCCGCACGCGGCTCGAAGCGCACGTCACCGCGCGCGAGATGCGGATCGGCCGCGTCGATATAGGGGGGGTTGGCGACAATCAGGTGATAACGGTCGGTCTCTCCACCCAACCAGTCGCCGTGCCGAAACCGGACATTGACGAGCCCGAGCGCCACCCGGTTGGCCTCGGCGACGGCCAGTGCCGCGGCGGAGCTGTCGATCCCGGTGACCTGCCAGGCGGGTCGTTCCCGCGCCAGGGCGAGCGCGATGGCGCCGCTGCCGGTGCCCAGATCCAGCACCCGCGCGGCGGGCTCCACGACCAGCGCGAGGGCCAGCTCCACCAACAGTTCGGTTTCCGGGCGCGGGATCAGCGTCGCCGGCGATACCTTCAGGCACAGCGTCCAGAACTCCCGTTCGCCCAGGATATAGGCCATCGGCTCGCCGCCCTTGCGGCGCGCGAACAGGTGGTCGAATTGCCGCGCCTGCGCGTCAGTCAACTCGGTTTCCGGACGCGCATAGAGAAACGCGCGCTCCCGCTCCAGCACCCTGCACAGCAGCAATTCGGTGTCGAGGCGATGGCTCGCCGCGACCTCCCGCAGCTCGCCGGCGCGCGCCAGCAGTTCCGCGACGGTGGCCATCGTCAGTCGGCGAGGGCCGCGAGCTGCTCGGTGCGGTATTCGTTGATCAGCGGCTCGATCACCGCATCGAGCGCGCCGTCGAGCACGCTGTCGAGCTGGTAAATGGTGAGGTTGATGCGGTGGTCGGTGACCCGGCCCTGGGGATAGTTGTAGGTGCGAATGCGCTCGGAGCGATCGCCGCTGCCCACCAGGCCGCGCCGCAGTTCGGCCTGCTCGCGCGCCTGCCGGTCCTGCATCCCGGCGAGGATGCGCGCCTGCAACAGTGCCATCGCCTTGGCGCGGTTCTTGTGCTGGGAACGCTCGTCCTGGCATTCCACCACGGTCCCGGTGGGCAGGTGGGTGATGCGCACGGCGGAATCGGTGACGTTGACGTGCTGACCACCCGCGCCCGAGGAGCGGAAAGTATCGATGCGCAGATCGGCGGGGTTGATCACCACGCCGTCGATTTCGGCCACTTCGGGCATGACCGCGAGGGTGCAGGCGGAGGTGTGGATACGGCCCTGGGATTCGGTCGCGGGAACACGCTGCACGCGGTGCGCGCCGGACTCGAATTTGAGGCGCGAGTAGGCGCCGGCGCCGACGATGCGGCTGATGATCTCCTTGTAGCCGCCGTGCTCGCCGGGACGCTGGCTGATGGCCTCCATGCGCCAGCCGCGGGATTCGGCGTAGCGGAAGTACATGCGGAACAGGTCGCCCGCAAAAATCGCCGCCTCGTCGCCACCGGTGCCGGCGCGGATTTCGAGAAACACGTTGGCATCGTCGCTGGGATCCCTGGGCAGCAGGAGCAGTTGCAACTCCGCTTCCAGCTCGCCGCGCCTGGTTTCCGCCGCCACCAGATCGTCCTGGGCGAGCGCGCGCAACTCGGGGTCGGCATCGCGCAGCAGTTCGGTGGACGCCGCGCTGTCGGTCATCACCTTGCGGTAGCGCTGATAGGCGACGGCGATGGCTTCGAGCTCGGCGTATTCCCGGGACAGCGCGCGAAAGCGATCCTGGTCCGCGATCACGTCGGCGGAGCCGAGCAGATGCCCGACCTCTTCGTGGCGCTCGACGAGCTGGTCCAGCTTGGCGAGCAGTGAGGCTTTCATTGGAACTCCAGGGTAACGGCCGCTTTTCTTCGGGGGCTAAGTTCCGCCGGGAGTTAAGAACTTATCCGTAAATAATGTTTATCTTGAGATGCACTTTTCGGAACGCGATGATGCCCGCTGCGAGATGGTTGAGCGCGAGGAAACTGCGATCAAGTTTTTCATAGCGCACCAGCAGCTTGCGAAAACGATTGAACCA
>CAMTUJ010000005.1:0-87605 GCA_947084925.1 uncultured Gammaproteobacteria bacterium
AGATGGTTGAGCGCGAGGAAACTGCGATCAAGTTTTTCATAGCGCACCAGCAGCTTGCGAAAACGATTGAACCAACTATGACAGACCTCGACAACCCAACGGCGGGCTTTCTTTCCGGGATGCCGTTGCTTGGCCTTCTTCGCTTGCGTGCGACTGGCTACATGCGGAATGTAGCCATGACGCTCAATGATCTCCAGAGCGGGCTGTCCGCGATATCCGGCATCAAGACACAAATGCTTGGAGCGACGCTCGGCCGGCACCTTGCGCTTGACCATGATGGCCGACAGGACGGCGTCGAGTTGGGTAACGTCATGCCGGTTCGCTCCGGTTACGACGAACGACAAGGGGACGCCACGGCCGTCGACCAGCAGGTGACGCTTGCTCCCATTTTTTCCCCCGGTCAGTCGGGTTGGGCCCGACCCGCTCTTGTGCCAGTGGCGCCTTGAATATGGCCCCATCAATACTGTGCCATCGCCAGGCGATACCTTCCATCTGGTCGTATTCCGCCAACCCTGCCGCCCAAATCGCCTCGAACACGCCGGCACGCTCCCATTCCAGAAACCGCTTGTGGATCGCACTGGCGCTACCGAAGCGTTCTTTCGGCAACGCTTTCCACTGGCAACCCGTCCGCAACACATACACAATCGCCTCGAACACCAGTCGCGCCGGCTTCGGTTTGCGCCCACCACCGGCCTTACGCGTATACCCCTTGTCCGCCGGCCGTTCCCGGACTGGCACCAAGGGTTCGACTCTCGCCCAGAAATCATCGGTTACCACCCATGACGCCACGCGCTTCTTTGCTGCCGGCCTCTCTGTCGCCATCCCAACCTCCCGCGCCGCGTCACAGGCGGCTCGGGAAAGCATTATATATTATTTACGGATAAGTTCTAAGCAGGCTAAGGGGTCGGGGCTCTCATCGTAACATTCGATTTTCACGATCTATGGGGTCCGACCACCTCAATACTGGTTCAGACCGGCTGCGCAGTGAACTTGACGCCCAGCGCACGAGCAACTTTGATCACTGTTTCGAAGCGGGGCTTTGCGCCAGGCGCGAGGGCTTTGTAAAGGCTCTCGCGGCCGAGACCGGCATCTTTCGCCACCTGCGCCATACCTTTAGCGCGTGCCACGTCACCCAGCGCAAGAAGAAGCAAATCAGGGTCGTTGGCTTCCAGCACTGCGGTCACGTATTCGGCGATGGCTTCATCGTCGTCCAGGTACCGAGCTGCATCAAACGCGACAAGCTTGAGTGGCGCTTTGGCTTTAGTCATAAATCATCTCCAAGTTCAGCAGCGAGCTGCAATGCGCGGCGAATGTCCCGCTTCTGGGTTGACTTATCACCGGCGTTCAGCATCACGACGATGATTCGACCCCTGCGGACAAAGTACAGCCTGTATCCAGGCCCATAGTGCACCCGCATTTCCGACACATCGCCTTCGATGGGCTGCCAATCGCCAAGGCTGCCCGCCTCCGCCTGGCGTAGGCGGGCAGCGATGCGAATCTGAGCGCGCTTGTCTTTGAGGTCATCAAGCCACGCGACGAATTCTTCTGTCTGGCACACCGTGTACATTCGGCAAATGTATCCACACGGACACAGGACGTCAAGTGAGAGGCTAATTGTCTCGCGCTTGCAAAATTCAGGGGTCAAGTCTCTTGTCGTAGCATTCGATCCCGGATCGGCTGGATGCGCCACCCGAGCGGGGAGCTTGACTTTGAAGACGCCGCGCTGGTCTTCGCCGGCCCGTATTTTGATGTCGAGGACATTCGCAAGGAGTACGGCGAGCGGCGCTTCATCTGCTTCGGCTTCCTCCGCAAGCGATTGGTGGTGATCGGCTACACGCCGCGTGGCGCGGATCGCCATGTCTTCAGCATGAGGAAAGCCAATGACCGCGAACAAGCGCGCATCGTCCCGCTCCTTGGGCTCTGACATGGCGCGCGTCAAAGCGCATGTCATTCAGCCGCACGAGTACGACGAACTTCCCGAACTAACCGACGAGATGCTGGCGCGCGGCAAAGTGAACAAGGGCGGCCGCCCGCGTTCGGCGAACCCTCGAATACCTATCTCCATCCGCCTGCCCGAGGATGTGATTCAAAAATGGCGGGCAACCGGGCCTGGCTGGCAAACGCGAATGGCCGACCAGCTTGCCAAGGTTCCTCCGAGGTGACACCCATGCCCCGTCGGCGCAAGTCCGCCCCACGACTGTGGACGCTCACCACATCAGATCATCCGGCACCGGGTAATCGGCGTAGGGATCGGTTTCCGGCTTTTCCTGCGGCGCGGACTGCGCATTGAGCACCACCACGCAGCCCGGATCACGCTGGACGATTTTCTCGGCGGTCGCCGCTGGCACCAGTTCATAGGCCTGGTCGAATCTGACCACCGCCAGAACGCCGTTGATCACCTGGGAACGCTGCGCCTTGTGCATTGTGATTTTCTTTATCTTGCCAGCGTCGACGAACTGAAAGGTGCTGTCGCCTCCGCTGCGCGCCAGCCGCTGGGTCTCGATCAACTGGCGGATCTGGGCGGCCTGGGCTTTGCGCTCCCGCTCCGCCACCTGTTCGCGATTGCGGTCGCGGTCGCTTTCCGCCTTTTGCTGCTGGGCCTGGCGCGCCTGTTCGGCCACGACGTCCGGCGCGTTGCCGCGCTGCGCCTGCCGCTTTTCCTTGGTCGCTTTCTTGATCTGGTGGGGCTTGACCAGGCCCGCCTTGAGCAACTGGTCTTGCAGGGGATTGGCCATGGTCGTCACGCCCGATGAATGAAGTGGTCCGGCAACCCGCGCGCTGCCGGCTGAACGAACCGGAACGCGGAGTGCCGTCATGAGCGGCGCATAGTGCCCCATTTGCGCGGGCGATGGGTAGGGGAAACGGGCTTCATCAGTGCCGGCAGGACGGCGTAAATCGCGTTACGCTACGTGCTTCCCGGGCACGCTCGGTCGATAACCGCGGACGGAAACGACCGCCTGGCGGCCGTCGCGGCCCATCAACCGTTCGCCATTCAACCCATCGCGGAGAACTGTATGAGCACTCAGGCAACCAACGCGGATCAGATCGCCTTCTGGAATGCCAAGGCCGGCAGCAAGTGGGTCGAGTACCAGACGCAGCTCGACCGGCAGATCGGCGTGCTGGGCGACGCCATGCTGCGGGCAGCGGAGCTTGGCGCTGGTCATCGGGTGCTGGATGTTGGTTGCGGCTGTGGCGCCACCGCCTTGCAGGCGGCCGTTAATGTGGGCGTCTCCGGGACTGTCACCGGCGTCGATGTGTCCGCGCCCATGCTCGCACGGGCGCGGGCGCGGGCCAGTCAGGGCGGCTTGAGTCAGGTGCATTTTGTGGAAGCCGATGTCCAGACGGATGCGCTCGGCGCGGCGCTGTACGACCGCGTCATCTCCCGGTTTGGAGTGATGTTCTTTACCGATCCGGTGGCTGCGTTCCGGAATATCCGCGCGGCGATGGCGCCGGGGGGACGACTCGCATTCGTGTGCTGGCGCGGCGCCGACGAAAACCCCTGGATGAGCGAACCTGTCAACGCGGCCGCCCGCCATGTCACCCTGCCACCGGCCCCGCCGGCGGATGCCCCCGGCCCCATGGCCTTCGCGGATCCGGAGCGGGTGCGGCGCATACTCCACGAAGCCGGCTTGAGCCGCATCGACATACAGAAACACAACGCGCCCTGTGTGATTGGTGGCGGCAGCGACCTCGACACCTGCGTCGATTTCCTGTTCAACGTCGGTCCCCTGAGTCGCGCGCTGATGAGCGCGGATTTCAACGAACAGAGCAAGGCGGCGATTCGCGTATCCGTTTGCGATGTCCTGCGGCCCTACCTGACACCCACCGGCGTGGTGATGCCCTGCGCGGTGTGGATCGTGACCGCCAGCAACGCTTGAATCGACGCCGCATTTTGCCAACAATCATTCTTCGCAATACTGGTTCAGGCCGCGCGTGATTCGCTGTGCTTGCCCGATCCGCGCATGGATGGCGGATCTGTCCCAACCATTCCAACCCGTCGGAGCCCGCCATGGGTCAGCAGTACAGCCAGTTGTCCGAACAACATATCCGGTTCATCGCTGAACAGCGGATTTTCTTTGTCGGCACCGCCACTGCCGACAGTCGCGTGAGCGTTTCCCCCAAGGGCATGGATTCGTTGCGCGTTCTCGATCCCGGGCGCGTCGTCTGGCTGAACGTCACGGGCAGTGGCAACGAGACCTCGGCCCACATCCAGCAGAACCCCCGCATGACCATCATGTTTTGTGCGTTTGACGGCGATCCCGTGATCATGCGGCTCTACGGCACCGCGAAAGTGATTCATAACGGCGATCCGGAATGGGCTGAATTGTTGCCGCTGTTCAAACCCTTGCCGGGCGCGCGGCAACTGTTCGACGTGGCCATCGATCTGGTGCAGACGTCCTGCGGGATGGCGGTACCCCGTTACGCGCTGGTGGAAGATCGAGAGCTGCTGAACGACTGGGCAGTGAAGAAGGGCCAGGACGGCATCGAGCGGTACTGGGCGGAGAAAAACCAGAGCACCATCGACGGCATTCCGACCAACATTATCTCGAAAACGATTGTCGCGAAAACGATTGCCGCCAAAACAGTTGCCGCGAAAACGCCTGCCGGCAGCACTGGTCAATCCGGCGGTTCATAGCCGCGCGCGCTGGCCAGGACGCGGCCCCACACTGAACGAACCTGCAAACCGGAAAATTGGGGATGCTCTGAATAACCGCGTAATCGTCGTTCCCGCGCAGAGCCCGCCGTCGCGAAGTGCCCGCCCCCGCGAAGGCGGGGGCGGGCACCCTGAAATATCAGAGCCCTCTGGATGCCCGCTTCCGCGGGCATGGCGGTTATTCAGAGTATCCTTAGCTGACAAATCCGTTGACGTAGGCCTTCAGCAGCCTCGGATCATCCCAGGGCACATCGTGATAGCCCTGCGTCAAATACTGACTGTGCGGATCGCGCAGCCATTCGTTCGGAAACAGCGCGACGGTTTCCGGATGGTCCACGAGCACCTGCCGTTCGTAAGCAACTCCGGAAAGCCGGCACCAGAGCGCGCGGCAGAGATCGCGGCCGAACAGCCGCGCGACCGTGCAGGGCGGCGTCGGACGCGGATTGAGTTCGATAAAATAGGCCGCGTTAGTCTCGTGTTCGATGATGAAGTTGGCGGCGCTGAAGCCACTGCTGCCACTCCGGCGCAACAGGGCTCGGGTGGCCTGCTCCGCCTCCGGGTTGTCGACCCGGCGCAGAACACTGCTCGGACCCATCGGCGCCGGGTGGGTAAGGTGCTTGAGCAGGGTCACGGTCTCCAGTACCTGGCCCGATACGGCCACGCTGGACTGCGACGCCACAACACCCTGGATGTACTGCTGCACCAGAAGCCGCTGGCCCCCGTCGTTGCCGCCGAGATCCTGGTAGGCAGCGCTGGCCTCGGCCGCCGTCGCACAGATCCTCACCGCGTTGCCGGCATGGCCGTACTCGCCCTTGAGCACCAAGGGATAGCCGTGTTCGTCGCCAAACTCCGTTACGTCATCCTGACGATTCGCCAACACCTGCTTCGGCACGCGCAAACCAAGCTCCTCCGCGACGGCTTTCGTCTCGATCTTGCTCAGCATGGCCCGGTGAAACGCGGGATCGCCCAGCGAGCGCCTGACCAGCTCCACCACATCGGCAAAGCGTTTATCGACCTGCCCGTTGGCGTCCGCGTCGATGATATTGTGGAAAAAGCGCACGGCGAGTTCGCAGGCGGGGATCAGCAACACCGGCTGATATTGCCGCACCGAAGCCGCCAGACCGGGAAACGCGCTGCCACTGGTCGGCGCCGTATAGGCATATTCGTTGTAGCGGGTGTTCGACAGATAACTTTCGGGATGGCAGTAGGAAGCGACACTGAATCCCGCTTGGGTAAGCACCGCCGGAAGGCGCGCCGCGCCGAGCCAGTTGGGCGAAAGCAGCACGACCATGACGCGCAGGCGGGAAGTAGCAGGTTCGTCGGCCATCGTCGGGTCCATCGGGAGGCGAGAATCGGGCCGGCATTGTATTGAGATGGCGCCGCACAACACAACCGACCGCGCGGTACCGGGGGCCGGCGGGCGGGAGCTTCTGCCACAATAGACGCCATCGACAACTGCGAGGTCACGGGATGAGGCCAGGAATCTCCGACAAGCTCCAGCGGGCCGTGGACCTGCATCAGCAGGGCCGGATCGCGCAGGCGGCGGCTTTGTATCAGGAGATTTTGAAGGTCCAGCCCGGGCACTTCGATGCGCTGCATCTGCTGGGCGTGGCCAGGCTGCAAGGCGGCAATCCCGAAGCGGCGCTGGAATTGATCGGCCGGGCCATCCGCATCAACTCCCGCAATCCCGATGCCCTGACCAACCTCGGCAACGCGCTGCGCGAACTGGGCCGTCACGCACAGGCACTGATCAGCCACGAGCGCGCACTCGCCATCCGACCGGACGCGCCGGAATCCCATTACAACCGCGCACTGACGTTGCAGGAATTGCATCGCCATGACGATGCCGTGGCCGGGTATGAACGCGCGCTCGCGCTGCGTCCCGGGTATATCGAAGCGCACTACAACCGCGGCGTGGTATTGCAGGACAACAAGCGCCCTGAGGATGCCGCGCTGGCGTTTGCACGGTTGCTGGAGATCGCGCCCGATTGTCCCTACGCGGCGGGCAAACTGGGCTATGCGAAGTTACTGTGTTGCGACTGGCATTCGTACCACGACGCGGTGGCCCGACTGATCGACGACGTCAACGCCGGCCGGCGCGTCTGCGATCCGTTTTCGTTCACCGCCATGTCGAACACGGCGGCGGCGCAACTTGCCTGCGCAACAACCTATGCCGCGGACAAATATCCGCCAGCAGCCATGCCCCTGTGGTCGGGCGAGCATTACCATCACGACAAAATCCGGGTTGCGTACCTGTCGGCGGATTTTCACGAACATGCCACCACACACCTGATGGCCGGACTGTTCGAGCATCACGATTCGGATCGCTTCGAGATCACGGCCATTTCGTTTGGCCCGGATCGCCAGGATTCCATGCGGAGTCGCCTGGTCGACGCATTTGATCATTTCATCGACGTGCGCGCCAAAACAGACCGCGAAGTCGCGCTGTTGCTGCGCGCGCTGGAAATCGATATCGCCGTTGATCTCAAAGGCTATACCCAGGGCGGCCGCACGGGAATTCTGGCCCGGCGCCCGGCACCGGTTCAGATCAACTATCTGGGCATGCCGGCCACCATGGGCGCGAGCTACATCGATTACATCATCGCGGATCCCCGGGTTATTCCGCCGGGCGACCATCCGCATTACTCGGAGCAGATCCTGTACCTGCCGGACAGCTACCAGGTGACCGACGACCGTCGGCAAATCGATGCTCACACGCCCTCTCGCGCCGATCTCTCCCTGCCGGAACCGGGTTTCGTCTTTTGCTGCTTCAACAATAACTACAAGATCACGCCAGAGCTTTTCACAATCTGGATGCGGTTGTTGCACCAGGTATCGGGCAGCGTGCTCTGGTTGCTGGAGGACAACCCGGTCGCCACACGCAACCTGCGGACGGAGGCGCGGCTGCGCGGGATTGCGCCGGAGCGACTGGTGTTCGCGCCCCGTGTCTCCGCGGGGGCCCATCTCGCCCGCCACCGGCGCGCGGACCTGTTTCTCGATACCCTGCCCTACAACGCGCACACCACGGCGAGCGATGCACTGTGGGCGGGCTTGCCGGTGCTGACCTGCACGGGAGAAACCTTTGCGGGCCGGGTCGCCACCAGTTTGCTGGACGCGGTCGGCTTGCCCGAACTGATAACCCATGATCTCGACAACTATGCGGCATTGGCCCTTGCGCTTGCCCGCCATCCCGAACGGCTGCGCGAAATCCGTACTCGCCTCGCGCGCAACCGCGGCACCTGTCCGCTCTTCGCCACGGACCGGTTTCGCCGCCATCTTGAATCCGCCTATATCGTCTTGCGCGAACGCAGTCAGCGCGGCGAAACGCCCGCCCCGTTCAGCGTGGTGCCGCAGCGCGCGACCCGAGCTTCTCCCGTCGATGTTCAAGCCTGCGGATGACGCTCGTGCCGCCCGCCATGGAGCGCGCGCATTTTTCATTCAGCGCGAATCAGCGATTCCGCACCAAGCTTCAGACACTTTCGCCGTACGCAACGCCCCGACACGTTCTACAATTCCCGCACCGGCCATATCCGCCCGTCGCGCTGCCACAAAAGTACGCGGGAGCGTCTGACACCCACGGGGAGATCGCCTGATGCTGGCTTTGATCGAAGCCCAACGCGCCGGCCTGCTGAGCCGCCAACACTGGCTGCCGAATATCGTGTCGGGCGTCATCGTCGGCATCGTGGCGCTGCCGCTGGCGATGGCGTTCGCCATCGCGTCCGGCGCCAAGCCGGAACAGGGTTTGTATACCGCCATCATCGCGGGCTTTCTGGTTTCGGCACTCGGCGGCAGCCGCCTGCAGATCGCGGGGCCGACCGGGGCCTTTATCGTGATCCTGGCGGGCATCACGGCGAAGTACGGCATCGCGGGCCTCCAGGTCGCGACCCTGATGGCCGGAGTGATTCTGCTGCTGCTCGGTCTCGCCCGCATGGGCACGATCATCCGTTTTATTCCGGACCCGGTGATTCTGGGCTTCACCGCCGGTATCGGCGTCATCATCTGGGTCGGGCAGTGGCAGGATTTCTTCGGCCTGCCCGCGGTGGCGGGTGAGCATTTTCACGAAAAACTGTGGCATCTGCTCCATGCGCTGCCGCACTTCGACGGCACCACAACGGCGCTGGCCGCCCTGTCGCTGGGGCTGGTGATCTTCTCGCCCAAGCTGCCGGGAATGAAGCGCGTCCCGGGGCCGCTGGTCGCGTTGGTGGTGGCGACCACCTTGCAGGCGGTGTTTCACTTTGCCAGCGTGCGCACCATCGGCAGTGCCTTTGGCGGTATTCCGTCGGGTTTGCCGACGCTGCAACTGCCGGAGATTTCGATCAAGGGTGTCATCGAATTGATCGGGCCGGCCTTCACCATCGCCATGCTCGGCGCGATCGAGTCGCTGCTGTCGGCGGTGGTCGCCGACGGCATGGCGGGCACGCGCCACGATTCGAACCAGGAGCTGATCGGCCAGGGCATCGCCAACATCGCCGCGCCCCTGTTCGGCGGCTTTGCCGCGACCGGCGCCATCGCCCGCACCGCCACCAACATCCGCAACGGCGGCACCAGCCCGCTGGCGGGGATCGTGCATGCGCTGACGCTGGTATTGATCGTACTGTTTCTCGCGCCCCTTGCCGTGCATGTGCCGCTGGCGGCACTCGCGGCGATCCTGTTCGTGGTGGCCTGGAACATGAGCGAGGTGCGCCACTTCGCCAAAATGATCCAGCGCGCGCCGCGTGCCGATGTGGTGATCCTGCTGGTGACTTTCGGCCTTACCGTATTTGCCGATCTGGTGGTGGCGGTCAACATCGGTGTGATTCTCGCCACCCTGCATTTTCTGCGGCGCATGGCGACCAGTGTCGAGGTGCGCCAGGCAACCCAGCAGGAACTACACCAGGAATTCGCGCACCTGGGTCCGGCTCAGCTACCACCCGGCGTGCTGGTGTATGCAGTGGAAGGACCGTTCTTTTTCGGCGCGGTGGAAAATTTCGAGCGGGCATTGGCCAGCACCCACACCGATCCACGGGTGCTGATCATCCGGCTGCGCTGGGTGCCTTTCATCGACATCACCGGGCTCCAGACACTGGAAGAAGTCATCCTCGATCTGCACAAACGCGGCGTTAAGGTCATGCTGCTCGGCGCCAACCCGAAAGTACACGGCAAGCTGGAAAAAGCCGGCATCCTCCAGTTGATCGGTCGGGAAAACAGCTTTACCGTGTTCGGCGACGCGCTGGCGGCCTGTCGGGAGCGGATCGATCGCGACAACGATGGTCGAGCGACGCCGCACTCCCGGATCCATTCCTTGTTGCGCGCCGAAGATAATCAAACAAAGTGAAAGCGCGCCAGGCTAACGGCATGCCACGATCTCGGATCGACCAACTCCCCGCTCTCGACCGACCGATCAGAACTCGCTGTCTTCCAGCACGCGCAGTGGCAGCACTTCGCTGCCGCTGGTGATGACGCGCGACGGATCGGCGCGCAGACAGGTGCCGGCATGCCAGCCGCTCACGGTGAACGTGCATACCTGGACGAAATGACCCTCAAATGACGGCAGCGGCCAAAGCGCCTGGAACATCTGATCCTGATGCTGGAACCGCCCCGCGGTTTTGTTGAGCACATTGCTGTCGCGGTCCACCAGGCTGACGTTACTGCCACAGCGGCCCGCTGTGGGTTTGGTGACATAGCCTTGCGCACCAAGTTTTTCCGTCAGGACGAGCTGGGAATCGAGCAGGTAGGGGCAGTCCGGAAACAAGGACCAGAGGACGGCGAGAATCGCCTTGTTGCTGGGAATCAGCGTCCACAACGGCTCGAACACCATGACGTCATCGCGCAGCAGCACATCGACCAGACGCGGCGCGCCCTTGCGCACCACGTCGAAGCGATAATCGCTGAGTTTATCCGCATCCGCTTCGCACTCCGCCCGGATCTGATCCAGCGCCGTTTCCCAGGCCCAGGTCTTCCAGACCCATTTGATCTGCACGCCGTCGGCATCGACGATGCTGCCGCAGTCGCGCCAGGACAATCCTTCGATGCCGCTGATGATCTTGCACTTGATGCCGGCGGCTTCCATGGCCGACTTCATGAACAGGGCGTGATAGGTTTCCTCAAGATCATGGTCCTGCATGATATGCAGAACATCATCCACACCACTTTTCTGCCAGGCCTGCATCAGGGAACCAAACAAATTCGCGCCGGCGTCATTCCCCTCCTGAACATCGAAGTGCGCCGCCCACTTGCCCTGTACCTTGCCGCACTCCATGTAGCAGGACGCCGAATCGGCGTTGTATTCGTAGAGTTTTATGCCGCGCTCGCTGACGGCAAAATCGAACCGCCCGGTAATCATCTCATTGTGGCGGTTGCTCCAGGATTTGCGGATTTTCGGCCACACCGCCGACGGCAGATTGAATTTCGCGAGCAGCTCGTCGCTGCGCAGGACATGGTCCGTCGCGTACATGAACTTGGCGTGGAGATCGTTGGTCGCCAACCGCAATTCCCGCTCCGCCGCGCGCGACAGCGCGAAATAGCGGAATCGGTTTGCGTCGGCATGGGCGAGGCGGTGACCGTCCATCATATGGACATAGGCCGCTTCATCCTCGTTCGCCATGTTCAGCCAGGAATGGCCGCGCTCGATGGTTACGTCGGCCGCGCGGGCCTGCAAGTTCAGCAGGTACGGCTCAATCTCCGCGCGATCTTCCGACAGCGCGGAATTTTCCGTCTGGATGATCCAGCCCAGAATCTCCGCGCCGGCAAAATTGCAGCGGATCCAGTATTCGCCGTCGGCGGTCAGCGTCGCCTTGATTTCCCGCGAACAGCCCTGCCCGGCTTCCCACACCAGATGGTCGACATTCTGCTCCACCACCCGGATGAAACCCGGGTCGACTTCGGTGACGATGGCGACATGGCCGGTGCGCGCGAATTCGCCGCCTTCGTTCCAGATCAGCAGGCAGCCCGGTTCCGGAAGGCGCCGGGAACCGTTGCCGAAGGCGTGCAACGGCAGCGCGGCGTTGTCGGAAATCCGGCGCACGAATCTCAGATTGAAGATGTCGTACGCCATCGGGATATCTTCGAAAATATAACCCTTGTTGGTATACAGCCAGCGCCGCGCAAATTCGACGCACTGCCATTTGTAGCCCATGAAGACGCCATCGACATGGCTTTGGTACGACTGCCGCGTGGGATATTCCCGCTCGTCGGCGGAATCGTAATCCGACGAATAGATGGGCACGTCGCCGGGCGCGATGCCCAGCAGCGCGCCGAATTTCGCCGGTGCTTTTCCGATGCCTGGCTTCATACTGCAACTACCCTGCGATTACCTGCCGCGCCTTGATCCGTTAACGCCGCACAACATTCCCAGACAGCGAAGCCGGCACAAGGCGCGAAGCCGGGCCGCGGTCATTCGCGTGCCCGGCTGCGCGCCCGGAAAAATGCTAGCTGGCGGCCTTGCGGGGCTCGGCAACATAATCGTCCAGGTTCACCTGCCTGGTCATCTCGAAAAAATCCACATTGCGGTACGGCGAGTTGACCACGATGCGGCCCTTGGAATTGCGGTAATAGGTCGTCATGCCCGGATGCGTCCATACCATGTTTTCGTGGATGGCATCGACTTTTTCGATATAGCGGTCGTGCACGTCCGCTTTGCATTCAACCGCGCCGAGTGCGCTGCGCGCCATGGTGTCGATCATCTGCATCGCGTAACGCACCTGCATTTCGGCGACGAAAATGAAACTGCCGCCGTGTCCCGGTTGCAGGTTGGGCCCGTAGAGCGTGAAGAAATTCGGGAAATCCGGAATCACCGTGCCAAGATAGGCACTGGCATCCTCGTCCCCCCAGACCTCGCGCAGATTCCTGCCGGAGCGGCCCACCAGATCGTAGGTGGAAAGAAATTGCAGCACATTGAAGCCGGTGGCAATCAGCAATACATCGCCTTCGTGAGCCACGCCATCCTTGGTAACGAGCTTGTTGCCTTCGATATGATCGATGGCGGAATCCACCAGCGCCACCTTGGGATTGCGCAGCATGCGGTACCAGCCGTTGTCCATCAGCATGCGCTTGCCAAAGGGCGGGAAGGTCGGCAACACCTTGTCCAGCAGATCGGTGCGGTCACCCAGCTCGCGCTTGATGTAATCGGTGAAATAGGCGCGGTGACCGTCGTTGATGGCGTTCAGCGAGCGCTCGGGATGCGCCCAGTTCGGATCCTTGTGCAATGAATCATAGACGCGGTCGTTGTAGGTCCAGCCGAGTCGCATGCGGTACCAGTTGCGATACAGCGGCACCTCGTTGAACAGGAAACGTATCGGCTCGGGCACCGGCGTGCGGAACTGCTCGAACGGCGAGGCCCAGTGCGGGCTGCGCTGGAAGATGGTGAGTGCTTCCACCTGGTTCTGGATTTCCGGGCCGACCTGCATCGCGGTGGCGCCATTGCCGATCATCAGCACGCGCTTGCCGGCGACGCTCTTGCCCGCCGGCCATTCCGCGGAATGCCACTTCTCGCCGCTGAAGCTGTCGAGCCCCGGGATGTCGGGAAACGCCGGCGGGTTGAAAATGCCCGCGGCGCTGATCAGTACGTTGGCCGCGTGGTTCGACACCGAGCCATCCGGATTCCTGACGTTCAGTTCCCAGAGCTGGCGGTCGGCGTTGTAGGCGGCGGACAGGACATCGGTGTTGAAACTGATGTGCTCGCGCAACTGGAACCGATCGGCAACGCTTTCGAAATAATCGTGCAACTCGTCGCGCAGCACGAAGTACTGCGACCAATCGTACGAAGCAAACGAAAACGAATAGAGGTGATTCGGGGTATCGACGCCGGCGCCGGGGTAACGGTTGTCCTGCCACACGCCCCCGACCGATTCGCGGCGCTCGAACACCTGGAACGGCACCCCCGCCGATCGCAGGTTGACCGCGGCGCACAGCCCGGAAGCACCGGCGCCGATCACGATCACCTTGAAGCCTGGCGGCACGTCGATCTTGCGATCCCACAGCATGGCCGCCTGGCCGAGCTGGGCGGCGGTCATCGCGCCGTACTGGCCGGGTACTTTTTCGCCCATGGCGATGGTCAGCATCTCCACGAGTTCGGCATTGGACGGCTCGGGCAGGGCCAGCGGCTTGCCGGCCTTCCAGGCCAGAATGGCAGCGAGGGCGGCGGCGCGGATCTCCTGCTGGATGTCGGCGCCCAAACCCCCGCTGTCGTTATCGCTGACGCCGCTGGCACGCCGTGGCCGGTAGGGGTCCTGGAGCCAGCGTTTGTCGCCGGTCATCTGTACAAGCATCATCAGCAGGGCAGGAATGTTGGCGATGGCGATCGCCTCGGCAAAACGTTCGTTGTCGGTCATGGAGCCTCTCCACTTCAAGATCGGTTTACGCAAAATCCATGGTCGGACCACGGATATCCACGGGGGTCTGGACTGGTTCGGCGCACAGTGTAACAGGCCGAATTTCCCGCCATGGCTGGCCATCACGCGACCTGTGGCAGGGTGACGGCGGCGAGGTACAGGCCATAGATAATCAGCAGCAACACCCCGCGCCGACGCCCGATGTAACCGTCGCGCCCCGGCCATGTACATACCACCGCCAACAGGCCGCAGGTCAAGGCAACCGCCACTTCGCGCCAGGGCATCGCGATGGGGGAGATGACGGCTGCCACGGCAATGATGAACAGGCCGTTGAAGATATTGCTGCCCAGTATGGTGCCGAGACCCACCTCGTCGTGCCCGCGCAGCTTGGCGATCAGCACCGTGGCAAGCTCCGGAGCCGAGGTCCCGAGCGCGACCAGAGTGGCGCCGATGACGAATTCGTCCACGCCGAAGGCTGTGGCGATGCCGCGCCCACCTGTAACAATGTAATTGCCGGCCGCCGCCAGGAACGCGAGGCCGAGGGCGCAGTACACCAGCGCCAGCCAGTGCCGGTACTCGCCGAGCACGGCTCCCGCCGCACTGCGTTGCCGACGCGCCTCGTTGATGGCGGCGACCACCCACCACAGAAAAACGGCCAGCAGCACAAACCCGTCGCCGCGGGACAGCACGCCATCGAACAGCAGTATGCCGGCGATGACCGGCGCCAGCAGGGCGACGGGAAAGTCGCGGCGCAAGGTATCGCGCGGGCTGCGGATACCCGATATCACCAAGCCCAGCGCCAGGATCAGCGCGACATTGACGACATTGCTGCCCAAGGCATCGCCGAGGGCAATCTGAGGGGTGCCTGCCAGCGCGGCATTGACCGAAACCGCCAGCTCCGGGCTGGAAGTGGCGAAAGCCGCCACCGTCGCGCCGATAATGCCGGGTGAAATGCGCGCCCAGCGAGCCAATCCGACCGCGCCGCGCACGAACAGCTCGCCGCCAATGCCCGCGCAGAGGACACCCAGGGCCAGCGCCACAAAGGAGCTCAACGGCATCGACACGGCGCCCGCCATCCGCGGAAGCTGGGCACGCGACGCACAGGGACCGGGCGGATCTCTCGACGACGCGAGGCTACCGAAACTCGCCGTCGGGGCCAGCGTTCCACGTCCGCCACGATACCTCCCTGAAACCGATGCCAAAGGTGCCAACGTACCGGAAATCGCCGGCCAGGGCAGCATCGTCTCCCCGGCCACGGGCAGTCGTGATACGCATTCCTGTCGCAATGGTTGTTCAAGGGGGAGGCAATGCCCGACAATCCGGGAAAATAACCATCCCCGAGGAGGCTCCCCATGAAATTCGGCATCGCGTTCGCCACCGCCGGTCCGCTGGCCAACCCCGATCTGTTCGAAGTCCTGGTGCGGACGGCGGACGAAGTGGGCATCGAATCCATCTGGGCGGTCGAGCATGTGGTCCTGCCCGCCGGCTTCAAGACCAGGTACCCCTACAGCAAGGACGGCGGCTTTCCCGGCGGCGAGCGGGCGTCGATCCCCGACCCGATCGTCGCGCTCTCCTACGCCGCCGGCATGACCAAGCGACTGCGCCTCGCCACCGGCATCATGATCCTGCCCCAGCGCAACCCGCTCTATGTGGCGAAGGAATGGGCCAGCCTCGACGTGCTGTCGCGCGGTCGCGCCATGATGGGCGTGGGCATCGGCTGGCTGCGCGAGGAGATGGAAACCGTGGGCGTTCCCTTCGCCGAGCGGGGACCGCGCACCGAAGAGGCGATCCGCGCCATCCGTTCGCTGTGGAAAGGCGAACCCGAGGCCTTCCACGGCACCTATTTCAACTGGGGCCCGCTCAACTCCAATCCCAAACCGGTGCAGAAACCGGGCGTCCCCATCGTGATCGGCGGCAATGTCGAGGGCGCCGCCCGGCGCGCGGCACGGGTGGGCGACGGCTTCTATCCCGCTTCCGGCAGCCTGAAGACACTGCCCACATTGCTCGACGCCATGCGCGACGAGTGCGCCAAAATCGGCCGCAACCCGGCGGAAATCGAACTCACGGTGGCGGCCGGCATACCCGACCCCGGCCGGGTGCGGCAGTACGAGGACATCGGCACCAAACGGATGATGATCAACCCGCCCGCCTTCGATGCCGACGGCATCCGGCGCGGACTCAACGAATTCGCCGAGGCGGTGATCGCCAAGGTCTGAAGGCGGCAAGCCGCCGGCGGAGGATACGAACATGAGCACCGAACCCATCACCGGCGGCTGCTTTTGCGGTGCCCTGCGCTACCGGATCGAGCAGGTGGATCAAGTCGCCAACTGTCACTGCTCGATGTGCCGGCGCACCAGCGGCGCACCTTTCGTGTCCTGGCTGGTGGTGCCGCGCGAGCGCTTCGCGTACACCCAGGGGACGCCACGGCACCTCAAGTCCTCCGAGCAGGGCGACCGCTATTTCTGTGCGAGCTGCGGCACTCCGGTCGCCTGCATCGTGGCGGGCCAGCCGGCGCATATCGATATCACCCTGGGCAGCCTTGATCATCCGGAAACCTTCACGCCGGCGGTCGACGTCCACAAGCGCAGTCGCCTGCCCTGGGTCGAGATCAAGGCGACGCCGCAGGGCAACGAACCCTGACGGCGGCTTGCCAGATACGGAGACAGCGCTTTTACTGAAACAACTTTCACTAACAACAATACAGGGGTGAATCATGAAAATCGGATTTGTCGGACTCGGCAACATGGGCAACGCCATTGCCGTCAATTTGATCAAGGCCGGCCACAAGCTCGTCATCAACGACCTTGCGCGCGAACTCCAGAGCAATCTCGAACTCCAGGGCGCCAAATGGTGCGATGACCTCACCAAACTCGGCGCGGGCTGCGAGGTGGTGTTCACCGCGCTGCCGGGACCGGCGGATGTGGAGGAAGTCATGCTGGGTGCCAACGGCGTGCTGAACGGAATGGACCCTGGCGCCTGTTATATCGACCTCACCACCAGCTCGGTCGCGACCGTCGCCAAAGTCGCGGCGGCCGCCGCCAGCCGGGGAGTGCGCATGCTGGATGCGCCCATGACGGGGAAAATCAAGGACGCCCGGGAGGCCAGCCTCACCCTCCACGTCGGCGCCGACGCGGCGGATTTCAAGGCCTGCGCGCCACTGCTGAAATTGCTCGGACCAGAGGTTCTGCACGTCGGGCCTCCGGGCGCCGGCACGGCGGCCAAGCTTGCGCAAACGTGACGCCGCGATCCGGATAAATCCTGCGCCGACCAACCCGCGGCGGCGGTAGGCGAGCCGATCCGCCTGATCGCACGCGGCGCGCGGTTTGCTTCTACCGTCCCGGATCGGTAACATCCCGCGCGCAAATCAGACCGTCGGTTCAGCGGTAATCCCCGTCCTGTACGACAACACGCCAAGCACTGGCGTCGGGCGGGCGTTGCCGTTCTTCCATCCCCCTTATCTTTACCGAATGTCCCTAGCGACAGCGAGGATTTACGCATGCAAGTCGGAAACCTGATGTTTTTCCAGAACCACCCCTGGTTGCCCATGACGGACGCCGAGGTCTACATCAATGAATTGCAGGTCGCGGACATGACCGAAGCCCTCGGCTTCGATTCGATCTGGTGTACCGAACACCACTTCACCGATTACCTGCTGTCGCCCAACATCATCGAATTCCTGGCCTACATGGCTGGTCGCACCACCAAACTGAAACTCGGCACCGCCGCCGTGATCCTGCCCTGGCACAAGGATCCGATGCGCGTGGCAACCGATTTCGCGCTGCTCGACAACCTGTCCCAGGGCCGCGCGCTCGCGGGCTTCGGTCGCGGCCTCGCGCAGGTCGAATACGACGGGTTTGGCATCGCGATGGAAGAATCCCGCGACCGCATGAACGAAGCCGCGCACATGATTCTGCAGGGCCTCAACACCGGCTTTATGGAAGGCAGTGGCAAGTTCTTCAAACAGGAGCGTCGCGAGATTCGTCCGCGCCCGCTGCGCTCGTTCGAAGATCGCACCTATGTGGTCTCGATGTCGCCGGACACCGTGCCCCACGCCGCCCGGCTCGGCGGCGCCCTGATGACCTTCGCCATCGGCCCCTGGGAAAAGCGCAAGCCCGATATCGACGCCTGGCGCGACCTGTACGAAAAAGAATGGAATCGCAAGGCGCCGCCCTCGGTCGCCAACGTGATCGCCTATTGCGACACCGATGCCGGCAAGGCCCACGACATCGCCCATAAATACATGGCGGGTTACTTCGTCACCGCAATGAACCACTACGAAATGAAAGGCGAACACTTCGCCGGCAAGGGTGGTGGCAAGTACGATCACTACGCCAATTCCGCCGCCGCCATGCGTGCCATCGGCGACGAAGGCATGGGCAAAATGTTCACCAACTGCCAGGTGTTCGGCACCCCGGATCAGATCCTGCAACAGATCAAGGGAATCGAGGATCTGGTCGGCGACATCGACGTGAATGTCACCTTCAGCTACTCCGGCCTGCCCTACGACCAGGCCAAGAAGAGCATGCAACTGTTCGGCGAAAAAGTACTGCCGGTACTGAAAAACGGCTGGGCCGAGCGCAAAGCCGGCTAAGGAAGCTCTGAATAACCACCCGATCGTCGTTCCCGCGCATGCGGGAACCCAGGAATATCAGGCCCCTCTGGATGCCCGCCTCCGCGGGCATGACGGTTGTTCAGAGTAGCCCTAACCGTTCATGTACGGCAAACCTGAAGGCGGCCGCGGCCGCCTTTTTTGTGCGCCGCGAATTTGCCCGCCCGGCACCGACCCAGTTGCGCCAGATCATCCAGACGGCGCTTTCGGGTAGCGCCGCGCCTCGACTCGTCACTACCATTCATCCCAGTTGCTGTTTCATCACCCCACCACAGCTTTTTGTTTGCAGGAGCCAGCGCCATGAAAGTCGGTCAATTGATGCTGTTTCAGAATCACCCGAATCTGCCGCAGAGCGATTACGAGATGTACCAGAACGAGCTCGACATCGCGCTGATGGCGGAGCCGCTGGGGCTCGACTCGATCTGGGCGGTGGAACACCATTTCACCGACTACACCCTGTGCCCGAACATCCCCGAATTCCTAGCCTTCGTGGCGGGGCAGACCAAGACCATCAAGCTCGGCACGGCGGCCATCATCCTGCCCTGGCACAAGGACCCGATCCGGGTGGCGACCGACATCGCCATGCTGGACAACATGTCCAAAGGTCGCGTGCTGCTGGGCATGGGCCGGGGACTGGCCAAGATCGAGTACGACGGTTTCGGCATCGACATGGCCGAATCCCGCGACCGCATGAACGAAATGGCCGCCATGGTGCTGGAAGCCCTGGAAACCGGTTTCATGGAAGGCAACGGCAAATACTTCAAGCAGGAGCGCCGCGAGATTCGCCCGCGCCCCTTCAAAAGCTTCCGCGACCGCACCTTCATCGTGTCCATGTCGCCGGACACCGCGCCCCACGCCGCCAGGCTGGGCGGTTCCATCATGACGTTCGCCATCGGTCCCTGGGAAAAACGCGCCCAGGAAATCGAGCGCTGGCGCGAGTTCTACCGCAAGGAGCAGGGCGGCAAGACGCCGCCGCCGACCAGCGCCAATCTGTTCGTGATCTGCGACAAGGACCCGAAAAAAGCCGCCGACATGGCCTACCACTACATGTCGGATTACTGGATCTCCGCCATGGTCCACTACGAAATGAAAGGCGAGCATTTCGGCGACCGTGGCAAGGGTGCCTACGACTTCTACCATGAGGCCGCCAAGGCGATGCGCAGCGCCGGCGACGCCGCCATGGGCCGCGGATTTGCCGATCTCCAGATCTGGGGCACGCCCGCTCAGTGCCTGGAAAAGATCGAGCGCATCCAGAACATCATCGGCCCCATGGACATCAATTGCAGCTTCAGCTTCGCCGGCATGCCCTACGAATACGCCAGGAAGAGCATGAAGCTGTTTGCCGAGCAGGTAGTGCCCGTCGTCCGGGACTGGGAGGCGCCGGGCTACCAGGCCGCCTGATCAACCACCGAGCGAAGGAGCCGCGTTGCTCCTTCAGGAAAACCGCCGGAAGCTTCGCCGCCAGCGGAAACTGTGTTGCCAACCTTTTCGGCGGGGCTTGCCCCGCCTTTTTTTCCCCGCATTTTGGCGCGCACGGCTATCCCCATGACCGGCATCGCGCCGGGTAAACCTGACCGACGTCCGCCGAAAACGCCTCGCTGCGCCTGGCCGCTGCAATGACCGCCGCCAGCAGATCGCCACGATCCCGAACGATTATCCCGCGCCGGTTGTCTCACCCCCCGTGAGACAACCGCCTGGCGAGAGGTTTGTCACCGCAGCTGCGCGATACCGCAACCCTGGAGTCCATCCCGCCACCATGCTTTACGCTTCCACCACCTCGCTGCTGCTGATCATCGGCTGCGTGCTGTTCCATTACGAAGCGCTGCGTTTCATCGGTGCTTCCGCAACGCGTCCCGACCACTAACCAAGGAAACCTGATGTCCGCCGATCCCGAGCGCGTGGTACGACGCCTGCTGGGCGACCAGTGGCAGCGCCTGTCCAGCCAGGAGCGCGAGATCGTGACCCGCATAGCCCGTCGCGTACGCCATCCGCGCCCACATGGCAGCAGCGGCCGCCGCCTCTCCTTCCTTGAAAACAGCGGAATGACACCGTCGGACGGCACGTCCCGCAATCAGTTCCGACGCACACCAACCGGTTCCAGCCGCGGAGTTCACGCCGCCGGGGGCGCTGCCCGATACGCCAGCAACCCCGCCGCGGCGATGCCGGCGAAGGCGGCTCCCGCCACAAACGTGGCCGGAGCGCCGAGGACACTCCAGAGCACCCCGGCGATCGCGCTCGCGGCGAGCAGCGCACCGCCGCTGACCAGATTGAAAATGCCAAAGGCCGTCCCGCGCAGGCGCACGGGCGCGGTGTCGGCCACCAGCTTCGCCAGCAGGCCCTGGGTAAGTGCCATGTGGATGCCCCAGAGCGCCGCGCCGGCCAGCATCGACACCGGCCCCGAGGCCGCGGCGAGCACCAGGTCGGAGGCGATCAGCACCGCGAGCCCCACCAGCAGCAAGGTACGCGGTCGATAGCGATCAGCGGCGGACCCGGCGGGATAGGCGCACAGAGCGTAAAACACGTTCATCACCACCATCACCACCGGCACCAGCATCAGCTCGAAACCCACGTCCTGGGCGCGCAGAACCAGAAACGCCTCGCTGAAACGCGCCAGCGTGAACACCGCGCCCAGCAGCACTACCCGCCAGAAACGCCGCGGCAGTTGCCATGCATCGCGCAACGCGAGCGGCTCCCGCGCCGTGGCACCGGCGGTCGGTTCGGGTTCGCGGACATAGCGCATCAGCAGCGCCACCGCGATGAAGGCTGGCGGTACCGCCAGCCACATGGCGGCGCGGAAATCGTTGGCGAACCAGGCCATGCCGGCAATCGCGAGCAATGGCCCGGCGAAGGCGCCCACCGAATCGAGCGCCTGCCGCAAGCCGTAGGCGGCACCCCGCAAGGATTTTGGGGTAATGTCCGCGATCAGCGCGTCGCGGGGCGCGCCGCGAATGCCCTTGCCGAGGCGATCGGCAAAGCGCGCGCCCAGCACCCAGGCGACCGAGCCGGCCAGGGGAAACACCGGTTTCGTCAGGGCGGCCAGCCCGTAACCCAGCACCACCAGCAGCTTGCGTTTGCCGATCCAGTCGCTGATCGTTCCCGAGAACACTTTGGTAACGGCGGCTGTGGCCTCGGCGATACCTTCGACGAGACCGATGGTCGCGACCGACACGCCGAGCCCGGATGCCATGAAGAGCGGCAACAGACTGTGGATCAGCTCCGACGACATATCCATGAACAGCGAACCAAAACCCAGAGCCCAAATCCCCAAGGGGAGCGCGAACACCGGGGTCCGGTCGCCCGCCGAGGTGGTTCTGGTACGCGGGAATCTCATTGCGCAACACCGGACCGGCAGCTGATCGACCGCAGTCTAGCGCACCACTCGTGCGGGTTGTTCCAGGCTGCACGCGGCATCCGCGCGGGCGCCGCGCATACACCGAGTGCCAGTTTCCGCATTTGGGCGGTAATGCGCGCCATTTGCGTCCCTGCCCGGCCACATGGAGAATGGCATCGAGCACCTGTTTATTCGACGGCTTCACGTTACCACGCTGCAATGGAAGCAGTTTTTCGATCGACTTGAATTGCGCAACGGTAATTTCCATCCGATCCGCGCGGTAGCTTTTGGGGCGCTGTCCGGAGGGACGGGCGTTTTTGCGGCGGCTTCGGGTTCGCTGGTGTACACAGGAGCGGCGAATGCTGACCGGATCAAATCAAAACGGCGGGCACACTGGCCCTGACGGCAGGTCGCGATCCCTGTTGTGGGTCGTGTCCGCCATTTTGCTGGCGCTGATGTTATCGGCTGCCGCGACCGATCAACCGCGTCCGGCGACATCGGCGTGCAGCGGTGACCAGTATTATTTTCCTGCCGGAACTTTCCCCGCCGCCTATCCCGCATCGGACGTGCAGCGTCGCCGCTGGTATTCCAGCTATCTGGCGCGACTCCATGAGCCGTCGCTGTCCTGCGCAAAGGGGTTGGAAGAAACCTATCGTCTGACGTGGTTGCACACCTTTGCTCACCCCGTGGTGATTCGCATCAGCCGGCGGGACAGCCAAGTGAAGGTGGACGCTTTTCAGTTGTCAGGCAGCGGGCGAGGCGATCCGGGACTGGTGCTGTACCAGACACACAAGCGGCTTTCGATGCTGGAGTGGGGGTTGCTGCAGGCCAGGCTTCGGGACAGCACCTTCTGGTCGCTGCCGACTTCGGGAAACATGTACGGCGTCCACGGCGAACAATGGATCCTGGAGGGGCGCCGGAACGACACCTACCATATCGTTGATCGTTGGACTCCTGCGGCCGGACCCTACCGCGATCTCGGGGTTTTTATCTTCGACCTCGTGGGTTGGCAGCGCCCCGATTCAAGCGGGTACTGAGCGCACGTCGAGCGCAGCCTTGTCTCGGGATGTCCGCGGATTGCGATTCGCGGCGGGTCACAACGCTGGCGAAAACCCGAAAGCCATCACCCGGCATCAAGGAGGAGTTATCCCCTTGACCTATGTATCTGGCGTCCCTATATTGACCCATAAACGAGGCTGGGCATGGTTGGGCAATTGACCGTCCAAGATTTTTTCGATCAATTCCCCGACGACCGGGCTTGTCTCGATCACCTCATGAAGGTCCGTTTCGGGAACCTGACCGCCTGTCCAAGGTGCGGGCGCGAGTGGCGGTTCCACAAGCTTCGCAAGGAAGCGGCTTATGCCTGCCAGTGGTGCGGGCATCATGTCCATCCGATGGTGGGAACCCCTTTCCAGCGGACCCGCACTCCGCTCCAGAAATGGTTCTACGCCATGCACCTTGTCACGAAGGCCCCGGGCAACGTTTCCGCCAAGGAACTTCAGCGTCAACTTGGAGTGACCTACAAGACAGCCTGGCGGATGGCCGACCAAATCCGCAAGTATGTCGACGCCGGCGGCAGTCTTTCCGACTATGCGCTTTCCGACCACGCGCTTTCCGACCACGCGAAAGTCGGCACGGCCATGACGGGCGACAAGCGCGTCCGTGCCGCCCCCGGCAAGAAGGGGACAACGGCAAATTCGCGGACCTCGCGGAAGATCGCCGCGATAACGCCGGATGCCCAATTGAAACAGACGCCATCGACGCTCAGGTTCTACGGTGACCAATTCGTATTCGATACGGTTTCCGGAATGTTCTACCGCATGAATCCCACCGCATGTTTCATCCTGCGCGCACTCGATGCCGGTGTGGATTCGCATGAACTGCCGGCGCTGCTGCGGGCCAGTTACACCCTGGATGCCTCGACGGCAACACGGGATGTCGAGCTTTTTCTCAACAATCTCGCCGCGCTCGAACCGCTGAACCGGCTGCACCCCAACAAGCAAGTGAGCGCATGAAAAGCGTCGCCATCACTGGCCTCCACCGGGGAGAAAATCCTCAACCCGGGGCCGCGGTGGCCGCAGCCCTGCGCCGGCGCTTCCCCGCTCTTCGCATCGTCGGCCTGTCCTACGATCCCTTCGAGAGCGGGCTTTACTGCCCCGACGGCAGCAGGCCCGATGCGGCCTATCTCATGCCGTACCCGAGCGTGGGGCCCATGGCGTTGGCGGAACGTCTGGATGAGATACAGGAGCGCGAAAAGATCGCGTTTGTCATTCCTTGCCTGGATTCCGAGATTGCCAATTTCATTGCCATCCGGCGGAGGCTGAAGAAGCGACACGGCATTGAATGCGTGCTGCCGACCCGGAAGGCGTTCGACGCTCGGAACAAAGACAATCTCCATGCACTCTGCAAGCGTCTGGATGTCGTGACGCCGCGAACCCAGGCGGCGAACAGCTCCGAGGCACTGGCTGCCTGCGCTGAAGCCATCGGCTACCCGGTTTATGTCAAAGGTCGGTTCTACGAAGCGCATTTGGTGAATTCGAAGCAAGATCTCTGCGCGGCATTTGACGAAATTGCCGGCGTTTGGGGTGGACCCGTCCTGGTCCAGGAGCCGATTGTGGGCGAGGAATACGACGTCGTCGGTCTCGGCGACGGCGAGGGCGGTATCATTGGCTCCTGCTCGATCAGGAAGATGCTGCGAACTTCCGCCGGCAAGGGTTTTGCCGGAATCGTCATCGCCGACCCCGCGCTCGATGAGCTGGTGGCGCGCATCGTCGAGGCGCTGCGCTGGAGGGGTCCGTTCGAGCTGGAATTCATCAAGGCTCCCCATGGGCGGCATGTACTGCTGGAGATGAATCCGCGCTTTCCGGCGTGGGTGGATTTTCCGTCCCAGATCGGTTGTAACCTGCCGGAGCGGCTGCTGGGGGATTTTCTTGGCGCGGAGCCGACACCGCTGGGCGACTGTTCACCGGGCCAGATGTTCATTCGCCACAGCATCGATGTAGTGACCGATATCGGCGATCTTGCGCAGATGGTGATTACCGGTGAACGTGGCAGACTGCCGGTGGGCGGCAAGCCCGAACTTGAGGTGATCAAGTGAACGACGATTACATCCAGCCAATGATCAGTGACGAGCTGGGGCGGAGCACGCCCAACGCCGCGGTTGACCGCAACTATTACGCCCACGGCTCCCAAATCCCGGCGCTGTTCGAGATCGATGGCATCTCGATTCCCGCTCTGGTGGCCGAGTTCGGGTCGCCGCTCTTTGTCTATTCCGAACACAATCTCCGCAGCAAGGCGAGACGTGCCCGGGATGCGTTCAGGAGCCGTTATCCGAATACCAGTTTCGCGTGGTCCTACAAGACGAACTACCTCAATGCGGTGTGTCGGATTCTGCGTCAAGAGGGCTGGCTCGCCGAAGTCGTATCGGATTTCGAGTACCAGAAGGCCCGCAAGCTCGGTTTTGCGGGCAGGGACATCGTGTTCAATGGGCCGCACAAGCCGCGGAGCGTCCTCGAACAGGCCATCAGCGAGCGCGCACTGATTCAGATTGACAACTGGGATGAGCTCAACCGGATCGAGGAGCTGGCCAGGGACCTCGAACAACCGCTGGAAGTCGGCATTCGCGTTTGGCTCGATGCCGGTATCAAGCCGGTATGGTCGAAATTCGGTTTTGCTTTGGCAAATGGCGAAGCCGAACGCGCCGCCGCACATGTTGTCGGCAATCCCAATCTGCGACTGCACACACTGCACACGCATATCGGAACCTATATCCTCGCGCCCGAGGCTTATCGGGTGGCCACGCAAAAGCTCATCACTCTTCGTGAGGAAATTCACGCCACGCTCGGTCATCTGGTGGAATGCGTCAATCTGGGCGGAGGGATTCCTTCTTACAGCCTGCTGCATGGCATGGCCGGTCCGGCGGAGCAAATGGTGCCGCCGGTCGAAGCGTACGCGGACGCGATCACGGAAGTTCTCAATAAACTGCCGGTCAGGAAACGACCTCTCCTGCGCCTCGAACTCGGCCGGCATCTGGTCGACGAGGCCGGCTATCTGCTCAGCACCGTGGTGGCCGTGAAGGGCATGAACCGCTATGTCCCCACGTCGGAGCTGTCCGCGCGCGACTACAAGGAGCAATTGGTTCTTGGCGACGATCCGAAAGTCGGGTACGTTGTCGATGCCGGCATCAATCTTCTTTACACTGCGGCCTGGTATCAGGTTGCGGTCAAGCCATCGCGACTGACCAACGCAGCGCCACTGCCTTCGCGAATCTACGGTTCACTGTGCATGGCGATCGATGTCATCCGCGACAATGTCCACCTCCCGCCGCTTGAAGTCGGCGATGTGCTGAGCCTGCATCCCGTCGGCGCCTACAACTTTGTCCAGTCGATGCAGTTCATTGCCTACCGGCCCGCGGTCGTGCTGATCGGTGAGAACGGCAAGCCAGAGCTTATTCGCGCGCGCGAAACCCTTGACGATATCGAGCGCCCCGAACGCATGCCCGCACACCTGTCGTCAAAATGACCAATAAAACTCCTGACTCCGGGCGGTATGGGTGGCTTGCCGCGGGATCGGTCGGTGGTTGGTCGTTGCGAATGTTTCGCAAGCCGACGCCCTTGATCTCGATCCTCGGCCCGGCACTGGGGAGCGCGTTCCTGATTCCGAGCCCATGGATTGGCGCCATCCTGTGGTTTGCCGTGTTCCAGAATTTTCGCTATGCCGCTTTCGCGCTTCTCGGCGTCGTCATCGCCGAAGGGATGATCCGGACATTCGGCATCCGGGACACGTCGCCGATCGACGGCAGCCTGAAAGCCAATGCGGTGCTCGCCGCCATTGCGGCCGCCTGGCTGACGGGACCAGCCGGCATTTCGGTCGAGGCACAGATGCTCGTTGTCGTCGTGTCGACCGCGGCGGCCACCATCCTGACGGCTGCGGTCACCAGAGCTCTCGCGAACCTGAATCTACCATCCCTGGCCATTGGCTACTGCCTCGTCGCCACGATGCTGTTTGCGATTTTTTCTGACTGGACCCGTGCCGCGGCAGCCTCGATGGCGTGGTGGCCCGTGCCTGCCGATGCGGTCGGTTGGGTGGTTACCTTTTTTCGCACCCTGGGCGCACTGTTGTTTGCTCCGACGCTGGGGTTTGGGTTGATTGTGGCGGCCGCGGTTCTGCTCTGGTCGCGAACGGCCCTCGTCGCCGGCGTCGTCGGGTGGATCGCCGGAATCGTGGTGGCGGTCGCGGTGTCCGGAACCGGCGTGGTCTACTACTGGATGCCGACGGCGTACAATTTTTTTCTCTCCGGCATGGCGCTTGGTGCGGTATTTTTTCTGCCCGGCCGCGCCAGTATGTTGCTGGCGGCTGTTGGTGGCGCCAGCGCGTCCCTTCTTGCCGTCGGACTCCAGCACCTGTTTCCAGCCACTGCCTTGGGCTATCTGCCGGTGGCGTCGGCGCTTGTGGTATGGATCGCCATGTACGCCTTGGCGCTGAACGACAGTCAAGCGCTGTCGCAGCGGAATCAAACAACCAACCTGCCGGCGGAAAAAGCCTGGTGGTGGGCGGCCTATTGGCTGCGGCGCTCGGGCCGGGAGGGACCATTTCTGGTGGTGCCGATCGGTGTGACCACCCGGATTTCACAGGGCTTCGACGGGCTGCTCAGCCATGTCGGCCCATGGCGTTACGCATTGGACTTCCAACAACCGGAGATGCCTGGCCAGCCGCGTCGCCGCGATGCCGACGGGGCCGCAAGCTGGAGCCCGCCGGTTACCGCCCCGGCGGGCGGCGTGGTCGAGCGGATCCGGAGCGACGTCGTCGACAACCCGCTCGGCATGTGCAATTACGCCGAAAACTGGGGCAACTATGTGATCATCCGCCTCGATCAGGGCGGCTGGGTACTGCTCGCGCACTTGCGGCAGGGTTCGATCCCGGTAAAACCGGGAGAGCGCGTCGAAATCGGCACTTATCTTGGCGCGGTCGGCAATTCCGGACGCGCCCCGCTTCCTCACCTGCATCTTCAGGCGCAACATTCTCCCGATCCTGGCGCACCTTCCGTACCCTTCCGTCTCGCCAATTTTTTATCCGCGATCGACGCGGAGAGCCCGCTCCTGCAGTGGCACGCGGTGACGCTGCCGGACCAAGGCACGATAGTCGCGCCGGCCCCGCCGAATCCTTTCGTACAACGTATTCTCTCCAGCACCGCGCCCGGGTCGGCTGTGTGGACCGTCGAGTCGGACGGCATCGTCCCCGGGCCACTCCGGAAAGCATGCGCGGAAATCAGCATGCACATGACCATCTCGCTGGATGTCGCCGGACGCCATCTGTTCAGAGGTACGACCGGTAACGGTCTGGTAAGTCATTTGGACGCGGATGCGTGGCGCGTGCTTGAACTCCAGGATGGAGCGTCGCCCTTTCTCACGCTGCTCGCGCTGGCCGTTCCCTCCATACCCTATGCGGCGACCGGCGGGATGGTGTGGGAAGATTTGGCGCCGATCATTCCCTTCGGCAGGGCGCGCTGGCTCGGTCTCGCGCTGTCGCCCTACCTGGCGGAACCGTTCGTCCGTGTCCGCTGTCACTGCATCTCGGCGCCTGGGCAGGATAGCCTGCCGGAAAGTCCGTTGGTGATCGAAACGCATCCGGAAACGGTCGGGGGAGGGTTGCCTGCGAAGCTGATCTGCCAGTTCGACCGGCTGCGGGGACCGGTTCGGCTGGAGGCTTTCTTCCATGGCGGGAGTCTTACCTATTCACTGATTTCTTTTGAGCCCGGCCTGCCGTTCGAGGGCGACTTGGTATAGTCTCTGGCGGGATGCATCCGCAGGGAAAATTGAAAATCAATTTGGTCGTCGTCCTGATGTGGCGACGGATGGGTCGGTGAGGGGGAGAGTTCATGACCAGGATAAAGATTCAGCATTTGGCAAGAGGGGCGATCCTGGCGGCGAGCTGTGCAGTCGCCACGATCGGCCATGCGCAGGACAGCACGGTGCTGTTTGGCGGCGTCGATGGCCGGGAGAAAAGCTCCTACTCGTATGTTGGGATAATTGACCACTTGAGTGGCGACATTGCCAGCGACGGAATTCTCTTGCGCGCTTTCGGTTCGTACGGTGAATACGATTACCGGTCGGCCGCGGTGGCCGGAGGCAAGGTAAACGCCGATGTGGCAACTTTTGACGCCATGATCGGATACCAAAAGGGCGTCGACAACCTCTTCCTGCGGGGCTATGCAGGTCTCGATTACGAAGATCATGACCTGTCGCCGAACAATCCGTACGATTCGAACCGGGGCAGCGACGTTGGCGTCAAAGTCCAGGGAGAGGTTGAAACCGGGTACGCTTCCGAATATTACGCGAACGTCATCGGCAGTTACGGTACGGCAAAGGATCGCTACTGGGTGCGTCTTCGCGGTGGTTACAATTTCGACGGTTATGTTCTCGGCCCGGAAACTTTGCTGACCGGCACCCACGAAAGCGATGAACAGCGCATCGGCGCCTTCATGACACTCACCAACCTCGGGCGGGTTGGCCTGTCCGTGTCCACCGGTTACTCGGATACCAGTGACAGGCGCGGGGGCAGCAGTTGGTACGGTACGCTGGAGTTGTCGACCAGATTTTGAGGTTGTCCACAGCAAACCCGGCAGCCGCCCTTCCGCGACCAGCCGGAGTGCCGCCTGCGTTTCGGACTACTGTTTGAAGCTGGTGTTTTGAGCCAGGGTAGTCGTCAAGTCTCTGGCCGCGTACTGACGTTTCAGTCCGTCGGTCATTGTGCTGATAAAGAATGCCAGCATTTTCGCCCGACTGTCCTGGGTGGCGAGCGGGTCGCTGCCGATCAATTTGCCCAGAAATCGTTGCGGCAGAATATCCAGATCGAAGGAATGAGCTGCCTCCGGGTAGATGGTAACCTCCAGCCCCGCCCCGGTTGCCTTCACATTCTGGCACTGGCGCGCGGGGACCCAGTCGTCCTTGCCGCCGGCGAAAATCAGCAGCGGTGATGCCAGGGAAACGCGAGAGCTGCCAAATTCACCACACCAGGGGTAGTAGGCAACCACACCCCGAAAAGCAGCGCCGCCATTGTCGTGCGCCTTGGACGTCGCGGTTTTTGCCACCCTGATCGCCACGGCGCCGCCGTTACTCTGCCCCATGAGAAAGATGTTGTCCGGCGCCACATAGTCCAGTTTCTGCAGGTAACGCAGAGCATCGAAGGCATCCTCGGTTCGATACGACAACGCTTTGTATAACGCCCGGTCGTCGGCACAGAGTTTGCCTCCGGAAGAATGGCGCGGCCCGAAGCTGTCGACATTCAGCACCACAAAACCGCGCTGTTGCAGATACCGCGCATGGGTATTGAGCGAGTAATGGACCGCGGGTTGCCATCCGCCGCAGCCATGCAGCAGCACCACCGCTGGAAAATGCCCGGAGCCATTCGGTCTGAATAACTCCGCCTTCAACAGCAGCTTATCGGCCGAAAATGGTTGGGTAGCCGCGAACTCAATCGCTTCCTGGGCCCCGACGCGGGTTGCCAGCAGGAGGCCAATCCCAACCAAAAGTAGAGTGATGAAGCCACGTCGCACCAGAGTTGTCCTTTGATAATCAGGAAGAAGACATTGAAGACCGTGTCTTTTTACTCCATTTTTTGGCGGCGGTCCGTGCCTTGCAACACAAATCGAGCAGCTCGTCGATCCATTCCGATCCGATACATCCGCGGATCGCCTCGATCACCATGGCTCCCATCCTCGACGTTTTTGACCGATTCAATTGATCGATTCGATTGACCGGGCATTATCGGTAACATATGGTCTGACGGTGCGCTCGACTCCTTCGAGCACGAGGGAGGTGGTGTGGCTTTGCCGCGCACATGATGCACGAAAAGTCGGTTTTAACGAAGACGACATGCAGGAGTAGTGTGACAGCATGAACAACGTCCATGAAACGTCTTCGTGGTCGTTCTCAGCCCCGATTAAATCGTTCTCAGGCGGTTTCGAGGAGAAGTGTGGTAATTGTTGGCGGTCAAAACGCGAGTCTTGCCATATGCGCGCCCGCCGGCTGGCGCATTTGAGGGTAGGCGGGAGTTGTATGGAAAGTTTTTGAGTACTTCGCTAAGGATGCTCTGAATAACCACTTAATCGTCGTTCCCGCGCAGGCGGGAACCCAGGAATATCAGGGTCTTCTGGATGCCCGCTTCCGCGGGCATGACGGTTATTCAGAGTATCCCTAATACTGCGCAGCCCTTCTGTTCAATACAGAGGCCCCGCTTACAGGCATGAAATTGAGGAGCATCCCGATGTCGAGCAATGGAATCAACCGATGGTTGGCCGCCGCAGCGGCTGTGATTGTCATGGTGGCGTCGAGCGCCAGCGCCAGTACCCTGCGGATAGCCTCCCATGGGAGGTTGTCCGTCATCGACCCGATTTGGACCACCGCTTACGTTGCCAGAAGTCATGGCTACCTCGTTTACGACACGCTGTTCGCAATGGACGAGAATTTCGAGCCCAAGCCGCAGATGGTCGATACCTGGACTGTTTCGGACGACGGCAAAGTGTGGACGTTCCGGCTGCGTGACGGTTTGAAGTGGCATGACGGGACGAACGTGACAGGTGAGGATTGTGTTGCCTCGCTGCGGCGTTGGGGCAAGCGGGACGGCATGGGTCAGCAGCTGTTCAAGGACGTCGTCAGCTTGACGGCCGCGGATGAAAAAACGTTCACCATGACCTTGCGGGAGCCTTACGGATTGGTTCTTGCGTCGTTGGCCAAGCTCTCCGCCAATGTACCCTTCATGATGCCCAAGCGGATCGCGGAGACGGATCCGATGCAGCCGATCAAGGATGCGACCGGCTCCGGACCATTCATTTTCAAGCAGGACGAGCGGGAGGACAACAAAGCGGTCTACGTTCGTAACCCGGATTACGTGCCGCGCAAGGAAGTTCAATCACTCGCCGCCGGCGGCAAGGTCGTCAAGGTTGATCGACTGGAGTGGCTCTATTTCCCCGATCAGAAGAATGCCGTCCAGGCTTTGCTGGATGGCAAAGTCGATTACGTTGAATCTCCTTCCACCAAGCTGGTCGCGATGCTGGAGGACAAGAAGCGTGTGGTTGTCGCTTCCACGGATCCTCTCGGCAACATGGCTTTTGCCCGTTTCAATCATCTGCAGCCACCTTTCAACAAAGCTGAAATCCGTCGTGCCGTGCTGATGGCAATGAAGCAGGACGACTATATGACGGCAGCTCTTGGTGATCATCGGTACTGGCGAACGTGTCATTCCGTCTTTGCCTGTGGGACGACCTATGCCAATGAGGCCGGTGGCGAAATCGTGGCGGCTGGCGGTGATCTCGATGCGGCAAGGAGCGCGTTGCAAGCGGCCGGATATGATGGCGCCCCGGTCGTACTGCTGAATCCGACCGATGCGCCGGTCATGTCAGCCTTGACTCAGGTGACAGCCGACACCTTGCGGAAGATCGGCATGAATGTCGAAATTCAAGACATGGACTGGGCGTCGCTGTTGCAGCGACGCAACAACCGCGGGCCCGTAGCGGAAGGCGGCTGGAGCATGTTTCACACCTGGTGGAACGCCGCCGATGTCGCGGATCCAACATCGATCGCGTTTTCCGGTGATCCGGAAAACGGCTGGTATGGCTGGGCAAACGACGAGCAACTGGAAATACTGCGGACCGCTTTTGCCAACGCAGCCAGCCTGGAGGACAGACAGAAGATCGCCGCCCAGGTTCAGGAGCGGCTGCTGGCGGACGGTGCCTTTGGTATTCTCGGTCAGTTCTACGAGCCGGTTGCTTTCCGTGCCAACCTGACCGGGATAACCGCGCCCTTGCAATTCTATTGGGGTGTCTCGCGGGGAAAATGACGGTTGGCGTCGGATCCCGGATGCTGTGAATGGCTCCGCATCCGGGATCAACTGGCTCCAATTGACTCAGGTGGAGCGAAAATGCCACCGCAGCGAATCGCGCGTCCTCGCGAAGATCTCGGGCGGAGTTGCGACACTCACCCAGGCCCACCAAAGTTCACAGTGCCGGCCACAATCCTCCGGAAACCGGCAACGTCACGCCGGTGACATAACTCGACTCGTCATTGCTGAAAAACAGTGCGGCATTGGCGATGTCGAGGGGCTCGCCCATGCGCTTCATCAGGTTCCTTTGCTCGAACTCCCGAGCGACGTCTTCGCCCACATCGCGGATGGCCGTGGTGCGGATGATGCCGGGCGCGATGCAGTTGACGTTGATGTGGGGCGCGAGTTCCTCGGCCAGGCTGCGGGTCAGCGAGGTGACGCCGGCCTTGGCGGCGCCGTAGTCGGCGTGGCCGGCGGCGCCGGCGTATTCCACCGAGGAGACGTTGACGATCTTGCCCCACTTCCGCGCCAGCATGCCGGGCGCGAGCTTGCGCACCAGGTAGAAAATGCCTTTCAGGTTGACGCGAAAGCAGCCGTCCCAGCGCTCTTCGGAGACTTCCAGCACCGGCGTGTACTTGGCATCGATGAAGAGGCCGCCGACCACATTGATGAGTACATCGACGCGATCGAAGTGCTCGCGGGACGATGCCAGCAATTCGTCCACCTCCGCCTCAACGAGAACGCTGGCGCGGTGGGCGTGCACCTTGGCGCCGGGCGCCAGCAGCGGAGTGATTTCCTCGACCGCGGCCTCGAGGCGGCGACCGGAGATGTCGGTGATGATGAGGGATGCGCCCTCTTCGGCGAAGCGCCTGGCGACGCCCAGCCCCATGGGGCCGGCGGCGCCGGTGACCAGGGCGACTTTGTTGGCTAGTCTCATGATGTATCTCGCTGATGTTGGATGTTGTCGTCTCGTCACCCCCGCGCAAGCGGGGGTCCGGGCGCCACCGGATTTCGAGATGGCGCGGCACCTGGGTTCCCGTCGGCACGGGAACGACGGGCCGTTCGCGGTGCCCTGATGTCGGTTGCCCTTGCCGCCCCGCTAACGCGGCCGCAGGGTGCGAAACACGTGGCGCATCACGTCGTTGGCCGAGTCGTAGGGCTGGGCACCGGTCATGTCGGCGATGCGCGCGTAGTTATCGCGGATCTGTTCCGGGGTCGGCACTTGACCGCCGCCCAGCACCGCGCCCGCGGCTTCCATGATCTGCACCCGGGCGTAGTAGCCGGCGCCGGCTTCCACCACGTCGCCGGAAGTGTCGTTTTCCTCGGCACAGAACCAGGCCACGATCGGAGTCACGAATTCCGGTTTCACCAGCGGCTTGATCTGCTCCGACATGATGTCCTGGGTCATGCGGGTCAGCGCCATGGGCGCCACCGTGTTGATGTGGATGTTGTACTTGCGTCCCTCGTGCTTGAGGGCGTTCATCAGGCCCACCACGGCCAGCTTGGCGGCGGCGTAGTTGCTCTGGCCGAAGTTGCCGAACAACCCCGCGGCCGAGGTGGTCATCACGATGCGGCCGTAGTTGGCGTCCTTCATGTGCGGCCAGACGGCGATGCTGCAATAGGCGGCGCCGGCCAGATGCACGGCGACCACGGCGTCGAAATCCTCCGGCGTCATCTTGGCGATGGTCTTGTCGCGCAGGTTGCCGGCGTTGTTGATGAGAATGTCGATGCGACCCCAGTGGTCGAGCGCGGCCTGGACGATGCGCGCGGCGCCCGTCGGCGAGGCGACGGAATCGGCGTTGGCCACCGCCTCGCCGCCGGCGGCTTTGATCTCCGCCACCACTTGCTGCGCGGGCGTCGCCGAGCTGCCGCTGCCGTCCACCGCGCCGCCCAGGTCGTTCACCACCACGCGCGCGCCGCGCGACGCGAGAAAGAGCGCGTGGCTGCGCCCGAGTCCGGCGCCGGCCCCTGTTACTACCGCTACCCGGTTGTCGTATCGAATGGTCATTATTGTGTGCTCCGTCGGTTAAGGATGGTTCCGATTTTACACAGCCTGACTCGACAAGCCCTCCCCAAAGGGCAACAATCGATCGTCACGACAATAATGATCGGCAGCCCCGCCATGAGCATGAATCCGAAAACCTTGCCACGCCCGACGCCCGAGACCCGGCACTTCTGGGAAGGCACCAAGCAGGGCGAGCTGCGCTTGCAGCAGTGCGACGCCTGCGCCCATGTGTATTTTCCGCCGCGTCCCTTTTGCCCCGAGTGCGCCTCGCGGCAGGTGTCGGTGGTGCGCGCCAGCGGCCGCGCCACGCTGTACAGCTATGTGATCAATCACCGGCTGCCGAAATGGATCGACGCGCCCTATGCCATCGCCGTGGTGCAGCTTGAAGAGGGTCCGCGCATGATGACCAATATCCTGGGGGTGCCCCAGACACCGGAGGCCCTGGTGCTGGATATGCCGCTCGAAGTGGTGTTCGAATCGGTGAGCGCGGATATCGCGCTGCCGAAATTCCGCCCGGCGCGGGGAGGTGCGCGATGAAGCCGGGCGCGGTCGCCATCGTGGGTGCCGCCGAGACCACCAAACTGGGGCTGGTCCCGGACATGTCGCAGATTCAGTTGCACGCCGATGCCGCGCTGAACGCGCTGGCCGACTGCGGGCTGACGCCCAAGGACATCGACGGCATCGCCTGCGCCGCCGAATGGCCCACCGAACTCGCCCACTATCTCGGCATCACGCCCACCTGGGTGGACGGCACCATGGTCGGCGGCTGCTCCTTCATGCTCCATGTGCGCCACGCGGCGGCGGCCATCGCCGAAGGCCTGTGCACCACCGTTCTCATCACCCACGGCGAAAGCGGCCGTTCCTGGGTCGGCAGCCAGGCGGTCGGCATCAACCAGGCGAGTCTCGCCGGCCAGTTCGAATTGCCCTATGGCGTGCTGGGCGCGCCCACCATGTTCACCATTCCGGTGCTGCGCTACATGAAGGATCACGGCCTCACCCACGAGCAGCTGGCCAATGTCGCCGTGGTGCAGCGCGAATGGGCGGGCATGAATCCCCGCGCCACCCACCGCGATCCCATCACGGTGCAGGACGTCCTCGCTTCCAAACTCATCGCCTACCCGTTTCATGTGCTCGAATGCTGTCTGGTGACCGACGGCGGCGGCGCGCTGGTGCTGACTTCGGCGGAGCGCGCCAAGGATTTTCCCACCAGGCCGGTGTACATCCTGGGCACCGGTGAGAGCGTCGAGACGCCGCTGATCAGCCAGATGCAGGACTTCAGCTCGTCGCGCGCGTTTCGGGTATCCGGCACCAAGGCCTTTGCCGAAGCCGGCATCACCCATGCCGACGTCGATCACCTGATGATCTACGACGCTTTCGCCCATCTGCCCATTTACGGCCTCGAAGACCTGGGCTTTGTCGGCAAAGGGGAAGCGGGTGCTTTTATCTGGGAGCGCAATACCGCGCCCGGCGGCAGGCTGCCCATGAACACCAATGGCGGCGGTTTGAGCTACATGCACTCCGGCATGTATGGCATGTACGCCCTGCAGGAGAGCGTGCGTCAGCTGCGCGGCGTTGCGCCCGCCCAGGTCACCGGGGCGAAAACCTCGGTCTGCCACGGCGTGGGGGGCATGTTCGGCGCGAGCGGGACCATCATCATGGGCAACCAGTTGCCTTGAGGGGCGCGCTGGCAGCCCGGTGCAAGAATGCCGGATACTGGGCGACCGATACGGTTGCCCGGTAACTCATTCGCCCCAAGGACAACATGCACGCCACCCTGCCCCTGCTGGAAGTGACGGATTTCCCCGCGCTCCAGCGCCGCGCCACCCGCACTCTCCAGGTCAATCTCGGCTACCGCTGCAACCAGCGCTGCCTGCACTGCCACGTCAACGCCGGCCCCACTCGCACCGAGATGATGGACGCGGACACTCTGGCGCTGATTCCCCGGGTGCTGGCGGCGCGCGACATCGACACCCTCGACCTCACCGGCGGCGCGCCCGAGCTGCATCCGGGCTTTCGCGATCTGGTGCGGCAGGCGCGGAGCCTCGGAGTCAAGGTCATCGACCGCTGCAATCTCACGATTCTGTTCGAGCCCGGGCAGGAAGGACTGGCGGAGTTTCTCGCCGCCGAAGGCGTGGAGGTGGTGGCGTCGTTGCCGTGCTATTCGGCCGACAATGTCGATCGCCAGCGCGGCGCGGGCGTGTTCGAAAAAAGCATCCGGGCGTTGCAAAAGCTGAATGCGCTGGGCTACGGCCATGACGGCTCGGGGCTGGTGCTGAACCTGGTCTACAACCCGCAGGGCGCCAGCCTGCCTCCCGCGCAGGCCAGGCTCGAAGCGGATTACAAACGCGAATTGTCCGAACGGTTCGGTGTCCGCTTCAACACGCTGTTTGCGCTCGCCAACATGCCCATCAACCGTTTCGGATCGACGCTGGTTTCGCAGGGACAGTTCGCCGGTTACCTGCGGTTGCTGAAGGACAATTATCAGTCCGCCAACCTCGACCACGTCATGTGCCGCGATCTGATCAGCGTCGATTGGCGCGGCCATCTCTACGACTGCGATTTCAATCAGCAGCTGGGTTTGCCTGCGTCGGGTTCCGGTCGTTTGCGCGACCTCCTTGTGGCTGATGTCGCCGGCAAACCCATCCGCGTCGCCGACCACTGTTACGGCTGCACCGCGGGGCAGGGCAGCAGTTGCGGCGGTGCGCTCTGAGACGTCTGTTCTGCATGCGGCGCTCGGCAATATGGTCTGCAACGTTGCGGCACAGGAGTGAATCGGCATGACCGATCGGGTGACCGGGGACGCCGCGCAGCCCGCCGGCGAAGATGTGAGATTGACCGATCCCGAATTTCTGGTGCCGCTGCGCCACCAGATGATCAAGTTCGCCACGCTTCAGCTCAGGGATCCGGATCTCGCCGAAGACGCGGTACAGGAAGCTCTGGCGGGCGCGCTCAAAAACCAGCGCTCTTTTGGCGGGCGCTCGGCGCTGAAAACCTGGGTGTTCGCCATTCTCAAGAACAAGATTGCCGACGCCCTGCGTCAGCGTTCGCGCATCGTGACCGCGAGCAGTCTGGGCGACGATGAAGATGACGGCGAGACCTTTGCCGCGCTGTTCGACGCGCGCGGCCATTGGCACCTGAGCGAGCAACCGACCGGCTGGCGTGAGCCGGAAGCCAGTCTGCGCGAGACCCAGTTTTGGCGCGTATTCGAAGCCTGCCTCGCAGGGCTGCCGGAGCGCCAGGCGCGGGTGTTCATGATGCGGGAGTTCGTCGGGCTCGACGCCGATGAAATCTGTAAGGCACTCGCGCTTTCCCGGACCAATCTCAATGTGATGCTGCACCGTGCACGCCTGCGTTTGCGCGCGTGCCTGGAAAACCACTGGTTCGCCGAGGATGTGCGCTGATGCCGAACTGCCGGGAAAGTACCCGCCTGATGTCAGAGGCCCAGGAGCGTGCTCTGACCTGGGGGGAGCGGGTCGCGCTGAGGCTGCATCTGCTGATGTGCGCGGGCTGCCGGAATTTCGGCAAACACCTGCATTTTCTGCGCGGTGCAGCGCAGGCCTATGTACCGGGAGAAGCTGTCGACGCTGACGCCGCCCATCCCGACAGCACGTCCGTGACGCCCGAAAGTGATGCGCCGACCGGTCACTGAAACCAGGGTCGGCAATTGTTGTGGTCCACAATCGAGCGGGAGTCTGGATGATCGCGAGATGAATTCGGTCGCACCCCGTATTTCGATCATCGTGCCCATGCTCGATGAGGCGGCCGGACTGCCTGCGGCGTTGGCGGCGCTGCGGGCAGCGCGGGACGCCGGCGGTGAACTGCTTCTGGTCGATGGTGGCAGCAGCGACGACAGCGTCGCCATTGCCCGCGCGGCGGGCTTCCCGCCGATCATCGGGCCGCGCGGCAGAGCGCGGCAGATGAACGCGGGCGCCGCCAGCTCCCGCGCTGAAGTCCTGCTTTTTTTGCACGCCGACACGCGCTTGCCGGATGATGCCGTGGCGCTGATCGAGCACGCCCTGGCCAGCGGCCGCCACCAATGGGGCCGCTTCGATGTGCGCATCGCCGGGCGTCCCTGGATGCTCCGGGTCATCGCGCGGCTGATGAACCTGCGCTCGCGGCTGACCGGCATTGCGACCGGCGATCAGGCGATCTTCGTCACGCGCGCTGCGTTCGCGACGGTGGGCGGCTTTCCCGATCAGCCGCTGATGGAAGATATCGAGTTGTCGCGGCGCCTGCTGGAGCTGTCGCGCCCGGCCTGCATCCGCACGCCCGTGGTGACCTCCGGCCGCCGCTGGGAGCAGCGCGGCCTGTTGCGCACCATGATGCTGATGTGGCGCTTGCGCTGGGCTTACTGGCGCGGCGTGCCGGCCGCGGAGCTGGCCGCGCATTACCTGTGACAGAAAGGGCCGGTGACAGACCAGCCCGCGGCTCTGTATGGTGTCCGGAATCGATTGCCCGAGTCAGGAGAAACGCACATGAAATACATGGCCTGGTACGCTGCGGTTCTCATGTCCTGGACGCTGGCGGGCGTGGCGTCGACCGCCGCGCCGGAAGACCCGGCGCTGCGCGCAGCCATCGCCGGCGCGCACCGCAGTCCGGATTTCGTCGCGCGCGACGATGCCCGCCATCCGTACGAAACCCTGCGCTTTTTCGGTATCCGACCCGACATGACGGTCGTGGAAATCTGGCCGGGCGGCGGCTGGTACACCGAGATTCTCGCGCCCTACCTGCGCGAGCGGGGCAAGCTGTACGCGGCGCATTTCGCGGCCGACGGTGGGGCGCCCTACTTTCGCGAGCTGCGCGCGGATTTTTTGCGCAAACTCGCCGACGCCCCGGCGCTGTACGACAGAGTCGAGGTGACTGAATTCGATCCGCCGCGCGCGGTTGCAATCGCGCCGCCCGACAGCGCCGATCTGGTGCTCACCTTTCGCAATGTGCACAACTGGACCATGCGGGGTGGCGGCGAGGAACGCACGCTCGCGGCCTTTGCGGCCATGTACGCGGCGCTCAGGCCGGGCGGCATGCTGGGCGTGGTCGATCATCGCCTGCCCGCGCACCGGTCGCTTGGCGATCAGGAAGAAAGCGGCTATCTGCGCGAGGATTTCGTGATCGGCGTGGCGCAGCGCGCTGGGTTCCAGCTCGTCGCCAAAAGCGAGATCAACGCCAACCCCCGGGACCCTGCCGATCACCCCGGCGGAGTCTGGAATCTGCCGCCGACCTTGCGCGGCGATGCCGCCAAACGCGAGCAGTACCTCGCCATCGGCGAGAGCGATCGCATGACGCTGAAATTCATCAAACCCATCCACTGATGGCAACTTTCATGCACGAACTCGTCAAGGATTATTACGGACGCCAGTTGCAATCGTCGGCCGATCTCAAGACTTCGGCCTGCTGCGACCTGTCCCAGGTTCCCGGCTGGCTGCGGCCCCTGCTGGCACGCATCCACCCCGAGGTGCTGGCGCGCTACTACGGCTGTGGTCTTGTGTGTCCGCCGCGGCTCGAGGGCTGTCGGGTGCTCGATCTCGGCTGCGGCTCCGGGCGCGATGTCTATGCCCTGGCACAACTGGTGGGCGCACGCGGGGAAGTGGTGGGCGTCGACATGACCGCGGCGCAACTGGCGGTGGCGGAAGCCCATCGCGCGTTTCATGCCGAAGCGTTCGGTTTCGACAATGTCCGGTTTCTGCAGGGCTATATCGAGAGTCTGGAACAGCTGGATCTGGCGCCGGGCAGCTTCGATGTGATCGTCTCCAACTGCGTGGTCAACCTGTCGCCGGACAAGGATGCGGTACTGGCCGGCGTGCAGCGGCTGCTCAAACCCGGCGGTGAGTTTTATTTTTCGGATGTCTACGCTGACCGCCGGGTGCCGGATGCGCTGCGCAACGATCCCGAGCTGTACGGCGAGTGCCTGGGCGGCGCCCTCTACTGGAACGACTTTCTGCGCCTGGCCCAGCGCCAGGGATTCGTCGATCCGCGCCTGGTCGAGGATCGTCCGCTCGCCGTCACCGACCCGACGCTCGCCACGCGCGTGGGCAATGTGGGCTTCCATTCGGCCACTTACCGCCTGTTCAGGCTCGCCGCGCTGGAAAGCGCCTGCGAGGACTACGGCCAGGCGGTGATCTATCGCGGCACGGTGCCCGACCACCCCGACCGGTTCGTGCTCGACAAACACCACAGCATCGAGACCGGTCGCGTCTTTCCGGTGTGCGGCAACACCTGGCGCATGCTGGCCGATACCCGCTTTGCCCCCCACTTCGAGTTCCATGGTGATTTCAGCCGTCACTTCGGCCTGTTCGAAGGCTGCGGCGGCGGCTTGCCATTCGAGCGTGGCGGCGCGGTGGGGGAGGCAACGGCAGCCTGCTGCTGAATCCGGTCAGCCCTGTCCGACGGCCGCGCCGTTGGCGTCCCTTCGGGATTGTTGCCGCGCTGCTGACCGCGCTGCCGACGGCACTGCCGGCAACTGAAGTGGCGGTTGCCGCCCACCCTCAGCCCTGGTCGGTCACGCTCGGAGTCGGACGGATCCGATACCCGGGACTGCGGCTCGATGACCTGTGGCTCCGCCTCGGCGCGGGCAGCGCCGATCTGGACATCGGGCTGCTGGCGCTGGGCGGCGCGTCCCTGCGCAAGCTGAAGCTGCACTGCGCGGTCTTCGCGTGGCGCGCGGAACAGGCGCATTGCCAACGCGGCCTGTTGCGAGGGCCCGCACCTCTGGATCGGGCGCGCATCGAGTTCGCCCTGAGCCCGGATGGCCAGCGTGGGCGGTTGACGATGGATCTGGCCGACGGTGGCCATCTGGCGGGCGAACTCGCCGCGGGTGACCTCAGGGTCCAGATCGATAAGTTCGATCCCAAGCTGCTCAAGTCCTGGCTGCCCGATCTCGCCGTCTTCAATCCGGGCGGAACCCTGGACTGCACGCTGCGGCTGCCGCTCGACCCCGGGCCGACGCCCGCCGAAGCCGCCTGCACGTTGCGCCAGGGCGCTTTTTCCAGCGCTGACGGACTGCAAGCCGGAGAGGCGCTGGCGCTGGACCTGACGGCGAGTGCGCAAGCCACCGCGGATGGCTGGCGCTGGGAAGCGCGGCTGGATTGGCGCGCGGGCGCCCTCTATGTTCACCCGATCTATGTGCCCGCCGGGGCGAAACTGTCGGCGCAGGGTGTGGTTGCTGGCGATCAGATCAGGGTGGAACGCGCCGCGCTCGCCATGGCGGGCGTCGGCACGGTGCAAGGTCGCGCCGATGTGGCACTCAGGCCATTCGCCATCGGGGACGCGGAAATCGCCGTCGCGGCAGCGGATCTTGCCGTGTTCGGCGCGCGCTTCCTCGCGCCTTTGCTGATGCCGGCGCAGGCGGACAAACTGACCTTTGGCGGCCGCGCCGAGGCGACGGTGACCCTGGCGGGCGGACGGCCCACCGCGCTTGCGGTCCAGCTCGATCGCGCCCGCATCGAGCACGCGGGGTTCGAGCTGGGGCTGGGACCGGTGACCGGAGCCGCTGTCTGGCACGACGGCGGGACCGGTGCCGTACGACTCGACGTGGGCGGCGGACGTTGGCAGGCGCTCGAGTTCGGCGCCTTTGGGTTCGCGGCGCGGGTCGAACCCGGGGTGGTCACGCTGGCGCCCATGGTGGTTCCGGTGCTCGATGGCAACCTGCGCCTCGATGATCTTGCCCTGCGCCGCGATGCCGGCGGCTGGTACGGCGAGGGTCGCGCGGCGATCGACCCCATCGCCATGCCCCGGCTGTCGGCGGCCCTGGGACTGCCGGTCATGGATGGTTCGCTGTCGGCGACGCTGCCCCGGCTGCGGGTGCGCCCGGAGGAGATCGCCGCCGATGGCGAGATCGCCATCGCCCTGTTCGACGGCCATGTTGCCATCAGCGGCCTGCGTCTGATCGAGCCCTTCGGTGTCGGTGCGTATGCACGCGCCGAAATGAAGGCGCAGGGTATCGATCTCGGCATGCTCACCAGCTCGTTTGACTTCGGCAGCATCAGTGGGCGCATCGACGCGCAGGTGCGGGGGCTCGAACTCGTGCACTGGCGGCCGGTTGCTTTCGACGCCCGGGTCGCGAGCAGCCCCGGACGCTACCGGCGCCGCATCAGCCAGCGCGCGCTCCAGAGTATCGGCGCACTCGGCGGCGCCGGTGTTGTCAACGCGATTCAGCGCAGCGCGTTGAGGTTCTTCGACAGCTTCGGCTATCGGCGCATCGGACTGTCCTGTGTGCTGAAAAATGGGGTATGCCGGATGGACGGGATCGAGTCCGGGCGCGCCCGACCCGACGGCGGCTTTCTGATCATCCAGGGCGGCGGCGTCCCGGCGCTGGACGTGGTCGGCTACAATCGCCGCATCGACTGGGACGAACTGCTCACCCGCCTGGGCCGCGTGACCAAGGTCGAGGCCGCGCCGGTAGTGGAATGAACGCAATGACGCCAGTGGCTGCCATGGGAAACGGGATGAAAGCTGTCAACAAAATTGTCTGGGCAACGGGTATGGCCGGCGTCCTGACCGCTTGCGTGACCATCAACATCTACTTCCCGGCCGCGGCGGCGGAAAAGGCAGCGGATCGGGTGATCGACGAAGTCTGGCAGATCGAGAAAGACTCTGCCCCGCCCGCCGCCAAACCTGGCGACAAACCCGCCGGAGACAAGCCCGCCGGAAAAGGAGAAGCCCTGTGAAACCGCTTCAACTGCCATCTGTGATCGTTGCCTTGCTGCTGGCACTGGCATCAGGACTGGCGTTTGCCCAGGCCAATCTCGAGATCGACACCCCGGCCATCCGCGCGCTGACCGATGCCATGAAGGCGCGCCACACCGAATTGACGCCGTTCTACGAGTCCGGCGCGGTGGGCCAGGCCGCCAGCGGCACTCTGGCGTTGCGCGATGCGGCGCTGGTGCCGCTGCCCCAACGCGGGCGGGTCAACGGACTGGTCGCGGCCGAGAATGCCGACCGCGCCGCGCTCTACCGCGAAATTGCCCGCGCCAATGGCCATCCCGAGTGGGAGGCGGATATCCGTGCCACTTTCGCTCAGCGTTTCAGCGCGCGCGCGCCGGACGGCTGGTGGGTGGAAGGCGCCAGCGGCTGGGTGCGCAAGAAATAAGGCGCGCGTGACGCAGCCCGCAAGCCGGAGCACGACAGGCTGAGCTGCGGCGGGATTTCGATCAACATTCACCAGCCGCCCGTTCCGCGGCGATCTCCAAGGAGTAACTTCATGAAGATGGTTAAAGGTCTCGCGATTTGGTCCCTGGCACTCGCGCCAGGCTTTGTTTTTGCCGGGGATCAGACGATTGATGCCGCTATCGGCGGTGCCGTCGGCGGTGCGCTTGGTGGTGCGGTCGGGGAACAGGTCGGCGGCCGCGACGGCGCCATCATCGGCGCGGGCGTCGGCGCGGCGGCGGGTGCCGCGATCAACACCGATGATCGCGGGGATGGTCACGATCATGACGATCGCTATCATCGTGACCGTGACTACGATAGTGGGCATTACCATGATGACGTCCATCGCCATGGCAGCCGCTTCTGCCCGCCCGGACAGGCCAAGAAAGGCAATTGCTGATAAGTCGAAAAAACCGCCGCGGGTGATCTGCCGAGCCGGCGGTTAATGGCCGGCCCGCTCAACAAGCGGGTTTGCGCACGCCGCCATCGGCCAGCCACAGCAGTTCCCGGGTCGCCTGCCAGAGCCGCCAGGTGCTGCGCAACCCGGGTGCGACATCGACATGATCGAGGCCGCGCGGCTCGAACAGGCTCGCCCGCTCGGTTCCCAACCGCGCCAGCAGGCGCCGGCTGTGTCCCACCGGGATGACGTTGTCATCGGTGCCATGGATCAACAGCAGATGCGCGCGCAGTGCCTCCAGGTTCTGTTGAGCCAGGTCCAGCGCGCGCAGTTGATCGCGAATTGCCGCCGGCAGTTGGCGGATCAGCTCCCTGACGCGCTCCGGATCGGTGTTGGCGACCAGCGCATAAACCGCGCGCCCGTCGGGGCTCAGTTGCGCGAGCAGATCGTCCACCGGCGCGGCCGGATCGCGCAACCGCCGCTGCGCGAGTTCATCCAGCAGCGCGCGATCCTCCACGCGCGGCAGTCTCCGGCTCTGACCCTGCACCAGCCACCATTTCCCTTCCGGCGCCGGGGGCCGGGTGCCGCGTCCGGACGTCGGATCATGACCGGTGGTGGAATAAGTGATGGCGTCGGCGAGGTCGTAGTAGCCGCCCACGGCGACCACGAAAGCCACGCGTTCCCGCACCTCGGGCGCGAGCGCCGCGATCAGTGCCGGGCCCACCGCGAAGCTGAATCCCATCAGTCCCACGGTGCCGCAGCCGAGATCCGCTGCCGGATCCAACACCCGCCGCAGGGTATCGGTGACGTCGCGCACGTCCTCCGTGCCGACGGCGAGCGAACGCATCCCCGGCAGGTCCGGCACCACCACGTTGAAGCCGGCGCGCGCCATGGTGGCGGCAAATTGCACCAGGCGCGGCTCGCGCCGCCCCGCGGGCGTCAGTCCGTGGAGGAGCACCAGGGTGGCGCGCGGCGCCCGGTCCGCGGGTTGGTAACGATCGGCAGGGTGATCACGCTCCAGGATGCGGAAATCGGCTGCGGTGCGCACCGGGTCCCGGGTCGCGTGTTTCAGGCGGCTCGGGCCGGCGCCGGCCTGGATATCGAGCAGGATCAGCAGCGCGTCATAACCGCGGTGAACCGCCGGCATGCCGGCCAGTCCGGCGAGCGCCAGTGCTACCAGCAAGGCTGCGGCGACGACGCGACGGCGCCGCCGCTGTCTTCCCGATGCGGGAGCCGACGCCATCTCAGCGCGTCGCGGCGAGGGCGGCGACGGCCTGCTGGGTGGAAAGATGGATGCGGCTGGTGCCGAGGCGGGTCAAGAGTTCACTGTTGCGCAGCCGGTCGAGCACCGGTCCCTTGACTTCCGCCAGATGCAGTCGGACCCCGGCAGCGGACAACCCGGCCTCGAAACTTTCCAGCATTTCCAGCGCGCTGGCATCGATGTAGGCGACGCCGGAGAAAATCAGCACCAGATCACGCAGTCCTTCCCGATCCACCACCAGATTCTGCAATTCGGATTCGACCTTGGGCACGTTGGCGAAATAGAGGTTCTCGTCGACCCGCACCAGCAGCAGGCGGGGCCAGGTCTCGACCACATGGCGGTGAATGTTGCGGAAGTGTTCGGTGCCGGCAATCCGCCCGACGACCGCGATATGGGGGCGGCTGGTGCGGTACAGAAACAGTACCAGCGCCAGCCCCACACCGATCAGCAGGCCGAGCTCGATGCCGAATGCCAGTACCCCGATCAGGGTCGCGCCCTGAGCCGCGCCGTCGCCACGGTCGTAACGCCAGGTGTGGCGCAGTCCCGCAAAGTCGACGAGCTGCCACACTGCGACCACGATGATCGCCGCCAGCACGGCTTTGGGCAGATCGGTAAGCAGTCCGGTGAACAGCAGCGCCGCGAGCGCGACCCAGCACGCGGTGACGATGGCGGCGAGCTGGGTGCGGGCGCCGGCGTCGAAGTTCACCATGGAGCGGGCGAAGCCCCCGGCCACCGGCATGGCACCGGCGCAGGCGGCGGCAATATTGGTGACGCCCAGGGCGCGCAACTCCTGATCCGGATCGATCCGTTCGCGACGGCGGAACGCCAGTGCCTTGGCGACCGAGATGCTTTCCACATAGGCGATGAGCGCGATCAGCGCGGCCGATGGCAACAGTGCGAGCCAGCCGGGCTGGGTGAGAAAATCCAGGCGCAATTCGGGCAGGCCCACGGGAACCGCGCCTACCACCGCCACGTCCCAGCGCCCGTGTACGTCCAGAAGAACGGCGGCCAGGATTGCGGCGGCGACTACTGCCAGAGGCGCGGTGCGACCGAGAATCGCGGCGGTCCGGGGTTTGACGCCGCGCGCGGTGAGCAGCCGTACCAGGGGTTGGCGCGCGAACAGCAGTAATGCCATTGCCGCCAGACCGAAGCCGGTGGTGATCGGGTTGATATGGCCGATCTGCCGTGCCACGGTTTCCAATACCCCGAAAAAATCCGCATCCCGCGCTACCGCAATGCCGCTGAGCGCGGCCAACTGGGTGCCGATGATGAAGATCGCCGCCCCCGTGGTGAAGCCCGACAACACCGGGTGGCTGATGAACGCGGTCAACCAGCCGAGGCGCAGCAAACCCAGCCCCAGCAGGATCAGGCCGGTGAGGGCGGACAGGATCATGGCGCCGGTGAGGTATTTGTCGGCGTCGCCGCCAGCATAGGGCGTCAGCGCGGCGGCCACCATGACCGCGGCCACCGCCACCGGTCCCACCGCCAGCGTGCGGCTGGTGCCCAGCAGTGCATAGATCAATGGCGGGACGATACTGGCGTAGAGCCCCACTTCGGGGGGAAGGCCGGCGAGCAGCGCATAGGCGAGCGCCTGCGGAATCAGCAGAATGGCGGTGATGGTGCCCGCCAGCAAATCCTGGATCAGGCCGTGGCGATCCAGGGTACGGAGATCGGCGCACAGGGGCAGCGCCTGCCGGCAGCGGCGCAGCCAGGGATTTACCGGGGGGGTGGCGCCATTGGCTGCCATGCGTGACTCCGCTGTGTGAAAAAAGTGGCGTGGAGATGAAACCCAGGCTCCGGACACCTTAGAATCAGAATCAAGAACGATAGATGCACGAGTTATATTAGGTTTTTATCAATCAAGACTGCAAGCCGGCCGGACTCGCGGGAATTCCCCCGCACAAACAAGGAGCTGTCCCATGAATGACTCCATCTCGCACCATGTCGTGGTTATCGTCGGTGGCGGCGCCGCCGGCCTTACCGTGGCGGCACTGTTGAAAGCCGCTCAGAGCGACCTCGACATCGCCGTCATCGAACCCTCCGAGCATCATTATTACCAGCCCGCCTGGACCCTGGTGGGCGGCGGCGCTTACGCGATCGAGAAAACCCGGCACGACATGGCGCGCCATATGCCGGCCGGGGTGAAGTGGATCCGGGAGCGCGCCGCCGGCTTCGATCCGGAACACAACCGGGTCGAACTCGCCTCCGGCGCGCGGGTGGAATACCGTTATCTGGTCGTCGCCGCCGGACTCCAGCTCGACTGGGGCCGCATCGACGGCCTGGAGGCGACGCTGGGAAAAAACGGCGTTACCAGCAATTACCGCTACGATCTCGCGCCCTACACCTGGGAGTGCATCCGCAACCTGCGCGGTGGGCAGGCACTGTTCACCCAGCCCGCGATGCCGATCAAGTGCGCGGGCGCGCCGCAGAAAATCCTCTATCTGGCCGCGGATCATTGTCGGAGGAAGGGCATCGATGCCGGGATGCATTTCTTCACGCCGGGGCCGGCGATGTTTGGGGTGCCCTTTTATTCCAGGGCGCTCGACAAGGTGGTCGCCCACTACGGCATCCAGCCCCACTTCGGGAACAGCCTGGTGGCGGTGGACGGAGCCGCGCGGCGCGCCACCTTCGAGGTGACCAGCGGCGACAGCAAACAGCGCGTCGAGCTGGCGTTCGACCTGCTCCATGTGGTGCCGCCGCAATCGGCGCCGGATTTCATCAAGGCCAGTCCGCTGGCGGATGCCGCCGGCTGGGTCAGCGTCGACAAACACAGTTTGCGCCACACCCGCTTCGAGAATGTGTTCGGGCTTGGCGACTGCACCACGACGCCCAACAGCAAGACCGCGGCCGCGGTGCGCGCCCAGGCCCCGGTCGCCGTCGCCAACCTGCTGCAACTGCTGCACGGCAAAGGCGAGACCAAAAGCTACGACGGCTATGCCTCCTGCCCGCTCACCACCTCCAACGGCAAGATCATGCTCGCGGAGTTCCTCTACGACGGCGTGGTCGCGCCCAGCTTTCCCCTCGATCCGCGCATCCCGCGGCGCATGTACTGGTGGCTGAAAAAATACTATCTGCCGTTTCTCTACTGGCGGATGCTGGGCGGCGACCTCGGGTTCGACTGGCACGCGCGGCGGGATTTTCCCGAAGCGGTGCCGGCCCTGAAGCCCTGATCCGGCAACGGCTTGAAGCCTGTCCGCGCGTGCATCGCGTGTTATCAACAACTGTTTACCTGAGGTAGGCATGACGCCCCTGTTGGTCTGGTCCTGGGTGTTTTTGATTCTGTACATCGGCCTGATGCTCGGGCTTGGCTACATGGGCATGCGGCGCGTCACCGGCAGCGATGACTTCTCGACGGCGCGCAACGGCTACGGCATGTGGTTCCTCGGGCTTGCCATGACCGCGACCACCGCCTCCGGCGCCACCTTTCTCGGCATTCCCGGACTCGGCTACATCTACGGGCTGCCCGCCGTGGGCTATGCGCTGGTATACCCCTTCGCCGTTTATCTGGGGATCTGGCTCTGCTTCAAGCAGGTCCAGCGCACCGGCCACCATTTCGGCAACCGCTCGATTCCGGAATTCATCGGCGACCGCTACCAGTCGGATCCGTTGCGCATCGTGGTCGCGGTGTTTTCGCTGGTGCTGCTGTTCTACCTCGCGGCCCAGTTGCTGGCCGGGCTGGTGATGTTTCAGCAGTTGCTGGGACTCGACGCCGACTGGGCGCTGGCGGTGACGGCCGCGGTGCTGCTGGTCTACGTGGTGCTTGGAGGCGCGCACGCCGATATCCTCACCGATGGCATCCAGGGTGTCATGATGCTGGTGCTTGCCGCGGTGATCATCGGCCTGTTCGCGTTCGGCGTCGGAGTGCCCGGCGGGTTCGGGGGTGTACTCGACCGCCTGGCCGCGCTGGATCCGCACACGGTGAAGCTGTTCTATCCCGGTTCGTCGCTGTTCGATTCCTGGTGGGATCTGAGCGCCATTTTCCTCGCCCACTTGTCGCTTGGCATGCTGCCCCATATCGGCAACAAGATCTGGGCGCTGCGCGAGGGCGTCGGCCATACCCGCTTCATGTTGCTGTGCCTGGTGTTCGGCCTGGTGCTGAGCGCGATGATCCTCGGCGGTTTGCTGGCCCGCGCCGTGCTGGGTGACCGCCTGCTGACGGCGCCCGGGGACCCCAACCAGGCGATACCGGTGCTGCTGATCGAGGTGTTCCCGGCTTGGCTGGCGGCGCTGTTTGGCGCCGGCATCCTGGCGGCCATCATGTCCACGGCGGACGGCCTGGTGATCTCCATCTCGCAGGTATTCGCCAACGACATCTACCGCCGCGGTCTGGTGCCGCTGCTGCACCCGCAGGCAACGCCGGAGCAGGTGGATCGCAATGTCCTGCGCATCAGCCGCTGGGGCGTGGTGGTGGTCATGATCGGCGCGGCGTGGCTGGCCTGGGAGTCGATCGGCCAGAACATCGCGCTCATGGTGTGGGTGGGTCTGGGCGGTTTGATGGCGGCACTGGTGGGTCCGCTCATTCTCGGCGTGTTCTGGCGCGGGGTAACCCGGCAGGGCGCGCTGTGGGGCTTTATTGCCGGCGCCCTGGCCTTTACCGTGTTGCGCCAGGCCTGGCTGCCGGCCGGCGCGGTCGACGGCAATCCGCTGGCGCAGGCGCTGTTTTGGGTCGCGCGCCAGGCCGACAACCCGTTTGCCTGCACCACCATCGCCGAGGGATTCTGCATCCTGGTGACGGTGGTGGTGTCGCTGGTGACCAAGCCGTTGCCGCAAGCCCATCTGGACCGTATTTTTGGCGTTCATCCCCCGGCGCTCGGGCTGGTGGACGATCGCAGTGCATGAGGGCGCGCGCCCCTGGAGATGACGACAATGCAGCACTGGCTCTTCAAGACCGAACCCGAGACCTACAGCATCGCGGACCTGAAACGCGAAGAGCGCTGCGGCTGGGACGGCATCCGCAATTACCAGGCCCGCAACCGGCTGCGCGACGAGGTCGCGGTGGGCGACCAGGTGCTGATCTACCATTCGAGTTGCGCCGAGCCGGCGGTGGTCGGGCTGGCGGAGGTGTGCGGCGCGGCGCGCACCGACCCCTGCCAGTTCGATCCCGAGGCGCGCTATTACGATCCCAGGTCGACGCCCGACCAGCCCCGCTGGATGCTGGTGGACTTGCTGTTCAAGGAGGCGTTCGCTACACCCCTGACCCTCAAAGCCATCAAGGCCGATGCCCTGTTCGCCGATATGGAACTGGTCAGCAAGAGCCGGCTGTCGATCCAGAAGGTGGCCCCGGCACAGTTCGACGCCATCCTCGGTCGCTGCCGCGCCGGCTGAGCCGCCATGGCCATCTGGCTGAGCGCGCACGAGGCGATGATCCGGCTCGGCTGCTTTCTGACCGTGCTCACGGCCATGGCGTTGTGGGAAAGGATTGCGCCGCGACGCGCGCTCGCGCTGCCCCGCTCGACGCGGTGGTTCAGCAACCTGGGACTGATGCTGCTCGGCAGCCTGGCGGCGCGGCTGCTGGTGCCGGTGGCGGCGACCGGCGTGGCGCTGTTCGCGGCGCGTGAAGGTTCCGGACTGTTCAATCAGATTGCGGCGCCGGCTTGGGTCGCGCTCGTGGTGTCAGTGGTAGTGCTGGATGCCGCGATCTACTTGCAGCATCTGATGTTCCATGCCGTGCCCGTGCTGTGGCGGCTGCATCTCGTTCACCACGCGGACGTCGATTTCGACACCAGCACCGGCGTGCGTTTTCATCCCATCGAGATTGTAGTGTCGCTGTTGATCAAATGCGCCGTGATCCTGCTGCTGGGCCCGCCCGTGGCCGCGGTCATTCTGTTCGAAGTGCTGCTGAATGCGACCGCGCTGTTCAATCACGGCAATGTGCGTCTGCCGCGCGCGCTCGACCGCCGGCTGCGCTGGCTGGTGGTCACCCCCGACATGCATCGGGTGCACCATTCGGTTCACGGCGACGAGACCAACAGCAACTTCGGGTTCAATCTGCCCTGGTGGGATCGACTCTGCGGCACCTATAGGGAGCAGCCGCGCGATGGCCATCCCGGCATGATCATCGGGCTGCACGCGCCCCGCGATCCGCGGCTGGTCGCGCGCCTCTCCGGGGTACTGCGGCTGCCGTTCTTGCGAACCGGCGCGGGTTATGCGATCAATCAACGTGACTGACTTCAAAAACCCGTTGGTAACCGGTGAATCGGGCATCCTGTTTCTTGACGAAGCGAGGCTGCCCGGAACAGTCTGACGCCATTGCTGGCCGGTTGACTGGTCGGCGCGATTCGCGAACGGCGTCGGATCATTCAGGGTGTCCCCGGAGAATACCGGGCTGGCCCCGTCTGTGCTCCGGAGTCTATTTGCAATGGTTATGACGACAGGGATGCGATTATGGAAAGTACAACAATAAAGCGGCTGCTGTTGATGCGCGACAACAAGGGCGCAGCCGTCGTCCAGCTCAAGCAGTCGCTGAGTGAGGTGCTCGGCGACGCTGCGAAGACCTACCCCGGCCTTGCCGATGGCGAGGTTTTCGACGCCGACACCGAGACCGCGTTGCGCGCCTGGCAGGCAAGTGTCGGGCTGGTCGCCGATGGCATTGCCGGCCCCCGCGCCCAGATCGCGCTCAACATGGCGCCGCCGGCCAGATTCGCCGTCAGCCTCGACACCGCAACCGTGAGCACGCTGTTCCCGTTCACCAGATCCGCCAACATCGCCAACAATCTGCCCTACGTCGCTGCCGCGCTCGGAGCCTTCGGTCTGACCGATCCGGACATGGTCGCCGTTGCGCTCGGCACCATCCGCGCGGAGACCGAAGGCTTCGTGCCCATCGCGGAATTGCCCTCGCGCTTCAACACGCTGGCCGGTCTGCCGCCCTTCAGTGCCTACGACGCCACGACCAGGCTCGGCAAACAACTCGGCAACCGGGAGCCCGGCGACGGCAGGCGTTATTGCGGACGTGGCTATGTGCAATTGACCGGACGCGCCAACTACGCGCGTTACGGCGCGCTGCTTGATATCGCGCTGGCCGAAAACCCTGACGCCGGGTGTGCGCCGGAAGTGGCGGCCTGTCTGCTGGCGGCCTTCATCGACACGCACCAGGATCGCCTCCGCAAGGCACTTGCCACGAACGACCTGCGCGCGGCGCGCAAAGTCGTGAACGGTGGCAGTCACGGACTGGTTCCCTTCTCCGACGTCGTCACCAGGGCCCGCGCCATCTGGGCGGCAGCGGCGCCTGCGCCAGCGTTGGCGGGTGCGCGACGCAAGGCGGCAACGACACCCGCGCTGGTCACCCGCAAGGCCCGGCTGGATGTCAAACCCGATCCCCGGGATCTGCGCGACCGCGCCTACATCCCGCCACCGCGCAGTCTGCCGCAGGCATTTCCCGCCGACGCCGATATCGCCCGCTCGCTGGGCCACTACACCCAGGCAAAACTCATTCTCGATCAGGGTCAGGAGGGTGCCTGCACCGGTTTTGGCCTCGCCTGTGTAATCAATTATCTGCGCTGGCGATCCGCCGGGATGCCCAAGCGCTTTGCGCGGATCAGTCCGCGCATGCTGTACCACTTCGCGCGTCGTTTCGACGAATACGAAGGCGAGAATTACGAGGGATCGAGCTGCCGTGGTGCGCTGAAGGGCTGGTACCACAACGGTGTCTGCCATGAGGCCAAGTGGGATTACCAGCCGGGAAGCGACACTCTGCCGGCGCCCGGTTGGGATACCGAGGCACTGGAAACCACGCTCGGGGTTTACTATCGCATCGAGCGCCAATCCATCACCGACCTGCAGGCGGCGATTCAGGAAGTCGGCGCGATTTATGTGTCGGCGAATACCCATGCCGGCTGGGATACGGTCAGCAGAGCCAAGCCGCCGGCATCCCACGCCGATCTGCCGGTGATCGACTTTGACGGCCTGCCCTCCCGCGGCGGCGGTCATGCCTTTGCGCTGATCGGATTCAACCGCACCGGTTTCGTGATCCAGAATTCCTGGGGCCCTCAATGGGGTGCTGGTGGTTTCGCCGTGCTCGGCTACGCCGACTGGCTCGCCAATGGCATGGATGCCTGGGTCGCCGCCCTCGGCGTGCCGGGCGTGGTTGCGGGACGTTTCGCAACCAAAGCCAGCGCCGCCGGTCGCGCCGCCGCCGCGCCCGCGGATTGGTGGAGCGAGGAAACCGCGTACCAGCACAGCATCGTGCTCGGCAACAACGGCCGCGTGAACCATTTCGATACCGTCGATGGCGTCAACCGTACCCTGCACCACCAGGCCGCCGTGCTGCCGGATGCCTGGTTTCGCGCGTCCGGTCACGCGCGCAAGCGGCTCGTCATCTACGCCCATGGAGGCCTCAACAGCGAGGCCGATGCGATCAAGCGTGCCCGCGCGATGGGCCGCTACTTCCTGGCCAACGGCTGCTACCCGCTGTTCCTGGTGTGGAAGAGCGGGCTGCTGGAATCGATCGGTAACGCGCTGGCGGACAAGATTCCTGGCGCGGCGCAACGGGTGGGTGGTTTTGCGGACGCGGTGACCGATCCGATTGTCGAGAACACCGTTGGCCGCTTCGCGGCACGGCCGCTGTGGAGCGAAATGAAGGAGAACGCCGAGCTGGCCGCGCGGAGTGGCCGGGGCGGGGATCTGCTCGGCGACGCGCTGAAGGCACTCGCGAGCGGCTGGGGCGACGCGTTCGAACTGCACCTGGTGGGTCATTCCGCGGGCTCCATCGCGCTCGGCCGCCTGATCGCCAATTTCACCGGCAAGGATCTCGATCGACACATCCGCTCGGTCCACCTGTATGCACCCGCCTGCACGGTGGATTTCGCCAACCGCCATTACGCGCCGTCGCCCGCAATCATGGACAATCTCTACCTCGACATCCTGTCGGATGCCCGTGAACAGGACGACAATGTCGTCTCCATCTATCGCAAATCGTTGTTGTATCTGGTATCCCATGCCCTGGAAGCCGACAAGCGCGTGCCCATTCTCGGGCTCGCCAATGTCTTCGATCACGATTACAAGGGCTGGAATGGATCACCCGACACCGGGGAGACGCTCGCCAACTGGCGCAATGCAGCGGAAGCTCACCAGCTTGAAAAGCGTCTGACCCGCCACGACAACGACCGGTTTTTCGCGCGGCGCGCTGCCGTCAACGCCGTGGACAAGCTCGAGCGCGCGGCCCATGGCGGTTTCGACAACGATGTTGATGTGATCGGCAAAACGCTGGAGCGCATCACCGGCGCGGCGCTGGTGACGCCGGTCACCGATCTGGTCGGTTTCTAGCATGCGCTGCCGATATTGATGGCGTGGATCGCGGTAACGCCCCCGGTGACAAGAGGTATTTCCGATGGCTGTGGCCACCGCCGCATGGCGGCGTGCAAAACAGACACTGTGGCAACGGCGCTCGGCACCCGCGCGCTGGAGCAGCGTGCTCGCGAGCCTGTTCGTCCTCTACCTGCTGCTCGGTTTCCTGCTGGTCCCCGTGATCATCAAGCAGCAATTGATTGCCAGGACACATCAGGCCACCGGCCGCGACATTTCGGTCGAAGAAGTAAAATTCGACCCATTGCGACTGGCGCTGACCGTCAACGGCCTGAATCTGAAAGAAGAAAATGGCGAACCGTTCGCCGGTTGGGATAGTTTTTACGTCGACTTCGAGGCGGCGTCGCTGTTCAAGCGCGCGCTGACCTTTGCCGAAATCCGCTTGACGCGGCCTCGGGTGCGGATTCGCCGCCTGACGGCGGCAGCCTTCAATTTCACCAGCCTGCTGAGCACCGCCGCGCCGGCGCGGGCCGTCGCCGAGCCCGCGCCTGCTGCGGTGCTGCCCGCCATTCTGATCCAGCAACTCAGCGTCAGCGACGGCGAGCTGGTTTACCGCGACGATACCCACGCCGATGCACCGGTGCTGAAATACCTGCCCGTGAATTTCAGCGTCACGGCCTTCAGCACGCGCGCGCAGGAGAATGCACAGACTCAGGCCGAATTGACGCTCAGTGGTGAGACGGGCGAGCGGTTCCACTGGCAGGGCGACCTCAGCCTGCCGGTACTGGCGTCCCGCGGCAGGATGGAGCTGCATGGTTTCGACCTTGCCGCGCTGTCACGCTTCACGGCCGAGGCGCTGCCGTTTCGCCTGGTTCGCGGCAAACTCGATGCCCACGTCGATTACCGGTTGGCCACGAGCGCGGATTCGGCGGGCAGCGCTCTCCGGGTCAATTTGTCCGACGGTGCGCTGACGCTCGGCGACCTGGCGCTTGCCGACAAAGCAGTGCCGGACGCCACGCCAATCGCGATCGCCAGCGTGCAGGTGGACGGTATCGGCCTGGACTCCGTGGACAGAACCATCGGCATCGACCGGGTTGCCGTCAACGGCGGCAAGATCAGCGGGATTCTCTCTGCCGCCGGCGAATTCGATTTGCTCAGGTTGTTCACGTCCGCGCCGGCCGCCGCTGCCGAGCCGAGTCCGGCAACGGCGGGCGCAAAGCCCTGGCTGACGACGCTCGCCAAGGCCAGCCTGGATGGCTTTCGCATCGAGCTGACCGATCAGTGGCCGAGTCCCCCGGTGACCGTTGCATTCGACCCGCTGCGGGTGACGCTGGACAATTTCCGCAGCGACAACAGTCAACCGGTGCAGCTCGCCATCGACAGCGGCGTCAATGGCGATGGCCGACTGCGCATCGGCGGACCCGTCAGCCTCGCACCGGTCCAGGCAACACTGAACATCGAAGCGGACAAAATTCCGCTCTCCGGATTTCAGCCCTACCTCAGTCGGGCCATCAATATCCAATTGCACAGCGGTGTCGCGAGCACCGCTGGCACCCTGACCTATCCGGAGACCGGGCAAAGCAGCGGGCTGAGTTATCGGGGCGATGTCGGCATCGACGATCTCCATACCACCGATAATCGTTTCAATCGGGAATTTCTGAGCTGGAAACGGCTTGCGGTAAAAGATCTGAATTTTCAGCAGGCCGCCAACCGTGTCGCGATCGACAGCGTCGAGTTCAATCAACTCTACGGTCGTTTCGCGATTCGCGCGGATGGCACCACCAATGTCGAAAAGCTGCTGGTGACGGCGCCGGAATCCCGGGACTCCGCGACCTCCGGGACGCCATCCCCACCTGTGACACCGCCCGCCCCGGCGTCACCCATGGCGATCGTGATCAATCGCGTTGCCATCGCCGACAGCGCGGCTTATTTCGCGGATCTGACCATGACTCCGGATTTCCGCGTCGGAATTTTCAACCTCAAGGGTGCGATCAGGAACATCGATTCCGGCAGCGGCAAGCCGATCGCTGTCGATCTGGTCGGCCAGGTGGATCGCTATGCGCCGGTAACCATCGCGGGCTTGGTCGATCCTTTCAAGGCGGCGCCGACCCTGGACATGAAGCTCGCATTCAAAAATCTCGAAATGACGACCTTGACGCCTTATTCAGGAGTCTATGCGGGGCACCGGATCAAGCAGGGGCAACTGTCGGTCGATCTCCACTACCAGCTCGAAAACGGCCAGGTGCTCGGCCAGAACCATATCGTGATGAACCAGATGGAACTTGGCGAGCGCGTCGAAAGCCCCAAGGCCACTGACCTGCCGCTGCGCCTCGCGCTCGCCCTGCTGAAGGACCGCAAAGGTGTCATCGACCTCGGGCTGGAAGTGAAAGGCAATATCAACGAGCCCAACTTCAGCATTGGCGGACTCGTCTTCAAGGCGTTCAAGAACCTGATCGTCAAAGCCGTCAGCGCGCCCTTCAAGCTGATCGCGGGTCTGGTGGGCGGCGGCGAAGACAATGGTCCCCTCGACGCCATCGCGTTCGCTCCCGGGTCGGAGCAACTCGACGCACGCGAAAAAGCCAAACTGGACCAGCTTGTCAAAGCCCTCGCCGAGCGGCCCCAACTTCGCCTCGATGTTACCGGCAATACCCTGCCCGAAGCGGACACCCGGGCGCTCGCGCAGATGGAGCTCGATCATCAGCTCGGTGCGTTGTTCGGCGCTGGCGGCGCCGACGGCAATCCGCCATGGCCCGGAATGAGTGCCGCGGTTGCCAACAGGAATTTCCGGCAGAAATTTTACGCGCTCTACGAAACCACGACGGGAGAGAGCGCCAAAACCCGGCGCAAGCGCATCGACAACGCGCTCAGTGAAGGCGGCGGGAAGCCCACCGATGCCGAGATCGACAGCGCACTCCACGAACATATCCGGCACGAGCTGCTGGCGCGGGAGGAAGTTCCGGAGAAGGCGCTGTCCGCGCTTGCCAGTCAGCGCGCCCTGACTGTCAAAGCCTATCTCGTCGACAGCGGTGGCCTGCCCCCGGATCGCGTTTTCCTGGTGAGCGATGGCGCAGCCGGACAGCCGGCGCTGAGCGCCAGGCTGACGCTCAACGCACTGTGATGGGTTACTAAAAACGCTTGATATGCGGCGCGGCCAGTGCGCGCAGATCGTCCGGAATATTGACGGAACGCCGCGATTCGAAATCGAACAAAGTGCCGGCAGTCTCCACGGTGGCAACCGTCTCGCGGGCGGCCGCATCCATGAACCAGTGGAAGAAATACTGAATCTTGCCGCGCATTTCGCGCAGCCCGCTGCGTGTGATGATGCCATCGCCGGCGCGCAGCGGGCGGTGAAACTCGATGTTGTATTCGAGTGCCGCGCTACCGAGCCCGCGCAGCCGCCGGTATTCGGGCGTCAGCCCGTAGTGATGCTGCAAATGGGTGACGGCATCGGAACAGCGCGCCATGAAAAAGCGCGGATGCAGTTCGCCCTGGGCATCGCACTCCCAGGGTTCGATGGTGCCGCGCGCGGTATCGAACAGGCCCAGTTTTTCCGCAGTGGCCCAGTCGCGGGCGGGTGGTTGCGGCAGCGGTTCCCGCGGGCGCAAATCCGCGGGCGTTTCGATGATCAGGGCTTTTGCAGCGTCGCATACGGCGGCGGGCAATTCGCGCGCGCGACCGTTTGCCCGTTCGGTGCAGGCAAACTCGATGATGAAGCGCGCCGCGATCGCTCCGGTGTCGATGTTGCGCATCTCGTTGAACGTGGTCAGGCCGTCGCTCGCGAGCGCGAGGATTCCCGTATCGATGGTGAAGCTGTCGCCATTGCGCAGCTCGCGCATGAACAGCACGCGCTCGGCGCGGTGGCGCAGGCCGGTTCCGGGCGGGAGTTCCAGCAGCGCCTGCAGCGGACCGAGAGTTTCCGCCGAGCGCGCGAGGTAATGCTGGACGTTCATGTGCGCCATGATGTCGCACTCCCAGGCTTTCACGTTGGCGCGCACCGTGGGCGTCATGGCTCCCATCAGTCCGTCTCCGGAGCAGGCTTGGTCGGGGTGCAGTGCACGTCGATGGTCATGCGATTGATGACTCTCGGAGGATCGTAGTGGAGCGTGCGCTTTTTGCCCGGCGCCAGCTGAAGATGAAAGACTTCGGGACGCAACGCGCGCATATCGAAGGTGACGCGGCAACGTGCCTTGCGCGAGTCCTGGCTGGACAACGTCACATAGGTGATCGGACGGACGCCTTCGATGGTGCCGGTTTCGGCGGCGATTTTCATATCGCCCCAGTCCGGGTGCAGGTCGATGGGAAAAGTCGCTGCCGCGCCGGGCATCGCGGCGAGTGCAATGGCGGCGCTTGCAATGGCGGCGCTTGCAATAATTCGCATCAGTATCTGCTGTAAGCCGGACACGCCCTGCGCTCCCGCGGTGTTGGAAACCGGGCGCCGGCGGCGCGCAGCGCGGTTACGAAACGAAGCGCGGCCGGCACCCGGGATATTACCTGCCGTGGTAGACCGGCTCGCGTTTTTCCGCGAATGCCTTGGGACCTTCCTTGGCGTCCTCGGTCTTGAACACGCGCTCGGCGATCAGCGCCTCGGTACGGAAGGCCTCTTCCCACGACTGGTTGTAGGCGTTGATGACGGCTTCCTTGGCGGCCTGCACGGCGAGTGGGCCATTGCTGCAAATGAGCTTGGCGTAGCGCTCGGCTTCGGCCATCACCTGGTCGGCCGGCACCACCTTGTTGATCAGGCCGAAAGCGAGTGCTTCCTGGGCCGTGATCTGACGGCCGGTGAGGATGATGTCCATGGCGTGGCAGTAGGGGATCTGGCGCGGCAGCCGCACGTGGGAGCCACCGCCCGGAATGATCCCCCAATGGACTTCGGGCAGACCGAAGCGGGCGTGCTCGGCGGCGATGCGGATGTCCATGCCCTGGATGATCTCGGTGCCGCCGGCCAGGCAGAAGCCGTTGATGGCGGCGATGATCGGCTTGTAGCAGGTGCTGAAGAAGCGCTGCTGCGGATTGTCGAGAAAGCGCCCGCCGCTGCTGGCGTCGTGGGTGAGTTTGGTGATGGTTTTCTTGAGGTCGGCGCCCGCGCAGAAGGCTTTGTCGCCCGCGCCGGTGACGATCAGCACGAGGGCTTCCTTGTCCTGCTTGAAGTCCTCGGTGATCAGTTCCAGATCGGCGAGCATTTCCGGCGTGATGGAGTTCATCTCGCTCGGGCGGTTGAAAGTCAGATAGGCGAGCCTGCCCTTCTTTTCGTAGAGCAGATCGTCGGCGCTGGCGCGTGGTTGCACGGAATCCTCCAGTTGCAAAGTGAATCAGGGGCAAAGTGAATCAGGCGAGGCGCATCCACCCCGCGTCAAGGGCTTGCCATGATACGGCAAAGCCGGCGTCGGTCGAGTCGTCGGGTTGACACCCGGGGGTCGGCGCGTAAGCTGCGGGAACACGATAACTGTCGCGCGCCGCAGGGCGCGCCAACATTCCGGGGTGACGAGATGGCGGGAGATCTGCAAGACAAGGTGGCACTGATTACCGGTTCGGGTTCCGGCATCGGCCGGCAGGCCGCGCTGATTTTTGCCCGCGAAGGCGCCCGGGTGGTGGTGTCCGACGTCAACGTCAAAGGGGGTGAAGAGACCGTCGAGCTGGTCCGCCAGGCCGGCGGGCAGGCCGCCTTTGTGCGCTGCGATGTCGCCAGGGGACCCGAGGTGGAAGCCCTGGTGGCCGGCGCGGTCGCCGCGTTCGGGCGCCTCGATGTGGCTTTCAACAATGCCGGCGTCGAGGGTGACACGCGCGCCACCACCATTACCTGCACCGAGGAAAATTTCGACCTCAACATCAATGTGAACCTCAAGGGCGTGTGGTGGTGCATGAAGTACGAGATCGAGCAGTTCCTGCGCCAGGGCTCGCCGGGCGCCATCGTCAACACCTCGTCGCTCGCGGGGTTGGTGGGCGTGCCGCGCGGCAATGCCTATGTCGCCGCCAAGCACGGCGTGATCGGCCTCACCAAGACCGCCGCGCTGGAGTTCGCCCGGCAGGACATCCGGGTGAATGCGGTGTGTCCGGGCGCCATCGAGACGCCGATGCTGAACCGCATCGTCGGCGGTTCCGAGAAAGGTTACGAGATGATGCGCAAGATGGAGCCGGTCGGGCGCCTGGGCAAACCGGGTGAAATCGCCGAAGCCGTGGCCTGGCTGTGCTCGGACCGCGCCTCCTTTGTCACCGGCCTTGCCATGTCGGTGGACGGCGGCTCCTTCGCCCAATAAGTGGCGTTGCAGAATACAGGTACACCAACGCGGCACCTTCCTGATAACGATAATCCGAGGACTGCACCATGAAACATGTATTGGATGGCTACAAGATACTGGATCTGACGCAATTTCTGGCCGGGCCCGCGGCGACCCGGGTGATGGTCGAAGCGGGCGCGGAGGTCATCAAGGTGGAGTGGCCGACGGGCGATCCCAGCCGCCGCTTTCCATTTATCGGCAAGGACGGCCGCAGCGCCTACTACGTCCAGCAGAACCGTGGCAAGCGCAGTGTCGCGCTCGATCTCAAATCCTCCGAGGCCATCGCCATCGTCAAGGATCTCGCCAAAGAGTGCGACGTGGTGATCGAGAATTTCGCGCCCGGCGTGATGGAGCGGCTTGGCCTGGGCTACGAAGCCATCAAGGCGGTGCATCCCAAAATTATCATGTGTTCGATATCCGCCTTTGGCCAGACTGGCCCACTGGCGCAACTGCCGGGATTCGACAACATCGGCCAGGCCTATTCCGGCATCACCAGTATGATCGGTGACCCCGACAAGCCGCCGGCGTTTCCGATGGCGGCGATTGGCGATGTCAGCACCGGCGTGCACGCGGCCTGCGCCATCGCCTTTGCGCTGCTGTACCGGGAACGCACCGGCAAGGGGCAGTGGCTCGACGTGTCGCTGCTCGACAGCTACTTCCACTACCACGAAGTCAATGTGCAGGCCTGGTCGTGCAGCAAAGGTGAAATCAAACCGACCCGTTCGGGTTCGCATCACTATGCGGTGTCGCCCGCCGGGGTGTTCAAAGGCAAGACCAGCCCGATCTTCATCCTGCCGGCGGCGCCGCAGATGTGGGTGAACCTGTGCGAGTTGATGGGGCGCGCCGATCTGGTCACGGATCCGCGCTTTGTCGACAATGGCGCCCGCGCCAAAAATCAGAAGGAGCTGATCGCCATCATCGAGGGCTGGCTGCAGGCGCAGGAGAGCGACGCCAAGACCATCAAGATGCTCGAAGACGCGCGTATTCCGGTGGCGCCCATTCTGAGTGTCGAGGAAGCCTGCCAGCATCCCCATCTGATCGAACGCGAAACCGTGCGGTCGATCTACGACCGCACGCTGGGCAATTTCCTGGCGCCGGGTATGCCGCTGCGGTTTTCCGAGTTCCCCGGTCATCTCGATCTCGAAGCGCCCTACGTCGGTGAGCACAATGCGGCGGTGCTCGGCGAATACCTGGGGTATTCCAGTGCGCGCATCGATGATCTGGTGAAGCGCGGTGTGCTGCACAGCGAACCGATTCCCGTGCAGGTGGCGGCACGCACGCACTGAACCAACGTTGATTTTTCAATCACCAACCACAGGAGTAAAGCATGGCAGGCACAGTACAAGGCAAGGTCGCGCTGGTAACCGGCGCGGCGGGCGGCATCGGGCGAGCGGCGGCACAGATTTTTGCGCGCGAAGGCGCCAGGGTAGTAATTTCCGACCTTCAGGAAGCGGCCGGCGCGGAGACGGTGAAGCTGATTCGCGACGCCGGTGGGGATGCGACTTTCGTGCGCTGCGATGTCTCCAGAAGCGCCGACGTTGAAGCCCTCGTAAAGGCCACGGTCACCCAGTACGGCAGGCTGGATTGCGCCTACAACAACGCCGGTGTCGAAGGCGCCTGGACGCGCATTCACGAATGCACCGAAGAAAATTTCGACTTCAACTACAACGTCAATCTGAAAGGCGTGTTTCTCTGTCTGAAATATCAGATCCGGCAATTTCTGGAGCAGGGTGGTCCCGGCGCCATCGTCAGCACCGCGTCGATCGCCGGTCTGGTCGGCTCGAAAAACGCCGGCGCCTATGTGGCCGCCAAGCACGGCGTGGTCGGCCTGACCAAGACCGCGGCGCTGGAATATGCCACCAAGGGGATTCGCGTCAATGCAGTCTGCCCCGGCGTCATCCGCACGCCCATGCTGGAGCGCATGTTCGCCACCAACCCGAAGCTGGAGCAGGCGATGATCGGCTTCGAGCCCATCGGCCGGTTCGGCGCGCCGTCCGAAATCGGCGAGGCGGCGGTGTGGTTGTGCTCGGAGCAGGCGTCCTTTGTCACTGGTCACGCAATGGTGGTGGACGGTGGTGCCATCGCCTGCTAGCGTACCGCGGCTCGGTTTTACCACTATCGTTCCGCGGGTCACCGGCCGGCGGGATAAACTTAACTAGACATTGTCGGACCACCGAGCGGCGGTTCGATAACAGGGGAGAAGACAATGGAAGTAGGCGTATTTTCGATGCCGACCATCGGCCCGCGGGCCGAGATTGAAAAGGGCATGGCCGGTGTGCGCACCGATCTGTACCAGACCATGCTCAAGAATCTGGCGGAGCAGGCCCGATACCTCGATGAAACCGGCTATTACGGTTTCGGCTTTACCGAGCACCACTTCCACATCGAAGGCGAGGAGGTGTCCACCAACCCCATCATGCTCGACCTTTATCTGGGTCAACACACCAAGCGCCTGAGAGTCGGACAGTTGGGCAATGTACTGCCCTCGCAGCACCCCATACGGGTGGCGGAGGACATCGCGATTCTCGACCAGATGACCCAGGGCCGCGCGTTCGCCGGCTTTGCCCGCGGCTATCAGTCGCGCTGGGTGAACGTGATCGGTCAGCGGTTCGAGGCGCTGCGGCAGAATAGCGGTGCTGACGCCCAGCTTTACGAGGATACCAAGCGCGAACTCTACGAAGAGCACTTCGAGATCATCATGAAGGCGTGGAGCAACGACACCTTCTCCCACCAGGGCAAGTATTGGCAGATTCCGCCGCCGGATATCTACTGGCCCGCGCATGAAGTGAGCGCCGAATTTGGCCAAGGGATCGACGCCAACGGCATCATCCGCGAAATCGGCATCGCGCCCAAGACTTACAACAAACGCATTCCCGATCTGTTTCAGCCCTTCTCCTTTTCGGAGAAAACCATCCGCTGGGCGATGCGCCACAATGTGTCGCCCATCTCCATCATCGCGGGCGACATGGAAGCGGCCAAGGGCCAGTTCCGCGCCGCGCAGGAGGAGCTGGAGAAAACCACCGGCAAATCCCAGAAGTTCGGCGCCAGAATGGGCATCACGCGGGAAATCGTTTGCGCCGATACCGATGCGGAAGCCCGGGCACTGGCCATGGATGCGGGCACCTTCCTGTGGTGCAAGTTCTTTCAGCCGTTCGGTTTCAACGCCGCGATCACGCTGCCCGGCGAAGATCCGATGACGGTGCAGAACGATTTCGATTCCCTGGTCGAACGCGGGCTGGTTATCTACGGTAGTCCGGACACGGTCAAGCGCAAGCTGGAAGCCCTGTTCAAGGAGCTTCCCGTCGATTATTTCTGGATGATGAACTACAACGAACTGTTGCCCCAGAAGCCGATGATGCGCCATCTGGAGCTGATGGCGAAACATGTCTGGCCGCACTTCACCGACAAGATCAAGGCTTGATCGGCCCGGTCATCCAAGGTCACGAGCCCCGCCCTGGCGGGGCTTTTTTATCCCCGGTCCGGTCGCGGATAGACATGGACCGGGGTTGAATTATGGCAATCGATTGCATAGATTGGCGCCGTGGCTAACGAGCGGTAACCGCGGTTGCTGTTCGGTAACGCGGGGCGTGAATATTGCGTCAGCGTCCTTTACTTCCACTCATCAACTGAACCCGTCATCTGGCGGTCCCATACCACGGAGTAAGCACCATGAGCAGCTTGGGTTTTGGCCTGATTTCCGCCGACTCGCACATCGTCGAACCCGGCAACTGCTACACCGATTACATCGATCCCAAGTTCCGCGATCGCGCCCCCACCATCCAGCGCGATGCCACCGGCAACGATATCTATGTCATTCCCGGCATGACCTCCACCATCCCGCTGGGCCTGGTCGCCGCCGCCGGCCTGTCGCCGGAAGAGCTGGCGGCGCGCCGTCAGGGCTGTACCTTCGACCAGCTCCACAAGAGCGGTTACGACGCCAAATACCGCGTCGCCGATCAGGATCGCGACGGCGTGGTCGCGGAAATCATCTACCCCTCCGTGGGCATGGCGCTGTGCAACCACCCCGATTTCGCCTACAAGACCGCCTGCTTCCATGCCTACAACGAGTGGCTGGCCAACTATCTGACCGGCGCGCCGGCGGGGCGTTTGTTCGGGCTCGGGCAGACCTCGTGCGAGAGTGTCGAGCAGACCCTCAAGGACATGCAGGACTGCAAGAAAAAGGGTTTTGTCGGCATCATGATGCCGGGCAACCCCCAGCACAAAGACTACGACGACCCCATGTATGACGCCCTTTGGGAATGCGCCGCCGACCTGGGTCTGCCGCTGTCGTTCCACATCCTGACCTCCAAAGGCGGCAGCGTGGAGAACGTGCTCGAAGCGCGCGGCAACAAGATCAACGGGTTCCTCAACATCATCCGCGGTGTGCAGGATGTGCTTGGCCTGTTTGTGCTGGGCGGCGTGTTCGAGCGCTTCCCGAAACTGAAGTTCATCGCCGCCGAAGCCGATGCCGGCTGGCTGCCCCACTATGCCTACCGCATGGATCACGCCTACAGCCGCCATGGCCTCTGGCTCGGCGGCGGCAAGAACCTGGCGAAAATGCCCAGCGACTACATCAACAGCAATGTCTGGCTGACCTTCCAGGACGACTGGGTCGCATTCCGGGTCGCCAATCTGATGAATCCCAAGCGGCTGGTGTGGGCCAACGACTTCCCCCACAGCGATGCCACCTGGCCCTGGTCGCAGGAGTTGCTGGAGAAGCACGCTGCCGGCCTGTCCCAGGAGCAGATGCGCTGGATCATGCGGGAAAACATCATCGAGTGTTACAACCTGCCGGTGGACAAGATTCCGGCATAAGCGGGCAAGAAAAACCGGGGGCTCAGGCCCCCGGTTTGTTATTACAGCGCGCTACCCCGCCGTGTTTGCCCGGTCCGCGCGCCGGCCGCGGACGACAGGAAATACCGATCACAAAAAACGCTGCCCGCAAAAAAGCAGACCATAAGAAACGCCGACTCCCGTCCGGAAAATTTCCGGCGCGGAACGTCGCCAGAGGAAAAACACGATGGTTGCCGTCGCCAATCCCGCGCCCTTTCTGTTCGATGCCGACGCCCATGTGCTGGAGCCGCCGGACCTGTGGGACACCTACCTCGATCCCGCCTTTCGGCATCGCAGCATCCAGTTCCGCAAGAATGCCCACGGCACGGAGCAGCTCTTTGTCGACAATCAGTTGATCCTGCCCAATTGTGCCGCCGCCCTGGGCGGCGTGGAACTCGACCGCAATCAGGCCATGGATCCGCGCTCTCCCCTCGGCTATCTCGATGGCGCGCCGCGTTCGAGCATGTTCGGCCCCGACCGCATTGCCCAGTTCGACCGTTGGGGTCTGGGGGCGGGTCTCATCCTGCCCACCATCGGTATCTTCTGGGATACGCAGGACAACGCGCTCGCCAATGCGTACTGCCGCGCCTACAACGACTGGGTGTACGACTTCCAGGCCGCCGATCGCGAGCGGCTGGTGATCGCCGCGCATCTCAATCTGCGCGATATTCCCGGTGCTGTGCAGGAACTGGAATTGCGCCTTGAACAGGGCTTCAAGGGCGTGTTTCTGGCCCCCGAGCGGGTGGATGGCAAGGGTTTCGCCGACCCCCATTTCGATCCGCTGTGGGCGCGCATCCAGGAAGCCGGCGTGCCACTGCTGGTCCATGTCATCGTGCGCACCCGGCGCCTGGTCACGGGGTTTGTCGGCGACTGGTATGACACTCCGGCCAACCGCACTTTCACATTCGCGCTCGGCGCCGCATCCCAGGTGATGCCGGCCTGCATGGCCATGGTGATGGATGGCGTGTTCGATAAATTCCCGCGCCTCAAGGTGGTGGCGATCGAGGCGGGCTGCGGCTGGGCGCCCTATGCCATGGACCGGCTCGACGAGAAGCACCGGCATTTCCGCGGTTTCGACACCCCGCTCGCACTGGATCGCCCGAGTGAATACTTCCGCCGCAACCTCTGGTTCGTGGCCGAGCCCGAGGAACGCACCATCGGTGCCTGCCTGGATCTGGTCGGCGAGGACCGCGTGCTCTGGGGCTCCGATTTTCCCCACATCGACGCCAACCTGGAAGCGCCGAGCCTGATTCGCGCGAGTATCAGCGGCCTGTCCGAGCACCGCCAGCGCGCGGTGCTGGGCGAAAACGCCCGCAAGCTGTTCGGACTCTGAGCCACCGCGAGGTTGTTATAGTACCGACTGCAACCCATAGACAACTCAAGGGGGATTCATGACGGCACCGACCCAGGACGCCATGGCCTTTGTCGGCCAGGTCATCGGCCATGCCACCGGCATGATGGCGATCCGCCTGTGCGCCATCGGCGATCGCCTCGACCTGTTCAAGACCATCGCCGAAAAAGGCCCGCTCACCAGCGCGGAACTGGCGGCCGCGACCGGACTCAACGAACGCTATCTGCGCGAATGGATCTACGGTATCTCACTGGCGGGCTACCTGGACTTCGACAAGACGACCCGCAAGGTATCGGTTCCGGAAGCGCACCGGCCGGCACTGGTGGACGTGGGTGGGCCGCTCTATCAGGGCGGACTGTTTCGCATGTTCAACGCGATTCTCGATCCCTATCAGGATCTGCTGCGTTCGTTCCGCGAGGGCGGCGGTATCGACTATTCGCGCTACAACGCGGACTTCTGGGAGGGGCTGGAACACAACACCTGCGTGCGCTACAAGAACAACCTGGTAAGTCAGTGGCTGCCGGAGATGCCCGCGGTCATCGCCAAACTGGATGCCGGCGGCAGCTTCGCGGACTTCGGTTGTGGCGCCGGACGCTCGACCATCGAGATGGCGCAGCGCTTTCCCAATGCGAGCTTTCACGGCTTCGATATTTTTCCGGGCAATATCGAGAAGGCGCGCGTCAATGCCCGGGAAGCCGGCGTCGCGGATCGCACCCGCTTCGAGATCGCCGATTTCGCCCAGGGCGTCGACGGCCAGTTCGACGTGGTGGCGACCTTCGACGTGATCCACGACATGGCCGACCCGCGCGGCGGTATCCGCGCCCTGCGCCGGGCGGTCAAGGACGACGGCATCTATGTGCTGATGGATATCGACTGCACCGACGATCCCGCCGACAACAGTGGACCGCTCGCGGTATTCAAGCTGGGCGCGAGCCTGCACTTCTGCATGACCACCTCGCTCGCCCAGGGCGGCGAAGGGCTGGGCACGGTGGGCTTGCCGGAATCCCGGGTGCGCGAGTTTTGCAGTGCCGCGGGCTTTGCCTCGGTGCGCCGGCTGGCGATTCAGCATCCGCTCAACGCGCTCTACGAAATTCGCCCTTAGTCGATTGCCGGGAAGCGTCCCCGCCCCTGCGCGCGGACGCCGCGGTTCCCGAGGAACAGCCAATGCCCCATCGCAACCCGCATGGCCCCACCGCGGTGGCCGTGGCCTTTGTAACCCTTGGCGCGGTCTACGGCGTCTGGTTCGCCTATTCGGTGTTTCTGGTCGCCCTGGTCGAGGACATGAGCTGGAGCCGTTCGCTCACGGCGGGTGCCATCTCGGTGATGAGCCTGGTGCACGGCCTGTCGGGGCCACTCAACGGCCGCATGATCGAGCGCATGGGCGCGCGCCGGGTGATTGCGCTGGGCGGGCTGCTGTTCAGCATCGGCCTCGCACTCACCGCGCTGGTCCAGACCTGGTGGCAGCTCTATTTCACTTTCGGCGTCATCGCGGCCCTGGGCATCGCCATGGCGGGCTGGGTGCCCTTTATCGTCACCGTGGAGCGCTGTTATCCCGCGCGCCTGGGCACCGCGCTCGGCTTTGCGCTCGCCGGGGTCGGCTTCGGTATTCTGATCGGAGTACCGGCGATCAATGCCCTGGTGGAAAACTTCGGCTGGCGCCAGACCTTTGTGCTGCTGGCGCTGCTGGGACCGCTGTGGATCATCCCGTCGGCCTGGTGGCTGCTGCGGGTGCCGGAGCGGCCACCAGCGAGCTTCGCGACCGCGGCCGCAGCGGTGCCTGCCTCGGCGACGCCGCATTGGGTGCTGCCCACGGCGGTGCGTTCGCCGCGCTTCTGGTACGCCGGTTTCGCCTTTCTCACCGGCGCCTGCCTGGCGCAGATTCTGCTGATCCACCAGTTTGCCTTCATGGTCGATCACGGCATTCCCAAGACGCAGAGTTCCCTGATCGCGGGCACCATCGGCATTTCCAGCATCGCCGGGCAACTGTTCTGGGGCCGGCTGTCCGACCGCATCGGCCGCGAATGGGCCTACACGCTCGCCTCCGTCAGCAATGTGCTCGCGGTCGCGGCGCTTGCCGCCCTCGGCTGGTGGACGGCGCTGCTGTGGCTCGCGGTCGGCTTTGCGATCTGCGCGGGCTTCGGCTACGGCGCCAACGCGCCGATCTATCCAGCCACTTCGCGCGATCTGTTCGCGGGGCCGTTCTTTCCGTCGATTTTCGGCACGCTGGCGATTTCGGGGTCGCTGGGCGCGGCGCTGGGCGCCTGGCTCGGCGGCTGGCTGTACGATGTCACCGGCGATTATCAGGCCATGCTGGTGACGGGGCTGGTCATGGCGCTGGTGTCGCCTCTTAGCCTCTGGCTGGCGGCGCCGCGCAAACCCAATCCGGCGCCCGCTTGAATTGCCGATAGACATCCGGCCAGTAACGGCCGAGGACCACCGCCATGACCTGTCTGCCGCTCGGCGAAACACCACAGCGCTGGCGCGATACGGACGGCACGGACAGCGATAAATCCTAAGAGAAAATCCGCCGTGGCGGAGTTTATCCGTCGAGGCTACAGCCGCTCCACGGCAATCGCCGTGGCTTCGCCGCCGCCGATGCAGAGGCTCGCCACACCCTTGCGCAGACCATGGGTTTGCAGCGCGGCAAGCAGGGTGACGATGATGCGCGCGCCGCTGGCGCCCAGGGGGTGGCCCAGCGCACAGGCACCGCCGTGGACATTGACCTTGGTGTGAGGCAGATCCAGCTCGCGCATGGCGGCCATGGCGACCACCGCGAAGGCCTCGTTGATTTCGTACAGATCCACTTCGCTCGCGCTCCAGCCGGTCTGGGCGAACAGCCGCTTGAGCGCGCCCACCGGCGCGGTGGTGAACCACTCGGGCTCCTGCGCAAACTGCGTATAGCCGCGCACCACGGCGAGCGGCTTGAGGCCGCGCCGCGCGGCTTCGCTCTGGCGCATCAGGACCAGGGCGGCCGCTCCGTCGGAAATGGAACTGGCGTTGGCGGCGGTGACGGTGCCGTCTTTCTTGAACGCGGGCTTGAGTCCGGGAATCTTGTCGACGCGGGCGCTGCCGGGCTGTTCATCGGTGTCCACGACCTGGTCGCCGGCGCGGGTCTTGACCGCGACCGGAACGATTTCGGATTTGAACCTGCCCTCGGCGATGGCGGCACTGGCGCGGCGCAGGGATTCCACCGCGTAGGCGTCCTGCTGCTCCCGTGTGAAGGTGTATTTGCCGGCGCACTGCTCGGCGAACACGCCCATCAGGCCGCCGGTATAGGCGTCCTGCAGGCCATCGGTGTACATGTGATCGAGCAGTTCGCCGTGGCCCAGGCGATACCCGCCGCGCGCCTTGGGCAGCAGGTAGGGCGCGTTGCTCATATTCTCCATGCCGCCGGCCACCAGCACACTGGCGTGCCCGGCAAGCAAGGTGTCGCAGGCCATCATCACGGTCTTCATGCCGGAGCCGCACATCTTGTTGACGGTGGTGGCGCTGGTGCCCACCGGAATGCCGGCACCGAGCGCGGCCTGGCGGGCTGGCGCCTGGCCAACGCCAGCGGGCAGCACGCAGCCCATGAGCACTTCATCGACCTGGTCGGGCGCCAGCCCGGCGCGCGCCAGCGCGGCCCTGATGGCGTTGCTGCCCAGTTCGCCGACCGGGACCGTGGACAGTGCACCCATCATGCCGCCCATGGCGGTGCGGGCCATACCGACAATAACCACGGGATCGCTCATGGTGTTCCTCTCGTTTGCAGGGGTTATTTCACTACCCGCAGGCGCGGGCCGCCAGTTCCGTTACCGGGCCCCGGTTCGGGGGAGTCGGTTCCGGATGCATCTTCGGACAATTCTGCCGGGAATACCAAACCCTGGCCGTTTTCGCGGGCGTAGATACCGCGCACCGCGGCGATCGGCACCAGAACTTCGGTGGGTTTACCGCCAAACCGGGCGCTGAAGAAAATCTGGTCGTTGCCGAGGGTCAGGGCGGATACGGCTTTGGGTGCAAGATTGAGCACGATCTGGCCGTCCTTGACATAGCTCATCGGCACGGACACGCCGGGCGCCTCGGCGTCCACGATGACGTGGGGCGTGCAGTCGTTGTCGAGAATCCACTCGTACAGCGCCCGGATCAGGTAGGGCCGGTTGGACTTCATGGCAATGACTCTACCTCTTTCCGAGGCTGTCAGCCCCGCATTCCACGCTCGGTATCGGTGAGGCTGGCGCGAAACGCCGGCCGGTCGAACAGCCGCTGCATGTAGGCCACCAGGGGCTTGGCCTGGCGGACATTGGGCAGTTCGATGCCCAGAACGTCGAGCCGCCACAGCAGGGGCGCCATGCAGCAATCCACCAGAGTGAATTCGTCGCTCATGAAGAATGGCTTGTCGGCAAAAATGGCGGCGACACCCAGCAGACTGTCGCGCAACTCCTTGCGGACGCGCTGCGCGCGCCGGCTGTCGTCGGTCTTGAGGATGACTTCGGCGGGCTCGCACCAGTCGCGTTCGATCCGGCGCATGTACTGACGGCTGTGCGCCCGGGTCACGGGATAAACCGGCAACAACGGCGGATGTGGGAAGCGTTCGTCGAGGTACTCCATCATCACCATGGGTTCATGGAGCGACAGATCGCGGTCGACCAGCGTGGGAGCGGTGCCGTAGGGATTGATGTCGGTGAGCTCCTCCAGCACGACGCCGGGAATCACTTCCTCGATCTCCACGCCCACGCCCTTTTCCGCCAACACCATCCGCACCCGGTGGCTGTACTGGCACGCGGAGTCGGAAAACAGTGTCATGGTCGAGCGTCTCGGCACTACCGCCATTTTCTACTCCGGTCAGTCAACACAATGTACTCAATGCACATCCTTCCAGTATTCACGATTCAGCAGCCACACAAACACGAACAGCAAGGCGATGAACAGCAACACGCCCTTGCCGATTTCGCGGCTTCGCTCCGCGACCGGATTGGCCAGGTAGCTCATGAAATTCACCAGATCGCGCATCGCCACGTCGAATTCGCCGGGCGCGAGCTTGCCTTTGGTCACCAGGCTGTAGCTCCCGCAAGGCGCGTCGTTGAGAGGTTTGCTGGTGAGCGGATCGACACGCATGCCGCCGCTGTGGGCAAACGACGGGCCGGGGGCGCAGGCCTGGAGTCCCTGCAAATCGAGCAGGGCGTGGGGCATCCCCACATCCTTGAACACCTTGTTGTTGACGCCGAGCGGGCGCGTCGTGTCCGCGTAGAAATTGCGCAGATAGGTATAAACCCACTCCGGCGAACGCGCACGGGTGACCAGCGTCAGATCCGGCGGGGCCGCGCCAAACCATTTTTTCGCGGCGCGCTCCGGCATCGAAATGGTCATCAGGTTGCCGATCTTGTCGACGCCGGGCGCGAGATTTTCGAGCATCAAGCTGTGGGGAATACCGAGATCGTCGGCAACGCGTTCCCAGCGCGAGAACTTGGCGCCGTGACAACCCATGCAGTAATTGACGAAAGTCTGCGCACCGCGCTGCAGGGACGCCTTGTCGCCGTGGTCGATGGCGACGGCGTCACAGGCGATTTCGCCACACTCATGCGCGCTTTCCGAACCCACCGCCTTGAGCGGAATGAACACCAGCGCCGCGATGATGGCAGCCACCCCCAGGGAGCGCCAGAACCCCATGCCGCCGTTCATGGTGACGCGCGCGGGCTCCGCCTTGGTACGCTCCAGAACGGTCCACACCGGCATCAGCACGAAATAGGCGAAGTACAGACCGGTACAGAACCGGGCCAACGCGGTCCGCTCCGGCGTCGGCGCTTTCACTCCCAGAATGCCAAGGATGATGAAGGCCGCGGCAAACACCACAATGGCCACGCGGCTGGCCCAGCCCTTGTAACGAATCGATTTCACCGCGCTGCGGTCAAGCCAGGGCAACACAAACAGGATCGCCACGGCCGCCGCCATCACCAGGAAGCCCATGAACTTGTCCGGCACGGCCCGCAACATCGAATAGTAGGGCGTGAAATACCAGACCGGAGCGATGTGCGGCGGCGTCTTGAGCGGATTGGAGTGCTCGAAGTTCGCTTTCTCGATGAAATAGCCGCCCATTTCGGGCATGAAGAACACGATGAAGCAGAACACGAACAGGAATACCGCAATGGGCACCAGATCGTGAACCGTGTAGTAAGGATGGAAGGGGATGCCGTCCAGCGGGATGCCGTTGGCGTCCTTGTGTTTCTTGATTTCGACACCGTCGGGGTTGTTGGAACCCACTTCGTGTAGCGCGAGCAGATGCAGCACCACCAGCCCCAGCAGCACGATGGGCAGCGCCACCACATGCAGCGCGAAGAAGCGCGTCAGGGTGATCCCTGATATCAGATAGTCACCGCGCACCCATTCGACGATCGCATCGCCGAAATAGGGAATCGCGCCGAACAGCGAGATGATGACCTGGGCGCCCCAGTACGACATCTGCCCCCAGGGCAGCACATAGCCCAGGAAAGCCTCGGCCATCAGCGCCAGGTAGATCGCCATGCCGAACAGCCACACGAGTTCGCGCGGGGCCTTGTAGGAGCCGTAGAGCAGCCCGCGAAACATGTGCAGATACACCACCAGGAAAAACGCTGACGCGCCGGTGGAATGCAGGTAGCGCAGGATCCAGCCGAAATCGACATCGCGCATGATGTATTCGACCGAGCCAAACGCGCCCTCGCCGGTGGGCTCGTAGCTCATGGTGAGCCAGATCCCGGTCAGCAACTGGTTGACCAGCACGACCAGCGAAAGAACACCGAAGAAATACCAGAAATTGAAATTCTTGGGCGCGTAGTACTTGCCCATGTGGGTATCCCACGCCCGCTGCACCGGCAGCCGCGCGTTGGTCCACTGCCAAAGCCCCACCAGCCATTTCATGCCGCGGTCTCCTTGTCGACGCCAATGATCACTACGTTGTCACTTTCGTAGGAATGCGGAGGAACGGGCAGATTCGTCGGCGCCGGCACACTCTTGTACACGCGGCCCGCCAGATCGAATTTCGAACCGTGGCAGGGACAGAAAAAGCCGCCGAGCCAGCTGTCGCCGCCGAGATCCGCCGCACCGACTTCCGGCCGGTACATCGGCGCGCAGCCCAGATGGGTACAGAGCCCGACCATGATCAGGTACTCGGCCTTGATGGCGCGATTGCCCGGGTCGACATAACCCGGCTGCTTTGACTCCGCCGACTGCGGATCGCGCAGGCGTGCGGTGTCCTTGTCCAGCAATGCGATGGCTGCGGGCGTCCTCCGCACGACGTACACCGGCTGGCCGCGCCATTCCTCGGTGATCATCTGCCCGGGTTCGATTTTGCCGATATCAATCCGCACCGGCGCACCCGCGGCCTTGGCGCGGGCACTCGGACTCCACGAACCGACGAACGGCACCGCGGCGCCCACGACGCCGGCGGCGCCGACCACGCAGGTGGCGCCGGTCAGGAAGCGGCGGCGGGCTTTATTGACACCCTCGTTGCTCATCAAAGAGTTCCTCAAGCGAGCGATCAACAGACAGGCTGTGCGGCAGCGCGACGCTGCCGCACCTGCGCCAGACATACACAAAATGGCGTGTCATGGTAAAGGCTGGGGCCTGACCTGACAAGCAAAAATCGTCAAATCAACCTCTAATCGATTGATTTAGAACAAAAAAATACCCGGACAAGGCCGGGTATTGAAAAAACTCGGGCTCGGCTCAGCGCTTGGAGTACTGCGGCCGCTTGCGCGCCTTGTGTAGGCCCACTTTTTTCCGTTCGACCGCGCGCGCATCACGGGTCAGGAACCCGGCCTGACGCAGTACCGAGCGCAAACCTTCGTCATATTCGACCAGCGCGCGCGCCAGGCCGTGACGAATCGCGCCCGCCTGACCGAAGCTGCCGCCGCCGCGCACGGTCGCGCGGATATTGAATTTGCCGAGCGCCTGGGCAATCTCCAGCGGCTGCCGCACGATCATACGCGCCACTTCCCGACCGAAATAATTGTCGATGGTGCGGTCGTTGACGGTGATCTCACCGGGCCCCGCTGTAATGAAGACGCGCGCGGCGGCGGTCTTGCGACGGCCAGTTCCGTAATAGATTGATGCCATGATGCTGTCCTAGATGTCCACAGCGCGGGGCTGTTGCGCCGCGTGGGGATGAATGTCGCCGGCGTAGATTTTCAGTTTACGGTACATGGCCCGACCAAGCGGACCCTTGGGGAGCATGCCCTTGATCGCGTGTTCCAGGGCCCGTTCCGGCGCCTGCTGGATCAGCTTCTCGAAGCTGATGCTCTTGATCCCACCCGGATACCCGGTATGGCGATGGTACATTTTGTCCTTGGCTTTGCGGCCGGTGACGCGCACCCGCTCCGCATTGACCACGATGACGTAATCGCCGGTATCGACATGGGGGGTGAATTCGGGTTTGTGCTTGCCGCGCAGCCGATGTGCAATGGCGCTGGCGATACGACCGAGGGTTTTGTCCGCTGCATCGACCAATAGCCAGTCATGCACGACGGTCTCGGATTTGGCGCTGAATGTCTTCATGATCCGGGCCAGTCAGGGGGGTGCAAAAAAGAGGGCGAATTCTAGCCATGTCGTCGCGCCCTTTCAACCCCAAACCGCATGAACCGTCCCGATCAAACACTTAAACGTGCGCGCGGCCTGAATTCCGCGCCAAGACAGTCCGTTTCGATCCCGGCGGCGGCGCCCGAAATGCCCGCCTGCCACGATGCCGGCGCACATTCAGATTGCGGCGCACACCCCGGAGAGACCCTGAGCAAGCCCTGCCGCCGGCTCGGCGCGACGACGGGCAATTGGTGGACGTCTGACAACTGTGGAACAATGCGGCCACCACTTCAGACGCGCGCGGCGCCTTGTTCCCTTGGATATCATCGACCAGAACGGTTTTCGGCCCAATGTGGGCATCGTGATCTGCGCCGCCGACGGTCGGGTATTCTGGGCCAAGCGGATCGGCCATGACGCCTGGCAGTTTCCCCAGGGCGGCATTCACCACGGTGAATCCCCGCGCGATACGCTGTATCGCGAACTGTACGAAGAAGTCGGGCTCGAACCCGCACATGTGGAGATCCTCGCGCAGACCCAGGGCTGGCTGCGCTATCGACTGCCGCGCCGCTACGTGCGTCGCACCAGCAAGAACCCCTGCGTTGGCCAGAAACAGAAGTGGTTTCTGCTGCGGCTGCTCGGCGACGAATCCGACATCCGCCTGGACCGCTGCGGGAAGCCCGAATTCGACGGTTGGCGCTGGGTGAGCTACTGGTATCCGATCAGTCAGGTGATCGACTTCAAGCGCGGCGTCTATCGCCAGGCGCTGAAGGAACTGTCCCGCGCCCTGCCGGATGCGGCCACTCCCACCGACGCCGCGGATCGCCACCATGCTTGAGCCGTTGCGCCGGATCGTCCAGGAAGTCAACGCGGCGCCGGATTTTTCCGCCGTCCTCGAAATAATCGTCGAGCGCGTGAAACACGCGATGCAGACCGGCATGTGTTCGGTCTATCTGCTCGACCGGGCCACCAACCGCTATGTACTCTCGGCCACCCGCGGCCTGTTGCCCGAGTCAGTGGGCAAAGTCGCCATGACGCCCGACGAGGGCCTGGTGGGACTGGTGGCGAGCCGCGCCGAGCCGGTCAACCTGGAACATGCCGAAACCCATCCCCGCTTCGCGTATTTTCCGGAAACCGGTGAGGAAAAGTTCAGCTCCTTTCTCGGCGCCCCGATCATTCACCAGCGGGATGTACTCGGCGTTCTGGTGGTGCAGCAACAGGAGCGGCGCCGCTTCGACGAAAGCGAAGAGGCGTTTTTGGTTACGATCTCGGCGCAGCTCGCCGGGGTTATCGCCCACGCCCAGGCGACCGGCGAACTGGCGCGCACCACTTCCCCGGAAGCCGACGCCGGCCCTGCCAACATCTATGCCGGTATCGCCAGCGCCCCGGGTGTCGGCATCGGCCGCGCCGTGGTGGTGTCCTCGCCGGCTGACCTCTACGCGGTGCCAAAGCGGCGCAGCGAGGATACCGAAGGCGAACTTGAGCTGTTCCGTCACGCCCTGGAACGCACCCAGGCCGACGTTCACAGTACCAAGAACGATCTCAAGGGCATCCTCAGCACCGAAGAACTGGAGATGTTCGATGTTTACCTCCGCATGCTCGAGGACAATTCCCTCGGCGGCGAAGTCGTCGCATTGATCCGGAACGGCTTCACCGCCCAGAGCGCCTGGAGCCAGATCATCATCGAACACATCCGCACCTTCACCCGGATGGAGAGCGAATACCTCCGCGAGCGCGCCTCCGACGTGCGCGATCTGGGCCGGCGCGTACTGGAACACTTGCAGCAGACCGCGCGGCCCGTCCAGGTCTACCCGGAAGACACCATCCTGATCGGCGAGGATCTGGCGGCACCGCACCTCGCGGCGGTTCCCTTCGACAATATCCGCGCCATGGTGTCGGTGCGTGGTTCACACAACTCCCACATGGCGATCATCGGTCGTTCCATGGGCATCCCCACCGTCATGGGCGCGGTGGATCTACCCTGGGCAGAGCTCGAAGGGCACCTGGTGATCGTCGACGGCCACATGGGCCATATCCTGATCGACCCCAGTCCCGAGGTGGAACGCGCCTATCAGGAAGTGTTCCGCAAGGAGCAGGATCTCGCCGCCGACCTGCTCGCCACGCGCGACGAGCCCAGCGTCACGGCGAGCGGCGATGCCATCTCGCTGTGGGTCAACACCGGGCTGCGCGTCGACACCAAACTGTCGCTGGAACTGGGTGCCGCCGGCGTGGGCCTCTACCGCACCGAAATCCCCTTCTTTCTTCAGGAGCGGTTCCCGTCCGAGGAAGAGCAGCGGGTGATCTATCGGGATCAGCTCACCATGTACGCGCCGCGCCCGGTCACCATGCGCACGCTCGACATCGGGGGCGACAAAGCCCTGCCCTATTTCCCCATCAAGGAGGAAAACCCGTTTCTGGGCTGGCGCGGCATCCGCGTCACCCTGGACCACCCCGAAATTTTCCTCGCCCAGGTACGCGCCATGATGCGCGCCAGTGAAGGCATCGATAATCTGCGCATCCTGCTGCCGATGATCTCCAGCGTGCAGGAAGTCGATAGCGCGCTGGCGCTGATCAACCGGGTCTATACCGAACTCACCGTGGAAGAGGGCTATCGCATCCGCATGCCCAAGGTGGGCGTCATGATCGAGGTGCCCGCGGCCGTCTACCAGGCGCGGGAACTGGCGCGGCGGGTCGATTTCCTCTCGGTCGGGACCAATGACCTGACCCAGTATCTGCTCGCCGTCGATCGCAACAACCCCCGCGTCGCGGCGCTCTATCACGCCTACCATCCCGCGCTGCTGAAAGCGTTGCGGGACATCGTCCGGGACGCCGCGGCGATGAACCGGGAGGTCAGCGTGTGCGGCGAAATGGCCGGGGATCCGCTGGGCGCGGTGCTGCTGGTGGGTCTTGGCTATCGCATCCTGTCCATGAGCGCCTCCAACCTGCTCCGCGTCAAGGCGGTGCTCCGGCAGCTGAAAACTGCCGAGATGACGGCCATTGCCGCGCGCGTGTGCGAGTTACCCGACGCCAATGACGTCAAGGCGGAATTGCAGCGCACGCTCGATCGCCCCGGGATCGCCCGCCTCATTCACAGCGACCGCCCCGTGCAGGCCGCACTGAAACGCCCCGCCTGACTGCCCCCCAAGCCGAAAATCTGGCGGCGGCAGGCAAAGGGCGCGCCCAGCCTTGCGCTTGGGTCGCGTCAAGGTCGCCGGGCATCCGTCAGATCATCAGACCCATGCGCATGGCGGCGTCGAGGCGTATCACCTCGCCATTCATCATGCTGTTCTCCACGATGTGGCAGGCCATCTGGGCGAACTCGCTGGGCTTGCCGGCGCGCTTGGGGAAAGGCACCAGGTCGAGGATGCGCTGAAAGCCGGCGTCGCCGGTCTCGGCGCGCGCCAGCGGGGTGTCGAACACGCCCGGGCAGATGGTCACCACGCGGATGCCGTAGGGCGCGAGATCACGTGCCATGGGTAATGTCATGCCGATGACACCGGCCTTGGACGCCGCGTAGGCAGTGTTCCCCACCGGCCCGTCGAAACCGAAGATGGACGCGACATTGACGAACACGCCGCGCTCGCCGTCCGCGGTCACCGGGGTCAGCCCGAGCATGTCGGTGGCGGCAAGCCGGCACACGTCGAAAGTGCCGGTGAGATTGATGTCCACCACGCGCTTGAAGCTTTCCAGCGGATGCGGCCCTTTGCTGCTGGTGATCTTGCGGCCGATGCCGGTGCCGGCGGCATTGACCACGATGCGGGCGATGCCGAGCCGGCTGCGCACGGTGGCGAGCGCGGCGGCGACGCTGCTGTCATTGGCGACATCGACCGGCACCGCGATGCCCCCGATCTCGTCGGCGATCTGGCGGGCCAGGTTTTCGTTGATATCCAGCACCGCGACCCGGGCGCCTTTTTCCGCCAGCATGCGGACCGTGGCGGCGCCCAGGCCGGACGCCCCGCCGGTGACGATGGCGATGTGATTGTTGATTTCCATGATGTGTCCTCGGGAGTGAAAATTCAGGCGCGGTCGATGCCCATGCGGATCGCCGCATCGATGCGGATCATCTCGCCGTTCAGCATCGGGTTTTCGCAGATCTGCCGCACCAGGGCGCCGAATTCGAGCGGCCTGCCCCAGCGTTTGGGAAACGGAATGGTGGGAATGATGCTGTCGATCCAGGCTTGCGGAATGCCGGCGGCGAGCGGCGTTTCGAACATGCCGGGCGCAACGGTGACCACCCGGATGCCGTGGGGCGCGAGGTCCCGCGCCATCGGCAGGCACATGCCCTGCACCCCGGCCTTCGACGCGGCATAGGCCACCTGGCCGATAGGTCCGTCCTGGGCCACCACGGAGGCGATATTGACGATCACCCCGCGCTCGCCGTCCTCGTTCAAGGGCGGCAGCGCGATCATGGCCTGGGCCGCGAGCCGCGCGACATTGAAGGTGCCGATGAGATTCACCCGGATCACCCGCTCGAATTCCTCCAGGGAATGCGCGCCCTTGGGGCCGGCGGTGCGGATCGCCACATCGATGCCGGCGGCGTTCAGCACGATGCGCGGCGTACCGAGCTTCGCACTCACCTCTTCGATGGCCGCCGCGACCCCGGGGCCGTCCACCACGTCGCAGCCGAGCGCGATGCCGCCCAGCTCCGCGGCCAACTCCCGCGCCAGATCGAGATTGCGATCCAGCAGCGCGCAGCGCACCCCGGCGGCGCTCAACACCCGGGCCGCGCCGGCGCCCAGCCCGGATGCGCCGCCGGTAATCAGCGCCGTCAAACCTGCCACTTTCACGATAGTTTCTCCTCTGATGTAACGGATGAGCGGACACTGACCGTCTTGATCAGCTCAGCCTGCCGCACGGTTATGATTGCCCGACGCGCGATTGTAAGTGACTTGGACCAACAGCGACCGCCCGCGGCGCGGGCTGGCCTGAAAGCCGGAGACTCCCGTGGGGCGCCGCAACGGTCCCGAATTCAATCGCAAGGCCCGGAGCGCCAGACTTCGTACGCTCGGCTACCCTGCGTTCATCGATGCTGAATCCTCGGACACCAAGATGAACATGACCGCTGCCGCACACCGCGCCGCCGCAACCCTGAACGACCCCCGCTGGGCCGCGGTGATCGCCCGCGATCCAGCGGCGGATGGCAAATTCTTCTACTCGGTCAAAACCACCGGGGTTTACTGCCGGCCCTCCTGCGCCGCGCGGCGGGCGCGGCCCGAGAATGTGCGGTTTCATCACACCGCCGAGGATGCGCAGCGCGCGGGCTTTCGCGCCTGCCAGCGCTGCAAACCCGATCAGGCGCCCCTGGCCGCACGACATGCGGCGCTGGTGACCGAACTGTGCCGGATCATCGAGCGGGCGGAGCAAGCTCCCAGCCTGGACTCGTTGGCCATCCATGTCGGGTTGAGCCGCTTTCACGTCCAGCGCATTTTCAAGGCGGTCACCGGCGTCACGCCGCGGGCTTACGCGCGGGCGCAGCGGGCCGAACGCGTGCGCGCCGCGCTGGATCGCGGCGCGACCGTCACCGAGGCCATCTACGCCGCCGGCTACAATTCGAGCGGGCGGTTCTATGAACAATCGGATCAATTGCTGGGCATGACGCCGACGGACTACCGCGACGGCGGCTCAAATACCGAAATCCGCTTTGCCATCGGCCAGTGCTCGCTGGGCGCCATTCTGGTGGCGAGCGGCGCGCGCGGCCTGTGCGCGATTCTGCTGGGCGACGATCCGGACGCGCTGGCGCGCAATCTCCAGGACCGTTTCCCGTGCGCCTGTCTGGTCGGCGGTGACGCCGAATTTGAGCAGGTCGTCGCCAAAGTGATCGGTTTCGTGGAAGCGCCGCGACTGGGCCTCGATCTGCCGCTCGATGTGCGCGGCACCGCGTTCCAGCAGCGCGTCTGGCAGGCTTTGCTGAAAATTGCGCCGGGCGAGACGGCCAGCTACGCCGACATCGCCCGCTGCATCGGCGCGCCCAAAGCGGCCCGCGCGGTGGCACTGGCCTGTGGCGCCAATGCATTGGCGGTCGCCATTCCGTGCCACCGGGTGGTACGCACCGATGGCGCACTGTCCGGATATCGCTGGGGCGTCGATCGCAAGCGTGCATTGCTGCTGCGCGAGGCCGGGCCATGACCGAGTCCCGCACTGACAGTCGTATCCCGAGGACGCAATTTTCGCGACCGGTGCGGTCGGGACAATGGCATACGCTCGGCATCATTTTTCACGATGCGCTGTAAACACTTTCTTCCGGAGAAGCCATGTCATCGCGACTGGCGTGCGCCATTTCACTACCCGTCAATTTTCGGGTGGATGAGGTCCTCGGTTTTCACGGCCGCGACAAGCTGGCCGTGGCGGAGCGGATTGACGGCAACCGCCTGCACAAGGGTTTGCTTTGGGATGGCAACGCGGCCTGTCTGACGCTTGAATTCGGCAACGGTCGCGCCAACGCGGAGCTGGCCATCGATGGCAAGAGCAAAACGCCACGCGACGCCCTTGAGCAACTCGTCCACCGCATGCTGGGCCTCACCCAGCGCATCGAGGTATTCGAAACCAGCTACCGAGCTGATCCCCGCATCGGGCCCCTCATCGCCGGGCGACCCGGCTTGCGCGTGCAGCAAACCGCGACGCCGTTCGAGGCCCTGGCCTGGGCGATCATCGGCCAACAAATCAGTCTCGCCGCGGCGATTTCGGTGCGGCGCCGGTTGATTCAGGCGGCTGGCGCGCGCCATTCCAGCGGGCTCGCCTGTTTTCCGGACGCCGACCGATTGTCGGCACTCAGCGAACCCGAGCTACGTCAGGCAGGTTTGTCGCAGACCAAAGCGCGGACGCTCCAGATGCTGAGCCGCGAAGTGGTGGCAGATCGCCTGCCGTTGTCGGCCTGGCTGGTGACGCAACCGATCGAGGAGATTCGCGCGCGGTTGTTGAGCTTGCGCGGCATCGGTCCCTGGACGGTCAGTTACGCCCTGCTGCGCGGCTTCGGCTGGCTCGATGGTTCGCTGCACGGCGACGTCGCGGTGCGCCGACAATTGCAGCGGCTGCTCGGCACCACGGAAAAACCCGGCGAAGACTTCACCCGCGACTGGCTTGCGGAATTCTCACCCTGGCGCGCTTTGGTGGCCGCGCATCTGTGGTCGATTCCCGAAGAAGTTCACTCCGCGGAGACCTGATCGCTCCGCTGCGGCGCGACAAACAGCTGTCCGCATCGAAAAGTCTTGCGTACCCACGGTAGCCATGCCGACGCTGCGGGACAGGTACGCGTCACATCTGTCCCGGGTTACTGCATTTTGTGCCCTGTCTTGGCAGGTGCGGTGACCGCTGCGCGTTGTCCTGTTTCATGGCGCTTTTTATGCGCGCATAATTTTTTGCGCGCATAAAAAGCGGCGCCGGGTTTTGGCCGGCGCCGACAGGTATCAACTGCGTTGCTTTCAGCGCGCCGCAGCCAGCGGACCCCGCAGCAGTTGCCCCGGGTAGACTCCGGTGTGCTCGCCGTTGCGCATCAGCACCTGGCCGTTGACCACGGTGGCGGAAATGCCTGCCGCTTTCTGCACCAGGCGCCGCGCTCCGGCCGGCAGATCGTGGCGCACTTCGGGCATCAGGGGCGCGACCTTGGCCGGGTCGAACACGATCAGGTCGGCGGCCATGCCGACGCGGATCAGGCCGCGGTCGTCGAAGCCCCAGGCGGTGGCGGGCTCCAGGGTCAGCATGCGCACCGCTTCTTCGAGGCCCAGGACGCCTTTCTCCCGCACCCAGTGGCTGAGCACATGGGTTTGCAGTGACGAGTCCATGATCTGGGAAACGTGCGCGCCCGAGTCGGAGAAAGTCACCACCGAGCGCGGATGACGCATCATCGCGAGCACGTGATCCTGATCCTCATTGAACAGCGGCTGGCGGAAGAACACCTTCAGCTTGTGTTCGAGGGCGACCTCGATCATGACTTCGACCGGATCCTTGCCGCGCTCCCGCGCCAGCTCGGCGACGGTCCGGTGCGGCCCGGCGACGCTGTCCATGACCAGCAGCCAGTCGTAGTCGGGGCGGCGCATCTCGGCGCCCACGCCCTGTTTTTCCTCGTGGTTGCCGTTGGCGGATTCCACCAGTCTGGCGCGCAGCACCGGATCGCGCAGACCGGCTTCCTGGTCGGCGAGCGACTTCTTGCGCAGTTCCTTCCACACCGGAAACTTGTCGAAGGGCAGCCGGGTTTCGAACGACATCAGCACATTGAGCGCACGGCTGTGTGCCTGGATGAACATGCGCCCGCCCATGGCGGCGGTCTCTTCGAGCAGATCGAAGTAAGGCGGCCAGATATCGGGTGCGCGCCGGCTGCTGAACATGCCGAAGGTAACAGGCCGGCCGGATTCGACCGCGAGGTCGCGCAGCCGCACCTGGTATTCCCGCTGGGCCTGGGGATCGCGGCCCGCCTCTTCATTGGCAATTTCAACGATGCCGGCGTCGAGGTCGCCCAGTACGCCCACGAGTTCGCGCACTTCGTCCCAGGTGGCGATACGGCTCGCCACCGGCTGACCGTCCGGGGTCTGGTGATTGCGGGTGCGCGAGGTGGAAAAGCCGATGGCGCCGGCGCGCATGGCGGATTCCAGCTCGGTTTTCATCGCCCGCATTTCGTCGGCGGTGGGCGCCTCGGAGAAGGCGCGCTCGCCCATGGCGTAGGTGCGCAGCGCCGAGTGGCCGACGTAGCCGCTGTAGTTGATGCCCTTGGGCAGGCGGTCGAGGGTGTTGAGGTAGTCCGCGAAGGTCTCCCAATTCCAGTCGATGCCGGCAGCCATGGCTTCGCCGGAGATGTCCTCGGCGCGCTCCAGATTGCGCACCACCAGGGCCTTGTCCTTGGCGGCGCAGGGCGCCAGCGTAAAGCCGCAGTTGCCCATCACCACGGTGGTGATGCCATGCCACACGGAGCAGGTGCCGAGCGGGTCCCAGTTGATCTGGGCGTCCATGTGGGTGTGGCCGTCGACGAAGCCCGGCGTCACCACCTGGCCTTCGGCGTCAATGACCTGCTTGGCCGGCGCGCGAATGCGGCCGATATGGGCGATCTTGCCGCCGATCACGCCGACGTCGGCGCGGTAGCGCGGTAATCCGGAACCGTCGATGACGGTGCCATTCTTGATGATGAGGTCGTAGGTCATGGCTTGGGCTCCCGATGCCGGGGTCGGCATCTCGGTTGGAAACGGGGTACGGCGGAGCGCGGTGGGGTGCCGGTGGGCGATTGTTATGCGCGTCCCGGACCGCCGCGCGCGGCCGGATCAATTCCGAGCATAGCTCAGGGTAATGTCAATAACCACCCGGAATAGCCCGGCCTGGTGGCCGGGTTCTTGATTTCGGTCATGGCGCGCGGCGCGGTTTTAGTGCCTCTCGTGTCATTGCGCGATGAAGCCGCCATCGATCACCAGTTCAGCCCCGGTGACGTACTTGGACTCCTCGCTCGCCAGATACAGCACGCCGTTGGCGATATCCAGCGGCTCGCCGAGCCGGCCCATGGGCGCCATCTGCTCGAACATGCCGCGCACCTGCGCGGTGCCGCCGAGGTCCTGCATGCCCTGCTCCAGCATGGGGGTGAGGATCGGCCCCGGGTGGATGGAGTTGACCCGGACGTTGTTTTTGCGCGCCGCGCACTCCAGCGCCATCGACTTGGTGATGAGCCGCACCGCGCCCTTGCTGGAGCTGTAAGCGCCCGCCGCCGCAAAGCCGACGATGCCGGCGCCGGACGAAATATTGATGATGGAGCCGCCGCCGGTGCGCTCCATCACCGGGATCACCGCCTTCATGCCGAAAAACACGCCATCGACGTTGATGGCGTTCTGACGGCGGAATTCCTCGGTGCTGGTTTCCAGCAGCGGCTTGGCGATGAACAGCGCGGCGTTGTTGTCGAGGATGTCGATACGGCCGTAGGTGTCGAGCGCGAGCTTCACAAGCGCGGCCCAGTCCGCCTCGCTGGACACATCCTGACGCATGGCGACCGCCGCGCCACCCGCCGCGACGATTTGCTCGGCAGTGGCGCGCGCGCCGGCTTCATTGATATCGCCCACGACAATCCTGGCGCCTTCGCGGGCCAAGAGCGCTGCTGTTACGCGCCCCATGCCGGCACTGCCGCCGCCGGTAATGATCGCTACTTTTCCTTCGACACGTCCCATGGTGAATCCCCTGTTTTAGTGGTTGGTTTTAGTGGTTGGTTGTAGGAATTGGTAATTCTGGCAACAGCGTATTGGCTACCCGTGCCGCGCGCCAGCACCCTCCGTCATTCCCGTGCAAACGGGAATCCAGGTGCGGCAGTGCCACGGGGTCCGGTGGCGTCTGGACCTCCACCTGCGCGCCTGTCGCTGGACGTTCGTCCGAGCGCCCACCGCCTGATTAATTGTTGGCGTCGCCGGCGATCCGGTAGGCGAGGCGCTTGAATTCATGGCTGAACGGATGCCAGAAGCCGTAGGCGCGCTGGGTGAAGATCAGCCCGGCGAGATTGGCGCGCGGCCCGATCCAGGAGTGGGTGCCGGCCATGCCGCCCCAGTGGTATTCGCCGATGGCGCTCGCGGGCTCACCAGCGGCCGGCGCATTCTTGATCGCGAAGCCGGCGCCGAACACCGTGTCCGGCATCTTCCAGGTGGGCAGGCGCACCTGCACGCCCGGCGCGAGCTGGTTGGTGTGCATCAGCGCGACCGCGTTCTCGGACAGATAGCGTTTGCCGTTCCATTCGCCGCCGTTGACGATCATCCGGATGAAGCGGGTGTAGTCGCCGATGGTGCCGACCAGACCGCCGCCGCCGGAATGAAAGCGCTTGGGCGCGAGCACGCTGCCGACCAGCAGGTCCGGGCAGGGTTTGAGCCCCGGCTTCATGTTGTCGCGCAGATCGAGCGGCAGGTAATTTTTGGTCAGCCGGTGATGTTTTGCTTCCGGCACATGAAAATCCGTATCCACCATACCCAGCGGCTCGAACAGGCGCTCGCGCAGAAAATCGCGAAACGTCTGCCCGGTCCAGATTTCGATCAGCCGCCCCAGGATGTCGATGCCGATGCTGTAATTCCAGCGCGCGCCGGGCTGGAAGATCAGCGGCAGCGCGGCGAGCTTGTCGATCATCTCCGCCAGCGACGAATTCATGTCCATGATGCGCTGCTCGGTGTAGAGCTTGTCCACCGGGGTTTCGGGAAACAGCCCGTAAGTGAAGCCCGAGCTGTGGCTGATCAACTGGCGCAGCGTGGGTGGCGTTTGCAGTGGCTCGGTGTCCGTCACCGCGGTCGCGCCCGGCTTCAGCACCCGCAGGTTGCGAAACTCGGGAATGTGATCGGCAACCGCGTCTTCCAGATCGAACACACCCTGGTCGTGGAGCATCATCACCGCCGCCGAGGTGATGATCTTGGTGCTGGAATAGATACGGAAGATGGCGTCCTCCCGCATTGGGGTCTGGGCTTCCATATCGGCCTGCCCCCAGGTTTTGACATCGACGACCTCGGTGCCCTTGAGGATCACGGACGCCAGCCCGCTGACCAGACCCCCATCCACATAGGGCTGCATGGCGGCGTGGATGGGGCTGAAATCGTAGCGGGATGGGGTGATGGTCAAGGTGCTGATGGTGGCTTCTCCCGCTGTTGGCCTCCCGCACCGCGCGGCAGGGCGATCGCGCAAAGTTACCCCAGGGTAGAGGCAGCGTCCAGCGTGACGCGGGTTGGGTGCCGACCGTGCTCGACGACAGACCCTAAGGGCTCATCGGGTCGCTGGCCTTGACAGTATTTTCCAATCCTGAAATGAGCCTGAAGCGGAGTCGGACCGGGCGCTTCAGGACCCGGACTTCCGGGAAGGGTTGATGGCTTGAAAGAGTGCTGCCCGCGCCCTTTGCAGGCGGCGGGCAGCGGTATTATCGGACTC
>CAMTUJ010000006.1:0-79719 GCA_947084925.1 uncultured Gammaproteobacteria bacterium
AGGTTGCTGAAAAACGTCGCGAGGGGGCCAGATGCGAGGCGCACGGAGCGCAGCGACCGAGACATATCAAGTAGATAGGCGAGGGAGCGAGCACCGCGCAACGAAGCAGATGGTGCCCGCAGCAGTTTTTCAGCAACCTGTTAGCCGCATACCATCAAGGTATCGAGCTTATCTTCCGCAGCGCCGGTCACGAACTCAATCACGGCCGGAATCAACGGCGTTCAGCCCGGAGGAAGCAGTGTTGCGTATGAACCCGGCCGGCTGCCCGCGCGCGCCGGCAACCCTCACACCGCGTAATGGGCGCAGGCCCGTGCCACCTTGCGCTCCGGATCAAAGAAAAACACTTCGGCCGCCAGGCCCCGCGCGCCCTTGTAATAGAGCGTGACACTGTCCACGCCCGGCAAGGTGGTCACCAGCTCGAAATGCAGTTCCGGAATCAGCGCCAACGCCTTGGCCCAGTAGGCACCCACCGCTGCTTTGCCCTTGAGGCGGCCCGATGGTTCGCCAGCGATCCGCACGATCACCGGCGAGGACATTTCGAAGTCGTCGCTGTAGTGCGCGAGGATGCGATCGAGGTCGTGAGCGTTCCACGCCGCGATCCAGTCGGCGGCGAAGTGCGCCGCGAAATCCGCGTCGATCATGAAATCCTCCCTGCACCCGGCAACGCCGGGTGCGTCGACAGGCGGGGAATCACCCCCGGTCCAGGCGCTGTGCAATCTCCCAGGCGCGATCCACCCGGGCGCGGCATTCGTCCTTGTATTCGAGCGCGTTGGTGGAGCTGGCGTTGCCGTCGAGGCCGCGCTTGTAGACCCCCTGCACGATGGCGGCGGAGCGGAACAGGTTGTAGGCGACGTAAAACTCCCAGTGCTCGATGCGCTCGCGACCGGAGAACTCGCAGTACCAGCGCACCACTTCCTCTTGCGAAGGCACGCCGAGCTCGGCCAGTTCGGCGGCCGGGCGGCGCAGGCTCACCTCGCCGTAGAAGTCGGCGTTGTGTTCCATGCACAGGTAGCCCAGATCGGCGAAGGGATGGCCCAGCGTCGAGAGCTCCCAGTCGAGCACCGCCACCACGCGCGGCTCGGTGGGATGGAACATGATGTTCTGCACCCGGTAGTCGCCGTGGGCGATGCAGACGTCATCCGACGGCGGCACATGGGCCGGCACCCATTTCAGCAGTTGCTCCATGCTCTCGATATGTTCGGTCTTGGCGGCACTGTATTGCTTGGTCCAGCGCGCCACCTGGCGCTCGTAGTAATTGCCCGGACGACCGTAGTCCTCGAGCCCGACGGCCTTGTAGTCCACCGCGTGCAGCGCGGCCAGCACCCGGACCAGATCGCGCCACAGTTCGCGGCGCTGTTCCCGCGGCGCCTCCTCCATCAACGGCCGCGCGAAGATGCGCCCTTCCACCGCTTCCATGATGTAGAACTTGGTACCGATGACGCCGGTGTCCTCGCACAGCGCGTGCATTTTGGGGACCGGCACCGGAGTGTCCTGCAGCGCCTTCATCACCCGGTATTCGCGATCCACCTGGTGCGCCGAGGGCAGCAGTTGCCCGGGCGGTTGCTTGCGCAGCACGTAGCGCCCGGAGGCGGCTTCCAGCATGAAGGTGGGATTGCTCTGGCCGCCATCGAACTGGCGCACGCGCAGCGGCCCGACGAAACCTTTCACCTGCTCCGCCATGAAGCGTGCGAGCGCCGCTTCGTCAAATTCGTGGCCCTGCCGGACCGCTGTCAGTTCCGCCATGATTTTTATCCTCTCAAAGGGTGCGAAGCTTACCGGTTGAGTCGAGGCCCGGCAAAATGCCAGACTGCGGCTTTCCCGGGACCCCTGCCATGACGCTCCGCAAACGCATCGCCGTCACCCTGCCCGCTGGCCCTCGCGTCGCCGACACCCTGGAGCGCGTGCGCTGGGCCGAGCAACACGGCTACGACGACGCCTGGTTCGCCGATGCCGGCGCTCCGGACGCGCTGACCACGGCGGCGGCGCTCGCGGGCGTCACCCAGCATATCCGCATCGGCGTCGCGGTGACGCCCGTCTTTACCCGCACTCCGGCGGTGCTGGCCGCGACCGCCAACACCCTCGGTCAGTTGCTGCCGGGGCGCTTCGTGCTGGGTCTCGGCACTTCCAGCCAGACCATGATGATCGACTGGCACGGCGTCGCCTTCGACAAGCCCCTCACTCGCGTCAGGAACACCGCGCTGCTGGTGCGCTCGATGCTGCGTGGCGAGAAATCCAATTTCGACCAGGATGGCCTGCGCAGCCGCAATTACCGCCAGGAAGCACTGGAGAATCCGCCGCCGATCTACCTTGCCGCGCTGCGCCCGAAGATGATCGAGACCGCCGCCGAAGTGGGCGACGGCGTGATCATCAACCTGTGGCCGCGCTCGGCGCTGCCCAACATATTGGAGCATGTGAAGCGCGGCGCCGCGCGCGCCGGCAAGGACTGGCGCGACGTGGAGATCGTCAACCGCGCCATGGTGCTGGTGACCGACGACAAGCCCGCGGCACGCGACCTGTTTCGCGCCGCCTTCGCGCCCTATTACGCCAACCCGGTGTACAACCATTTTCTCGCCTGGGCCGGCTTCGCGGGCGCGGCGGGCGAGATCGCCGCCGGCTGGGCGGCGCGCGATCGTGTCCGCACCGCCGCTGCACTGAGCGATGCCCTGGTGGACGAGATCGCGGTGATCGGCAGCGCCGACGAATGCCGCGCACGCATCGCCGCCGATGCGGACGCCGGCATTCACACCCAGATCATCGCGCCCCTGGCCGGCGCCGCGCCCACCGCGACCGAAGCCACCCTGGCGGCCTTTGCCGCCGACCGCTTCCGGTTCTAGCCGAGGCGCAGCGATATGGGCATCGGGGTGGGACTGGGCATGGCGCGGTTTCCCTTCGCGGAAACCGACAACTTCTGGCGCTGGGTCGCACTGTGCGACCAGGGCGGTATCGATTCCCTGTGGCAGACCGACCGTCTGGTGTCGGACGAACCCTTCCTCGAATGCATGACGGCGCTCGCGGCCATCGCGGGAGCGTCGAAAAACCTGAAGTTCGGCATGAATGTGGCGTCGGTTGCCCTGCGCGATCCGCTGGTACTGGCCAAGCAGTGCGCGACCATCGATTTTCTGAGCGGCGGGCGCCTGCTGCCCGCCTTCGGCATCGGCGCCGACACCGCGCCGGAATGGGCCGCCACCGGACGCGGGACAAAGGGACGCGGCCAACGCACCGACGAAGGCCTCGACATCATCTCGCGACTGTGGCGCGGCGAACGGGTGAGCACGGACGGCGAGCACTACCGCTATCAGGACGCCGTGATATCACCGCTGCCGGTGCAAAACCCGCTGCCGCTGTGGATCGGCGGCAGCAGCGCAGCCGCCATCCGCCGCACCGTGCGCTTCGGCACCGGCTGGCAGGCGGGCCTGGAATCCCCGGCCGGTGCCGGCCGCGCGCGGCGGCGCATTCAGGCGGCACTGAAGGAAAGCGACCGCCACATCGACCCGGAACACTATGGCACCGGCTTCTTCGTGCACTTCGGTTCCGCCGACGATCCGGTCTGTCAGCGCGAATTGCGCCGCTTTCGCCGCGCCGCTCCGGATGCCGATCTGAGCCACCTGCTGGCGGTGGGCGAAGATGCGATTCTCGCCACCATCGCCGCCTATGCGCGCGAAGGCATCGCCAAGTTCATTCTGCGACCGCTGGCCGACACCGACGCCGAACTGCTCGACCACAGCCGCCGCCTGATCGACGCCGTGCTGCCGCGGCTGGCCGACATCCCACTCCACCGCGACTGAACGGGAATTCATCATGCAGGCTGTCTGGTACGAGCGCTTCGGTCCCGCCGGGGAAAGTCTTCAATTCGGCACACGGGAGACGCCCGCTCCGGGCCACGGCGAAGTGCTGGTGCGACTGCATGCCTCCGGCGTGAACCCCTCCGATGTGAAGAAGCGCGCCGGCATCACCCTGCCGAACCTGCTCGACGATGGCCCCGTGATCCCCCACAGCGACGGCGCCGGGGTGATCGAGGCGGTTGGCACCGGCGTCAGCGCCGCGCGCGTCGGCGAGCGCGTCTGGGTCTACAACGCCCAGCACCGGCGCCGCTGCGGCACCGCGGCCCAGTATGTCGCGCTGCCCGGGTCGTTTGCGGTGCAACTGCCGGCCAGCGTGGATTTCGCGACCGGAGCCGGTCTCGGCATCCCCGCCATGACCGCGCATCGCGCCGTCACCCTCGCCGGGCCGCTGGCGGACCGCACCGTGCTGATCACCGGAGGTGCCGGCCGCGTGGGCCATTACGCGATTCAGTTAGCCAAGCTGTGCGGCGCCACCGTGATCGCCACCGCAAGTTCCGCCGCCAGCCGGGCCGACTGCAACGCCGCCGGGGCGGACTGGGTGATCGACCACCCCAACGCGAACACCGCCGCGGAAGTGCTCGACCTCACCCGGGGCAGCGGTGTCGATCTGGTGGTGGAAGGTGAATTCGGCGGCAACTTCAGCGCCGTGCTGGACGCGATCCGCACCGGCGGCACCATCGCCACCTATGCCTCCATGGCGGCGCCGACCCCGGTCCTGCCGTTCTACAAAATGATGTACAAGGATCTCAGTCTGCGCTGGGTGTTCATGTACGAGATGCCCGCGACCGCGCTGCGGCAGGCGATCGTCGATATCTCCGCTGCGCTCGCGCGCGGGCAACTGCTGCACCGCAGCGCCGCACGCTTCCCGCTCGCCGACACCGCAGCGGCCCATGAATTGATCGAGACGGGCACGGCGCGCGGTGGCGTGGTGGTGGATATCCCGTGAGGGGAGCGTAGAAATCCCGTCCCGCCGGAAAACAGATTTTCCTTCTAAAAATATGCTGCTTTATTCTTTTTACCAAAAATTTTCCTTTGCTATGCTGGCGCGCAACCTATCAAAACGGGTCCGGATCATGGGCAGCCAGGCACTCAATCTCGTCGACGTGGACTCCAGCCTCGCCGCCAAGTCACCGCTGGAAATCATCGGCTACGCATTGCGCGAATTCGACAACATTGCGATCTCCTTCAGTGGCGCCGAGGACGTGGTGCTGATCGACATGGCCTGCCGGATTCGCAAGGACATCCAGGTGTTCTCCCTCGACACCGGCCGCCTGCATCCGGAAACCTACCGCTTCATCGACCGCGTGCGCGAGCACTACGGCATCGCGATCGAGCTGATGATGCCGGAAGCCGCGGCGGTCGAGGCTCTGGTGCGCGAGAAAGGCCTGTTCAGCTTCTACCGCGACGATCACAAGGAATGCTGCGGGGTTCGCAAGATCAATCCGCTGCGCCGCAAGCTGGGTACACTGGATGCCTGGATCACCGGCCAGCGCCGGGACCAGAGCCCCAACACCCGCGCCGAGATCCCGGTGATCCAGGACGACAAGGCGTTTGCCCGTGCCGGCGGCACCCTGACCAAGTTCAACCCGCTGTCCAACTGGACCTCGCAGCAGGTGTGGGACTACATCCGCGGCAACAACGTCCCGTACAACGAGCTGCATGATCGCGGCTTCATCAGCATCGGCTGCGAACCCTGCACGCGCCCGGTCGGACCTGGCCAGCACGAGCGCGAAGGCCGCTGGTGGTGGGAAGAAGCCACCAAGAAAGAGTGCGGCCTGCACGCGGTCAATATCGAATCCTGAGCGTCGCGATCTCGGGAACCAACACCCAAAAGCCCCGTTCATCGGGGCTTTTTTCATGGTGACGCCTTTGCCGGTATTTGGTGTTGCGGCATGCGGCGCGGAGCGCGGCACCCGGCGCTCAGTAGACCGGCAATTCGAATCCGGCAAAGAATTGATCCAGTTCCGCGCGGTCGCTCAGGGTGCAGGCCTTGTCGACCACCTCCCGCGTCAGGTGGGGCGCGAAGCCCTGGATGAAGTCGTACATGAAGCCGCGCAGGAAACTCCCGCGCCGAAAACCGATGCTGGTGACGCTGGAGTCGAACAGGTGACTGGCGTCGAGGGCCACCAGATCCGCATCCAGCTTGGGTTCATAGGCCATGTGGGCGACGATGCCGATGCCCAGCCCCAGACGCACATAGGTTTTGATCACATCCGCATCGGTCGCGGTAAAAACCACCCTGGGCTCGAGTTGCCGGGCGCGAAACGCCTCGTCCAGGCGGGAACGCCCGGTAAAGCCGAACACATAGGTCACGATGGGGTGGGCGGCGACATCCTCCAGGCGCAAGTCGGAAACCTGGCACAACGGGTGGTTGCGCGGCACCAGAATGCAGCGGTTCCAGCGATAGCAGGGCATCATCAGCAGGTTGCCGAACAGCTCCATGGCCTCGGTGGCGATCGCGAAATCCACGCTGCCTTCGGAAGCCATCTCGGCTATCTGCACCGGGGTGCCCTGGTGCATGTGCAAGGCGACCGAGGGATATTTGGCGATGAATTTCTCGATCACCGCCGGCAGCGCATAACGGGCCTGGGTGTGTGTGGTCGCAATGGACAGGCTGCCACGCTCGGGCGCGCTGTGTTCCTGGGCCAACTGCTTGATGATGTCGATCCTGGCGAGTATTTCCCCCGCGACTCTGAGTACCTCCTGACCCGCCGGCGTGACCCGAGTCAGGTGTTTGCCGCTGCGGGTGAAAATCTGAAGGCCCAGCTCGTCTTCCAGCAGCCGAATCTGCTTGCTGATCCCGGGTTGCGAGGTGTACAGACTCTGCGCCGTTACCGACACATTGAGTTCGTGGTGGGCAACTTCCCAGATATAGCGCAGTTGTTGCAGCTTCATTGGTCCCCGCTCGGGCCAGCCTCCTGAACCAGCATAAAAACATAGCGATCTATTCCTTTCAAGAATAGATGGCGATCGCCAAAGAGCTGCCAGCGCCGCTCCCCAAGAGACCGAGACCGCGAGGCTCAGCGCTGGTTGACGATACCGTGGGGGACGTGACCGGTGGCGACATGGCTGCTCGCCGATTCGCAATGGCGCTGCTGATCGTCGAAGAACACGTCGGCACCGTAGGCGCGCAAAAACTCGCCCTTGTCGAGCCCGCCCAGAAACAGCGATTCGTCGATGCGGATATTCCACTCGCGCAGGGTCAGCACCACGCGCTGGTGCGCCGGTGCGGATCGCGCCGTCACCAGGGCGGTGCGGATGGGGCTGGTATCGGGCGGGAACTCGGCCTGCAAGCGATGCAGGGACTGGAGGAAGTTCTTGAACGGCCCGCCGCTCAACGGCTGGTGCGCGGCCGCCTTTTCGCTCGCGGCAAACGCCTCCAGCCCCTGCTCTTGATAAACGCGCTCGGCCTCGTCGGAAAACAGCACCGCGTCGCCATCGAAGGCGAACCGCACTTCATCGCTTTCCGTGGGCGTGCGGCTGGAAGGCAGCAGCGTAGCAGCCGCAAAACCCTGGTCGAGGGCATTGCGCACATCGTCGGCATGGGTGGACAGAAACAGGTCGCAGCCAAAGGCGCGCACATAGCGGTAGGGACTGCTGCCACCGCAGAAAGCGGCGCGCGAAATGCTGAGGCCGTAGTGTTCGATGGAATTGAAAATCCGCAGCCCGGTGTCGGCGGAATTGCGCGACAGCAGGATCACCTCGACACCCCGGTCGGGCGGCAACTGGGCGTTGATGCGCAGCAGTTTCTGGACCAGCGGAAACGCCTCTCCAGGCGCGAGCACCTGATCCTCATGCTCGATCTGATAGCGGGCGTAAGCGCCAAGTCCTTGATTTTGGAAGATCGCATGACTCTCGCTCAGGTCAAACAGCACCCGCGAGGAAATTGCGATCACCAGTTTGTCGGCGAGATTCTTCACCCACTGTCACCTGCAAGCGTCGGGCGTCAGTATACCGAAAAGGCTGTGTCGAACCGGCGCCGGCATATCCCTGGCGGACATCGAGGGGGTCCGGAAACGATGTTTCACTGGAGATTATTTGGCGCAGATTTTGTTTTTAACTATTTGTTTTTATTTGGCTGATCCCGCCACACAATCAGCCTGGGCCAACAGCCCGAAGATTCCGCCGGTGTGGATGAACACCACATCGGCCGTTGACGAAAACGTCCCGCGCCGGATTTCTTCAAGTAGTCCGTGGAACGCCTTGCCGCTGTAGACCGGATCGAGCACCAACCCCTGGGTGCGGGCCAGCAGGCGGATGGTCTCGAATACCTCCGGCGTCGCCTGCCCGTAGCCGGGGCCAATGTAGCGGTCGTTGACCTCGATCGCGAGATCATCGACCGCAACACCGGTTGCATACAGTTCGGCCCATTCGCGCAGATCGGCGCGCACCTTGTTCTGGAAATAGGCAGCGTCATCGCACACCGCCATGCCGATCACCGGACAGCCCAGCTCGTAGAGGTGCGCGCCGGCGGTCAATCCCGCCTGGGTACCGCCGGAGCCGGTGGCGTGAACGATGGCGGCGGGCCGAATCCCGGCGGCGGCGAAATCCGCGTGCAACTCGGCCGCGCAACCGATGTAACCCCACACGCCCGTACCATCGCTGGCCCCCACGGGAATACGCCAGGGGCGCGCGCCCTGCGCCCGGTAGTGGGCGTCCCACGCGTCGTACAACTCCGCCTGATGGGCGAGATAGTGGGCCTTGCCGTAGCGGGATACGCTGGCGCCAGCCAGCAGACCGAGCAGGAGATTGCCCTGGGGATGTGGGCTGGGGATCCCTTCCTCGCGCAGAATGAGATGCACCTGGAAACCCAGCCGGGCACCGAGCAGCGCGGTGGCGCGGCAATGGTTGGACTGGAGTCCACCGGCGGTGATCAGGGTATCGCAGCCGGCCGCGCGGGCGCGGGCCAGGGTGAATTCGAGCTTGCGTATCTTGTTGCCGGTGATGGCGCAATCGGTCAGATCGTCGCGCTTGATCCAGATACGAGGTCCGCCGATGCGCGCGCGCAGGCGGTCGAGCGGCTCCAGCGGCGTCGGCAGGCGCGCGAGTGGCAGGCGCGGCGGAAAGCCGATCGGGCTGTCAGCCACGCGCGACACCGCCACGCGACCGGCGCCGGTTGCCTAGAGCGCTTTCAGGGTTCCCTTGGGCAGCACGGCATGTATCGCCTCGCGCTGGAACTTGAGTTCCACCTTGTCGGAAACCTCAAGCACCAGAAAGTTGCCCTCGATCTTGGTGATGCGCCCCAGAATGCCGCTGGCGGTAACCACCTCGTCGCCCTTGGCGAGCTTGGCGACCAGATTGGCCTGTTCCTTGCGACGCTTCTGCTGCGGCCGAATGATCACGAAGTACATGAACACAAAAAGTCCGCCGAACAGCGCCAGGGTGAACAGCGGATTCGGTTCGTTCGCGGGCGCGGCCTGAGCCCAGGCGGAAGGAATGAATAGCGACATCGGTGTACCTCATGGTGGTGAAGCAGCTGCCGGCAAGGGCGGGGCTGCCGCGGAAAATAACTTCCGGCAAGCGGACTTGAACCGCTGTTCAGCCGGGATTCTGGCGCAACCAGGCCAACACGTCATCCTGATGGCTGGCGGTCTTGACCTTGTCCAGCACATGGCGCAGGCGCCCGTCGCGACCGATGATGAAGGTGGTGCGGCGAATCCCCATGAACTCGCGTCCCATGAACTTCTTCAGGCCCCACACCCCGTAACGTTCAGCGATGGCGTGATCCGCGTCGGACAACAGATCGAAATCCAGCGCGTCCCGCTCGGCAAACTTCGCGAGTCTGGCGACCGGATCCGGACTGACGCCCAGCACAACAACCCCGAGCTCGGCAAACGCGGCGCGCCGGTCGCGGATGCCGCACGCCTGAACCGTACAGCCCGGCGTCATCGCCTTGGGATAAAAATACAGCACCACCGCATGGCGGTCGCGGAAGTCCTTGAGCGCGACCGGCTCGCCCCGCTGGTTGGGCAGGGTGAACGCCGGCGCCAGATTACCCAGCTTGGGAAAACTCATGGTCACAGGACTCCGGGTGGTTGGCGGCAGTGATCAGGGCAGCAGATGCTTGACCGCGTCGCGCTCCTCGCTCAACTCGGTTTCGGTCAAAGTCATTTTTCCCCGCGAGAACGCGTTGATATCGAGATCTTGCACGATCTTCCAGTCGCCGCCCTGGCAGATGCAGGGGAAGGAATAGATCAGCCCCTTGGCGATGCCGTAGCTGCCATCGCTGTGGACGCCCATGCTGACCCAGTCGCCCGCCGGTGTGCCGAGCGCCCAGGAGCGCATATGGCTGATCGCCGCGTTGGCGGCCGAAGCGGCACTCGAGGCGCCGCGCGTCTTGATGACGGCGGCGCCACGCTGTTGCACCACCGGGATGAGTTCGTTTTCGTACCACGCCTGATCGACGAGCGACAGGGCCGGCTTGCCCTTGATCTGGGCATGGTGGAGATCGGGGTACTGAGTCGCGGAGTGGTTGCCCCAGATGATCATGCGGCTGACGTCGTTGACGGTGGTGCCGGTCTTGAGCGCCACCTGGGTCAGCGCCCGGTTGTGATCCAGACGGGTCATGGCGGTGAACTGGCGCGGGTCGATCGCCGGCGCATTGCGCTGGGCGATCAGGGCGTTGGTGTTGGCCGGGTTGCCCACCACCAGCACCTTGATGCCGCGCCTGGCGTGATCGTTGATCGCCTTGCCCTGCACGGAAAAGATATTGGCGTTGGCTTCGAGCAGATCCTTGCGCTCCATGCCCGGGCCGCGCGGCCGCGCGCCCACCAGCAGGGCGTAGTCCGCGTCACGGAAGGCAACGGCGGCATCATCGGTCTGCACCACGCCGGCGAGCAGCGGAAACGCACAGTCCTCCAGTTCCATCACGGCGCCCTGCAGCGCCGTCAGTGCCGGGGTGATTTCCAGCAACTGGAGGATCACCGGCTGGTCGGCCCCGAGCATTTCCCCGGCCGCAATGCGAAACAGAAGGGAGTAACTGATCTGGCCAGCGGCCCCGGTGACGGCAACGCGAACGGGTGATTTCACTGAATGTCTCCGTGTTGAGAGGGATCCGGATCGAGGTCCGAAGGGCGGCCAATTATACGGATCGCGGCTGCGATTTCACGCCTCGGCGCCGGGCGCGACGGCATAGCGGGTGCGCAGCGCCGCATAGAGATCGCGCGCGAAGGAATTGCTCTCGGGATCCAGCGCGTCGCTCAATTCGACCAGCCACGCGTTGTCCTCGCGGCCGTGCCAGTGTTTGCGGTAACTGCCGTCCTGATAGCCGTGATCCTGGCGGAACCGGTTAAGGACGTTCTTGCCCACATAGCGGCGATACAGCTCGTCGAAGCCGAGGTCAATCACCTGCATCAATACCGCGAAACCCGGGAGGTCAAAATCCCGGGCGACCAGGGTACGGGTGGCAAACTGTTCAACCGCGCCGCGAAACACTTCCGGATCACCGCGCGGCGCCGGCTCGGCGAGCGCCGCGGCGAACTCGGCGGCAATGCCATCCGCGGCGAGATCCCGTTCCAGCAGCGTGCTGAGTCCGAAATGCCAGATATCGACCAGCTCCAGGCGCACCTGGTCGAGATCGGGCTGCTGTCCTTTCCACCACTTCCAGCCGTAGTGATCCAGGAGCTCCGCGCACTCGACCCAGATGGCCCGATACCAGGGATTGCCCTGCCCGCGCCACTCCGGGTGAACCTGCGTATTGACCGCATCCTGCAGCGCCAGCATGGTTGCGATGCGATCTCTCATGTCATTCCCTCGCCGAACGTCGGCACCTCGATCCGAAACAGGCGCGCAAAATTCTCCGCCACCCGGGCGTTGAAGTGGTCGAGATCCATGCCACGCAGTTCCGCGATGCAGCGCGCCACTGCCGCCACATAGTGCGGCCGGTTGGTTTTGCCGCGGTACGGGACGGGCGCCAGCCAGGGCGCGTCCGTTTCCACCAGCAGGCGCTCCATCGGCACCCGCGTGGCGATCTCGCGCAGATCGCCGGCGTTGCGAAACGTGACGATACCGGAAAACGAAATATAAAAGCCCAGATCCAGTCCGGCGCTCGCGGTAGCCCAGTCTTCCGTGAAACAGTGCAGAACTCCGCCCACGGCGGGATCGGTGTGGGCGCGCAACAGCGCCAGGGTTTCCGCCCGCGCATCCCGGGTATGCACGACGAGGGGCTTGCGCAGCCGGCTGGCGACCCGCGCGTGGATCCGAAAACTCTCGCGCTGCCAGTCCAGGTTGTCGGCGTCGTAATGGCCATCGATGCCGGTTTCGCCGATCGCCACCACGACGTTGCTGGCGCCGAGCGCCAGCAACTCGGCTTCATCGGGCAGCGGCAGGGATTCGGTTTGCAGCGGATGGACGCCGACCGTCGCGAAAACGTCGGCATGGCGCGTCGCCAGTCGGATCATTTCGCGCGATGACCCCAGATCGATGCCCACGGCAAGCATGGCCCCTACCCCGGCGCCGCGCGCCACGTCGAGCAGCGCGTCCAGGGAACCGTCGAACGCGCTCAGATCGAGGCGATCGAGGTGGCAGTGGGAATCAATCAACATCGGGTGGCGCAAATCACAGGATCGAAACAAGCAGGGAAGCGGATCACAGCGTATAGGTAGGACGATCCGAGTTCTGCAGGCCGGCGAGCTCGGCCTCTATTCGGCGCACGATGTCAGCATGGTCCGCCGCCAGCCGGACACCGATGCCCTGGGGACGGATTCCGCTGCCGACGGGGGTGATCCAGATAATTTCACCAGTGAGGGGTGTTTTCTCGGGTTCGTCCAGCAAATCCAGCAAGACAAAGACCTGATCGCCCAGTCGATATTCCTTGCGGGTACGAACGAACAGCCCGCCGCCGTCGATGAACGGCATGTAGCAGGTATAAAGTTCATTCACGTCCTTGAGGGCGAGATTGAGAATTCCATTGCGGAGATTGCCGCCCGGCGTTGGCATCGCTGTTTCCTTCCCAAGGGAACCATAGCCTAGCACAGGCGCCGAGGCGGTTCAGCCACCCGTCGCCACGGCACGGCGCCAATCCTGCCACACCTCCCCCCAGACCAGTTCGGCATTGAGGTTGGCATTGGCCGTCTGCTCGCGACGCACCATCGCGAGCCGATCGAAGAAATCGAACAGCAGTTGCGATGGCCGCTCTCCCCGTGCCAGTGCCGTGCGTGCGCGTGCCGCTACGAATTCGCTGAACCAGTCCAGCGCTTCGACGGTCGCGACGTGCAGGCTCGTGACAACCGCCGTGGCGGCAGCCGGCGCCGTGTCGCCCGCGGCGACGGCGACGGCCAGTTCCTGCAGACGCGCGAATTGGGTCACCCGATCATCGGCAACCAGTGCCAGCGCGCGCAAGGGCCTCCGCCCGGCGCGCACCAGCAGGGATTCCACGTCCGTTTCACCGGAAAGCTGTGATTTCAGCCAGGGCCCTGCCTGCGCGACCGACGGGGTCGGCAGACGCAGCAACCGGCAGCGACTGCGCACGGTGGCCGCGAGCCGACCGGGCTGATGGCTCACCAATAGCAGCAAGGTGCGTTCCCCAGGCTCCTCCAGGGTCTTGAGCAGCGCGTTCGCCGCATTGGCATTCAGTGCTTCCGCCGGTTCGATCAGGATCAGTCGCCAGCCGCCCTGATGCGGTCGCCCGGCGCAAAATTCGCGCAACTCACGAATCGCATCGATGCGGATCGCCTTGCCGGGCTCCTCCGGCTGAAGCAGGACCAGGTCGGGATGGCTGCCTGCCGCAATCAACCGACAGTTCCGGCAGCGCCCACAGGCACTCCCGTGGGGCTCGGCGCACAGCACGAGACTGGCAAACGCTCGGGCGAAATGGAATTTGCCAATATCCGGCGCGCCGGCCAACAACAGCGCATGCGGCAGGGTGCCGGCACGCAGCAAGGCATCGAGCTCTTGCCATGGCGCCCTGTGCCAGGGATAGGGAACCGAGAGCTCGCCCTGGTTCATTGCCCGCCGACCAGATCGCGCAATGGTGCCAGCACCGCTTCACCCACTTGCTCGGGGGTCTGGCCGGCATCGATCAGCCGGCAGCGAACGGGATCGGCCAGCGCGCGACGCTGATAGGCGGTTCGCACGCGGACAAAAAACGCGCGCTGCTCCCGCTCGAAACGATCCAGCGGTCCACGCTGCTGGATCCTTGCGAGCCCGCGCTCCGGATCGAGATCGAGGATCAGCGTGAGATCGGGCCGCAGTTCGCCCTGCACCAGTTGCTCCAGCGCCGCCACCGGGGCTTCCCCCAGCTCCCGCCCCGCGCCCTGATACGCATACGAGGCATCGGTGAAACGGTCGCAGATGACCCAGGTGCCAGCCTCGAGCGCGGGCACCACGACCTGCGCCAGATGCTGTGCCCGGGCCGCGAACATGAGGAGCAGCTCGGCGAGAGGAACGATGGGCTCGGCGGTTACCGCCAGCAGCAGCTCTCGAACCAGTTCGCCCAGGCGCGTGCCGCCAGGTTCTCTCGTCGTCAGATGGGAAACACCCGCCGCGCGCAGAAAGTCCGCCATCAACGCGATATTGGTGCTTTTGCCGGCGCCTTCGCCGCCCTCGATCGTAATGAAACGTCCTCTCATGGCGATCCTGCCCGCTGTGGCTCCGGCGTCGAGCGGTAGCCCTCGACGCGATGCAACTGGTAGCGCCGCACCGCCCGTTGGTGCGCTTCCAGATTGGCGGAGAATTCGTGGCTGCCGTCGCCCCGGGCAACGAAATAGAGCGCATCGCCGGCAGCGGGATGCAGCGCCGCGCGCAGGGCGTCATCGCCGGGATTGGCGATGGGGGTAAGGGGAAGTCCGTCGATCATGTACGTATTGTAGTCATTCGACTCGGCCAGATGCGCACGCGAGAGTTTGCCGGCGTAGCGTTCGCCGAGTCCGTAGATCACGGTGGAATCGGTCTGCAAGCGCATCCCCGCCCGCAGGCGACGCACCAGCACGCCGGCGATCCGCGCGCGCTCCGCGGCGAGGCCCGTCTCCCGTTCCACCAGCGATGCCGCGATCAGTGCCTCATACGGATTGGCGTAGGGCAGCCCCCCCGCGCGATCGGGCCACAGACGCTCCAGCAGCTCGCGCTGTCGCCGGTGGGCCCGCTCGAAAATGTCGCGATCGCTGTCGCCGGCAACAAAAAAATAGGTATTGGGCGAAAACCAGCCTTCCGGGTTGGTCGCATCCATGCCCAGATCGGCGGCGAGATCCGCGGCGCCGAGTTCCCGGGTCAGGGGAACGAGCAGCCGTTCCTTCGCCAGCAGCGCGCGCCACTGGGTCAGCGTCCAGCCCTCGGGAAAGGTGATGCTGTAGCGGATGACGTCACCGCGCTCCAGCTTTTCGAGCAAGCCAAGCGCGGTATCGCCCGGCATCAGCCGGTAGTCGCCGGGATGGATTCTTTCACGGCCGCTGAAGCGCACATACAGCCGCAGCGGCAGCGCGAAACTCAGGATACCGTCCGCGCTCAGGCGCGCGCTCAGGTGCGACAGACTTTCGCCCCTCTCTATCACCAGCACTTCGGTGGTGGGCGCGATGGCAAGGGGGCGATGGAGCTGGTAGTCGGCCCATTTCCAGGTGCCGGCGGCCGTGGCCGCGGCCACCAGCAGGGCCAGAATCAGGCGGCGAAGCACGGCAAGCGACGCGCAAGTTCAGTTTTGATACGGCGGATTTCGTCGGCCGCCAGTGGATGATCGCTGCCGTCGATGGCGGTAACCGCCTGGATGCCGCGCACCGCATTGCACAGGAACAGTTCCCGGGCGGCGTGTACTTGCGACAATGCCACGCCGGCTTCGCGCACCGGCAGTCCCAGTGCGGGAAAAATCTCGGCGAGCAAATAATCGCGCATGACCCCGCGCACCCCGGCACCGCCGAGATCCGGCGTCAGCCAACCGTCCGCCGTCCGCAGAAAAAGGTTTCCCGCCAGCCCTTCAATGACCCGTGCCTCGGTGTCGAGCAGCAGTCCATCCCGATCCGGCGGCAGCTCATCCGCGGCCAGTACCTGGTCCAGGCGGTTGAGGTGCTTGAGTCCGGCCAGGCGCGGATTCACCGGCAGGCGATAGTCACACACCCGCAGATGCATAAAGTCGCGCCGTTCCGGCAAGGGTCGATAAAAAAGATAACGGTTACAGGGTCCGCCGTCGTGGCGATACGCCATGCCGCCGGAGCCCGCGGTGATCATCAGCTTGATGACGCCATCGGCCGGCCATTGGCCGCAGGCGCGCCGCACGTCGTTCCATACCGTCTCGCGGTCAAGCGGAATACCGAGAGCGGCGGTGCCGCGACACAGGCGCGACCAGTGCCAATCCCAGAGCGGCAAGATACCGCCACAGAGCCGCATGGTCTCGAACAGGCCGTGGCCGTAGTGAAGTCCCCGGTCCGCGGGATTCACTGTGCCATTCGCGGCACCGTTGACGAACACTGGCAAGTCCGTCATCCCGCACCAGGATCCAGGTCAGCTCTCCGGGGACAGTGCATCCGCGGGAAGCGGGCGAAACAACCGCCAGCCAGAGCCGGCGGTCGAGAGTAGCGTGGGGAAATCAGCCCAGATTGTTCTGGATGTAGTCAATGGCATCCTGAACCGTGGCCAGTTTTTCGGCATCTTCGTCGGGAATTTCGGTATCGAACTCTTCTTCGAGGGCCATGATCAGCTCCACGGTATCCAGCGAGTCCGCGCCGAGATCGTCAATGAAGGATGAATCGGGCTTGACATCTTCTTCCTTTACGCCCAATTGCTCGGCAACCATTTTGATGACGCGTTCTCGTATGTTGCTCATGATTAACAATCGCTCCTGTTGTACCAGTGTTGTGCCAGTGTCTTATTGAGCCGGCCCTCGGTCGGCGGCCCAAAGCCGGTGGGAGCAGGTAGCCCCGCTATGCCGGCGCGCATTTTACCCAAATTCCCTTTCCCCGTAACCGCCCGGGCGCAGGCCCCGGTTCGGCCCCTCAACCCATGTACATGCCGCCGTTGACCTGGATGGTTTCGCCGGTGATATAGGCGCCGCCGTCCTCCGCCAGGAACACCACCACGGCGGCGATTTCCTCGGGCTGTCCGAGCCGCCCGAGAGGAATCGAGGCGAGCATCGCGTCGCGATTCGCCGCCGGCAGTTCACGTGTCATGTCGGTATCGATGAAACCGGGCGCAACGGTATTGACGGTGATGTTACGCGAGCCCAGCTCCTTGGCAAGCGCGCGGCCAAACCCGGCCACGCCCGCCTTGGTGGCGGCGTAATTGGCCTGACCGGCATTGCCCATCGCCCCCACCACGGAACTGATGTTGATGATCCGGCCCCACCGCGCTTTCGTCATACCGCGCGCGCACGCCTTGCAGAGTCGATACACGGCACCGAGATTGGTTTCGATGACATCGTTCCATTCATCTTCTTTCATGCGCAGCAATAAATTGTCACGGGTAATGCCCGCGTTGTTGACCAGGATCAGCGGCGGCCCGAACTCGTCCTCGATCTGCTGCACGACCCGCACAACGGCCGCCGCATCGGTAACATTGAGCGCCATCCCCCGGCCCTTGATTCCGAGGCCGGCGAAGCGCGCGGAAATCCGTTCGGCGCCTTCCGGGGTAGTGGCGGTGCCGATGACGATGGCGCCCGCTCTCCCCAGTGCATCGGCGATGGCCGCGCCGATGCCGCGGCTGGCGCCGGTGACGAGGGCAATCTTGTCCACAATACTCATGACGATTTCTCCGCTTTTCGGCGTTGGAGACACATTCAGCAGCGACCGGCGGCGTCCAGGGCGGCCGCCAGACTGGCATCATCCTCGGTGGCAAAAGTCGCCAAGGTCGTTGCGATCCGCTTGTTCAAGCCGCACAGCACCTTGCCGGCGCCACATTCCACGGTGAGTTCGACACCGTGCGCCGTCAGCGCGGCCACACAATCGACCCAGCGCACCGGGCTGTAGATCTGGCGCACCATCAGATCCTTGATGGCGACGGGATCGGTTTCCACGCGCGCATGAACGTTGTGGATGACCGGAATGGCCGGCGCATCGAACCGGGTCGCGGCGATGTCGGCAGCCAGGCGCGCCGCGGCCGGACGCATCAGCTCGGTATGAAAAGGCGCGCTGACCGGCAGCGGCAGCGCCCGCTTCGCACCGGCGGCCTTGCACAATTCGATGGCGCGCGCGACAGCGCCTGCATGTCCCGCAATGACCACCTGACCCGGTGCATTGTAGTTGACCGGCGCGACCACCTCCGCGGCCGCCGCCTGCGCACAACAGCGCTCGATCTCGGCATCGTCGAGACCCATCACCGCCGCCATGGCGCCCACGCCGGACGGCACGGCCGCCTGCATGTAGGCACCGCGCCGACGCACGAGCTCGACGGCATCGGTAAAAGCCACCACGCCGGCGCACACCAGCGCCGACCACTCCCCCAGACTGTGCCCGGCCATCACGGCGGGCACGGCGCCGCCCTGTCGCTGCCACAACCGCCAGACCGCAACGCTGGCGGTCAACAACAGCGGCTGGGTGCGTTCGGTGAGATTGATCGCGGCGGAATCGCCCTGCTGGCAGAGGTGCCAGAGGTCGTAACCGAGCTGCGTGGACGCTTCGGAAAAGGTATCGAGCAATTCCGGATGCCGGTCCGCCAGTTCGGCGAGCATGCCGATTTTCTGGGAACCCTGACCGGGAAAAACGCAAGCGAGTTGCTGGTTCACGGCGAGTGACTGATTCAAGGGCTGGTTCTCACGGGTAAATCGTACCGGACCACGATTCAGGGACTGCTTGTGACGGATGCCAGCCGCGCGGCGATGCGGTCCGGCAAACCGCCCCGGGCTTCCGCCAGTGCAACCGTCAACGCGTGGCCAAAACCGGCACTGTCGGCACTGCCGTGGCTCTTTACCACCACGCCGCGAAGCCCGAGCATGGAGGCGCCATTGTATTGGGCGGGATCGAGAAAACCGAGTGCGGACTTGAACAGCGGCCGCGCCACCCAGCTCCGCCACCCCGCGCGACTCCGGCCGGTCGCGCGCAACTGCTCGATGAGCAGGCGCGCCGTACCCTCGATCGCCTTCAGCGCCACATTGCCGACGAAACCGTCGCAAACCACCAGATCGGCATGCCCGCGCAGCAACGCATCGCCTTCCACGAAACCGACATAGTTGAGGGTCGCATCCGCCGCGAGCAGTTCCGCCGCCGCCTTGACGGCGCGATTGCCCTTGCCCGCCTCGGCACCGATATTGAGGAGCGCAACCCGGGGCTCACGCAACCGCTCGGCGACCTGCAGGCGGGCCGCGCCCATGCGCGCAAATTGATGGAGCGTTTCGCCGGCGCAATCGACATTGGCGCCGAGATCGAGCAGATAAACCCGGCCCGAGACCGTCGGCAGCGCGGTACAGATGGCGGGGCGTTCGATTCCGGGCAACGTACCCAGCACGGTGGTGCCCATGGCCATCAAGGTGCCGGTTTCCCCCGCACTGACGCAGGCGGCGGCACGCCCTTCCGCTACGGCGGCGAGCGCGCGCCACATCGAGGACTCACGCTTGTGACGCAAGGCGCGCGCCGGTCGGTCGCCACTCTCTACCCGCTGCGGGCAGTCGATCAATTGCAGACGCGCGGACGGCAGGTGCCCGCTCCGATCGCGCAACTGTCCACCCAACTGTCCGTACAGTTCGGACTCGTTACCAAAAAGCAGGATCTGAACGTCGGGATTACCGGAGAGAAAGTCGACCACGGCGGGAACCGTCGCGGTCGCACCCAGGTCGCCGCCCATCGCATCGACAGCGATGACCGCGGTGACGGCCAATGGTCAATCGTTGTCGATGTCAATCACTTTGCGACCGCGATAGAAACCGTCAGCGGTCACATGATGGCGGCGATGCTTCTCGCCACTCAGGCTGTCCACCGCCAGCGTGGGGCCGGTGAGCGCATCGTGGGAGCGGCGCATGCCGCGTTTGGAGCGAGTCTTGCGATCCTGTTGTACGGCCATCGTGTTCTCCCGGGCTTGGGCCCGTCATCGGTTGATTGTGCCGCGCGGCCGTGGCTCAGCGTTGCAGCTTCAAGTCGGCAAGAGCCCGAAATGGGTTCCTGGCACTGCCGGCGTCCCCGATGCCAATCGGAGTCGCATGGCAGGATTCGTCTTCGTGCAGCGCGACGATGGGAAGCGCCAGCAATAATTCTTCCTCGACGAGATCGTAAAGATCCCCCTCCTCGTCGACCACGATCCAGGGATCGAGCCGCTGGGGCAACCGCTGCTCCGCAGCGATATCGTGCACAACCCCCACCGCAATCGGCGCGTCCAGCACCACGGTCAACGCACCCAGGCAGCGTTGGCAGGTCATGGAGACCTGCGCCGACACTCGCCCGGTCACCTCCGGAAACCCGGCAGTGCCCGGATCGAACCGCAGCTCGACGGTCACCGGATCGGGGATCGCCAGCACCGCCTCCGACAGGCGCGGCAGCCCGGCGCCATCGATGACACCGCGGAGACTCTGGCTCTGCGCCGCGAGTTTCCGCACCGCAACGGAGCGCGGCAGGCTGGATCGGGGACTCGGGTTGTTCATCGCGGCGCGATTCTAGGGATAGCATCTTGATCTGTCAAAGAAAAACGCAGCATAGTGACAGCCCGGACCGCTCCCCCTCCTGATGAAAATCGTCCTCGCATCAACTTCACCCTATCGCCGCGAGCTACTTGCCCGTTTCGGGCTGGCGTTCAGCCAGTTGGCTCCTGGCGTCGACGAACGCCCGCTGGCCGGCGAGCCGCCTGCCGCGCTGGCCGCGCGCCTGTCCGAAGCCAAGGCCCGGGCACTGGCTCAACGCTGCCCCGACGCCCTGATCATCGGTTCCGATCAAACGGCGGTGTGCGGAGGGCTGGAGCTTGGGAAACCCGGTAACTTCACCGCTGCCCGGGCGCAATTACAGCGTTTGTCCGGTCAGACCGCACATTTCTACACCGCCGTCACCGTACTGGATGCCACGAGCGGCGTGGCGGCAAGCCGCACGGCCATCACCGAAGTGGTGTTCCGCACCCTGACGCCGGCGGAGATCGACCGCTATCTGGAGCGCGAGCAACCCTACGATTGCGCCGGCAGCTTCAAGGCGGAAGGGCTCGGCATCGCCCTGTTCAAGGCGCTCCGCAGCGACGATCCCACGGCGCTCATCGGACTGCCGTTGATCCAGCTGCGCGAACTGCTGGCTGAGTTCGGAGTGGATATCATCGCCGGTCGCTGACGCTTCCATCGCATTCATCAACCGGGCCGGGGGATCAACAGTCCGCAACCACCGGAGTTCAACCGACACTTCAAGCTGGCGCCCGCTGACCGGCACACGCCGCCAGCCGCCGCAGCACCTCCGCCAGCTCGTGCGGCAGCGGCGCATTGCCCGCCACCAGAACATGCGTGGCCGGATCTTCGAACATGAGCTCCGCCGCGTGCAGGAACATCCGCCGCAATCCAGACTCCCGCGCTTCCCGATTCGCGTCCCGGGCGCCGTACTTGGGGTCGCCAGCCACGGGATGCCCCATCAACTGGCAGTGAACCCGGATCTGATGCGTCCGGCCCGTCTCCAGGCAAGCCTCCACCAGCGTAAAGCCCGGAAGTCGCTGCACGACCCTGAATCGGGTCAGCGCCGATTTGCCGTCGACGTCGGCCCGCACGATGCGTTCACCCGAACTCAGGGTATTTTTCCGCAGCGGCGCATTCACCTCGGTCAACCCACCGGGCCAACTTCCCGCGACCAGCGCGAGGTATTTTTTTTCCATTGCGCCGTCGCGCATCTGTCGCTGCAAGGAAAGCAGTGCCGAACGGGTCGAGGCGACCAGCAGACAGCCGGAGGTATCCCGGTCCAGCCGGTGAACCAATTCCAGCGTGCGCTGCTCCGGCCAGATGGCGCGGAGCGCCTCGATCACCCCCAAGGCCACGCCGCTGCCCCCATGGACCGCCAGCCCCGCCGGCTTGTCGAGCACCAGCCAGCCCTCGCCCCGACTCACGATCCGGTCGGTCAACTCCTGCTGCAATGCCGACGGCGGCGCGGGCAGTTCCCGAGGGGGCGCCGTGCGCACCGGCGGTACCCGCAAGCGATCCCCGGCCAGCAATTTGTATTCCGGCTTCGTGCGTCCATTGTTGACGCGGACCTCCCCCTTGCGGAGCAGACGATAGATACGCGACCTGGGCACGCCCTTCAGCAGCGCCAGCAGGAAGTTGTCGATACGCTGGCCCGCCTGCACTTCGGTTATATCGAGCCAGGTGACGCCGGTGGCGGAGGGAGACAATCTGGGCTGCGTCACTCAAAAAACCAATGCACATCATTGGCCGCAAGTGTAGCAGACCGGTAAATTTGTTCTTTTAATTGAATTGGTTAATGAAAACCGCTATATTCCGGACGCTGGCACCCGCCCGCCCCAAACCCCTCACCCGCGAAGTGCGTCGGTGTTGCGCCGGCCGGGCAAGCCCGCACAGTTACCTCGGCGCGCCGTTGTCGAAAGCACACGCAAGCGCGCCTTACAAAGCCCACGCTCGATGGCGTGGCGGTATTACCGAAACGAGATTTGTAGTCGGGTAACGCTGGCCAGGTTGTCGCGCGAGATGCCGCAAGACACCCGATCCACTGCCAACAGGACGATCAGTTCAACGTTCCGTTCAACGTTGTTGTGAATGACGGGGGTAACCCTCTGACCATCCTCTGCGCCAGCATGATCGCGGCAAGCGCTCACCGATACCTTGTGCGTGGCTCGCAGCTGCGACGCCCCGGATAGCACCCGAATTTCGTCTCCGTTCCTACCGACACGCCGTCCAGCGCCATTCATTGCGCAGGACTGACATGAAAAGAATGCTTATCAATGCCACGCAGCCGGAAGAGTTGCGTGTCGCACTGGTCGATGGCCAGTTGCTCTATGACCTGGATATCGAAAACCGTACCCGGGAGCAGAAAAAAGCCAATATCTACAAGGGTGTCATCACCCGGGTAGAGCCCAGTCTGGAAGCGGCGTTCGTCAATTACGGCGCGGAAAAGCACGGCTTTCTGCCGCTCAAGGAAATCGCCCGCGAATATTTCAAGCGCCGCCCCGCCGACCCCCAGGGCAAGGTCAAGATCAAGGAAATCCTTGAGGAAGGCCAGGAAGTCATCGTTCAGGTCGAGAAAGAAGAGCGCGGCAGCAAGGGCGCGGCACTGACGACTTTCGTCAGTCTGGCCGGCCGCTACATGGTGCTGATGCCCAACAACCCCCGCGCCGGCGGTATTTCACGCCGCATCGAGGGCGAGGAGCGCGATCAACTGCGCGACGCACTCAAAGGCCTGGAAATCCCCGAGGCGTGCGGCGTCATCGTGCGCACGGCCGGCATCGGCCGCTCGGCCGAAGAACTCCAGTGGGACCTGGATTACCTGCTCCACCTGTGGCAGACCATCGAGCGCGAAGCCCAGCAGGCCAAGGCGCCGAAATTCCTGTTCCAGGAAAGCAACGTCATCATCCGCGCCATCCGCGACTATCTGCGCCCCGACGTGGGCGAGGTCATCGTCGACAGCAAGGAGGCTTACCAACTCGCCGCCGCCTTCGTCCAGCAGGTCATGCCGGACGAAGCCGGCAGAGTGAAGTATTACAACGACAGCGTGCCGCTGTTCAATCGTTACCAGATCGAACAGCAGATCGAAACCGCGTTTCAGCGCGAAGTGAAACTGCCATCGGGCGGCTCCATCGTCATCGACATCACCGAAGCATTGGTCTCCATCGACATCAACTCGGCGCGCGCAACCAAGGGCGGCGATATCGAGGAAACCGCACTGCACACGAATCTGGAAGCGGCCGACGAGATCGCCCGCCAGCTGCGGTTGCGCGACGTGGGCGGCCTCATCGTCATCGACTTCATCGACATGCTGTCGAGCAAGAACCAGCGCCTGGTGGAGGATCGCATGCGTGTGGCTCTGGAAGTCGACCGCGCCAGGGTACAGCTGGGACGAATTTCCCGCTTCGGCCTGTTGGAAATGTCTCGGCAGCGCTTGCGACCTTCGCTCGAAGAAATGACCTTCAAGGTATGCCCGCGCTGCGATGGCCAGGGCACGATCCGTGGCACCCGCTCCCTGGCCCTGTCGATCCTGCGCCTCGTCGAGGAGGAGGCGCAAAAAGAAAACAGCGTACAGATTCGCGCCATTACGCCGGTCGCCGTCGCCACTTTCCTGCTCAACGAGAAGCGCCGGGCGATTCTCGATATCGAGACCCGCCACGGGATTCGCGTCGCCATCCTGCCCAGCGAAAGCATGGAAACCCCGCATTACGAAGTCCAGCGCATTCGCGAACAGGACAATGTGCCGGACATGTACAGCTATCAGGTCATCAACCAGCTGACTGCCGAAAATCTGCCCGACCCGCTGGAAATCGAGTCCGCTCCGCTGTTGCCGGAACCCGCCGTACAGTCGCTGCCGCCACAGTCTCCCGCGCCCATGCCGGCACCGCAGCGCGCGGTGGCTCCCGCACCCGAAATTCCCGTGACGCCCCCGGCCAGCACCCGCAAAAGCTGGCTCAAACGCTTGCTGGGCACGCTCGTGGGCACCGAAGAACCGGTGCCGCTCGCGGTGGAACCCCCACCGGCTCCGGCGGCGCAAAAACCAGCCGCACGGCGCAATCATCGCCGTCCGACCGAGAATTCGGCCGACGGCTCCGCAATGCCGGGTCCGCAAGGCCCGAGCCGGGGCCGACGCGGAGGTCGTGGGCGCGGGCGCCCGGCCGGCACCGGTGACGCCGTTGCGGCTTCAACGGCGGAGCCGGTAGCCGTACGGACTCCGCCAGCACGGACTCCGCCAGTCGACGACGAAGAATCCACACGCACCGGCGAAGACGGCCGTCCGCGCCGCAGCCGACGCCGCCGCCGGCCCGCACGGGATGATCAGGACAAGATCGTTACCGACGGCTTCGAAGATCAGGCGTTGTTGCCCGAAGCGGCCATCCGGGAGGACGCGGAGGCAGTTCCGTCACCGCGCCCGCCGCGACGCCCCGACGGAGAGCGTCGGCAACCGAAACGGCGACGTGAACGTCAGCCGTTGCCTGAAGGTGCGGCAGAGCCGACGGAAAGCCCGATGATCGAAGCTGCGCCCGTCGCACTCACCATCGCGGAGCCCGCCGCCGCGCCCGCGACCGATGTGCGCGACTTCACCGCGCTCGAGGCTAGTCCGCTGCTCAACATGGCGCCCGAGATCCTTGCGGGAGACAACGGATGGAACGACCTCCCGGAGCCTGAGGCAGTTGCGTTCGAATCTCCGGCCGTTGGAGCCCCGGCAGAGGAAGTGGTCCCCGCCCCCCAGGATGCCAGTTACTCCTCCCCGGCCGCCGCCATTCCCACGTCGGAGCCTGCGGCAGAGATCGACGACGCACATCCCCAGCGCCAACTGGGATTCGACGTGGGCGACAGCACGCAGACGGTCGCCACCGCTGAACCCGTTGCGCAGACCGATGGCTTTGCCGAAGCTCAGGACATGCCCAGCGCGCCAACTGAAGCGCTGGCAAGCACCACGGCCGAACCCCGGCGTGCGACCAACGATCCGCGCGCCAGGCCACGCCAGGTCGCCGCAATCACCGTGGTGACATCCAGCGTCCCGGTGCCCTTGTCAGGTCCGATCGATACCAGCCTGCCGCCGCCCGTGGCGGTCAGCGCGACGACCGCGCCGCGTCCGGCGAACGATCCCCGCAGATCACGCGCCAAACCGCTGGCGGAGAGCCAGGCCTCGGCTCCCGAGGCACAGGTTCAGGAGGCGACCGCGCTGACGGAGTCCGGCGCAGACACCTGAGCCAGCAGCGCGTAGTTCGCCGGAGGTGAACCCCGGCGAACTACGGCGCATCCCGGCAACGCCAGGACGTCACCGCGAGAGGGCGTCCTGGATCCGGTCGAGTTTGAAAGTGCTCGGAATAATCCGCTTTCATGGTTCGGGCCTTCGACGGGCACTGGACCCACCACGGACGGAATCAGCAAGCTACCGTTCATCCCGGGCCAGTCGAAGGATTCAATCAGAGGTTTTGATCCCCACACCGCGCCGCCAGCAGCGCCAACAATGCGTCATGCGCAGCGCAGAATTTGTCCACACCCTCGCGCTCGAGTTGTTCCGCCACCCGCTCCATGTCGATGCCCGCCGCCGCCAGGCGTGCGATCTGTTGCGCTGCCGCCGCGATGCCCGGCACCAGACGCAGCGCCGGATCGCCGTGGTCCCGATAGGCCTCCAGCGTCGCGGGCGGCAGCGTATTGACCGTGTCCGGGGCGATCAGCTCTTCGACGTAGCGCACATCGCTGTACGCCGGGTCCTTGGTGGACGTCGACGCCCACAGCAGTCGCTGGGGTTGAGCGCCCGCCGCGGCCAGCGCCTGCCAGCGCGCCGCCTGGGTCCACTCCTGGTAATGGCGGTAGGCGAGCCGGGCACACGCCAGCGCCGCCGTACCCCGCAAGGTGACTGCCTCGGGCTGCGCAACACTCCGTTGATCGAGTTCGGCATCCACCAGGGTGTCGATCCGGCTGATGAAAAAGCTCGCCACCGAAGCGATCCCCACCAGCGGCTGCCCCGCGCCGCGGCGCTGTTCAAGCCCCGCCACGAAAGCCTCCGCCACCTCGCGATAACGCGCCACCGAAAACAGCAAGGTGACGTTGAGATTCACGCCCGCCGCAACGAGCTGCGTGATGGCCGGAAGGCCCGCGCGGGTACCCGGCACCTTGATCATCAGATTGGGCCGGTCAACGGTCCGCCACAGGGCCAGCGCCTCGGCCACCGTGCCCGCGGTGTCATGGGCCAGATGGGGGGAAACCTCCAGGCTGACCAGCCCGTCGCGGCGCCCGGTGGTCTCCCACAGTGGCCGCAGGACATCGGCAGCACGGGTAACGTCGCCGACGGTCAGCGCCTGATAGAGCCGGTCACCATCCGCGCCGGTCGCCAGCAGCTGCCGGATTTCACCGTCATAAAAATCGTGACGCGCTATCGCGTCTTCGAAGATGCTCGGATTGGAAGTGACCCCGGCCAGCCCGTCGTCGGCCATCATCGCCGCCAGCCGCCCACCGGTCAGCAAGTCGCGCCGGATATAGTCGAGCCAGATACTCTGACCCAGCGCACGGAGTCGCAACAACGGGTTCTGCTTCACGTTTGACCTCTCCACAAACCGCCAGCACTGGCGCGGCTGGCCAGAGTACCTGCCGCAACCCCGACCGCCAAGCGTGACTGCCGTTAACGAGTGTCCTTGCAACGCGTGGGTCTGGTACCCTACGCGCGCCATCCGCTACACCATCCGGCACCGCCCCATCCGTTTTTTCGACCACTTGGAAACGCCTAACAATAACGGGAGAAACACCATGACGAATTGCTGCAACTGCATCCACAACACCACCCGGAAATTCGGCCCGCTGACCGGTCGCGTGCTGATTGCCGCGCTGTTCATCCCGGCCGGTCTGATGAAAATCCTCGGCTTTACCGGCACCGCGGGCTATATGGCAGCCAAGGGCCTGCCGATGGTCAACGTCTTGCTGGTGCTCACCATCATCATCGAACTGGGAGGCGGCCTGATGCTGCTGCTCGGCTGGCGTGCCCGCGAGGCCGCGCTCGTCATGTTTCTGTTCATGATCCCTGTCACTCTGGTGTTTCATGCCTACTGGAACATCGAGGACGCCACCGCGATGGGCGAGCAGCAACGCTACTTCATGAAGAACATTGCCATCATGGGCGGTCTGTTGTTCGTCGCCGGGTTCGGTTCCGGCCCGCTCAGCCTGGACGGCGGCGACACCCCCAAATCATCGTAATTCACAGCCCCATTCATCTGATCCCGCCGGGGCTTCACTGCCCCGGCGGTTACCTGGAAACTCCCATGCGCGTCCTCGGTACCCTGTTGTTCGCCTCCATCCTATTACTGGCCGGTTGTGGGGAGCCGCCCGCAGCCCCGGTGTCAGGTGTCGATCGCTCCGGCATGAATCCACAAATTCATCCGGGAGACGATTTTTTCGCCTACGCCAACGGCAAGTGGCTGGCCGAGACCGAGATTCCGGCGGATCGCAGCAGCTGGGGCTCGTTTCCGATCTTGCAGGAACAAACCCTGCTGCAATTGCGCGATATTGCCGCTGCCGCTGCCCGAGAGAGCACGCCGCGGGATTCCGCGCACGCGCGCATCGGGGCTTTCTACAGCGCCTTCATGAATGAGAAAGTCGTTGCCGAACGCGGTCTCAGTCCCCTGGCGGAAGAACTTTCCGCCATCGCGGCACTCACCGATCACCAGGCCATCGCGGCCTACTTCGGCCACGCCAGCGTGCTCGGCGTCGGCTCGCCCCTCGAACTCGGCGTGAATCAGGATGACAGGGACGCCACCCATTACATTCTCTATCTGGATCAGGGCGGGCTCGGCCTGCCCGACCGCGATTATTACTTCGACGCCAGCGAGCATGGCCAGGCGCTGCTCGCGAAGTATCGCGACTTCATGAGCAAGCTGCTCACCCTCGCGGGAGAACCTACGCCGGAGGCGACGGTCGCGCGCGTCATCGCACTGGAATCCCGCCTCGCCAGGCACCATTGGAGCCGGGTCGACAACCGCGATGCCGAGAAAACCTACAATCGCCGCACCGGCGAACAACTGGAGCAATTGCTGGCGAGCTACAACCTGGACGGCTTCATGCGCGCGCAGGGAATCGAGACCATCACCGCCGCCGTCGTGCGCCAGCCTAGCTACGCAACCGCGCTCAACACCCTGTTCCAGGACACGGCTCCGGACGTGTGGCGGGACTATCTGCGCGTGCGGCTGCTCACCGCCTTCGCCCCCTATCTGCCACCGGCGTATGCGGACCTGCACTTTGATTTCTACAACCGCACCCTGAGCGGCCAGGCCAAACCCCAGGATCGCTGGAAACGCGCCATCGACAACCTGAGCGCGCACCTCGGCGAGCAGCTCGGCAAACTCTATGTCGAACAGCATTTCCCGCCCGCGGCCAAGGCGCGGATGGAAGATCTGGTGAAACATCTGCTGGAAGCCTACCGGGTTTCCATCGGCGAGCTCGGCTGGATGAGCCCGGAAACCCGCGCCCGCGCATTGAAAAAGCTGGATCAGTTCACCCCCAAGATCGGCTATCCGGACCAGTGGCGGGATTACACGGGCCTTGATCTGCGCGGCGACGACCTGATCGGCAACATCCTGCGTACCAACGCATTCAACCATGCCTACGAACTCGCCAAACTGGGCCGGCCCGTGGATCGCCACGAATGGTTCATGCCGCCGCAACGGATCAACGCCTACTACAATCCCGGGCTGAACGAGATCGTGTTTCCCGCCGCCATCCTGCAGCCGCCGTTCTTCAATCTGGCGGCGGACGACGCCGTCAACTACGGCGCCATCGGCGCCGTGATCGGTCACGAAATCGGACACGGCTTCGACGATCAGGGCAGCAAATACGACGGCGACGGCAACCTGAACAACTGGTGGACGCCCGCGGATCGGGCAAACTTCGAGGCCCGCACCAAGGTACTCGTCACACAGTACAGCCAGTATGAAGCGCTGCCGGGACGCAAGGTCAATGGCGAGCTGTCGCTGGGTGAGAATATCGGGGATCTGGGCGGCGTGGGCATCGCGGTGCGGGCCTACCGCATGGCGCTCGCGGGCCAGCCAGCGCCGGTGATCGACGGTTTCAGCGGGGAACAGCGGGTGTTTCTGGGCTGGGCACAGGCGTGGCGCATGAAACGTCGCGACCAACTGGCGGAACAGCTATTGCGCGTCGCTCCCCACTCGCCGCCGGAGTTTCGCGTCAACGGCGTGGTGCGCAACATCGACGCCTTCTACGATGCCTTCGACGTCGCCCCCGGCGCCAGGCTCTATCTGCCGCCCGGAGAGCGCGTCAAAATCTGGTGAGGACACAACGGGCGCAGCGCCTCCCGGTCAAGGCTGTCCTAGCAATCAGGGCAGCCCGTCGAATTCCTGACTGTCCTTGACCGGCAACAGCAGATCTTCACGCCGCACGCCCAGCTCGAGCGCCAGCACCGAGGCGACGTAAATCGACGAATAGGTGCCGAAACCGATACCGACCATGAGCGCAATCGAGAAGTTGTGCAGCACTTCGCCGCCGACAAAAAACAGCGTCAGCACCACGAGCAGGGTGGCGCCCGACGTCAGCAAGGTGCGCTCCAGGGTCTGCGTCATGGACAGATCCATCACTTCTTCGGGAGACCCCTTGCGCACCAGGCGGAAGTTCTCCCGCACCCGGTCGAACACCACGATGGTGTCATTGATCGAATAACCGATCACCATCAGCACGGCGGCCAGCACGGTGAGATCGAATTCATAACCAAAGAGCGCGAAAAACCCCACCGTGATGATAACGTCATGGGTCACCGCAAGCGTCGCTCCGAGCGCGAACTTGTACTGAAACCGCACCGAGACGTAAATCAGGATTCCGAGCAGCGCCACCAGCACGGCAATCCCGCCCTGATCGCGCAATTCCGCGCCGACCTGGGGACCGACAAACTCCATGCGGCGCAGCTCCGGCGTACCGCCCGCATCCGGCCCGATCGCCGCGATCACGCGGGTAGCGAGATCGTCGCCGCCTTCACGCAGGCGAATCAGCAGATCGCTCTCGCTGCCGAAGTGGGCCGCCACCGGACTGACAAAACCAGCCGCGCTCAGCCGCGCACGCACCACCTCGGTTTCCACTGCTTTGGGAAAGTGCAGTTCGATCTGGGTGCCGCCACTGAAATCGAGTCCCAGCACCAGCCCCTTGAAAACGATGGCGACGATGGAGAGGGTCGTCAACACGGCGGACGCCAGCAGCGCTGGACGCCGCCAGGCCATGAATTTGATGATCGGGGGATTGCTCACCGGGGAGTCGGCCATGAATCAGATCCAGAGTTTTTTCGGGTTGCGGTTGCTGCCGTAAACCAGGTTGGTCAGCGCCCGGGTGCCCATGATGGCGGTAAACATGGAAGTCAGGATGCCGAGCGACAAGGTCACCGCAAACCCCTGCACGGGGCCGGTGCCGATGACGTACAAAATACCCGCCACCAGCAAGGTGGTGAGATTCGAGTCGAGGATCGAGGTATAGGCGCGATCATAGCCGGCGGTGATCGCTCCCTGGATGGTCTGCCCGTTGTGCAACTCCTCGCGGATGCGCGCATTGATCAGCACGTTGGCGTCGACCGCCATCCCCATGGTCAGCACGAACCCGGCAATGCCCGGCAGGGTGAGCGTGGCGCCGATGATCGACATCAGCGCCGCCAGAATCACCATGTTGGCGGTCAGCGCCAGGTTGGCGAAAAGCCCGAACATGCGGTAATAGAACAGCATGAAGACGACCACCACCGCCAATCCGATCTCGGTGGAGAGCACCCCGGCCGAAATATTTTCCGCGCCGAGCGAGGGTCCGATGGTGCGTTCCTCGGCGAACTTCATGGGTGCCGCGAGGGCGCCCGCGCGCAGCAGCAAGGCGAGCTCGGACGCTTCCTGCGGGCTGCTCAGCCCAGTGATGCGGAACTGCACCCCCAGGGCGCTCTGGATGGTCGCCAGACTGATGATCTTCTTTTCCTGGTAATCGACCGGAATTTTTTCGGTAACGCCCTCGGCATTGGTCCGCTCTTCGGTGCGTTGCCGGGTCTCCACGAACAGCACTCCGAGACGGCGCCCGACATTGCTGCGGGTGGCGCGGGACATGGCGCGACCACCATCGCTGTCCAGCGTGATATTGACCTGGGGCTGCCCGTTTTCGTCGTAGCCGGACGCCGCGTTGATGACCCGGTCGCCGGTAATCACCAGATCGCGCTCCAGCCAGGCTTTCGGCTCGCGCCGATCGGATGTTTCGCGAAATTCGAAACTTTCCCGCGCCAGACCTTCGCCTTTCGCTTCGAGGCGAAATTCGAGATTGGCGGTCTTGCCGATGATGCGCTTGGCTTCGGCCGTGTCCTGCACACCGGGCAACTGCACCACGATGCGATTGCGGCCCTGGCGCTGGACCAGGGGCTCCGACACGCCGAGCTCATTGACCCGGTTGCGCAGGGTTGTCAGATTCTGGGAGACGGCGTAATCCTCACGCTCGGCAATGACTTGCGGCCCCGGCGTCAGGCTGAGCAGGTGGCGGCCATCGCTGTCGGTGGGCGCCGCCACCAGTTCGCGGAAATCGCCGACCGCCGCAATGGCCGCAGCGCGGTCTCGGCGCTCCGCCGAGTCGAAGGTGGCCAGGATATGGTTCCCCTCCACCCGCACGAACTGGTAGCGCGCCTCAGTGCCGGCGGCGCGCAGAGCTTCGCGCAACTGCGTGGATTTTGTCTCCAGGTACGCCGCCATGACGTCGCTGGTATCCACTTCGAGCAGAAAGTGGACGCCGCCGGAAAGATCGAGGCCCAGCTTCATGGGCTTGGCTTTCAGGTTCGACAGCCAGGTCGGCGTGGTCGGTGCGAGATTGAGCGCCACCACATAGTCGAAGCCCAATGCCTGCTGTACCACCCGCTTGGCGGCAAGCTGCTGATCGCGTTCGCGTACCCGGATGAGGCCGCTGTTGCCGGTCATCAACTCCCCGAAGTGGCCAATGCCGGCCGCGTCCAGCGCCGCGGCGGCGCTGGCGAGCACGGCGTCATCCATCCGGGTCGCGCTGTTTTGCGCGGAAATCTGGACGGCCGGATCCGGCGCATAGAGGTTCGGCGCGGCATAGACGAACGAGATCGCCAGCACGCACAGAATCAGCAGGTATTTCCAAAGCGGATAGCGATTCATGAAGTGGGGAGGGGCCTTGGCCAAAGCGCGCGATTATAGGTCAATCCCCCCTGCCCTCCAACGAACATTGCCTGCCGGGCAAGGCACTGCTTCGGCAGCCGGTCACGGCGCGCCGGTGGCGGCGGCAAAATCCCGTGCAAAGGCGTCGAGGCGGTTGGTCGCGATGGCCTCGCGCAGACCCTGCATCAGCCACTGATAGTGACGCAGATTGTGGATGGTGTTGAGCTGGCAGCCGAGAATTTCGCCGCAGCGATCCAGATGGTGCAGGTAGGCACGGCTGAAGTGGGCGCAGGTATAGCAGTCACAGGCGCTGTCCAGCGGCCCGGTATCCGTCTTGTGCACCGCGTTGCGAATCCGCACCACGCCGGACCGGGTAAAAAGATGCCCGTTGCGGGCGTTGCGAGTGGGCATCACGCAGTCGAACATGTCGATGCCACGCTGCACCGCCGCGACCAGATCGGCCGGCGTGCCCACGCCCATCAGATAGCGTGGCGAAGCCTCCGGCATGCGCGGCGCCAGGCTGTCCAGCACCCGCAGCATATCCGCCTTGGGCTCGCCCACCGACAAACCGCCGATGGCGTAGCCGTCGAAGCCGATGTCGGTGAGGGCCGCGAGGGACTCCGCACGCAGCGTTTCGTACATGCCGCCCTGCACGATCCCGAACAGGGCGGCCGGACTGTCCCCGTGCGCCTGCCGGCTGCGCCGCGCCCAGCGCATCGACAACTCCATGGACGCGCGCGCGGTGGCCTCGCTCGCCGGATAGGGCGTGCATTCGTCGAACGCCATCACCACATCGGCGCCCAGCTCGCGCTGCACGGCAATGGAACGCTCCGGGTCCAGCTCCACCGGACTGCCGTCGATGGGCGACCGAAAGCGCACCCCGGCCTCGGTGATCTTGCGCCGCGCGCCCAGACTGAACACCTGAAAACCGCCGGAATCCGTCAGGATGGGTCCGGGCCACTGCATGAAATCGTGGAGATCGCCGTGGGCACGGATGATCTCGGTGCCCGGACGCAGCATCAGATGGAAGGTGTTGCCGAGCACCATCTGGGCACCGATCGCGACCAGATCGCGCGGCGCCATCGCCTTCACGGTGCCGTAGGTGCCGACCGGCATGAACGCCGGAGTCTCCACGATGCCACGCGGAAAGTGCAGCCGCCCACGCCGCGCCGCGCCATCCCGGGCCAGCAGTTCAAAACGCATGTGGCAGGTGCGCGTCACGCGGGAATCTCCCCGGACGCCGCCGGGTTGCGGGTGATGAACATGGCATCTCCATAGCTGAAGAAACGGTAGCGCTCCGCCACCGCCGCGCGGTAGGCGGCAAGCGTCGCGCGATGACCCGCAAAAGCACACACCAGCATCAGCAGACTGGATTCCGGCAGATGGAAGTTGGTGATCAGCGCATCCACGCTGCGGAACTCGTAACCCGGAAAAATGAAAATATCGGTGTCGCCGACAAAAGGCCGCAGCACGCCGCTGGCAGCCGCCGTCTCCAGGCTGCGCACCGCGGTGGTGCCCACCGCGATGATCCGCCCACCGGCGGCGCGGGTCGCCGCCACCTGCGCGCACAGTTCCGCACTGACGGTGACGCGCTCGGCGTGCATGCGATGCTCACGGATGTCGTCGGCGCGCACCGGACGAAAAGTCCCCGCGCCGACGTGGAGCGTGACAAACCCCATGCCGATGTCCTGCGCGGCAAGTTGCGCGAGCATGTGCTCATCGAAGTGAAGTCCAGCCGTGGGCGCGGCAACCGCCCCGGACTCGCGGGCATACAGCGTCTGGTAACGCTCCCGGTCGGCAGCGGTGGCCGGCCGACCCAGGTATGGCGGCAGCGGTATTTCGCCGATGGCTTCCAGAATTTCGACGACCGGAGCGGAACCTTCGAAACAGAGTTCGAACAGGTCATCGCGACGCCCACGCACCTGCGCCGTCACGCCGCGCTCGAAGTGGATGCGCGAGCCGGCCCGGGGCGCCTTGCTCGCGCGAATCATCGCCAACGCCTGCTGCGGAGCGTCCCCAAGACGCTCGATCAGCACCTCGACGCGACCGCCGCTGTCCTTGCGACCCAACAATCGCGCCGGCATCACGCGGGTGTCGTTGAACACCAGCAGATCGTCGCGACGCACCAGTTGCAGGAGATCGGGGAAGTGGCGATGGCTGAGCGCGCCGCGCGGCCCGTCGAGCACCAGCAGCCGGCTGTCGCGGCGCCGCTGGGGCGGATGGGTCGCGATCAACTCCGGCGGCAGATCGTAGTGAAACAGTTCCCGGCGCATGGAGGGTCCGAAAAAAGGCGCAAGGGTAGCCGAAAACCGCACCCCAACCCAACCGCCGCCGCGGCGGAAAAGCGTTTAGGTCAGACGCGGGCTACGCGAGCGCCAATCAGCGCGGCAAATATCTCCGGTCAGAGCAGCCGACCCGCCATGGCCTCCATCTCGGCCAACAGCTTGTCGAGCGGCAGATTTTCCGGCAGCCACATCACGACCCGATCCGCGCCCGCCGCCTCCAGCGCGCGGATTTGCTCCGGCGTCTCCCACTGTCCCTTGATGCCGAACACCGTCTTGGTCAATTCGCCGTAATCACGCCCCACGGCATCGGCAGCCCGTTTGAGGCGCTCGACGCCCTGGCGGAACTGATCGACCGATTCCAGCACCGGCAGCCAGCCATCGCCCCATTCGGCGATGCGCTGGTACACGCGCTCGGCCGTGAAGCCGCCCAGCAGTATCGGCGGGTGCGGGCGCTGCGCCGGTTTGGGGAAACAGCGCACCGGTGGAAAGTCCACGTACTTGCCGTGGTATTCGGATTCCGCCTGGGTCCAGAGTTGCTTCATGGCCAGGATGTAATCCTTGGTCTGGCCCCAGCGATGGTCGAAATCGCCGCCGAGAATCGTGCATTCCTCGCGATTCCAGCCCGCGCCGATACCCATCAGAAAGCGCCCGCCGGAAAAGGAATCCAGGGACGCCACCATCTTGGCGGCGAGCAGCGGGTTGCGTTCCGGGACCAGAATGATGCCCGTACCCAGCAGGATGGTGCTGGTGACGGCGGCCGCGCGGGTGAGCGCAATCAGCGGGTCCGGCATCTGCCAGAGGTAATCCGGCCCGGGCTCGCCAGCGCGCACCCCCGGGTACTGGTCCGAGTAGGTCACCGGCAGAACGGTATGGTCCGGCACCCAGTAGGAATCGAAACCCAGTTGCTCGGCGCGCTTGGCGACCACCGCGGGATCGGCGGCCATGTTCGAAAGAATGGAAAAAACACCTATTTTCATCTTGCCCCCTGGGGATTATTTCCCTTGCTGCTATAATTTTCCGGCATTGCCTTTCCCGGCCTTGCCAGAGTGGTGAAATTGGTAGACACGACGGATTCAAAATCCGTTGGGGTAAAACCCGTGCCGGTTCGAGTCCGGCCTCTGGTACCAGATCCGTCGACGACATTCCGTTACTGCGTATCCCCCCCGACAATCCGACCGTATCACGTCTCGCCGGAACCACCGGGCCTGCACTGCCGAACATCCTGTTTTGCCGCGCGCCGATCCCGGCGACGCGCCCGCCGCGCGTGCAGCGCCTCGCGCTGCCGCTGCACGATCTCGCGGGCATGAAACAGTGTCGGCACATCATAATGCCCCCGGCTGAGGATGATGGTGATGATGACCTCCTCGATCGCCACCCAGATATGGAACAGCACCACCAGCCGAAACAGCCAGTTCAGGTCGTAAAGCACCAACAGGTAATACGCCGGCGCCATCAGAATCGCCGACAGCTTCGCGGCCCAGGTGTGGTAACGCGGCAGCTCACGAAATTTCAGCAGGCTGGTCAGGGTGGGGATCAGGTAAAACCCGACCGCCAGATACAGAAACCAGGCCTCGCGCGCGAACACCGCGGGCCACAACCACATCAGCCCGAAGACCATGGCGGCGTAGGTGCAGAGATCGCCCCAGCTGTCCAGCCTGGCGCCCAGCGGCGTGGCTACGCCCATCCGGCGCGCGAGATGACCGTCCACCGCATCGGTTGCCAGCGCCAGCGCCAGCAGCCAGAGAAAGGGCTCCGCCAAACCGCCATGGGCAAACCACAGCAACACCGGGGCGAGCAGCAACCGCAGCCCGCTCAACACATTGGGAAGGTTGAGGTTACTGCCGGCGGCGCCGGCCGGCATCGGCTTCACTGACGCCTCCTGATACCCGAGGAGTTCATGGTGACGACGTACCGGCACGCCGCTGCCGGACCGCCTCGAACAGGCAGATGCCCGTGGCGACGGCGACATTCAGACTCTCGACGCTACCCGCCATGGGGAGCTTGACCAGCAGATCGCAGCAGTCGCGGGTCAGGCGACGCAGGCCGGTGTCCTCCGCACCCATGACCAGCGCCGTGCGTCCGCGCAGATCGGCGTCGTACAGCGACGCCTCGGCGTCGCCACAGGTTCCGACCAGCCAGACTCCCGCCTCCCGCAGACCCCGCAGCGTACGCGCCAGATTGGTGACCACCACATAGGGCACGCTGGCCGCGGCGCCGCTGGCCACCTTTTGTACCGTTGCGGTAATCCCCACCGCGCGATCCCGGGGCGCGATCACGGCGGCAACGCCGGCGGCATCGGCGGCGCGCAGGCACGCACCGAGATTGTGCGGGTCGGTGATTCCATCGAGCACCAGGAGCAGCAGATCGGTGCGGTCCTCGATCAGAGCGGCCAGAAAGCTTTCATCGTGCAGCGCCCCTGCGGTGCAAAATGCGGCTACGCCCTGGTGACGGCCATCGGCCAGACGGTCCAGCTCATCGCGCTCGACCCACTGCCATGCCACGCCCTGCTGATCCGCCAGGAAGCGAACCTTTTCCAGGCGCTGATCGCGACGATGGCGCTGGAGCCGGATCTCGCGCACCCGACCGGCATCGGTTTTCAATAACCCCATCACGGCATGGACACCGTAAACCCACTCGCACTCAGCGCCGCCTGCCATACCGTCCACTCACTGCCTGACGAGCCGGGATTCTACCCTGCTCACCGGCGCGGGCTTCAGACCGGCGTGGGCACCGGCAACCGCGCGATGAAATCGGAGCCCAGACCACCCAGGTACAGATGGCCTGCGTATTCGAGCACGCTGGTGACCATGCCGATGTCACCGCCATGGGCGTCCATGAAATGCGTGATGCTGCCATTCATGTCCACGCCGACAAACAAGCCATAAGTCGGCAGATGCAGGCCCTGGAAGAAATCCGGGACCGGGGCCAGAAACCGGGGCAGGCGCATCATCAGCTTTTTCAGGAAGGGCTGCGACGCCAGCGCTTCCAGATGCGGATAGCGGGGAAATGCCAGTGCCACCCAGTAGGTGTCCTTGCCGTTGAACGTGATGTTGTCCGGTCCGCCCGGCAGATTGCTCACGAAGGTATCGCGCTGCCCGGCCTTCGGCCCCTTGAGCCACAGGCGCGTGACGCAAAAGCCGAGGGTTTCGTTGACCAGCACATAGTCGTCGTCGGGCCCCATCGCGACGCCGTTGGCAAGGCGCAGGTTATCGAGAGCAACGTGGCTGGCCTGGGTAGCCGGGTCGTAACACACCAGCACGCCGGTCGGGTTGTCCTCCATGATCGCGTAGCCGGCCTGCGCCATGGTGAATTTGGTGGAGATGTCGCTGAAATAGATCTTGCCGTCGGCGGCAATCGCAAGGTCGTCGGCGACATTGTATTTGCGGCCATCGACCGAGTTGCTCAGCACCGATACTTCGCCGGCCGGAGTCACGCAGACAAGACCTTTCTCGACATCGCAGACAATCAGGTTGCCCGCCGCATCAAACTTGAGTCCGAGCGGGTGACCGCCGGTGTTGGCCAGCACCTCGGGCTCGCCCTCCCCTTCGATTTTCATGCGCACGAGATTGCCGTTGGTCAGCCCCGTGTAGATGTAACCGTCCTTGATGGCGGTTGCCTCGGGTCCGGCGAGTTTTCCGCGCCAGAGCTTCTCGGCGCTCGCCAGCGAGTTCTTGCGTTCGAAGCGGCCCTCATAGGGTGGCGCCTTGGGCGGCTGCCAACCCTTGGGATCAATGGGTATGGGCCAGCACAGCAGATAGGCGATAAACAGGATGATGGCGATGACAATGGTTATTTCCACGGTGGTCCCCCGGCTGCGTTATTGTTATTCGGCCTGCACGGCGCCGCCATGCGACCCGCCGGTCAACTATACCCCGCGCGCCACCGGGATCAAACACGTTGTCCCGGCCCTGGCCACAACGCAATGCGCAATGAGTCCCGGTGGTAAAGCCAGCTAGCGCCGACGCCGTCCCGGTCGCCGCGCGCCCGCGGTTGGCGCTTCATCGGGCGGCTTCGTGGCACCGCGTCCACCGCGCGCCGGCTTGGCGGCCGCTGCCGCTGGTTGACTGGCCTTGCCCTTGCGCCTGCCTTTGCCCTTGCGACCCGGTTCGTCCGCATGCGGAGCCGCATGTTTGCGCGCCGTTGTGGATACGTCCGGCTCCCGTCCCGGGCGGCGCCCGACTCCATCGACCAGATCGAAATCGACCTTGCGCTCATCGAGGTTTACCCGCGCCACCCGCACCCGCAGCCGGTCGCCGAGACGGAACACCCGCCGGGTGCGCTCGCCCATCAGACGGTGGTGGGCCGGCTCGTGGTGGTAATAATCCTTGGGCAGGCCGGTGATATGGATCAGGCCCTCGACATAAAGCTCTTCCAGCTCCACGAACAGGCCGAAGCTGGTGACGCCCACTACGACACCGGCAAATTCGTCAGCGACGTGTTCAAGCAAATATTCGCACTTGAGCCAATGCACGACACTGCGCGTCGCGTCGTCGGCGCGGCGCTCCGTCATGGAGCACTGCACGCCCGCCTCGTCCATGGCCGCCGCATCGTAGGGATAGCCTTGCGGCAATGGCACCTTGGGCGCGTCCGCGTGCCGACGCAGCTGTTTGTTGCGCCCCTTGCTCCACAGCAGCGCGCGGATGGCGCGGTGCACCAGGAGATCGGGATAACGGCGAATCGGTGAGGTGAAATGGGTATAGGCGGGATAATGCAGACCGAAATGCCCGAGGTTTTCTGGCTGGTACCGTGCCTGCCGCATGGAGCGCAGCATCACCGACTGAATGATGGCAGCATCGGGACGATCCGCTACTTTTTTGAGCACCGCCTGGAAATCCTCCGGCGTGGGCTCGTCGCCACCCGGCAGACCCAGGCCCAGCTCGCCGAGGAACTCCCGCAGATTGGCGAGCTTCTCGGCCTGCGGCCCATCGTGAACCCGGTACAGCACCGGCAGTTTGCTCTTCTCCAACAACTGCGCCGTGCAGACATTCGCGCACAGCATGCACTCCTCGATCAGGCGGTGCGCCTCGGTGCGTTCGGCCGGCACGATGCGTTCGATCTTGCGCTCCGCATCGAACAGGATGCGGGTCTCGCCGGATTCAAAGTCGATCGCGCCGCGGCGCTCGCGCGCCTCGCGCAGCGCCTGATAGAGGCGATGCAGTTCGTCGATCCGGGGCAGAACGGCGCGGAACTGGCTGCGCACGCCGCTCTCCGGATCATCTTTCTGGGCGATCATGGCCGCCACCTGGGTGTAGGTCAGCCGCGCCCGGGAATGCATCACGGCCTCATAAAATTCGAAGTTTTTGACCACGCCCTTCCGGTCGATGCGCATCTCGCACACCATGCACAGGCGATCCACCTCCGGATTCAGCGAGCACAGTCCGTTGGAAAGCTGCTCCGGCAACATCGGCACCACATGTCCGGGGAAATAGACCGAGTTGCCGCGCTGATAGGCCTCGCGATCCAGGGCGGATCCCGCGGGCACATAGTGGGAAACGTCGGCGATCGCCACCAGCAGGCGCCAGCCGCCGAACCTGAGGCGCTCGCAATAGACGGCATCGTCGAAGTCGCGGGCGTCCTCGCCATCGATGGTGACCAGCGCCAGTTCGCGCAGATCGACCCGCCCCCGCAAATCGGTACGTTCCACCTGCTCCGGCAACTTGCCGACCAGGGCGACGACCGCCTCCGGCCAGGTCCGGGGCAGGCTGAAGTTGTGGATCGCCACTTCGATTTCCATTCCGGGCGCCAGGTGATCGCCGAGCACCCGGGAAATGCGACCCGCGGGCTGACCCTCGCGGGACGGCTGGCGGGTAATTTCCACCAGCACCATCTGCCCGGCCCGGGCGCCGCCGGTACCGCCCGGCGTAATCAGCACGTCCTGACTGATCCCGGGGTTGTCCGGGCGCACGAAATGGATGCCGCCCTCGGTGAAATAGCGCCCCACCAGTTCGCGCGTGCCGTGTTCCAGCACTTCCACGATGGAGCCTTCGGGACGACCGCGACGGTCGAAGCCCGCAATCCGTACCAGCACCTGGTCGCCCGCCAGCACCCGGCGCATCTGGCGGCTGGACAGAAAGATATCCGGCTGACCGCCGCCGGCCACCACGAAGCCGTAGCCCTCGGGATGACCCGTGACGCGGCCCTTGATCAGGTTCATCTTGTCCAGCGCGCCATAGCCGCCAGAGCGGTTCTCGACGATCTGGCCGTCGCGGACCATGGCGCCCAGGCGACGGCGCAGCGCCTCGATCTGCTCGTCGTCCCTGAGGCCGAGTTCATGGCTCAGCTCAGCCTGGTTGAGCGGCCCTACACTGTCCGCCAGCAACTGCAGGATGTATTCGCGGCTGGGGATGGGCTTTTCGTAGCGCGCCGCTTCCCGCTCCGCCTGGGGATCATTCTTGAGATGTTTGTTCCGCATAATTCAGATCATGGCTCATTGATTCGGTGCAGACACCCGCGTCGGAATGTTCCGGCCGCCGGCCTGCTCCGCCGCAGTATGACGGATTGACAAGGTTGGAGGCGATACGTAAAGTGCGGCTCCCGCGCCGGCCCCCAGCTTTTGGGGTCGGTCCGCGCCCAGGTGGTGAAATTGGTAGACACGCTAGCTTCAGGTGCTAGTGGCCTTACGGTCGTGGAGGTTCAAGTCCTCTCCTGGGCACCACGCATATAAGTAAAACAACGGGTTACAGGCGAATTTCTGAAACGTCCCACAAACCGGCCCACAAGCGGCCAGGTGGTGGGCGGTCATCTGGTGTTAAAACGCTTTCGCCAGCCCGGCGTCCTTGAGGATGCCGTGTGGCGCGACTTGATCTTGACAGGGACGGTGAAAGGGTTGGGCGCGTGCGGGCTGCGCCACACTTCGTGGTCGCCGCGCCCCAGTCGGAGGTGCTCGCAGCCATTCTCCTTCAGGAGCTCGCGGACCGGCTTTCCGTAGTCATTCACGCTGCCGACAGGCGAACGCGGGTGCTGGCGTGCGCGATCAGTTCGACAGGCACGTCGTAATCGCCATCACCGAGCCCCCCGCCCGCCTCCAGCAGGTCGAGGATTGCTCCCGGGAGTTGATCGGCGAGGGCATCCAGGGAATCAGCTTCCAGATTCAGGCCGGGCACGTCACTGGATTCGACAAACCACACGCCCGCCTCTTGGTCGCGCGCGGCCTTCACAACAATAACGTTTCCACCCATATCCCTACCTCTAGCCAGCATCATGGCGTTTCAAGCGGTTCCAGTGTATTCCGGTTCGCTCGGGTGCACCATCAAGTGGCGGAGTGCGCCGATAGTGTTGGCGGGTTTCGGACTTCGACAGGGCCGTCCTGGGCACCATCGCAATTCCCCCCGGCAACCTTCGCAGCCCGACATTGGCGCGCCAGGCGTCAACAAAAGCAGACCTGTTGATATCGCGCAGATAACGCGCCCGTGTCCGAGGGTACATGTGTTAGGCAAGCCACGCCTTGCCGACTATACTTAAAACCACCAATTACCCTGTGTCGCCACATAAAGCCTGCGCGTCTTCCCCCGCAGCGAGTCGCGGCAGACCGGGTACTCGACTTTTTTTGCAGCCTACCGTTACCAACAACCACTACCCATCGAGGTTATTACCATGGCAGAAGCTAAAGCGGTGAGCAAAATAGCCAAGGGCGAGAACGTCTCGCGTTTGAGCGCCTTTGACCCGAACTACAAGACCGACAAACCCCAGTCCTATTACGACGAGATCAAGCGGAAGTTTGCCGAGGAGCGCGACCTGCGCTTGAATTACCGCCCGGAGGGAACCGCCCAGTTCACCTCGGACCTGGATGGTGAACTGGCGCACTTTGGCGAAGACCCGTACGGCGGCAACTTCAAGCCGCGCGAAGCCATCAACGACACCGTTGAAGTGCTGTTCACCGGCGGCGGCTTCTCCGCGCTGCTGTCCATCGCCCGCCTGCGCGAATATGGCGTCAAGAGCATTCGTATCGTCGAACGCGGGGCCGATGTCGGTGGCACCTGGTACTGGAACCGCTATCCCGGCGCCGCCTGTGACGTGCCTTCCTACGATTACCTGCCGCTGCTCGAAGAACTCGACTATGTGCCCAGCCGCCGCTACGCGCGCGCCACCGAAATTTTCGAGCACTGCCAGCGCATCGCCAAGTATTACAACATCTACGACCTCGCCGTATTCCAGACCACCGTCACCTCGACGGTGTGGAATGAAGAAGAAAAACTGTGGCACGTCAAAACCGACCGCGGCGACCACATGAAGGCGCGTTTCGTGGTGTGCGCCAACGGCCCCATGGCCAAGCCCAAGCTGTCGAAAATCAAAGGGATCCCAAGCTTCAAAGGGAAGTCCTTCCACAGCTCGCGCTGGGATTACGACTACACGGGCAAGAATCTGGAAAAACTGAAGGGCAAGCGGGTCGCCATCATCGGCACCGGCGCCACCGCCGTGCAGGTGATTCCGGAAGTCGCCAAGACCGCCAAGGAACTCTATGTGTTCCAGCGTACCCCGTCGTGTATCGACATCCGCAACGACTGGGCCACCGACCCCAACTGGGCGCGCAAACTGAAGCCGGGCTGGCAGGCCGCGCGGCGCCGGCGCGCCATCGACGGCTCCGACCCGCACGCGCCCAAAACGACCGTGCGCGCCGAGGTCCCGCCCGAGGAGAAAGTCCGCCGCCAGGAGAACGCCAATATCGACTATGTGATGTGGCTGCACGGCCGCATCGACGAAATCGTCGAGGACAAGGAAACCGCGGAATCCCTCAAGCCCTGGTACATGTTCATGTGCAAGCGGCCCACCTTCCACGATGAGTTCCTGCCCACCTTCAACCAGCCCAACGTTCATCTGGTGGATACCCACGGCAAGGGCGTCACCGAAATCACCGAAAAGGGTCCGGTCGCCAACGGCGAGCAATACGAAGTGGACCTGATCGTCTACGCCACCGGTTTCGAGGTGCAGAAAACCGGCATCTACAACCAGATCATCGGCCGCAACGGCCTTGAGCTGAACGAAAAATACAAGGACGGCATCCGCACATTGCTGGGCATCCACTCCCACGGCTACCCGAACCTGTTCATCATGGCCGGGTATCAGGCGTCCTTTCAGTTCAACATCACCGATGTACTCTCGGTGCAGGGCGACCATATCGCGGCCTGCATCAAGTACACCCGGGAGCACGGCTACAGCACCATCGACATCACCCCCGAAATCGAGGAGTGGTGGGTGCAGGAAGTGATCGATTATCGCGGCAAGACCGACCGCAACAAGGAATGTACGCCGGGCTATTACAACTTCGAAGGTGAATTCAACCGCCGTCAGGACGGCACCTACAACGGCGGTTTCAAGCGCTATATCGAGAAGGCCAAGGAAGTGCAGGGCGATATGGAGAAAGACTTCCTGTTCGAAAAATAAGCGGCAACAAACGCCCCTCAAGGCCCCGCGGCGTCAGACGCTGCGGGGCCTTGCCTTTTGCGGCCAACGCGTTGCCCCCGCCGTCAGGGGCGAGGCTCAAATACCAGGGTGTCTTCGTTGATGGTGACGTAGTATTTGCGGGCGTGGGCCATTCGCCGCGCTATGGTCAGATACACTACCTTGTCATCCGGGTCGCAGGCATTGCGAAAATCATCCCGGCTGATGACCCAGGACTCCCCGTCACCCAGTGCATTCAAAGTGCGCTGCAGATCTGCGGTCGACATGCGGCCCTCCCTTAGGCGAATTATTTTTCAGTCTGGTCTCGGGCGGGCACCTCGGAGCACAAGGAAACACCCCCCTCAGCAAATAACCAGCTAAAAGTAGCCAGCGACGCCGCCGGTGTCAAGGGGTGGGGTTTGAGCCGGTGTTATCCCTGCCCATCCAGGGCATTGACGATGGAGTCCAGCCGATCCCGGGATTCTGTGAGAATATCGTTCGCCGACGTTCTCTCCAGCCTGAGCCGGATCACGGACGGCAGAGCCGCCCATTCGGCGACGCCTTCGCCTTCCTGCGGGTCATTCGCAAGCAGGTTGGCGACCAACACCACATCGACCAGATCCGCATCCGTCTTGGTGACTCGATTAATCTGTTCGTGTTCTTCGGCAACCGCGATCATCTCGGGACCGAAGTTCCATCCCGCAAGAATCGCGCTACCGACGCCGGTGTGCCACTCTCCAACGATCTGATGGCATGTCTCGCTCTGGCCGAACAGCGCCGGATACTTCTCCGCCCGTTGCAGGATGTAAAGTTTGCCGATGTCGTGCAGAAGACCTGCCAGCATGGCTTCATCAGGATTGATGCCCCGAGAGATCCTGGCGATCACATAGGCGCGTAATCACTCACCTCATCGGAAGAAAGGGGACGGTGCGGATGGTGGAGAAGTTGCCATAGCGGCGCGCCTTGCGCTTGGCGGCCTGAAACAGGCCGTTGATGGCTTCAAGGAAGCCGTTGGTCTGGCGCGTCTGGGTCCAGGCGACGATGCCCTCGATATGACAGCGGATCATCGTCGCCACCTCCTTCATCGGCTCGACCTTCGAGCGCATCACATTGGTGGCCCATTGCGTGAGCATGTCGCGCACGACATTGATCTGCTTGCGCTCCAGAATCTCGCGCAACTGCTCCTTGTAGAGCCAGGCGCGGGCGGTGCGTTTGGTGGTCACCTGCGCGATGAGCGCATCCAGATCGGCACGGGCATCCGGGGTGAGGCTGGCGCGATCCCGCAGGAGTTTCCAGCGCAAGCCCTTCAGGCTCGGATCGGTCTTCTGTTCGATGCGCCGGGTCTGGTCGACAGCGGTACTGGCATGGGCGATGACGTGGAACTTGTCGAAGGTAATCCGGGCATTGGGCAGGTGCTTGGTGACGCCCTTGATGAAGGCCGGCGACATGTCGATGGAAATGGACTCGACGGCCTTCGGATCGCCGCCGTGGGCGGTGAAGTCGGCGGCGAATGCCTTGATCGTGTCGGCGTAGCGCCCTTCGGTGACGAACAACACCCGGCGCTGGCCGGCATCGGCCACTAGTGTTCTGAGTTAGAAATTCGAAGACAAAATCTTTCGACGCTTGCAAGGATATCCGCGGCGGACTTGGCCCAAACGAAGGGTTTGGGGTCGGCGTTGTTGAGTTCGAGGTATTGGCGGATGGCCTGTTCGAGCTGTCTGGTTGATCTGTGCGTGGCGCGACGGAGGTACTTCTCAGTCAAGGTGGCGAACCAGCGCTCGACCTGGTTCAGCCAGGAAGCCGAGGTGGGCGTGAAGTGCACGTAGAACCTGGGATGTCTGGCGAACCAGGCCTTGATGGAGGCAGTCTTGTGCGTGCCGTAGTTGTCCATCACCCAGTGGATGTCCAAATCGGGCGGCACGTTGGCTTCGATGGTGCGCAGGAACTTCAGAAACTCGCTGCTGCGGTGGCGCCGGTGCAACGCACCGATCACCGCTCCCGTAGCGATGTCCAGCGCCGCAAAGAGCGTGGTGGTGCCATGGCGCATGTAGTCGTGCGGGCGGCGCTCGGGGATACCGGGGGCCAGCGGCAGGATCGGCTGCGTGCGATCCAGAGCCTGAATCTGGCTCTTCTCATCCACACACAGCACCATCGCCTTGAGCGGCGGATCGAGGTACAGGCCAACGATGTCGCGGACCTTTTCGACAAACAGGGGGTCGCTGGAGAGTTTGAACGTCTCCTGGCGGTGCGGCTGCAAGCCCAAAGCCCGCCAGATTCGGCTCACAGCCGTCTGCGACACGTCCATGGCGCGCGCCATGCTGCGCGTGCTCCAGTGCGTGGCACCCGCAGGCACGGACGCCAGCGTTTTGGCGATGACGGCATCGACTCGGGCATCGTCAATCGTGCGCGGCGCGCCCGGGCGCGGCGCATCCAGCAGACCGTCCAGGCGCTGTTCGACAAAACGACCGCGCCATTTCGATACCGTCTGCTGCGTGACCCGCTGGCGCGCGGCCACGACCTTGTTATCCGCACCCTCGGCACAGGCCAGCACGATGCGCGCTCGCAAGGCCAGGGCCTGCGCTGTCTTGCGACGCAGCATCAACGCCGTAAGCTGTTCGCGTTCGGACTCGGTCAACACCAATGGCGCCTTCGGTCTTCCTCTCATCGCCGTCCTCGTCGGGCATACACACTACACAACAGACTCGGCAATAAGTAAATAGTTCAACGAATTTCTAACTCAGGACACTAGCGTGATGTAATCGTGCCCCTTCGCCTTGGATGTCTCATCGGCCGCCAGCCGCTTGACCTCGGAGAAGTCGGCCTGTTCCAGCCCCGGATCGACATAACGCTTGCAGATCGCCACCACCTGATGCCAGGACAAGCCCACCAGCCGGGATACCGCCGCGAAGGTCATTTCCCGGCACATCGCCATGATCAGCGTCGAACAGCAGCGTGAAGCCGGCGAGCCGTCCGGCCCAGTCGGGTTCGACCTGTCGAATGCCGCCATCGGGCAGGCGCGCGCGGGACACGAACCTCCAGATGGCACTCATGCTGGAAGAAGTTCAGATGCCGGTAGCGTTTGGTCACGGTGTCATGCGCCGGGTGCGCCCCGTCGATGCCGGGCACGGCAAAGCGGCTGCCAGCGATGAAGTCGACGACAATGGACAACGTCTTCTTCGCCACGTCAAACTCGACCCCGTTGATGTACCACGGGGAGGTAATGCCCAGGGCGGCTTCGAACAATTTGGCAGTCATGTCGCGGTCACTCACGTTTCACAGGGGCGCGCATCTTACTTCCGCCACCGCGTTACCAATCGCCGCGCAGGTCTCCATGGCTGGATGCACAACCCCGCTGCATCCAGCCATGGGCCAGCGTATTGCCCGATTCCAGGCGTCAAGGGTGCGCTTCGCCGGGCTGCGATAACCCCGCGGCCCGCCCTTGACCCCCGGCCTCGGGCTACCAGCGCCGTCACGCACCATTACCCACTCGAAATTCAAAAGAGGCATAATTCCATGACCCAATGGATGTCGAGATCGGCGGGTACATTGGCTTCGATGGTGCGCAGGAACTGAAGGAACTCACGTGAGCGGTGACGACGATGCATTTCGCCGATGACCTGACCGGTAGCAATGTCGAGCGCGGCAAACAGCGTGGTCGTGCCATGACGCATGTAGTCGTGCGTGCGGCGCTCGGGGATACCGGGGGCCAGTGGCAGGATCGGCTGCGTGCGATCCAGAGCCTGAATCTGGCTCTTCTCATCCACACAGCACCATCGCCTTGAGCGGCGGATCGAGGTACAGGCCAACGATGTCGCGGACCTTTTCGACAAACCGGGAGGCGCTGGAGAGGCTGGAGAGTTTGAACGTCTCCTGGCGGTACGGCTGCAAGCCGAAAGCCCGCCAGATTCGGCTCACAGCCGTCTGCGACACGTCCATGGCGCGCGCCCAGCCACGCGCGGCGCCACTGCCAAGCGCAAGTCCTATGCGCGGTGCTGCCACAGGATGCTCCGGAATACGCAACGGGGCGGTGTATGGTACGCGGACGCCTGGCGCCAGCAGCTACTGATGGGAGGATGTCTTGAGCGTGCAGATTGCCCCGGCGCCGGACCTTGCCGCCCTGCTGCGGGGTCTGGATGGATTCGGTGATGCCCCGGCCCTGCGCTGGTTTGCCGCCACGGGCGAGCAGGCGCTCGGTTATCGCGAGCTGGCGCAGCGCGTCGAAGCCGCCGCGGCGCGTCTGCACGCGCACGGCCTGAAGCCGGGCGGGCGGGCGCTGCTGCTGGCCGAAAGCGGCCTGCCGTGGGCGATCGCTGCGCTGGCCGTGCTGCGGGCCGGTGGCGTGCTGCTGCCGCTGGACGCCCACAGCGCGGACGACACCCTGCGGCATGTGCTCGCCGATGCGGCGCCGGGGCTGGTGCTGACCGATGCCGAGCACGCACCACGCTGTGCCGGCTGCGGGGCGCCGGCGGTGCTGGTCGATGCGCTGTCGGCACCCGGCCCGGTGCCCGCCGTGCCGGCCGTCGAGGCACTCGATCCGGCCAGCCCGGCGGTGATGTTCTATACCTCCGGCACCACCGGGCCGCCCAAGGGCGTGCCGCTCAGTCACGCCAACCTGCTGTATCAGCTGCGCACCGTGGCGGCGGCGGACCTGGCCCGGCCGGGCGACCGGGTGCTGCTGCCGCTGCCCATGCACCACGTGTATCCGTTCGTGATCGGCCTGCTGCTGCCGATCCTGGCCGGCGTGACGCTGCTGCTGCCGGGCGCCACCACCGGCGCGCAGATCATGCAGGCCCTGCGCGAGGGCCGGGCCAGCGTGCTGATCGGCGTGCCGCGTCTGTACCGGGCGCTGCTGGAAGGCATCGACGGCCGCCTGGCCGGGCTGGCGCCGCTGCCCCGACGTTTACTGGGTGGGCTGCGGGCGGCCGCCCGCTGGTCCGCGCCGCGCCTTGGCGCTGGCGTGACACGCCGGCTGCTGGCGCCGCTGCACCGCCAGATGGCGCCGGAGTTGCGCCTGCTGGCCTGCGGCGGGGCGGCGCTGGATGCCGATCTGGATGCCGACCTGACGGCGCTTGGCTGGCGGGTAGCGGTCGGCTATGGGCTTACCGAGACTTCGCCCTTGCTCACGCTGCGCATGCCGGGGCAGTGCCGGCCCGGCAGCGCCGGGCGCGCCGTGCCGGGCACCGAACTGCGCCTGGCGGTGCCGCAGGCGGGCGAACAAGACCTGCCGGCCGGCGCCGGTGCCATCGAGGTGCGCGGCCCGGGCGTGTTTGGCGGCTATTTCGACCTGCCGCAGGCCAATCAAGAGGCGTTCACGGCCGACGGCTGGTTTCGCACCGGCGATCTTGGCCGGCTGGAAGCGGACGGCTGCCTGGAGGTGCTGGGCCGCGCCTCGACGCTGATCGTCACCGAGAGCGGCAAGAACATCCAGCCGGAGGAGGTGGAGGCAGTCTACCAGGCCCATCCGCTGATTGCGGAGGCGGCGGTACAGCAGGTGGATCGGCGGCTGGTGGTGCTGCTGGTGCCGGAGCAGCCCGCCACCGAGGCGGCGTTGCGCGAGGCGGTGGCCGAGCGGTCGCAGCAACTGCCCAGTTACCAGCGGGTGGTGGAGTTTGCCGTCACCGCCGAGCCGTTGGCGCGCACCGCGCTTGGCAAGCTGCGCCGTCATCTGCTGCCCGAACGCTACGCGCAGGCGCGCCTGGCGGCCGGCAGCGGTGCGCGGGAAGCAGCGTCGCTGGCCGCTGCCGACGAGACCTTGCTGCGCGACCCGCGGGCGCGGGCGGTGTGGGATTTTCTGCGCGAGCGCTACCCGGACCGGCCGCTGACGCCGGACAGCCACATGCAGTTCGACCTTGGGCTCGACTCGCTGGGGTGGCTGAACTTTGGCATGGACATCGCCGCCCGCAGCGGCGCCCAGTTGTCCGAGGACGCCATCGCCCGCATCGCCACCGTGCGCGACCTGCTGCGCGAAGTGAGTCTTGCCGACACGGCGCCGCCGGCCACGCTGCTGGACGATCCGCTGGCCGCGCTCGATGCCGAGCAGCGCCGGTGGCTACAGCCCGTGCCCGTCTGGGCCGTGCCGCTGCGCGCCGTGCTGCTGGGGCTGACCTGGCTGCTGATGCGCGGCTTGTTTCGACTGCGCGTGACCGGCCGCGAGCACCTGCCGGCGAGCGGGGCGTTCCTGCTGGCGCCCAATCACGGCAGTTACCTCGACGCTCCGGCGCTGGGCGCGGCGCTTGGCCGGCGCGCGCTGCGCGACCTGTGCTGGGCCGGCTGGACCGGCATCATGCTGGCCAGCCTGCAGATGCGCCTGGTGTCGCGCCTGGCGCGGGTGTTGCCGATGGATTCCGAACGCCGCGCGCTGTCCAGCCTCGCCTTTGGCCTGGCGGCGCTGCGCGCCGGCAACGCACTGGTGTGGTTTCCGGAAGGCATCCGTTCCAGAAGCGGCGCGCTGGAGCCGTTCCTGCCCGGCATCGGCCTGCTGCTGGAGCACACCGACGTGCCGGTGCTGCCGGTGTACATCGAGGGCGCCTACCAGGCCTGGCCGATACATCGGTGCTGGCCGCGGGCTGGGCGGATCACGGTCCACATCGGCGCACCGATCAAGGCCACCGAGCTGCTGGCCGGACTGGGCCCCGGTCAGCCGCACGAGCGCGCCGCGCGGGCGCTGCGCGAGGCGGTTTCGGCCCTCATCCGCGCTCGTTTGGCCGATCCGCCGGTACCGTGAGCATCAGCACCAGCCCGGTCAGCAACAGACCGAGAATCACCGCCATGCCGACGCGCTGGCTGCCGGACCAGAATGTCAGCCCGCCGACCAGCAGCGGTCCCAGGAATGCCGTCGCCTTGCCCGACAGCGTGAACAGCCCGAACAGCTGATTGCGCTGCTCAGCGGGCGCCATGCGCGCCAGCAGCGAGCGGCTGGCGGCCTGTGCCGGGCCGACGAAGATGCCAAGCGCCAGCCCGGCCACCCAGAGTGCCGTCACCGACTGCGCCAGCAATGCGCCGGCGCTGGTCACGAGCAGTGCCAGCAGGGCGATGACTATCGTGTTGCGGCTGCCGATACGGTCGTCCAGATGGGCAAAGGCGACCGCGCCCAGACCGGCCGTCACGTTCAGCCCGATGCCGAAGGCCAGCACCTGCGATTCGGTCATGGCAAAGGTGCCGGCGGCGTACACGCCGCCGAACGCAAACAGCGTGGCCAGGCCATCCGTGTACAGCATCCGCGCGATGAGAAAACGCAGCAGCGGGCCCTGCCGCGGCAGGCCGCGCAAGGTGTGCCACAGCTCGCGCAGGCTGGCCTTCAACTCGAAGCGAGCGGCGGACGCTTCCCGCCCGGGCAGGCGGGCGGTCAGCAGCGGCAGTGCGAACAGCCCGAACCACACCGCCGCCAGCACGAAGGTGGCGCGCACGTGGCTGGCATCACCACGCGGCAGCGGGAACCAGGCGCCTTCCCGCACGAAGCCCAGCAGCGCCAGCAGCAGGCACAGCAGCCCGCCGGCATAGCCCAGACCCCAGCCCCAGCCGGACCAGCGGCCGATGCGGTCGGCCGGCGCCAGGCGCGGCAGCAGCGCGTTGTAGAACACGCTGGCCAGCTCCATGCCGATCGTCGCCAGGCCGACCAGCAGCAGGGCTTCGATCAGGTGTGGCGAGTTCGGCAGCACCCACCACAGTGCCGCGGTCGGTAGCACGCACAGCGCGGTGGTGCCCAGCAGCCAGCGGCGCAGCCCGCCGCCGTGATCGGCAATGGCGCCAATGATTGGCCCCAGCAGCGCCACCGCCAGTCCGGCGATGCCCACCGCCGTGCCCCACAGCGCGCTGCCGGTGACCGGATCCGGCGCCACCTGGCGCGTGAAATAGGCCGCGAAGACGAAGGTCTCGATGACGGTCGGAAACGCGCTGTTGGCAAAGTCGTACAGCGCCCAGCGCCGCAGCAGGCCGGTGCGCCCGGGCATTGCCGCCGCCGTCACGCGCCCGCCATTGGCAATACCCTGACCACCGCCGGCTTTCCGGTGGATCGCGCGGCTATCATTGCGGCCCTGCGCCAGCCGGCGCGCATGATTTTTCTTGTCGCCATCAGGAGCTTCCCGTGAGTACATCCGTCGTCGAACAAAGAATCCAGTCCGGCGCCATCGCCAGCCACGTGGTGCTGGCCGGTGACCCCAAGAATCCGCCAGCCATCCTGCTGCACGGCGCCGGGCCCGGCGCCACGGCGGCCTCCAACTGGCTGCGCTGCGCGCCGGACCTGGCGAAGCACTACTACGTGGTCGCCCCGGACCTGGTCGGCTTTGGCCAGACCGAGCTGCCGGCCGAGCTGCCGACCCACATTCTGGGCTGGATCGGGCACCGCGTGGAGCAGGTGCTGGGGCTGATGGACACGCTGGGCATGGCCGTGTCCCACAGCGTGGTGTAGGTTCGGAAGGTCATCGGTGGCAACTGGTTTAGGTTTGGGTTTGCGAAGACTCAACCCTGAACACGAGGAACCACCGATGACCGACGAGATGATGAACCTGCGGGCGCTTCTGGAAAAGAGCCCGGACGCCGACCTGCTGCGCGAGATGATCGGCTTTGCCAGGTAAGCGGCTGATGGAGCTGGAGGTCGGCGCGCTGACCGGTGCCGCCTGTGACCAGAAGAACGCCGAGCGCATCGTGCAGCGCAACGGCTACCGCGAGCGCGACTGGCAGACGCGGGCCGGGACCGTGGAGCTGCGCATCCCCAGGCTACGCAAGGGCAGTTACTTCCCGGGCTTTCTGGAGCCGCGCCGGATGGCCGAGAAGGCGCTGACGGCGGTGATCCAGGAGGCGTACATCCAGGGCATCTGGACCCGCTCGGTCGATGATCGGGTGCAGGCCATGGGCGGCAGCGGGATTTCCAAGAGCCAGGTGTCCCGGCTATGCGAGGACATCGACGAGCGCGTCCATGCGTTTCTGGACCGCCCGATCGAGGGCGACTGGCCGTACCTGTGGATCGACGCCACCTATGTGAAGACCCGACAGGCCGTGCGGATCGTGTCGGTCGCGGTCATCGTCGCGGTCGGCGTCAGCGCCGACGGCCGTCGCGAGATCCTGGGCATGGACATCGGCCCGTCCGAAGCCGAGACCTTCTGGAAGAATTTCCTGCGCACGCTCGCGCGGCGCGGCCCGCGCGGCGTGAAGCTGGTGATCTCCGACCGTCACGAAGGCATCAAGGCGGCGGTTTCGAAGGTGCTCACGGCGACTTGACAGCGCTGCCGGGTGCACGTCATGCGCAACGTGCTGGCGCACGCCGGCGAGAGCGGGTGTCGCGTCGTGTCCGCCTTCATCGCCACCGCCTTTGCGCAGAACGACGCCCAGGCCGCGCGCCAGCAGTGGCGCCACGTCGCCGATCAGCAGCGGGCCAGCGTGCCCAAGCTGGCGGCGCTCATGGATCAGGCCGAAGCCGACGTGCTGGCCTACATGAGCTTCCCGGCGGCACAGCGGGTGAAGCTGCACAGCACCAACCCGCTGGAACGGCTCAACGGCGAGATCAAGCGCAGAACCGAGGTCGTCGGCATCTTCCCGAACGAGGCGCCATCACCCGCCTGGTCGGCGCGATCCTGCTTGAGCAGAATGACGAATGGGCCGTCCAGCGCGCCCGCTATATGACCCGCGAGACGATGACCGAAATGCTCGAACCCCCTGCCATGAATCTGCCGGCCGTGGCAGCCTGAACACCGCAACCCGGCCAAACCAGCAGCCCATCGTCAGATCAAAGAGCTACACCACGTCATGGGACACGATCGAACATTCAGCGCCTGGCCTGGATTCTCAGTCTCGTCAATACCTGCATGCAGTGCGGCATCCAGCGGCTAGGAGTCTGCGCGCCAGAAGCCCGGATGGTGGACAATAAAGCATGACGACCTCCTATGTGCCTTACTGTCCCGGCCAATCCCTGCTGCTGCCCCCGCCGGTTGATGAGTGGCTGCCCGCCGGGCACCTGGCCTGCTTCGTGAGCGACACGGTCGATGCGCCCGACCTGTCGGCGTTCCATCCGGCGATGATGGTCAAGCTATTGCTGCACGGCTATGCCACCGGGGTGTTCTCCTCGCGCAAACTGGCGAAGAAGCTGCACGAAGACGTGGCCCTTCGGGTGCTGGGGGCGGGCAATTTTCCGGCGCATCGCACGCAGTGCGACTTTCGCGCGCGGCACCTTGAGGAACTGGCGGCCCTGTTCGCGCGGGTGGTGAAGCTGGCGCGCGAATGCGGGCTCATCAAACTCGGCATGATTGCGGTGGACGGCACCAAGCTCAAAGCCAATGCCTCGCGTCACAACGCGATGAGTTACAAGCGGATGGTGCAGGCCGAGGCCGAATTGGTGGAGCATCCGTTTCAACGCATCAAGCGGATGTTGGGCTATGCCAAAGTGCGGTATCGGGGCCTGGCGAAGAAGAAGAACCGGCTGTACCTGCTCGCGGGTTTTACCAATCTGCTGCGGGCGGAACGGTATCTGGCCACATAGGGGTAGTGCGCCTGTTTTCCGCCAATATGCCGGGAAACAGGTGAAATGAAGGGCGCTGCAAGGGGCTTGTTGACGCAATTTTGAACGTTTCACCTGCGCCGGCGGGTTTTTGCGGCATCAGGCTGGGTTATTCGAGGCGGGTTACATATTTTTTCCTGACGCGGCGGGCACACTGATGCATGCAACAATGCGAGAACAGCCCCTTTTCCCTGGAAAACCATTTTCCGGGATGGCGGGCGGTGTGCTGGGCGAATCGGAAACAGTCGTGTAGCTGACTGTTCTCACAAGATGCATGGCGGACCGGACGGGACTCGAACCCGCGACCTCCGGCGTGACAGGCCGGCATTCTAACCGACTGAACTACCGGTCCGTTGATGGGCAATGATTGGTGGGTGGTACAGGGGTCGAACCTGTGACCTACGGCTTGTAAGGCCGTCGCTCTCCCAACTGAGCTAACCACCCGGTAAGGAGACGCGCATTCTACCGGAACGCCCCTCTCTGTCAACGAAAAGCTGGGCTACCGAAAGTCGATTCGCCGCTGTACTTGGCTTGGCCGGGTAACTACCATGCGTCATTACCCGCACCGCCAAATTCCGATGGAAATCAACAAATCATTTACTTTCGAGGCGGCACATCACCTGCCCAATGTGCCGCTTGATCACAAATGTCGCCGCCTGCACGGGCACTCCTTTCATGTCACCGTGCATGTGGAAGGCCCCATCGGCGCCGACAGCGGCTGGGTGATGGATTTTGCCGATCTGAAAGCCGCCTGCCGACCCATCCACGACCAGCTCGATCACCGTTACCTGAACGAAATCGACGGCCTCGAAAACCCGACCAGCGAACATATTGCGCGCTGGATCTGGCACCGGCTGAAACCGGTGGTGCCCGGCCTGTCCGCGGTCGCGGTGCGGGAGACCTGCACCAGCGGCTGCCGGTACCGCGGTGACTGATGTGCAACGCCGGCCACGCACTGCGGAAAGCGACTGACCGGGCCGTGCCTATCCTCCGTCTCACCATCGAGTTTCAATTGCCGGCCTGCCATTCGCTGAAAGACAAGCGGCGCCGGCTGGGGGGCCTGCGGGAAAAGTTCGGCAGCAAGCCCAACATCGCGGTAACCGAGTCGGCCTGGCATGACATCCACGACCGGGCGCGCTGGACGTTCGTCATCGTCGGGGAAAACCAGCGTGTCATCGAATCGCTGCAAGAGCAGATTCAGACCTACGCCAGCCAGTCGGTCGATGCGCTGGTGACGCACAGCTCCCGCGAATATCTGCACTGAGCGTCGGATGCGGTGTTTTATCGGCTGCTCGGTATCCCCAAGCGATCGGGCTGCACTCGCGGCGCTGATCCAGGCGCGCGCGGGTGCTGGCTGGCGGCTGATTCCTCCCGCGAACTACCATGTGACGCTTTGCTTTCTGGGCGACCAGTTGCCCGCCACGCTGGCCGCGCTGGCCGCGCGTTTGCGCACCGAGGTCCCGCGCCGCCCTGGCCGCGGCCGTGCGTTGGCGCTCGCGCCCTTCCCCACGCCCGCGGCGCCACTTCTGGCGCTGGAGCTCATGCCGGATGCAGCGCTGCTGGCTTTGCACACCGCGGTGGCGCGTTGCGTGGCGGCAACCGGAATCACCGCTGCGGCATCGGGGTTTCGCCCCCATATCACCCTTGCCCGCGGCGCCGGAGCCGGAGAGTTCCGCGCCGCGGCGCTGGAACTGGGTCTGTCGTTCAACGAACTCTGCGTGTTCCAGAGCATCCCGACACCGGATGGCCCCCAGTATGCGCGGCTCGACAGTCTTGCACTCGGCACCGATGGCGCTTCCCCAGAGGGCGGGGCGAATAGCTAAGTCTGAGGTGGCGTGGCCGTGAGTCCTGATTCACCCGGGCCGACTTCAGCACCGATATCGAGCAACAGTTCCGTCAACGTTTCAATTTCCAGGCGCAGCACCTGGCGACGGTCCACGATCGCATCGATGAAGGGTTGGTACGCCGCTTCGGTGCGAGTCCGCACCAGATGCCGCAACCGCTCGCTCAGCGTCGCGAGTTCACGTTCGCGCGCAAGCAGGTCGGCAAGTTGGCCGGACTGCGCGGTCTCGACCGGATCCAGTTTCTCCGCCGCGCCCAGAAGCTGACGCTGGCAGCTGTAAAACCGCGCATAACGCGCCCAGTTGCCAAAGTCGGCGCCCGCTCCGGACTTCAGCGCTCGAACGGCATGGCGGCGGCAATCGGCCCGGGAACCCGCCAATCCGGCGCGCAGATCCGCGCGATCGAAGGTGCCCAGCAGCCCGGGGTCCAGCGCGGTGACCAGTACCTCGAGCCGGCCGGACGCCAGCGCCGCAAGACGTTTGGGGGACATCTCGCGCCCCTCGATCACCACGACCGGCGGTGTTTCGCATATCTCCCGCACCCGCTCGAACACGGGGCTGGTATCCAGACCATCCAACAAATCGGTGAACAACGCGCGCTGTGCAAAATGCTCCCGCAACGGCGCGAGACCATCGGCGATCACCTCCACCTGCGCCACCGCGCGGCCGGCAAGATCGGGGTCGGTGGCGGCGAACAGGTGGCCGAGCGCGGCCATGCGTTCGAGCGCTGCCTGCGCGTCAGACACACCCTGGAGCCGTTTGCGGGAAACCGTGGCAAGCGCTTGCGCGGCGATAGCGATCTGCTCGCACAGGATGCGATTCAGTTCACTCGCGAGGGGAGTTTCGAGTTCGATGGCGTAAGCGGCGCACATGGCGCATGAAACCACAGTTCCCGTTCGGGATTAAACCAGCATGGTCGCGAATTCAATCCCCGGCGCCAACACTGAGCGGTCGCGAGTTGGCCAGCTCCGCTTCCGTCAACAACCGGGAGCGGATCAGAAAACGTACTCCCAGAGGAATTTCCAGCGAAAAACTGGCGCCGCGCCCGGGCACCACATCGATGGTGGTATGACAGTTTTCGTAGTACTGGAACTGTTCGGGTGACATGTAGAACTTGCAGCCGTGCACGTCACCCAGACAGACATCGCGGCTGCCGACACGAAAATCGCCCACCGCAAAACACATGGGCGCGGAGCCATCGCAGCAGCCGCCGCTCTGATGAAACAGCAGCGCACCGTGCCTGGCGCGCAACTGGTCCACCACGGCGCGCGCCGCGTCGGTGATGGCCAGTCGCTCGCAGAATTCCGTCATGCCGAAACAGATCTCAGAAGAAGCCCATTCTCTCCCTGGCGTAGGAAATCAGGACGTTTTTCGTATTGCGGTAATGGTCCAGCATCATATGGTGGTTTTCACGACCGATGCCGGATTTCTTGTAGCCGCCAAAGGACGCATGCGCGGGATAGACGTGGTAGCAGTTCACCCACACCCGACCCGCCTGGATGCCGCGCACGAAAGTCTGCACCTGGTGCATGTCCCGCGACCACACCGCCGACGCCAGGCCGTAGAGGGTGTCATTGGCGATGGCGAGCGCTTCGTCATCGTCCTTGAACGTGGTGACCGAAAGCACCGGCCCGAAAATCTCCTCCTGGAAGATACGCATCTTGTTGTGGCCCTTGAACACCGTGGGCTGGATGTAATACCCGCCCGGATACCGGGTATTCTTGTACGATTGCCCGCCGCAGAGCAGCTGCGCGCCCTCTTTCTTGCCGATGTCGATGTAACTCAGGATTTTCTCGTACTGGTCGTTGGAGGCCTGGGCACCCATCATGGTGGTGAGTTCGTAGGGGTCGCCCATGTTGATCGCGGCCACGCGGGGCAGACATTTTTCCATGAACCGCTCGTAGATGCTCTCGTGCACCAAAGCCCGCGACGGGCAGGTACAGACCTGACCCTGGTTGAGCGCAAACGACACGAAACCTTCGATCGCCTTGTCCAGGAAACCGTCGTCCTGATCCATCACACTCGCGCAAAAAATATTGGGCGACTTGCCGCCGAGTTCGAGCGATACCGGAATGATGTTCTCGGAGGCGTACTGCATGATGAGCCGGCCGGTGGTGGTTTCACCGGTAAAAGCGACTTTCTTGATATCGGGGTGAGACGCGAGCGGCTTGCCGGCCTCGGCGCCAAACCCGTTCACCACATTGAGCACTCCGGGCGGCAGCAGATCGCCGATGAGCTCCATCAGCACCAGAATCGACACCGGCGTCTGCTCGGCCGGTTTCAGCACCACGCAGTTGCCGGCGGCGAGCGCCGGCGCGATCTTCCAGGCCGCCATCAGCAGCGGGAAGTTCCAGGGAATGATCTGGCCCACAACGCCGAGGGGTTCATGGATTTCCATCGACACCAGAGTGGCATCGATGTCGCTCACCGAGCCCGATTCGGTGCGAATGGCCGCGGCGAAATAACGAAACTGGTCGATGACCAGCGGCAGATCGGCACCCAGCGTCTCGCGGATACCCTTGCCGTTATCGCAGGTCTCCACCATCGCCAGGTGCTGGATATTGGCTTCGATGGTGTCGGCGATCTTGTTGAGTACCGCGCTGCGCGCGGCGGCCGAAGTCTTGCCCCACGCGGGAAAGGCCTCCCACGCTTTCTTCACCGCCAGATCGATGTCCTTGGCGCTGGACTGGGGAATGCGCGTCACCAGTTTGCCGTCGATGGGCGAGGTGTCTTCGAAATACTTGCCGTCGATGGGAGCCACCCAGCGCCCGCCGATGTAGTTCTCGTACTGGGGTTTGAATTGCGGACGTTGAAACGTCATCCGTCACCTCCCGATCATTGTGGTTATGTTATGGAAAGCCCCGCCGGAACGAGGCAGGTGGTCGGCGATCCGCCGCACAGCACGAGCATCCGGCCCGCTTCGATTATCAGCGCACACCCGGGCTGGCGCAAGCCAAGCGGGGTACCGCCGCCGGCGCGGGAGCATCGACCGCTATAATCGGCCGCTTTGGGGTTCCCGCACCATGACGCCACCTGCGCCCACGGACCCGTCCGGCTCACCGCCCGCCGCCACTGCCGACCTGACGCTGACAGCCAAGGTCAGCGCCTTGCGCGCGGACTTCGGCGCCCTGCTGCCAGACAGCATCAGCATTCATCCGTCGCCGGCCACCGGCTACCGGATGCGCGCGGAGTTCCGCATCTGGCATCAGGACGAGCGCTGCCACTACGCCATGTACCAACCCGGCGAATCCGGCACGCCCTACGTCATCGACGACTTCCCGCCGGGCGCGCCGACCATCGCGCGCCTGATGCCGCCATTGCTCGCCGCCCTGAACGCAGCGCCGGCACTGCGGCGGCGTCTGTTCGCCGCGGAGTTCCTCACCACAATGGCGGGCGATGCCCTGATCACGCTCATCTACCACCGCGCGCTGGACGCGGCCTGGCGGGACGCCGCCGAGGCCCTCGCCAGGCACCTTGATTGCAGCCTGATCGGCCGCAGCCGCAAGCAAAAAATCGTGATCGGGCGCGATTATGTGATCGAAACAATGACCGTGGCCGGCCGCGGCTACTCCTGGCAGCAGATCGAATCCAGCTTCACCCAGCCCAATGCCGTCATCAATCGGGAGATGCTCGCCTGGACGGCGGAACAGGCCCGCAATCTCGGCGGCGATCTGCTGGAGCTCTACTGCGGCAACGGCAATTTCACTTTGGTGCTGGCCGGCCGGTTCGAGCGCGTGCTCGCGACGGAAGTAGCGAAGCTGTCGGTGCGCGCCGCGCACCACAATCTGGAAACCAACGGCATCGACAATGTCGTGCTGGTGCGGATGTCCAGCGAGGAAGTGGGCCAGGCGCTGGTCGGGGTGCGCCCGTTCCGGCGCCTGCGGGAGATCGATCTCGGTGCCTACCGGTTCTCGACCCTGCTGGTCGATCCGCCGCGCGCCGGTCTCGACGCAACCACCCTCGCTCCCGCCAAAACCTTCAGCAATATTTTTTACATTTCCTGCAATCCGCAGACACTGAAAAACAACCTGCTGGCGTTGAACGAGACGCATCGCGTCGCCGAGTTCGCCGTGTTCGATCAGTTTCCCGGCACCCAACACCTGGAATGCGGTGCCTTGCTGGTCCGGCGCTGAAACCGACGCGCGCCGGCAGGTCTCAGGCGAGGCCGAACACCCGCAGCAGAATCAGGCCACCGCAGTTGACCACGAAGGACAGCAGTCCGCTGACCAGCACGATATTGGCTGCCAGCCGGCGGCTGCCGCCGAACATCTCGGCAAACACCACGCTGATGGTGGCGGTCGGCGAGGCGAGCACCAGAAACAGGATGCCGAGTTCCATGCCGCGCACCCCGGCCCAATAGCCCAGCGGCACGCCGATCAGCGGCATCCACAGGCATTTGTAGAACGCCGCCCCCCAGCTCACCAGGGTCGGTTTGCGCAGTTCGCGAAAATCCAGGGACGCACCCAGGGTAAAGAGCACCAGCGGCACCGTGAGCTGCCCCAGAATTTTTCCGGTGTCCACCAGAATCCCGGGCAAGGGCAGCCGCACCGCGCCCGCCGCCACGCCCAGCACAATGCCGATGATGACCGGATTCCTGAACGCGTCGCGGCCCAGTCCGCGCCCCGATCCCGCGTCCCCGTAGCGGCGCAGCATGGCGATGGAAAACACATTGCCGAACACGATGAACACCGCCATCGGCAGCGATGCGAGCGCCACGCCCTCGACGCCGTAGACGCTCTGCGCCATGGCGAGCCCGGCGATCAGCAGATTGCCGCGTGCCGCCCCTTGCAGGAACACGCCGCGCTGTTCCCGCGTCCGCACCATCAGCACCGCCAACGGCCAGGCCAGCAGCGCGAGTCCCATCACCAGCGCCGTGCTGATCAGCAGAAAACGCGGCGCGCGGGTGACTTCGATCTCGGCGCCGGCCAGGGACAGAAACAGCATCGCCGGCGCGCCCAGATTGAACACCAGCCGCGAGGCATCACGCAGAAAACCGTCGCTCAGCGCCCCGGCCCGGCGCAGCACCACACCCAGGGCGGTGACCAGATAGATGGGCGTGACGGTGCCCAAGGCGAACCAGACGATGTCCAGGTAATTCATCGCGGCGAGGAGACCAAGGCAGGCAAGTGTGAAAAGGCCGTCGGGCGCGACCGCGGCCGGTCAGCGCGCAACGAGGATCGGATTCAGGCAGAACACGTCCGCAACCGGCGGGCAGGCGACGCCGCGGCCACAGGCCGTCAGTCTACCGAACGCAAGTCCCGACATCCCGCCCGCTGCGGTAGAATTCCGCGCCATGACGCGTGCTCCCAGGGTATTGGTATTCGATTCCGGCGTCGGCGGTCTCAGTGTGCTGGCCGCGCTGCGCGCCCGCGCGCCGGGCTGCGATTTCATCTTTGCCTGCGACAACGCCGCCTTCCCCTACGGCACCAAGGCGGAAACCGAGCTGGTCGAACGCGTGGACAAGGTCCTGCACCAGCTGGTGCGCCGGGAGCAGCCCGACATTCTGGTGGTGGCCTGCAATACCGCGAGCACCGTGGCGCTGCCGCGCCTGCGCGCGCGCATCCCGAATCCGGTGGTCGGCGTGGTGCCCGCCATCAAACCCGCCGCCGCGCTGTCCGCCACCAAGGTCATCGGTCTGCTGGGCACCCCGGGCACCGTGAGCCGGCCCTACACCCGGCAGCTGATCGCCGACTTCGCGGCCGACTGCGAAGTGGTCTGCCTGGGCAGCTCGCGGCTGGTCGAGATCGCGGAACAGGCGCTGCGCGGCACGGCGCCGGATATCGACGAACTGCGCGCCATCCTGGCTCCGCTGTTCACCAACCCGGCGCTCGACACGCTGGTCCTCGCCTGCACGCATTTCCCGCTGCTCGCCGAGGCGCTCGCCACGGCCGCCCCGCGCCCGGTGCACTGGGTGGATTCCGGCGATGCCATCGCGCGGCGCGTGCTGACCCTGCTGTCCGGCCCCGCGGATGGACCCGACCGGGGGTTTCGCGCCCTGTTCACCGGCGCCGCCGGCAGCGACATCCTGCATCCGGCGCTGGCGGTGCGAGGCTGCACGGAAGTCGCGATCTTGCCGTGAAAGCGCGGAGTCATCACGTATCGCTGTTCGTGAGTCTTTCGCGATTGAATCCAGGGCGGTTTCAGGTCCGAAGTGCAGGAAGTCGGTGATGATGCCTATAGGTGATGATGCCTATAGAAGTCGAAGAACTCTGGCATGAACAGTTCGGCGGGACACTTCCAGCCGGGGCTTGTTCGGAGTCGCATGTTGAGCGGCCAGGCCGCGGCGTCGAGTTCGGCTCGAGTGAAACCGGTGACGGCCACAGCAGTGCCGGCATTGTCCAACGTGACCAGGGCCACAAGCAGCGAGGCTCGCTCGACTCGTGTGTCGACAACGGACGCGTTACGCGCGCCCTTGAATCGGATCGCCTTCCCAATGGCCGGGAATGATGCGCTCATCGCGCTGCGGTGGCCGCTGATGGATGCGGGGCATGTCGGGCCAAACGTGCGCGATATCCGCCCGCTGCGGGCAAGGCTCGCGCGGTTTTGACTATCATGAGCATGAGCACCGCCACGCCCCGAGCCGTCCCCATGCGCAAGATCGTCAAACGCTATCATCCGCCGGGCACTCCGCCCGGCACCTTGATCCCGGCCGCGGAAGGCGCCACGCCGGCCCGCATCCGGCTGCTGGAATACACCGCTGAGAGCTGCAAGGAGATCGCCGTCCAGTCACTGGATGACTGCCTGCCCTATCTGAAAACCCCCGCCGCCACCTGGATTCACATTCAAGGCACGCCCTCGCCGACGATGCTGCAGCAACTGGGACAGAAATTCGGTTTGCATCCGCTCGCGCTGGAAGATGTGCAGAACACCGGCCAGCGGCCCAAGTTCGATCCGCATCCGGGACATTATTTCCTGATCGCCGCGCTACCGCGCAGCGCGGAAAATGAAGTTCATATGGACCAGGTCAGTATCTTCCTCGGCCCCGGTTTTCTCATCACTTTCACCAGCAATGGCGAGGACCCCTTCGAACCCGTGCGCAAACGCCTGCACGCCGAATCCAGCCTGATCCGCGGTTATCCGGTGGGCTATCTGCTCTACGCCGTGCTCGATCTGGTGATCGATGCGGGTTTTCCGGTGCTCGAAAAACTTGGCGAGGAAATCGAACACCTGGAAGAAGCCGTGCTCGACAGCCCCTCCCGCGACACGGTCGCAACCATTCACCATTTGCGCCGCAACCTGCTGGTGCTGCGCCGCATGTTGTGGCCGCAGCGGGATCTGGTGAGCGCCGTTCTGCGCGAAGAAAACGACCTCATCGATGAACACACCCGCCTCTATCTGCGCGACTGCCACGACCACGCCATCCAGGTGATGGATCTGCTGGGAAACTACCGCGACATGACCACCAGCCTGATGGACATCTACCTGTCGAGCCTGAGCTACCGCATGAACGATGCGATGCGCACACTCACCGTGATCGCCACCATCTTCATGCCGCTGACCTTCATCGCCGGGCTCTACGGCATGAATTTCGGCAACGGCAACCCGGCCGCGAGCCCGCTGGCGATGCCGGAACTCAACTGGTACTTCGGCTACCCCATGGCGCTCGGGATCATGGTCGCGGTGGCCGGTGCCATGGGGCTCTACTTCAAGCGCAAGGGCTGGTTTTAGCCGTTTTTCAACGAGCTGCCGGGGCCTGGCAACGCCATCCGGATCGACTCCCGCCGTTGACATACATTCAAACAATCATTAGATTGTTTTCCCATGGCAACGCGCACCTTGAAAGACCCCCTGTACGAACAGGTCGCCCGCATCGGCAAGGCGCTGGCGAGCCCCAGGCGCCTGGAACTGCTGGAGCTGCTCGCCCAGGGCGAAAAGACCGTCGAAATGCTGGCCGCTGCGCTGGCCATCGACCTGAAGCTGGCGAGCGCCCATCTGAAGGCGCTGGCGGCGGCGCGCATCGTGGCCAGCCGGCGCGACGGCAAATACCGGTGGTACCGCCTGAGCGGGCCGGATGTCGCGCAGCTCTGGGTGCGGTTGCGCGAAGTGGCGGAAACGCATCTGGCGGAACTGCGGGTTGCCCTGCACGCCATGGCGGGCGCTCCCGAAACCCTGGTGGCGACCGCGCGGGAAGAGCTGCTGACGCAGGCGCGCAGCGGTGCGATCGTCGTCATCGACGTGCGTCCGCGCGACGAGTACGACACCGCGCACCTGCCGTTTGCGCGCTCGCTGCCGCTGGCGGAACTCGAAGCGCGGCTGGCGGAATTGCCTGCGGACAAGGACATCGTCGCCTACTGTCGCGGTCCTTTCTGTCTGTTCGCCGACACCGCGGTGCGGTTACTCACCGCCCGGGGCTACCGCGCGCGCAAGCTGCGCGACGGTGTCAGTGAATGGCAGGCAGCGGGGCTGCCGCTGGCCATGGCGGCACGCTGACGTTTCGGCAAACCCGGGAGGAAACCGCGTGACCACTACCCTGTTCATTCTCAACGACGGCCCCTACGGCAGCGAACGCGCCTATAACGCGCTGCGCGTTGCCGGCGCGCTCGTCGGGCGACCGGATCAAGCGGTGCGGGTGTTCCTCCTCGGTGATGCCGTGGGCTGCGCCCGCGCCGGACAGAAAGTCCCGGAGGGCTACTACAACCTGCAACTCATGCTGGGCAAGGTCGCCCGCCAGGGTGAAGTGGGCGTGTGCGGCACCTGCATGGACGCCCGTGGCCTGCTGGATGCGGACCTGATCGACGGCGCGCCGCGTTCGACGCTGGCCCAACTCGCCGACTGGACCGCCACGGCAGACAAGGTTCTGGTTTTTTAGTGCTCGTGTTCTGAGGAGGTCATCATGTTTTTCAAGCAACTCGCTACGAAAGAAGCATCCCTCTCCTACTTTTTCGGCTGCGCCGGCCAGGGCAAGGCGGTGGCCGTCGATGTGGTGGCGGGCGACGAGGACTGGTTCATCGCCGAGGCCGAGCGCGCCCAGGTGCGTATCACCCAGGTCATCGACACCCATGTCCACGCAGACCACTACTCGGGCGGACGCGAACTGGCGCGGCGCACCGGCGCGCCCTACTGCCTGCACGAGTCGGACCGCGGCCGGGTACAGTTCGACTTCACCCCGCTCACCGACGGCCAACTGATCGAAGTCGGCAACGTGCAAATCCGCGTGCTGCACACCCCCGGCCACACGCCGGACAGCCTCTGCCTGCTGGTCACCGACCTGCGCCGTGGGGCGGCGCCCTGGTTCGTGCTGACCGGCGACACCCTGTTCGTCGGCGCCATCGGGCGGCCGGATCTCGCCGGCCGGGAACAGGAAATGGCCGGCGTGCTTTACGACAGCCTGCACAGCAGGATTCTGAATCTGCCCGATGAGATCGAGATCTACCCGGGCCATCAGGCCGGCAGCGTCTGTGGCGCGGGATTGTCGGGCAAACCATCCTCGACGCTCGGCTTCGAGAAACGCTGGAACCCGGCGCTGACGCTGGACAGGGCCGCCTTTGTCGATGCGCTGACCCGGGACATCCCGCCGCGCCCGGCGGACATGGACGCCATGGTGCGCGCCAACCTGGGGCTCGTCGCCTGATGCAATCCGCACCCGCCGTCCGCCTCGGCCTGCGCGAGAACCTGGGGCAGTTCGCGCTGCTGGTGCTGGTCAATGCCTTCGTCGGCGCCATGGTGGGCCTGGAGCGCAGCATTCTGCCCGCCATCGCCGAGCAGGAATTCCAGCTCGCCGCACGCACCGCGATCTTGTCTTTCATCGTGGTGTTCGGCATCACCAAGGCGCTCACCAATTACTTCGCCGGGCGCCTCTCGGACCGCTTCGGACGCAAGCATGTGCTGGTGGCGGGCTGGCTGGTGGCGATCCCGGTGCCCTTCCTGCTGATGTGGGCGCCGAGCTGGAACTGGGTGCTGGCCGCCAATGTGCTGCTGGGCATGAGCCAGGGATTGACCTGGTCGACCACGGTGATCATGAAAATCGACCTGACCGGCCCCAGACAGCGCGGCCTCGCCATGGGGCTCAACGAGTTCTCGGGCTATCTCGCGGTGGCGGCCAGCGCGCTCGCCACCGGCTGGATCGCCGCCCGCTACGGCCTGCGCCCCGAACCCTTCTGGCTGGGCGTCGGCTATGTGGCATTCGGCCTCGGATTGTCGGTATTTCTGGTGCGCGAGACCCGGCACCATGTCGCCCACGAGGTACGCACTCACCATGCGGGCGACGCCACGCCAATCCCGAGCCAGCGCGAGATCTTCCGCCGCGCCTCGCTCACCGACCGCAACCTGTCCAGCGTGAGTCAGGCGGGGCTGGTCAACAATCTCAACGACGGCATGGCCTGGGGGCTGCTTCCGCTGTTTTTCGCCGCGGGGGGAATGTCGCTGCGCCAGATCGGCACGCTGGCCGCCATCTACCCCGCGGTGTGGGGCATCGGCCAGTTGTTCACCGGCGCCTGGTCCGACCGGGTAGGCCGCAAGCAACTGATCGTGTGGGGCATGTGGATTCAGGCCGGCGGCATCGCACTCACCGCCAGCATCCCAAGCTTCGCGGGCTTTGCCGCGGGCGGGGTGCTGCTCGGCATCGGCACCGCCATGGTGTACCCGACACTGCTCGCCACCATCGGCGATGTCGCGCACCCGGGCTGGCGCGCGTCCGCGGTGGGCGTCTACCGGCTGTGGCGCGATCTGGGCTACGCCGTGGGCGCGCTGCTGGCCGGACTGGTGGCGGATGCCTTCGGCATTGCACCGGCCATCTGGCTGATCGCCGGACTCACCTTCGCCTCGGGCGCTCTGGTCGCGGTGCGCATGGCGGAGACGCTGCCGGCGAAGCACGACACGGTCTGATCCGGACACGGCAACCGCGAGTCTCGACCCGCTCAATCGCCTTGCTCCCGTGGCGCTTCCACGCGTATTGTCTACCTTCGGGCATATCCGTTATTGCGAGGCAACAGCCATCAAATGGAGTTCACCATGCACGCGCAAACCCTCAAGCAGGAAGCACTGGAATCGATCCGGAGGTTGCCGGACAACGCCGACATCGACGAGATCATGTATCGACTCCATGTGCTCGACAAGCTGCGCAAAAGCCGCGCCGCCATCGAACAGGGCCAGGTCATCACCCACGACGACCTGAAGCACGAAATCAATCAGTGGTGATTGTTTGGTCGCAGCCGGCGCGGGAAGACCTGCGCCTGATTCACCAGTACATCGCCCACGACTCGAAGCACTATGCCACCCGCGTCATCCAGGACATCGCGAACAAGGTGGAAATGCTGCTGACCCTGCCACGCCTCGGCCGCGTGGTCCCGGAAATCGCCGAACCTGACGTGCGGGAAATCGGCATGTACTCCTACCGCATCCTGTACGAGGTCATCGGCGATACCGTCCACATCCACGGCGTCATCCACAAGCGTCGCAACTTCAAACCGGAAGATTTGCACCGGTAGGATAGAAGTCAAAATCCGTGCAAACCAGGCATTTGCCTTACGTCAACGCTCGATCCGCGCGTGCCGGGTCTCCGGCATCCACAGATAGACCAGCAGGGACAGCGCGATACAGCCGCTGACATACCAGAAAAAACTGCTTTCACTCCCCACCGCCTTGAACCAGAGCCCGATATATTCGGCACTGCCGCCAAACACCGACACCGCGAGCGCGTAGGGCAGCGCCACACCCAGGGCGCGCACCTCGGTGGGAAACAGTTCTGCTTTCACCACGGCACTGACCGCGGTGTAGCCGCTCACGATCGCCAACGCTCCACAGATCAGTCCGAACGCGACCCAGCCGTTGCGGGTCTGCACCAGGGTTTCGAGCAGTGGTACCGTGGCCAGGGCACCGAGCACGCCAAAGGCAATCAAAAGCGGGCGACGGCCGATGCGGTCGGACAATGCGCCGACCAGCGGTTGCAGCAGCATGAAGAATGCGAGCGCCGCCGCCATGATGAGGGTGGCGGTCTGTTTGTCGAAGCCGGAGGTGTTGACCAGAAACTTCTGCATGTACGTGCTGTAGGTGTAAAACGCCACGGTGCCACCGAGGGTCAGTCCGACCACGGTCAGACACTCGCGCGGGTAACCGAGCAGGGCGCGCAGCGGGTTGCGCACGCGCGTGGCTGTCGTGAAGGCTTCTGTTTCTGCGAGCGAGCGCCGCAGGTACAGGGCCACCACGGCAAGTCCCGCGCCAATCGCGAACGGAATGCGCCAGCCCCAGGCCTGCAGCGCCGCCGGGGCAAGTAGAAACTGCAACACGAGCAATACGCCGAGTGCGGCAAGCTGACCGAGAATCAGCGTCACATACTGAAAGCTGGAATAAAATCCGCGCCGCCCGGATTCCGCCATTTCGGTCAGATAGGTTGCGCTCGCCCCGTATTCACCGCCCACACTCAACCCCTGCAACAGCCGCGCGGCCACCAGCAGGACGGGCGCGGCCGGGCCGATACTGGCGTAGCCCGGATTGATCACGATCAGCAGCGAGCCGCCGCACATCATCAGCACCGAGAGACTCAGCGCCGCCTTGCGCCCCTGGCGGTCGGCGTACCAGCCGAACAGCAGGCCGCCGAGCGGGCGCATCAGAAAGCCCACCGCGAATACCGCGGCGGTGTTGAGCAACTGGGCGGTGAGATCGCCTGCCGGGAAAAAGGCTTTGGCGAAATAGAGGGAAAAAGCGGAGTAGGCGTACCAGTCGTACCACTCGACCAGATTGCCGACCGAACCACCGAAAATCGAGCGCAGCCGCGTCGGGGTCTGTGGCAGGGCTGGTGCGCTGGCGACCCCGCCCGACACTGCCGTCAAAGCACGACCTCGAAACCTTCGAACTTGGGCGGACCCAGGTACATTCCTTTCGAGCTGCCGGCATTGGCGTGGGCTTTGCGGAAGGATTCGGAGCGAGTCCAGTCCTCGAAAACCGCGCGGGATTCCCATACCGAATGGGACGCGTACAGCGTGTGATCTTCCTCGCTCGCGCCACGCAGCAGGTGGAATTCGCGAAACCCGGGCACATCCGCGAGATGGCTGTCGCGGGTGCGCCACATGTCCTCGAACGCCGTTTCCTGACCGCGGGCAATGCGAAACCGGTTCATGGCAATAAACATCGGACGTGCTCCTGGATCACGGGGAAATGGCGGCGATTATAGGCCGACCGGCAGGATGCCCGGCATCGACATCCGCGGTCGCCCGCAACTCCGGATCATTGCGGTGTCAGCGGGAGCCGACCGCTGCTTTCATCGACCGCAACTCTGGATGCCGGTAAAACCGGCGTTTGGCCAGTTCGGTGGCGAGCAGATACAGTGCGACGATCCCCAGGATGGCGGCCATGACGCGGCCCGGCAGCGGCACGAAATCGAACACCGCGACTCCCGGCAGATAGGGCAGAGCGAGTGCCACCGCGACCAGGATCGCGGTCAGCCCCAGCAGCAGGTTGCCCGGGCGGCTGCGGTAACAGGGCAGGCGGGTGCGCACCACCAGTACCACCAGCAACTCGGTGAGCAGCGACTCCACGAACCAGCCGGTACGAAAATGCAGCGGCGAACCATCGGTCAGCCACAGCAGGATGGCAAAGGTAAGCACATCGAACAGCGAACTGATCAGGCCGAAGGTGAGCATGAAACGGCGCACGGCGGCGATGTTCCAGCGGTGCGGTCGATCCACCGCCGCGCGGTCCACGCGATCGGTGGCGATGCCGATGGCCGGAATATCGGAGAGAAAGTTGTTGAGCAGAATCTGCTTGGCCAGCAACGGCAGGAACGGCAAAAACAGCGAGGCGAACGCCATGCTGACCATGTTGCCAAAGTTGGCACTGGTGGTCATGTAGATGTATTTGATGGTGTTGGCGAAGGTGGTGCGCCCGTATTCGATGCCTTGGCGCAGGACCTCCAGATCGGGACCCAGCAGCACGAAGTCGGCGGCTTCCTTGGCCACATCCACCGCCGTGTCGACCGAGATGCCGGCATCGGCGGCATACAGGGCCGGCGCGTCGTTGATGCCGTCCCCCAGGTAGCCGACGACATGGCCGGCGTGGCGCAGGGCCAGAATGATCCGTTCCTTCTGACTGGGATCGACTTCCACGAACAGATCGGTGCGGGCGGCCTGATGCCAGAAGGCTTCGTCCTTGAGCTGGTTGATTTCCTGCCCGGTCAGCACCCGGGGCGCGCGAATGCCGACCTGCTCGGCCACATGGATGGCGACGAGGCGGTTGTCGCCGGTGATCACCTTGATCTTCACGCCCAGCGCGGCCAGCCGGTCGAGAGTTTCGCGCACCCCGGCCTTGGGCGGATCGGCGAACAGCAGGAAGCCTTCGAAGGTCATGGCCTGCTCGTCAGCCGCCGAGTAGGCCGGCTGTTCAGGCACGCGCCGGCTGGCCACGCCCAGCACCCGAAATCCCTGCTGGCTCCAGGCGGCGAAACGCCGCTCCAGTCCGGCGCGCAGGGTGTCGTCCAGCGGGCTTTCCCGGTCGCCGTCGCGCACGCCGGCGCAGACCGCCAGCACGGTGGCATAGGCGCCCTTGCAGATCAGCAGGCGCTCGTCGGCCGGCCCCAGCCCCACCACGCTCAGGCGTTTGCGCTGGAAGTCGTAGGGAATTTCGTCGAGTTTGTGCCAGTCCTGCAGCGCAAAGCCTGTCGGTGGCCGGCCGGCGACGATGGCCTGGTCCAGCGGATTGGCGATGCCGGTCTCCCAGAAGGCATTCAGATAGGCGAGGCTACGCACCCGCGGGGCATCGACACCGGCGGGATCGACCGCCTGTTCGAGCCGCACCGCGCCTTCGGTCAGGGTGCCGGTCTTGTCGGTGCAGAACACATCCATGCTGCCCAGGTTTTCGATCGCGTTGAGGCGGCGCACGATGACGCCCTTGGCCGCCATCGCGCGGGCCCCGCGTCCCAGGGTGACGGTGATGACCGCCGGCAGCAGCTCGGGCGACAGCCCCACGGCGAGCGCGATCGAAAACAGCAATGCCTCCAGCACCGGGCGATGGAACAGCACATTGATGGCGAAGGCCGCGATCACCAGCACCAGCATGACCTGGGTGAGCAGATAGCCGAAGCGGCGGATGCCACGCTCGAATTCGGTCTCCGGTGGCCGCAGGTTCAGGCGATGGGCAATCTGGCCGAACTGAGTGCGCCCGCCGGTTTCGATCACCAAGAGCTGCGCGGTGCCACTGCGCACCGAGGTGCCCATGAAGGCGCAGTTGGTCCGCTCCGGCAGGCTGGCAGCGGTCGCCACCACGCCCGGCAGCTTCTCCGCCGGAAAGGTCTCGCCGGTCAGCGCCGCCTGAATGACGAAACAATCCCTGGCCGCCAGGATCAGGCCGTCGGCGGGAATCAGGCTACCTACACCACATCGCCCGGCACCACTGCCTCGGCCGGGATCTCGATCGGTTCGCCGTCCCGCAACACACGGGCCTTGAGGGACACCTGCTGGCGCAATTTCTGCACCGCGCGCGAGGCGCTGTATTCCTGCGCGAAGCCGAGCAGGCCGCTGCCGATCACGATGGCCAGGATGATGGCGGCATCCAGCCATTCAGAGATCGCCAGAGAGACGCTGGCGGCGAACAGCAGGATCAGCACCAGCGGACTGGCAAACTGCTTGATGAGCGCCTGCCATGCGCCCTGGCCGTTGCTCTCGCGCAGGCGGTTGGGTCCGAACTCCCGCAGCCGGCGTTTGGCCTCGGCGTCGCTGAGGCCCCCGGCAGCACTGTCCAGACCCGCGACGACCTCTGCCGCGGGTCTGCTCCAGTACGCCTTGGTTGGCGGGACTGTCATGGTTTGACACCTGTCCTTATGCAAACAAAAACGCAACGACCCCGGGTTTTCAGCCGGTGGGTTGCGCATCGGCTGCGGTAGCATAGCGCGGCGAGGAACCCATCATGCCCGCACCCCACGACTACCTGCGCGACCGCGCGGCACACTGGCGCAACTGCTGGCTGGCCGTGCGCGGCTTGGCTGCGGAACCAGGCACGCACGCGGCGACTCCCATGTGGTGGCGTCAGAATTGGGGCTATTGCTGCGCCGCGCGCCAACTACTTTGTGATTGTCGGCGGCGAACCGACTAAAATCGCCGCGCCCTCCAACATCCGCACGATTGCGCACATTTTTTCACGCCACTTTTTCACGCCACTGTTCACCCCACATGGAATCCCTGCCTTGCTGCTGCAACTGAACCAGATCCATCTGTCCATCGGCCATCCACCCCTGCTCGCCAGCATCGACTGGCAGATCCGCAGCGGGGAGCGCACGGCCCTGGTCGGGCGCAACGGCGCCGGCAAATCGACGCTGCTGAAGATCATCGCCGGGCTGATCACACCGGACGACGGCCGCATCATCAAGAGCAACGGCCTGCGCATCTCCTGGCTGGCGCAGGAGGTGCCCACCAGGCTCGAGGGCACCATTCGCGAGGTAGTGGCCGAAGGCTTCGGTGCGGTCGGCGCGTGGCGCGAGCGCTATCAGGCGCTGGTCTGCAAAACGCCGCTGACCAGCGCGGACGAGGACGAACTCGAACAACTGCAAGGCGATCTCGATGCCAATGACGGCTGGCGCCTCGAACAACGCCTCGATGCCATGCTGGATCGCCTCGATCTCGACCCTGACGCCCGGATCGAATCCCTGTCCGGCGGCTTCAAGCGCCGGGTATTGCTGGCCCAGGCCCTGATCAACCAACCCAATCTGCTGCTGCTCGACGAACCCACCAACCATCTCGACATCCAGCAGATCGACTGGCTGGAAAAATTCCTGCTCGATTTCAATGGCAGCGTGGTGTTCATTTCCCACGACCGCGCGCTGGTGCGTCGCCTCGCCACCAACATCGTCGAGCTGGAGCGGGGCGGCATCACCCACTGGCCCGGCGACTACGACCGCTACCTGACCGGCAAGATGGCGGCGCTCGAAGAAGAAGAGCGCCGCGACGCGCTGTTCGACAAGCGTCTGGCCGCCGAGGAAGTCTGGATTCGCCAGGGCATCAAGGCGCGGCGCACCCGCAACGAAGGCCGCGTGCGCGCCCTGGAAGCCATGCGCCGCGAACGCGCGGAACGGCGCGAGCGCGCGGGCAACGTCAACCTCAAGGTGGACGCCAGCAATCGCTCCGGTCAACTCGTCATCGAAGCGCTGGATCTCCACCACGGCTACGGCGGCCGCCAGTTGCTCAACGGTTTTTCCACGGTGATTCAGCGCGGCGACAAGATCGGGATTCTCGGCCCCAACGGCTGCGGCAAGACCACGCTGATCAATCTGCTGCTCGGCCAGATCACACCCGACGCCGGCACCGTCCGCCATGGCACCCGCCTCGATATCGCCTATTACGACCAGCTCCGCGAAACCCTCGACGAAGACGCCACTCTCATGGACGTGGTGGCTCAGGGCCGCACCAGCATCACCATCAACGGCCAGGAACAGTCCGTGATGGGTTATCTCGGCGAATTCCTGTTCAGTCCGCGCCAGACGCGCGGGCCGGTGAGGGCGCTGTCCGGCGGCGAGCGCAATCGCCTGCTGCTGGCGCGCCTGTTCACGCGCCCGGCCAATTTTCTGGTGCTGGATGAGCCCACCAATGATCTGGATACGGAGACGCTGGAAATTCTGGAAAGCCTGCTGACCAACTATGCCGGCACCCTGCTGCTGGTCAGCCACGACCGCGCCTTTCTCGACAACGTCGTCACCAGTCTGATCGCCTTCGATCCCGATGGCGAAGTGCGGGAGTACGTCGGCGGCTACAGCGACTATTTGCGCCAGCGCCCGGCACCGGCACCCCGCGAGAACGCCGCCCGCGGTGCCACGCCACCACCACCGACAACGTCGCCGCAACCCACCAAAACAAAGCTGAATCACAAGGAGCGGCAGGAACTCGATGCCATCCCGGCACGCATCGACGCGCTGGAAAACGAACACCGGCAACTGCTGGACGCGATGAGCCAGCCCGGCTTTTACAGTCGGCCCGCGGCGGACATCACGGCGGCGAATACGCGCACCGCACAGATCCAGCATGAACTCGAAACCATCGTCGAGCGCTGGGAAGCACTCGAACAGCGGGCGTAGCTGCTGGCATACCGCCCGCCGATGCTCGACAATTCGGCGGCAACCATCAATCAATCCATCATCAATCTGAGGAGGCAACCGTGGGCGGACCGCTGACAGGTATCAAGGTAGTCGAAATGGCCGGTATCGGGCCGGCGCCGATGTGCGCAATGATGCTGTCGGACATGGGCGCCGAAGTGATCCGCGTCGACCGTGTCCAGGATGCCGGGCTCGGCATCGCGATGCAGCCCGAATTCAGTTATCTGACCCGTGGCCGGCCATCGATCGCCATGGACCTCAAGAACCCGGACGCCATCGCGACCCTGCTGCAATTGATCGACAGCGCCGACGTGGTGCTCGAAGGTTTCCGCCCCGGCGTCATGGAACGCCTCGGTCTGGGGCCTGACGTGTGCCTCGCGCGCAACCCAAAACTGGTGTTCGCCCGCGTTACCGGTTGGGGCCAGGAAGGACCCCTGTCGGCCAGCGCCGGCCACGATCTGAACTACATCGCCCTCTCCGGCGCCCTGCACGCGATCGGGCGCAGCAACGCCGAGCCGCCGGCGATCCCTCTCAATCTGGTGGGTGACTTCGGCGGCGGCACCATGTTTGTACTCACCGGCATTCTTGCCGCGCTGCTCGAATGCAAAAGCTCCGGCAAGGGTCAGGTCGTGGATGCCGGCATGGTGGACGGCGCATTGTCGCTGATGACTTCCATCTATGGCATGAAGGCAGCCGGCATCCAGTCCGATCGCCGCGCGGAAAATATCCTCGACAGCGGATCGCATTTTTACAATGTGTACGAAACCAGCGATGGCAAATACGTTTCCATCGGTTCGATCGAGAAGAAATTCTACGAAGAGCTGCTGGAAAAACTGGAGTTGAATCCGGAGACGCTGCCCAAACAGATGGACCGCAGCCAGTGGCCGGCGATGAAAGAAAAAATGGTAGCGATCTTCCGCACCAAAACCCGCGATGAATGGTGCCGGATCATGGAAAACACCGACATCTGCTTCGCGCCGGTGCTGACGCTGGACGAAGCGCCGCGGTATCCCCACAACCGCGAACGCAACGCCTTTGTCGAAGTCGCGGGCCAACTGCACCCGGCGCCGGCGCCACGTTTCAGCCGCACGCCCTCGTCGATCAAGGGACCGGCCCCGCGCGCCGGTTCCAACACCGACGCCGCACTCGCGGCCTGGGGGATCGACAGCGCGCAACTGGCACGGCTGCGCACGGCGGGAGCCATCGCCTAGCACCTGTCCGGAACCGGTCGCCAGCGGGTTGGCGGCTCAAAAAAGGCCGGTGTTGTTCGAACACCGGCCTTTTTGTTGCCTGGATGAAATCAGGCAGGCGATGGCGTGCCCATGCGCAACCTGGCTGGCAGCAGCCAACGCGCCAGCGCCGGGAGCATCAGGATCGCGCCGAGCATGTTGGTCAGGAACAGGAAGGTGAGCAGGATGCCCATGTCAGCCTGGAACTTGAGAGATGCGAAGACCCAAGTACAGACACCGGCGCCGAGCGTCAAACCGATAAAGATCACGGCCTTGCCGGTCATCTTCATGGCCTTGTAAAACGCCTCATAGAGCGAGTCGCCTGTCTTCAAAAACCCGCTCATGGAGGCGTAGATGTAGATCGCGTAATCGACCCCGACTCCGACCCCCAACGCCATCATCGGCAAGGTGTTCACCTTCAGGCCGATTTCCAGCATCACCATCATGGCGTTGCCCAGCAGGGAGACAATCACCAGGGGAATGACGATGCACATGGTACCGACCACCGAGCGGAACGCCAGCAGCACCAGCACAATGGTCACGCCATACACCCAGCCGAGCATGGGCTTCTCAGCCGCGGAGACCGTCTGATTGGTGGCGCCGATGATGCCGACATTACCCGCGGCGAGACGCAGCTTGAAGCGTTCCGGCGGGAGCCCGGCCTGGTACGCTTTGATACCGGCGATGATGGTATCGATGGTCTCGGCCTTATGGTCGACCGTGTAGATATGCACCGGCATGGCAGTACAGTCCGCATTCATCAGCTCCTTGCCGCCACCACCCATGTGATAGAGGGACGACGACATGCTGTAGCTGTTGCGGGACAATTCGTACCAGCGCGCGCTGCCCTCATTGTTGGCGGCCATGATGACTTTCATCGCCCGCGCCAGGGAGTCGACCGACTGCACGCCGGGAAGATTACTGGCGTACCAGGCGAATCGATCCATTTCCTTCATGATGTCGTAGTCCACGCAGGCATTGCTCGGCGCCTCCACGATCACCGACAGTTTGTCGACGCCGATCGAGAACTTCTGGGCAATCGCGTTGCTGTCCAGGTTGTACCGGGCCTCCGGGCGCAGCTCCGGAATGCCGGCATGAAGATCGCCGATCGCCAGCTCCCGGCCCTTGACGATACCGAACGCGGTCAACACTGCTACCAGCGCCAGAATGATCAATGCCGGCTTCGTCTCGGTGGCGCGAGCAATGAAACGCCACAGCGGATCGCGCCGCACTTCCGATTCCCGATGCCGGCGCCGATATCCTTCGAGGTCACTAATTTTCACATAGGACAACATCACAGGCAGCAGAATCATTTTGGTAAACAGCATGATCGCCATACCGATACTGGCCGTCACGGCAGTCTCGCGCACAATCCCGATTTCAATCAGCAGAATAGTGGCGAAGCTCACCGAGGTGGTAATAACCGCCAATGCCCCCGGCATCAGCAGCCGCCGGAAAGTGCGCTGCGCCGCTTCCATGCTGTCCACGCCATGCGGAATCTCCGGCGCCGGAACCATGGGCCGCCCCTTGGCATCCGTATCCCCGCCATACATCACTTCGCCCATCCAGCCACTGATCATCTGGACGCCATGACTGACACCGATCGCAAATACCAGGAACGGCACCAGAATCGACATGGGATCCAGCCCGTATCCCAGCATATCCAGGGACCCGAGGAGCCCCACCACCGCCACCATGGATACCGTCGGGGGCAGCAGGGACAAAATAACCGATCGGGTGTAAAACCAAAGCAGAATCCCGGTAACCACCAGCGTGATTCCAAAGAAGGTCACTACATCCCTGGCTCCATCGGCGATATCCCCGGTCGACTTGGCAAACCCGATGATGCGCACATCGATGGCGTCCGTCTCGAATCGCGCGCGGATCTTGCCTTCCAGATCCGCCGCTATCTTCTGGTAATCGAGGGGTTCGCGCGTGGTCGGATCGCGCTCGATCAACTCTGCCCGGATCAGGGCCCCGGAAAAATCATTGGCCACCAAGTTGCCGAGACGCCCGGACTTGATGATGTTGTTGCGGACGATGGGCATCCATTCCTCGGTGGGCCGGAACTCCGCGGGGACCACGTTACCGCCCGAGAAGCCGTCCTCCACCACTTCGATATAGCGGACATTCGGCGTGAAGATCGACGTCACGGTGGAGCGCGCAATCCCGGGCAGGAAAAACACTTCGTCGGTGGCAAGCTTCATGGCCTCGAAGAATTCGGGGTTGAATATCGTGCCTTCCTTCTGGATCAGAGCGACGACGATCTGATTTCCGGTGCCGAAATCGTCCTGATAATGTACGAGCGTCTTGATGTACTCATGATTGAACGGCAGCAGCTTCTCGAAACCGGCATCAACGCGCAGCTTGAGCGCGTTGATGCCCATGAACGCGGTCAGAACGGTGAACAGGACCAGAATCAGGATACGATTCGAAAACATCAGTCGTATCGTACGATCCATCAAGGTTTCCTTCGTCATGGCATCTACCTTTCGTAACGTTAAGCCGTGCTCTGAATGAGCGCGCCCCTGATATCACGGTGCTAGCTAGAGTGGAAAAATCTGCGCGCCGGCCTCGCCGAACAGCAGCAACGAATCAGCGCCCATTTTTTGGGCCGACACAAAGCCGTTGAATCCGGAGTAGGGGATTCGTTCCGCGGTCGCACTGCCGGCGCTGAGGCGAAACAGGGTGCCACCGCTGCCGACGATAATGACCTCGCCGTCATCCATTTCGATCACATCATTGATATTGGTGGTGACGCCGCCGGTAGCGATCGGTGTCCAGGTATTGCCAAGGTCAGTGGATCGAAAAATGTGTCCGCGCAGGCCGTAGGCCAACAGCTCGCCCGAGCCCAACTGCCTGATGCCGAAAAACGATCCTACATAAGGGGATTCGATAACGCGCCAGGGGGAATTCGCAGGGTTGGCGGCCGCATTCTCCGCCTCGGCATCCCCGGCAGCTTCAACATCATCTTCTTCCTCTGAATCGACTGCTTGCTCCGCGTCGTCGTCAACCGCGCTCAGTTTCGGATCGTAATGCAACAGCGTACCCAGTTCGCCCACGATCAGGAATCCGTCGCCGAGGCGCTGGAATGCATTGAAGTTGGGCTCGGGCTCCTTGTCCGCGGCCTCAAGCTGTTCGCGCAGCTTGTCCGTACCCACGGTTTTCCAGCTGGCTCCGCCGTCTTCGGTGACCAGCATCAGCGAAAACGCGCCAATCGCCCAGCCGCGAAGCTTGTCCGCAAAGTAAATATCCAGAATCGGTTTGGGCAAATCGCCGCCGGGAATGACGTCCTCGTATTGAATCATCCAGTTTTCGCCACCGTCCGTGGTGTGCAAAATGAGGGTGTCATGGCCGGCTGCCCAACCCTCCCGGTCATCCACGAAGAACACCGTGGTCAACAACACCTGGGACGGCACATTGGCTTGCGTCCAGGTTTTGCCATCCTTCGAATAAACGATGTTGCCATAGGCGCCTACCGCAACGACGCGGTCCGACAGCCTGGCCGAATCGGTCAGCAAAGCCTTGCTCGCAAGGGCTGACCGGATGGCAGGGATCTGCAAAGACTCCCCAGCCCGAACGCCACCCGCAACCACCATGCTGGCGAGCAGCAGCACAAACTGCCCGAACCGGGGCCACGGCAGAACTTTGGCGACGGCACCTGCGCGCGAAGACCCGGCGGCAACCCGTGTCCGGCAATGCGTGAATTCCATAATCTGTTCCCAGCGTTGAAGTACGGATCAGCGTGCGGGAGGTCGCATACCTGGCCATGGCAATGGCAATGGCACGACGACCGAACAAACCGCTTCCACGTTCGATTGCTCTGTTATTTTTCGTCTTGCGCTTGGCACCTTTGTCGTGTGCCTGAAACTCGTGTCTGGCTTTCTTTATTACTCATAAGTCAGAAATATAGGCTACAGAAGGATGTCTGAAGAACGAGCGGACCAGTGTGACGTTGGTGCCGATGTTCCGCAGTTGTTCGTGCACACGTGCTTGCAGGTTTTCACCTATCTTCAGTGGGCGTCTGGCTA
>CAMTUJ010000007.1:0-76798 GCA_947084925.1 uncultured Gammaproteobacteria bacterium
CGGATATCGTCCAGGGTCTTCAGGCGTCGCGTGTCGAGGTTCACGATCATCCTCCGATGATCCCGGAACCGGACCCCTCAGGCTCACCTTACGGTGGAATCACGACACCCCTTCAGGCTCATGTGTCATTGGAAAAGGCTTTGACTTGTGCCGGTCATGGGGAAGGGATACGCTCGCCGTGCGCCAGCGGCAAGGCCAGCCCAACACCAACGGCAACGTACCGGCGATCAATTGAACCGAAATCCCGGTAGCGGCTTGAGCCGCTGCCGGGATTTGGATGATGGAGGAAATTCACCCATGAACAATATTCTGAGAGCCAGCCGCCGGCTTCTTATTCTTTCCTGTTGCTTGCTCGGTGCGGGGATGACAGGTCCTGTCCAAGCCTTGACCATCACCCCCGAGGCGCCCGAAGCCTATCAAGCGTTTACCCTAGAGGAAACGTTTGAGGGATGTTTGATTGGCGATCCTGATGTCATTCGAATTGATGTTTTCCCGAACGCGCACACCATACACCTCGATGCCGATATCCCTGATGGGTGTTTTGCAACGCCTCCTGCGTTTAGCAAGGTAGCCAATGTTCCGGGGTTGCCTGGTGGCACCTACAGCATCCGGGCACGCGTCCGCGATGTGGATCCCGTAGAGCCTCCGGAGATAGGCAGCGTCGAAATCGCGCCCGCACCCACTACCCAACCCATCTTCGCCTTCTACAACGAAGGCATCAGGCACTATTTCGTCACTGCGGGCGTTGCCGAAAAGGATTCGCTGCTTGGGGGTGGCGGGGGTGGCGGTTGGAGAATAGTGGACGAAGGTTTCAACGCCTGGCCGGCGGCCGGCCCCGCACCGGCCGCGGCCAGACCCGTATGCCGGTTCTATTCTTCTCTCGTGAACTCGCACTTCTACACCGCCGGCACCAACGAGTGTGAGCTGCTCAAGCAGTCCGGCTCGGGCTGGACTTACGAGGGCATCGCCTTTCGCGCGCTGGTGCCGACCAAGGGCTCCTGCTATCCCGGCACCACGCCGGTGTGGCGGCTCTACAACGACCGCTTCGCCCAAGCCGACAGCAACCACCGTTTCGTGGCGAGCCCGGACACCTATCGCCATATGATCGCCAACGGCTGGATCGGCGAGGGCGTGGCCTTCTGCTCGCCGGAGTCCTGACCGGCCATGTCGATCCCAACACCAGCGGCAGTGTGCCGGCATTCTTGATGATGGAGGGAATTCCCCATGAAGATCCTGCAACGTGCCTCGCGGGCTTTCTTTTTCCTGGCGCTTTCCGGCTGTCTGTTCGGTGCGATGCCGTCAGCTTACGCCCAACAATTTACGGTGAGTCCGGCGACGCCGGAGGTCTACCAACCCTTTATCATTACTCTTTCGATTTTTTGTCAGGTCACGGCTAATGTAGCTCCACATGTGGATTCCGGCGTAATCACAATCGAGGCAAAAACCGACACCATTGATTTCATCTGCCCGGGAGCGCCTATTGAAGCGCCTCCCGCCAACATCGCCGGTTTGTCCGGTGGAACCTATAGCCTTGCGGCGAGGCTGCAAACGAGGTCCGATCCACCCGAGGAGCACGCTCTGGGCGAGATTACGGTGGCTCCTGCACCACCCACCCAAGCGGTCTTCGCTTTCTACAATAACGATATCGGCCACTACTTCATCACCGCCGGAACCGCTGAGAAAGACTCGTTGCTGAGCGGCGGTGGTGGCGGCGGTTGGAGGATAGTGGACGAAGGTTTCAACGCTTGGCCGGCGGATGGCCCGGCGCCGGACGCGGCCAGACCCGTGTGCCGGTTCTACTCGGCGATGGTGAACTCGCACTTCTACACCGCTGGCCCCAACGAGTGCGAGCTGCTGAAGCAGCCCGGTTCCGGCTGGGCGTACGAGGGCATCGCCTTTCGCGCCCTGGTGCCGACCAAGGGCTCCTGCTATCCCGGTACCAGCCCGGTGTGGCGGCTCTACAACGACCGCTTCGCCCAGGCCGACAGCAACCACCGCTTCATCGCCAGCGCCGACACCTACCGGCACATGATCGCGAACGGCTGGATCGGCGAGGGCGTGGCGTTCTGTTCGCCGGAGTCCTGACCGGGCCGGGGCAGTTCGCCCCGGCTCCCTTTTTGCCGGCCGAGCGGATTTTGGTGCCGCCCGGCCGACGCTGCGCCCCTGTGCGTTTATTTCAGCGCGAATCCCTCATAGCCTTTGCTGGCCACTTCATTGCACTTCTCGACATAGGGCGGGAAACCGCCAATGTACGGCATGAACACCCGCTGCTTGCCGGGGATGTTGGCGCCGAGATACCAGGAACTGCACGAGTTCACCAGCGTGCCTTCCGCGACTGCATTGACGTGATCGACCCAGGCGTCCTCGGCTTCTTTCGTCGCGTCGATGGTGGACAGTTTGTGCTTGCCCATGTAGGCAATGATGTCGCCGATGTATTCCACGTGCTGCTCGATGGAAGTCACCATGTTGGTGAACACCGACGGACTGCCCGGCCCGCTGATGGTGAACAGATTGGGGAATCCGGCGGAACACAGACCCAGATAGGTGCGCGGTCCGGCGGACCATTTGTCTTTGAGCGTCTTGCCGCCGATGCCGCGAATGTCGATCTTGTTGAGGGAACCGGTCATGGCATCGAAGCCGGTGGCGAAAACCAGCGCATCGAACGCGTAGGCCTTGCCAGCCACGGTCAGACCCTCGGGCGTAATTTCCGCGATGGGCGTCGTGCTGATATCCACGAGCGAGACATTGTCGCGGTTGTAGGTTTCGAAATAATCGGTGTCGGCGCACAGGCGCTTGCAGGCAAAGACCACTTTGGGCGTCAGCAGCGCCGCCGTTGCCGGGTCCTTCACCTTTTGGGCGATTTTTTCCCGGACGAAATCGGCGACCATATCGTTGGTGTGTTGGTTGACCAGCAAATCGGCAAAGCTGCCATAGAAATTCAAACCGCCCATTGCCCAGCGGCGTTCGAGTTCGGCGCGGATTTCCTCGGCCGACATCTCGGTCGCCGCTTTTTCGTTGGACTGGACGTCAAAGGCGATGAATTGCTGCTTCCCGGCTTTGCGCAAGACGGCGTAATTCTGCTTCACGTTTTTCACATATTCGGGATCGAGGGGCGCATTGCGTGCCGGCACCGAAAACGTCGGCGTGCGCTGAAATACCGTCAGGTGCGCCGCCTGTCTGGCGATTTCAGGAATCGCCTGAATCGCCGACGAGCCGGTGCCGATGATGCCCACTCGCTTGCCGGTGAAATCGACACCGGCGTGAGGCCATTCGCCGGTGTGGTACGTCGGTCCTTTGAAGGAGTCGATGCCCTTGATGTCGGGCCTGTTGGCCGCCGACAGACAGCCCGTCGCCATGATGCAGAATCGGGCACTGAAGCGATCGTTGCCGTTGGTGGTCACCTGCCAGCGACTGCCGGCTTCATCGAACACCGCCGACACCACCCGCGTGTTGAACTGGATGTCGCGGGCCAGATCGAAACGCTCCACCACATGGTTGATGTAGGTGAGCAGTTCGGCCTGGGGCGCGTAGCGTTCGGACCATTGCCATTCCTGTTGCAGCTCCTCCGAAAACTGATAGGAGTACTGCATGCTTTCAATGTCCACGCGGGCGCCGGGATAACGGTTCCAGAACCAGGTGCCGCCGGCGCCGCTGCCGGCTTCGATCACCCGCGCCGAAAAGCCCAATTGCCGCAGCCGGTGCAGCATGTAGAGACCGGCAAAGCCGGCGCCGACGACGACGGCATCGAGAGTCTGGGTGGGGGTGCGTTGGTCGGACATGGCTGATCTCCATAGATGTTAGCGGGCGTGCTGCCCGCTCTTGCGCGCACAGGGAAAAAGATAAACAGGCGCGCCGGGATTATGCCGCTTTTGCTACCCGGCGATAACCGCACGGCCGGTACGCTCGCGTCCTTGTGCGTGACCCGGCGGACATCGGTATGTGCATGCGATGCGGGCACGGGTCACGGCGGTAGGCAGCGCCCGCGTCAGCCACTATCCTGTCGCAGCCGTCGCCTTGATTCGAGACGCGCTTGTCGGCGACGGCCTTGTTGGAACCATCCCTGATAGAAACAGCCTTGATCGAAACCGCCTGAGCGAGGACCCCCACAGTGCAGATGCCCGCCGCCGAACCGGCCATTCTGGCCCAGCGCGACGCCCTGCTCGCGGAGCTGCGCGCGCTGCTGCCCGCGGCGCGGGTGATCGCCGATGCCGCCGGGCTGCGCGCCTACGATTGCGATGCGCTCACCGCTTACCGTCAGATGCCACTGGTCGCGGTGCTGCCCGACACGGTCGCGGAACTGGCCGGTGTGCTCGCGATCTGCCACCGCCGCACTATCAAGGTGGTGGCGCGCGGCGCGGGCACTTCGCTGTCCGGCGGTGCGCTGCCGCTCGCCGATGCGGTGCTGATCGGGCTCGGACGCTTCAACCGCATTCTCGATATCGACTACGCCAACCGCTGCCTGACCGCGCAGAGCGGCGTCACCAATCTGGCGCTGAGCGAGGCGGTGGCCGCGCGCAATTTCTACTACGCGCCGGACCCGTCGAGCCAGATCGCCTGCACCATCGGCGGCAACGTCGCCGAAAACTCCGGCGGCGTGCACTGCCTGAAATACGGCATGACCACCAATAATCTGCTCGGGCTGGAGATGGTGCTGCTGGACGGCACCATTGTTCGCCTCGGCGGCAAGCACATGGACGCGGACGGCTACGACCTGCTGGGGTTATTGACCGGTTCCGAGGGGCTCCTCGGCGTCATCACCGAAGTCACGGTGCGCATTCTGCCGCGCCCGGAGACCGCGCGCGCGGCGCTGCTCGGCTTTGCCAGCAACGAGGATGCCGGCCGCGTCGTCGCCGCCATCATCGCCGCCGGTATCATTCCGGCGGGCCTGGAAATGATGGACAGATTCATCGTCGCCGCCACCGAGGAATTCTGTCACGCCGGCTATCCGCTGGATGTTGAGGCGCTGTTGATCGTCGAGCTGGACGGCCCGGCGGCGGAGGTCGATCAGCTGCTGGAGCTGGTGGTTGCCATCGCCCGCGCCAATGGCGCGACTTCGGTGCGCGCGAGTTCGAACGAGGCGGAGAGACTGTTGTTCTGGCTCGGCCGCAAGTCGGCGTTTCCCGCGGTCGGTCGCCTGTCGCCGGATTACCTGTGCATGGACGGCACCATCCCCCGTCACCAGTTGCCCCACGTGTTGCAGCGCATGGCGGCGATGAGTCTGAAATACGGCCTGCGCGTGACCAATGTGTTTCATGCCGGCGACGGCAATCTGCACCCGCTGATCCTGTACGACGCCAATGTGCCCGGCGAACTGGCGCGTGCCGAGGCTTTCGGCGCCGAGATTCTTGCGCTGTGCGTCGAAGTCGGCGGCGTGCTCACCGGCGAGCACGGTGTCGGCGTCGAGAAGCGCGATCTGATGGGCACCATGTTCGACGCCGACGATCTCGCGCAGCAGATGCGGGTGAAATGCGCGTTCGATCCCGAGGGCCGGCTCAACCCGGGCAAGGTGTTCCCGCAACTGCATCGCTGCGCCGAACTGGGCCACCTGCACGTGCATCGCGGGCAAATCCCGTTTCCGCATCTGCCCCGGCTGTAGCGGATTCGACCATGGCAACCGTCTTCACCCCCAATCGCCCCGAGGAACTCTGCGAGATGCTGCGCTGGGCGGCGGCGAACGCCACGCCGCTCGCTGTCGTGGGTAGCGGCAGCAAAAGCGGCATCGGCCGGCCGCAGCCGGCGGAACATGTGCTCAGCCTCGCGGGTTTCAGCGGCGTCGGCCAGTACGAACCCAACGAGCTGGTGCTGACCGCGGGTGCCGGCACGCCGCTCGCGGAAATCGAAGCGCTGCTGGCACGGAACGGACAGATGCTGGCGTTCGAGCCGCCGGATCATGCGCGGCTGTTTACCGCGTCGATATCACCGCCAACGGCGAGCGCAAATCAAACGCGCGCTGATGCTCTCGGCGCCACGCCGGGAGGCACCATCGGAGGGACGGTCGCCGGCAATCTTTCCGGACCGCGCCGTTTTCTCGCCGGGGCGGCGCGCGATCATTTCCTCGGCTTCCGCGCCGTCAATGGCCGCGGCGAGCCGTTCAAGGCCGGTGGCCGTGTGGTCAAGAACGTCACGGGTTTCGATCTGCCGAAGCTGCTGGCCGGTTCCTGGGGCACGCTGGCCGCGCTCTGGGAAGTCACTGTGAAGGTGATGCCGGCGCCAGAATTTTCCTGCTCGCTGCTGATGTTTGGCCTTGACGATACTGGCGCAAGTCGCCTGCTGCGTACCGCCGCGGCGTCGGCCCATGTGGTGAGTGGCGCCGCGCATCTGTCGGCAAGGGTTGCGGCGCGCTCAGCCGTGGTCAAAGCGGCGGGTCAATCGGTGACAGCACTGCGCGTGGAAGGCCCGGAGCTTTCGGTGCGCCATCGCGTCGCGGGTTTGAAAACGCTGCTCGCCGGCGAAGGTCGCGCGGACATCGCGTGCGATGAACTCGGTGGCCCGGCATCGCTGGCGCTGTGGCGGGAAATCGGCGACCTGGCGCTGCTCGCCTCCGACGATGCGAAAGAAATCTGGCGGCTGTCGCTGCCGCCGGCAACCGCGCCCGCCGTGGTCGCGCATATCGTCAACGGGGAACCCGAGATCGAGTGGTTGCAGGATCAGGCCGGCGGCACGCTCTGGCTGTCCTGCCCGGCCGGCATGCCAGCCGAACAGATACGCAGTGCCTTGCCGCCCGGCGGCGGTCACGCAACCCTGTGGTGCGCGAGTGCCGCGCGCCGCGCCGAGGTGCCCGTGTTCCAACCCCAGCCGCCGGCGCTGGCCGCGTTGACGCGGCGGGTGAAGGCCAGCTTCGATCCCCGGGCTGTGCTCAATCCCGGGCGCATGTATTCCGACATTTAGGCGCTTCCGATGCAGACGCACTTCACCGATTCGCAACGCATCGCGCCCGGCATTCGCAGCGCCGAGGCGGTGCTGCGCAAATGCGTGCACTGCGGCTTCTGCACCGCGACCTGCCCGACCTATCGCATCACCGGCGACGAGCTCGAAAGTCCGCGCGGGCGCATCGCGCTGATTCAGGATCTGCTCGAAACCGGCGCCGCGCCGACGCCGCTGACGGTATCGCACCTCGACCATTGCCTCTCGTGTCTGAGTTGCGAGAGCACCTGCCCCTCGGGTGTGTCCTACCGGCTTCTGATCGATCAGACGCGGGAATTGATCGAGGAAAAATACCGCCGCCCGCCGTTCGACCGCTGGCTGCGCGCGCTGTTGGCGTGGCTGTTGCCGAAGCAGGCCTGGTTCCGCGCCGCGCTGGTCGCGGGGCGCTGGAGCCGACCGCTGCTGCGCCTCGCCGGGCGCTTCTCGTTACGCATCGACGCCCTCGCGCGCATGGTGCCCGGTGAGTTGCCGTCCGCTAGCAGCGCCATCCAGCCGGGGACTTATCCGGCGGAAGGCACCGAAATCAGGCGCGTCGCGCTGATCATGGGCTGTGTGCAGGGCGTGCTGGCACCGGACATCGACGCCGCCACGCTGCGTCTGCTGCGCCGCCACGGCTGTACCGTCGTGGTGCCGCCGCCGGCTGCGGGTTGCTGCGGTGCGCTGCCCCACCATCTCGGCAAGAGCGCGCCGGCGCGAGCGATGACGCATCGGAACCTCGACGCCTGGCGCGAGCTGGTGCGTGTCGATTCACCCGCGGCGGTGGATGCCGTGCTGATGACCGCCTCCGGCTGCGGCTCGCACCTGAAGGATTACGCGCATCTGCTGCCCGACGACGGGGACGCCGCCGAGCTTGCCCGTCGCGTAAAAGATCTGTCGCAACTGCTCGACGAACTGGCCGCGCTGACACCCCTGCGCGTGGTTTCCGGCATCGGCGCTGGCCTGACATTGGCCTGGCAAAGCCCCTGCTCGCTGCAACACGGCTTCAACGAAAAAAGCGCGCCGATCCGGGTGCTGCAAGCCTGCGGCTTCGAAGTGCGCGAGCCGCAGAATCCTCATCTGTGCTGCGGTTCGGCCGGCACCTACAACCTGCTGCAACCTGAAGTCGCCGAGCGTCTGGGCCGCGACAAGGCGGATGCAATCACCGCTACCGGCGCGACCATCGCGGTCAGCGCCAATATCGGCTGCATCACCCAGTTGCGGGCGAAGCTGGTGGTCGAAGGGGATCGCCAGCCGCCGATCCCGCTGCTGCATCTCGCCCAGCTCCTCGACTGGGCCACCGGCGGCGAGCGACCGGCGGCGCTTGGCAAGCACAAATAGTCTGATCACAAGCGGTTTGGGCAGAACGCAGGTCATGCCGACACGCTGTCGAGTCGGGACGGGTTGTTGGCGTCAAAATTGCGTGTGCTGAAAGTGTCAGGTATCAGCGAAGGAAATTCCAGCTTGACCAGGAAAGCGTCCGATCTGTTCGTCGCCTGCCTCGAAGAGGAGGGCATCGAATACATTTTTGGCGTCCCCGGCGAGGAAAACGCCGATTTCATGCTCTCCCTTGAAGACAGCCGCAAAATCAAGTTCATCCTCACCCGTCACGAGCAGGGCGCGGCCTTCATGGCGGAAGTGTACGGGCGTCTGACCGGCAACCCCGCCGGCTGCCTGGGCACCCTGGGGCCGGGCGCATCGAACCTGATTACCGGGGTCGCCAACGCCAACATGGATCGCGCGCCGATGCTGGTGCTGACCGGCCAGGGTTCGACCAAACGGCTGCACAAGGAATCCCATCAGGTCATGGACGTGGTGGGCATGTTCGAGCCGGTGACCAAGTGGGCGATCTCGATCCGCAACGCCGACACCATTCCGGAGATCGTGCGCAAGGCGGTACGCCTGGCGCGGATGGAAAAACCCGGCGCCGTGCATGTCGAGTTGCCCGAGGACCTCGCCAGACAGATGACGGCGGAGCAGCCCATGGTGCCGCGCCGCTTTCACCGCTCCGTGCCGGATCCCGGTGTGATTCACCAGGCGTTCGAGCTGCTGCTGCGCGCACAGCGTCCGGTGATCCTGGCCGGCAACGGCTGCATCCGCAAGCGCGCCAGCAAGGAGTTGCGCGCTTTCTGTGAAACCACCGGCGTCGGCGTCATCAGCACCTTCATGGCCAAGGGTTGCGTGGATCGGGACGCGCCCTACTGTCTGTATACCGTTGGGCTCGGCGCCAAGGACCATTCCAACATCGCCCTCGACGACGCCGATCTGGTGATCACGCTGGGTTTCGACATGGTCGAATACAATCCGGCGCTGTGGAACCAGCAGCGCGACAAACGCATCATCCACGCCGATTTCCTGCCCGCCGAGATCGACCAGTGCTATCACCCCGAGATCGAGCTGGTCGGCGATCTGGCGATGCTGCTGAAGGAGCTGAACCGGCTGCTGGCGACCCGGGCCGCGCCCAAATTCGATCTCGCGCGCCAACGCCAGGTCCGCCAGAACATGGGTGCGGAGATCGAAGCCCACGCGCGGGACGCCACCGAAGGCAGCATCCGGCCGCAGAAGGCGCTGTGGGATGTGCGCGAAGTCATGGGGCCGGAGGACATCCTGCTGTCCGATGTCGGCGCCCACAAGATGTGGATCGCGCGCCACTATCACTGTCACGAACCCAACACCTGCCTGATTCCGAACGGCTACTGTTCGATGGGTTTCGCGCTGCCGGGTGCGATCGCCGCGAGCCTGGTGCACCCGAACCGGCGTATCCTCACCATCGCCGGCGACGGTGGTTTCCTGATGAACGTGCAGGAGATGGAAACCGCGTTCCGGCTGCAAAGCCGCATCGTCGTGCTGGTGTGGGAGGACAAGGGCTACGGCCTGATCTCCTGGAAACAGCAGACCGAATTCAAGCGCCATACCGATCTGAGTTTCACCAATCCCGACTGGTTGTTGTTGGCACAAAGCTTCGGTTGGCGCGGCCATGTGTGCGACAACAGCGGCGCGCTGCAAGCGACACTGGAACGCGCCTTTGCCGAGCCCGGCCCGAGTCTGGTGGTGATGCCAGTGGACTACCGCGAAAATCCGCTGCTGACCGCGCGCCTCGGCCAGATCAGCGCACGGATGTGATGAGCAGCGCCTGACGCAGGAAAGGAGCATCGGGATCATGAAACAGATTTCACGCCTGGCGGGAACGCCGGGCGGCCAGATGCCAGCGGTCGCTCGCGGCCGGCTTTCACGGTTATCCGTGCCATGAGCATCGGTTTGCTGGTCCGCCTCGCGGGCGTGGCCCTGCTGTATTTCATTGCCGCACAAGTCGGGCTGGCGTTTGCCGTGGTCGGCAGCACGGTGACGCTCGTGTGGCCGCCAAGCGGGATCGCGCTGGTGGCCATCCTGGTGTTTGGCTATCGCATGATCCCCGGCGTTGCGCTGGGCGCCTTCCTGGCGAATGCGTGGACGGGAGTGCCGCTGCTGCTTGCCGCCGGCATCGCCCTGGGCAACACGCTGGAACCTGTCGTCGGGGCTTTGCTGTTGCAACGCCTGGCCGGCTTTCGCAACACGCTGGAGCGGCGCGGCGACGTATTCGCGTTGATCCTGCTGGCGGGCATTTGCAGCACGATGCTCAGCGCATGGGTTGGCGTGGCCAGCCTGACCCTGGGCGGCACCGTTGCGGGCGGCGACTATGCCTCGGTGTGGTTGAAGTGGTGGCTGGGCGACATGATGGGCGTGCTGGTGGTCGCGCCGCCCCTGCTGATCTGGCTCAGCCATCCTCGCCCGATGCTCTCCGCACGGCAAAAAATCGAGGCCGCGAGCCTGTTCGCCAGCCTCCTGGTCGTCGGTTACCTGATTTTTGCCGCGCCGGATCTGGCCGGCCACGGCTACTACCCGGCGGCGCTCGCGGTCTTCCCGTTCGTTATCTGGGGGGCGCTGCGCTTCGATCATCGGGGCGCCACGCAAGTGACCGGCGTCATCGCGCTGCTCGCGATCTGGGGCACCACCCAGGGCACCGGCCCCTTTGCCGTCGGCTCGCCGGTGGACAGCCTGGTGGGCTGGTGTCTGTTCGTCAATGTCGTCGCCGTGACCGGGCTGCTGCTGGCCGCCGCCAGTGCCGAACAGCGTCGCGCCCAGGCGGAGATCAAACGCGCGCGCGACGAACTGGAAGAGCGGGTCGGGCAGCGCACCGCGCAGTTGGCCGCCACCAATGCCGGTCTGCGGCAGGAAATGGCCGAACGCCAACGTCTGGAGGCGGTCCTGGTCCAGGTGAGCGAGGCGCAGCAGAAGAGCATCGGCGCGGAACTGCACGATGGTCTGGGCCAGCACCTCACCAGCGTTGCCTTTCTCGGCGCAACCTTGCACCAGAGGTTGCGCGATCAAGCACGACCCGAGACCGAGGCGGCGTCGCGTATCCTGGAGCTGGTCAATCAGTCCATCGACATGGCGCGGCGGGTCGCGCACGGGTTGTACCCGGCGGCATTGGAGTCCCGAGGCCTCGCGGCGGAGCTGGAGCGGTTGGCCGACACCACTCGCTCCCTGGGGCGCATGACCTGTGTGCTCCGCGCCGACCCGGGTGCGCAGGTGAGCGACCCGCTGGTTGCGATCAACCTGTACCGGATCGCCCAGGAAGCGATCAATAACGCGGTGAAGCACAGCCAGGCCCGTGCGCTGCGGATCGATCTGGTTCGCGACGACGACAATTATCGTCTCTCGGTCAGCGACGACGGCGTCGGCTTCGACCCCGGACTCATCGCGCACGGGCTGGGGATGCACAGCCTGCGCGCCCGGGCGAGCCTGCTCGGCGGACGCCTCGACATCGAAAAAAACGCGCACGGCGGCATGACGATATCCATCACCTGCGCGGCCCAAAGGAGAGAATCAAGTGGACACCGACACGAGGTACGGAGCCGGCAAGGCGCGCATCCTGATGATTGACGACCATCCCATCGTGCGCGAAGGCATGGCCCAGTTTCTCAACCTTCAGGACAACCTGCATTTGTGCTGTCAGGCGTCGAGCGCCGCGGAGGCGCTGGACGCCATGGCGGCGTGCCGTCACGATCTGGCGATCGTCGATATTTCGCTCAACGGCGAGTCCGGCCTGGATTTGATCAGGGTTCTTCGCCAGCGCTACCCGCGGCTCGCGATTCTGGCCCTGAGCATGCACGATGAGTCGCTCTTCGCGGAGCGCGCCTTGCGCTCCGGCGCCAACGGCTATCTCATGAAGCAGGAAGGCACCCGGGATATCCTGCGGGCGGTACAGCAGATCCTGGCGGGGAATATCTACCTCAGCGCCGACATACTGAGCCGGCTGGCGCAACGGCTGCTGACACCGCCAAGCGCGAACCCGTCGCGTGTTGCGGGCCTCAGCGAGCGCGAATTCGGCGTTCTGTACCTGATCGGAATGGGCCTGGGTACCCGCCAGATTGCCGCAAAGCTCAACCGCAGCGTCAAGACCATCGAGTCCCATCGCGCCAACCTCAAGGAAAAACTTCACCTGCAAAGTGGCCGGGATCTGGTTCGCTTTGCGGTGCAGTTGCTGGAAACGGGCCGCTCGTAGGCCGCCACTGCCACCGTTATTGCGGCCCGCCGCGGGCATGTGTTGGTTGGGGGGCATTCCTTTCCCCGAGAGATCGCGCCGGGAATAGGGGAATCCCCTACCGGGAATCGGGTGCTTTCCCGATACCGGCGCCGGCCGCGGAGCGCTAGCCTGCCGCTGCCACGCTGACAACAGGTCCAGCGTCGGTAGCGGCAGCCGGTACGGCGAGCTGACGCGCAAGTCCAAAAATCACTCTTGCAATGATGCAACCCTGACCTCGCGCCGGTGCGTGGACGAAGGGAGCCGTGCGTTGCCTGCACCAAACCCCATCAGGAGAACGACATGAACAAACTGGCGATCAAAACGGTCCTGCTCGTCGCTGGACTTGCAACATGTGGGTATGCCGCCGCCGGCGGGCGCGGAACCAGCGCGGTGGTGCCGGCGCCCACCATTGTGAAGACCGCAATGAACGAGCATGGCAATGCCCTGATCATCAGCGGGCACAACTTCGGCGCGAAGCAGCCCACCGTCATGCTGGCCGATCAGGTATTGGAGGTGAGACATCATTCGGAACACGAAGTCGTGGCCGGTTTGCCGCAGGGTCTTGCCGCTGCCAACTATGGCGTCACCCTGATCACCAACGACTCGACACGGGCCAGATCCAATCTGTTCAGCACCACGGTATCCGATGGCGCCGGAAGATAACTCGATGGGCGGTCGCTGTGGCCTACTTGCCGGGCCCCGGGGTTTCGGGTGATGAATCCGCGGATTCATCCGCCCGAGTTGGCGCGCGCTGTTCGCTTCATAGCGCGATCACCTGGCGAATGGCCTGACCGGCGGCGAGGCGGTCGAAACCGGCGTTGATGTCGTCGAGCCCGATCACATGGGTGAGCAGCCGATCCACCGGCAGCTTGCCCTGCTGATGCAGCGCCATGTAGTGCGGCAGATCGACGCTCGGCACGCAGGCGCCGATGTAGCTGCCCTTCAGCGTGCGCTCCTCGGCGACCAGGCTGACCGCCGGGATCGCCAGCTTGCGCTCCGGATTGGGCAGTCCCGAGGTTACCGTGGTGCCGCCGCGGGCGGTGATGAAATAGGCGAGTTCGAGGGCGGGCACCGAGCCCGCCATTTCGAAGGCGTAATCGACCCCGCCGCCACTGAGATCCCGGATTTCCTCAAGCGCGCGGGGACTGCCGGCGTTGACGCAGTGGGTCGCGCCCAGTTCCTTGGCGAACGCCAGTTTGGCGTCGGCCAGATCGACGGCGATGATCTGGCGCGCGCCGGACAACTGCGCGCCCAGCAGCGCGCAGAGGCCGACGCCGCCGAGGCCCACCACCGCCACCGACGCGCCCGGCGGCACCCTGGCGGTATTCACTACCGCGCCGACACCGGTCAGCACCGCGCAGCCGAACAGCGCGGCCCTGGTCAGATCGAATTGTGGATCGATCCTGACCAGCGATTGCTGGGACACCACGGCATGGTCCGCGAAGGCCGATACGCCGAGATGGTGATGGATCGACTGACCCTGGTGGCTGATGCGCCGCGCGCCGCTCAACAGCGCGCCGCTGCCATTGGCGGCGGCGCCCGGCTCGCACAATGCAGGCCGGCCGCGCGCGCAGAAGGCGCAGTGGCCGCAACTGGGGACGAACACCATGACGACGTGATCGTCGGGGGTGAAGCGGGTAACACCGGCGCCGACTTCCAGGACGACGCCCGCCGCTTCGTGGCCGAGCGCCATGGGCGTCGGTCGCGGCCGGTTGCCGTCGATCACCGAGAGGTCGGAGTGGCAGAGACCGGCGGCGGCGATCCTGACCAGCACTTCGCCGGGGCCCGGTGGCGCCAGATCCACCTCGGTGACCACCAGGGGTTTGGATTCCGCGTACGGCGGCGCTGCGCCCATTTTTTCGAGGATGGCGGCATGGATTTTCATCGTCTTCATCTCCCGCGAGCCGCGCCACGCTCGTTGCTGTCCGGCGTCTCGTCGCTCCAACCAAGCGATTACCATGCCAGCGCGCGGAATGGTCGTCGCGCGCGTTCGCCGCGCTCACAACTGGGCGGATTTGATCACCAGCATTTTTTTCACCTGCATGTCTTCGAAGGTGTACTGAATGCCGCCGATGCCGAGCCCCGAGTGGTTGAGGCCGGCAAACGGCATCCAGTCGACGCGAAAGGCGGTGTGGTCGTTGACGATCACGGCGGAGGCATTGAGGCCCCGGTAGGCATGCATGGCGGTGTCGATGTCGCGCGTGAAGACGGCGGCGTGAAAGGCGAACTTGAGGGAATTCGCGCGCGCGATGATGGCGGCGTCGATATCGTCGTAGGGATAGACACAGATCACCGGGCCGAACACTTCGTCGCAACTGACTTCGGCGGCATCCGGCGGATTGAACAGCACTGTCGGCTGGTAGCAACTGGGCGACAGTTTGGTGCCGCCGGACAGCTTTTCGGCGCCGGCGGCAATGGCGTTTTCCACCCACAGATGCACGCGGTCGGTTTCGCGGGGACGGATCAGCGGACCGATGGCGGTGTCCTCCGCGGTCGGGTCGCCGACGATCATGGCGTTGCCCGCCGCAGCGATGCCCTCGGCGACCGCTCGCGCAATCGAGCGGTGCGCGAAGACGCGCTGCACCGATATGCAGACCTGGCCCGCGTGATAGAACCCGCCCTTGGCCAGCAGCGGCACCGCCGCGTCGAGATCGGCATCGGCGGCGACAATCACCGGCGCGATACCGCCGTGTTCCAGCGCGCAACGGGTTCCGGGTGCCAGTTTCGAACGCAGCATCCAGCCGACCGCGGCGCTGCCGATGAAGCTGAGGAATGCAGTGCGTGGATCGCTGGCGAGGGACTGGGCGACGTCGTGGTCGATGGTCGATACCACCTGGCACCAGGCGTCCGGCAGACCGGCCTGGCGAAAAATCCTGACCAGCTCGTAGCAGGACAACGGCGTGTCGTTCGCGGGTTTCACTATAACCGGGCAACCGGCGGCGATGGCCGGCCCAACCTGGTGCACGATCAGGTTGATCGGGTGGTTGAACGCACTCAGCGCAACCACCACGCCGATGGGTTCGGGGTGGCTGAAGGCGACCCGGTTCAGCGACGCGGCGTTGATGCCCATCGGGATTTCCTCGCCATGGCTCGTGCGGATGCACTGCGCGCAGAGCCTGATGCCGTCGATCGCGCGGGTCATCTCCACCCGGGAATCGATCAGCGGCTTGCCGCCTTCGCGCGCCGCCAGCAGGGTGAGGCGCTCGGCATGCTGCTGCATCAGCCGCGCCGCGTTGTTGAGAATCTCGATGCGTCGCGCAGCGGACAACCAGGCCGACTTGTCCACAAACAGGTCATGGGCGGTGGTGAGCGCCTGGTCGATGCCGGCGTGGTCGAGGGTGGCGACCGTCGCGATCAGGCTGTCGTCAAAGGGCGCGCGGACTTCCAGCAACTGCGTGATCGGCACCGCTCCCGGAACCATCGAGGCATAGTGTTGAGTCATGACTTGTCCCCTGAAGTCGGCCGGATCCTGGCGAGCGCAGCGGGTCCAGCGACAGCGCTGCACGGGCCCGAGTGCCAAGATATCCGATGGTGTCGCCGCGCGGCCAAACCGCAACGTCCGGGCTGCATTGGGTCGGGGCCGAGTTCAACACCCTCCGAGGTGGCGCCCTGGTGGCGGAGCAATTAGCAAGCCAACCGGTTCCGGCGCGCACCACTCCAGGGTCCCGTGGCTGTTGAGATATGCCTTCACCGACCAATTCGGCGCGCTCGTGGGCGGCGAGTCGGCGCGAGGGCGCCGGCCCTCCCCGCCAAATGCTCACTGCGGTGTAGTACAACGTTTCGCCCCGTCATGTCCTGGATGCGGGTACTGCCCGCTGAACAGCACACAGCCCTGTTCTCCGGTATCACCATGCTGTTCAACTGACAGGGTCACGGGAGGACGCGATTTCCCGTTAGAATGCGGCGAAGGATTCAGAATTCCGCGCCCCGAACACACCCCTGTATGAGGAATACCGTATGAGCAAAGGCATGGACACCAAAAAGACCGAGAAGAAAAAACCCGCCAAGACCTTGAAAGAAAAAAAGGCGGCAAAGAAGGAAAAGAAAGCAGGCAAATAACGCGGACGGGTAATGCCCGCGCCGGCCGCGCGCGATGGCATACCGGGAAGCCGCTTTGCTCCGCGTGGATTTGCGTGTCGTTTGAATGGCTGGCTCGGGCGCCGGGCCGGCAGTCGCCTGATGTGTCGCCGGTGGCAATTCGGCGCGCACCTTGGCAAACAAATCGATTCAGTCTCGGGAGTTCCGAACAATGACCGCCAGCGAACTCTGCTACGACCCCAGCACCCGCGCCGTCATCGACAACCCTTTCCCGCTGTTTGCGCGTTTGCAACGCGAGGCGCCGGTGCACTGGAGCGCACCGCTGCGCGGTTGGGTGGTGACGCGCCACGAGGACTGCAAGGCGATCCTGCTCGACAAGCGATTTTCCGCCGCGCGGATGCAGCCGTTCTTCAATGCCCTGCCCGGGGAACAGCGCGCGAAATTGCAGGATCTCGAAGCTTCGGTGAGTTTGTGGACCGTGTTTCTCGATCCGCCCGACCACACCCGCCTGCGCCGCCTGCTCAATCGCGGGTTCACCTCACGCGCGGTGAATGCGATGGCGCCGCGCATCGCCGAGATCGTCCACGAGACGCTCGACGCGGTAGCCGGGCGCGGTGAAATCGATTTCATCCGCGACCTCGCCTACCGGATTCCCGCGGCAGTGATCATGGAAATGCTGGGCGCGTCGCGTGGCGAGATCGAAGCCTACAAACTGTGGTCCGACGACCTCGGTCTGTTCATCGGTAGTTCGCGCATCACGCCGGACAAATACGAACGCGCCGAAACGGCGATGGCGCATCTGACCGGCGCCTTTCGCGAACTGGTCGCGGAGCGTCGCCGCCGGCCGCGCGCGGACATGATCAGCGATCTGATCCGCGCCGAGGACGCGGGCGAAGTGCTGGATGAGCAGGAGCTGATCGCCACCTGCGTGCTGCTGCTGTTCGCGGGCCACGAGACCACCGGCAATCTGCTCGCCACCGGCATGTATTATCTGGCCCGTCACCCCGAACAGCTCGACGATCTGCGCCGGCATCCGGAACTCGCCGAATCCGCGGTGGAGGAGATACTCCGCTACGACGGACCCAATGCGGCGGTGACCCGGGTGGTGGGCGAGGACATCGAATTCGGCGGCCACCGGATGGCCAAGGGCCAGCGCGTATTCGCGATGATCAACGCGGCGAACCGCGATCCCGAAGTGTTCCCCGATCCCCAGCGCTTCGACATCCGCCGCCCTCCCCAGGGCGGCACCCCGCTCGGCCAGTTCGCCTTCGGCCACGGCATTCACTTCTGTATCGGCGCACCCCTGGCGCGCCTGGAAGGCCGCATCGCGCTGCCGATCTTCGCCGAACGCATCCGCCATCCCCGGCTGATCGGCGCCGAACCCGAATGGCTGGACAGTCTGAGTTTTCGCGGCCTCACGGCACTGCCATTGGCCGGCGAATTTGTCGCCCGCGACCGCTAGCCCGGCACACCGCGCTGATCTTCCGACCGGACTCTCCCCGCCGGCGTAACCCACCACGGTGGTTGGCTCACGTGTTACAAAGCCGGGCAACGCCACAACAGATCCCGCTACACCATGCTGACACTGCTGCTCAATGGGCATATCGCCCTGTTCGCCATCCTGCTGCTGGCGATCATCGTCTCGCTCAGTCTGCACGAGTTTGGCCACGCCCAGGCAGCCACCCTGCTGGGCGATGACACCCCCCGGCGCATGGGACGGCTTACCGTCAACCCGGTCGCCCATATCGATCCGCTGGGTCTGTTGATGGTGGTGCTGGTGGGATTCGGCTACGCCCGGCCGGTGAGCTTCAACCCCGCCAGAATGCGCGGGCGCTGGTCGCCGGCCGCGGTCGCGGCAGCGGGACCCGGCATGAATCTGCTGCTGGCGGTGGTGGCGGTGAATCTGTTGGCCCTGGGCGCCCAGTCGGGCGGCGTTGCCTGGTCGCGGGAAGCCGTGCTGACGCTGACAATCCTGGCCCAGATCAATCTGCTGCTGATGCTGTTCAACCTGTTGCCGCTGGGACCGCTGGACGGCCATTACATTCTGTCCTGGCTGCTGCCACCGCGGCTCGGCCAGCGCTACGATCACTTCAACGCCCGCCACGGCACCCAGGCGTTTCTGGTGCTGATTCTGCTCAGCGTGATGGGCGTGCCGGTATTCCGTTTTCTGGCGAGTTTCGCGGACCGGGTGCTCCCGTTGCTGGTCGTTGTCTGAGCCGGATCGCGCCGGGCGCTGGCGCTCACCGCAGCGTGCGGCGGCGTGTCAGGACACCGCCTTCAGGATCAGCGGCGCCAGCGCATCAGGCAGACGAACCTGCCCCGCCAGCACGAAGGCATGGGCGTCCGCCGACATCTTGCGCCAGGTCTTGCGGATGATGTCCAGCCACTTGGCTTCGTCGTAGTCGGGGTGCAGATCCGCGAAGCCCGCCAGATAGTGTTCCAGAAAGACCAGGGCGGACACGTCCTCCAGCAACTGCGTCTCGCTGTTCACCTTGAGGCCCTGCTTGCTCACCGCGGCCTTGACGCGCGCGATCAGCGCCGCATCGTAGCCGGTCTCCTCCATGATGGTCGCGGCGGTCTCGGCATGGAACCGGTACAGCCCGGCGCGCCAGCGCAGGTAGCCCTGCCGGCCCGCCGGATAGGTGGAACGCGGCGTCATCCAGCGCTGGATATGCTGGGCGCGCACGGCGAGCCGCACCGCTTCCGACGCATCCGGCGCGAAGCGTTCCAGCATGGCGGTCATGCGTTCGGCGTAGAGCAGTTCCCGGGGCCGACCGTCCTCCCGATGGGGGTCCAGCGCATTGGCGGCGTCGAAGTGGGCGATGGTGGTGGTGAAGCGTTGCGGGTCGGTGATCATGGTGGTTTGCCGTTACGCGAGTGAAATGACCGGTACGCGCGGGATGGCACGGTCGCCGCGCGCCCATGATCGCGCAACAGCGGCGCGGGCGCGAGGTTGCGGCGGGGATTTTGGCAGCTGGAATCCGATGTTTCCCTGGACTTGGTCTGTGGGACAGTCATACAGATTCCAGCCGGATCACACCCCGGCGCGCGTGCGCTTTTGGGGGTTATCGAGCGGCCGAGCGTTCCTGACCGCTATTCCCGACCTGTTCACAGCAGCGCCGCTTCCAATCGCTGCTTGCGTTGTTCCCAGTCCGGCATCACCTGTCCGAGCAGCTTGAAGAACCGCGCATCGTGGTCGCGGTGCCGGGTATGGCATAGCTCGTGGATCACCACGTACTCGATACAGGGGCGAGGGGCGCGCACCAGGTTGACGTTCAGGGTCATGGTGCCAGCGCGCGACAGGCTGCCCCAGCGGGATTGCATGGCGCGCACGATCAGGCGCGCGGGCCTGTCATTCCCGCGCAAGCGGGAATCGATGCCCTTGAAGCGGAGCAGGCTGGCGTCCAGCACTTCGGTGAATACGGCGCGGGCGCGGTCGAGATACCAGCGGTGCAGCAGTGCCCTGACTTGATCCGGGCCGCGCTCTGGCTCGCCGGGCAGCGTGACCAGAAGCTGGCCGCGCGTGAGTTTGATGCGCGCCATCCCTGCGGGCGCACTGCGTGCGTCCAAAATCGCTCCCTGCGATTTTGTCACGCTGGCCGCATCGCCCACGATGAGCTTCAGCCGGTACTGCCGGCCGAGATAGAGATGCGATTCGCCGTTGATGTACTGCCTTGTCGGAGTGCGCGGTCGGTAACGCTCGAACTCGGCCAGTTGCCGGCTGATCCATGCCGCCCGTTTCTGCACCCGTTCCACAATCAGTGCCTCGGGGCAATCGACCGGCGCGCGTACCAGTACGCGGCTGTCGGGGTGGACCTCGATAGCCAGCGTCTGCCGCGACGCCAGAAAGCGCACCTCGTAGCGGATCGTGTCGGTGCCATAGCGTAACTGACGCAGGCCGGGATGACCGTGAAGCTTATCCTCGATGATGATCGGGGAACGGGCATCCACTTCCTGAGCGGTACTGGACTCCCGCTTTCGCGGGAGTGACGCCAAAGAATCCCGGGCAACCATGGTCTTCACCCTGCCATCCGGTGGCGGGCGAGTTGCATTGTCTTCTCGATGATCGCGTCCATCTCTTCGGTGGACAGCGCGATGGCCCGTGCGCCCTTCACTTCGTCGTAGAGGTAGTCGTCGATCGCGTTCATGGTCCGGCGCTGGGCGTCGAGGTCATCCCAGTAACCCACCTTGCGGTTGCGCCGGAAGATGTCCCACACCGCCATGGCGGCCTCGGCGGCGGTTGTCTGAGCCTGCTCGGCGTCGCCGAGGTGGTTCGCCACGAAGGGGCGCAACAGGCCATAGACGGCAGCGGCGTCTGCGTCGCCGTTCAGTGCCGGTGGCAGGTCATCGCCCTTGCGCGAAACCACGGCGTCCTTGATCTCGGTGACCCGCTGCAGGTACTCGAGGTCGGACAGGCGCCTGGCGCGGTGGTCGTCGATGGCCTGCTGAATGAGTTTGGAGAACTTCTCGTAGAAGGCCGGGTCTTGCTCCAGCCGTTCGTTGATGGCGCGCCTGGTGGCGTGGGCGATCATGTCGGCCTTCGCTCCTAAACGGTCCCCGAGGTTCTTCTCGCTGCCCGCGCCTTGCTCCTCGACCACCTTCTGGAATGCAGCCTCGTCGAAGATGTTCACCGGCGCGTTCAGCTGCACCACCTCGGAAGCCGAGATGTGGGTGTCCAGCAACTTCTGGATGCGCGGCTCGAAATCGCGGTAATCCACCGATTCGGCATAGCGCAGCTTCACCGCCGCCTTGAGATTGATGAAGCGCTTGAGATCGTTCTTGTAGGCGCGCAGCTTCTGTTCGGGCGTCTCGGTGATGAAGCGCTCGCTGGACAGCGCAATGGCCAGGGTCTTGGCGTAAGCCGTCAGTCGCTCGTAGAAATCGGCACGCAGCTTCTCATCGGCCAGCAACTGCTCGAAGGCTTCCTCGTCCTGACGGTTCTTCACCGTCTTGAACAGATCCCACAGCTCGGCATGGCGCTGCGGCAGGGCCTTGGTTTCTTCATGGATCGAGGTCAGCGCGCCTTCGAGATCCGCCGCCTCGAATCCTTCCAGGGCGCTGTAGGTGGTCAGCGCCTGGTCCAGCTCACCCAGCACACCCACGTAGTCGATGATGTAGCCGAAGTCCTTGGTGCGGCTTCCGCCTAAGCTCCCCTCTCCCGTGTGCGGGAGAGGGGCCGGGGGAGAGGGTAGATCGCCCTCGTACAGGCGGTTCACCCGGGCGATGGCCTGAAGCAGGGTGTGGTCCTTCAGACGGCGGGTCAGATAGAGCACAGTGTTACGCGGCGCGTCGAAGCCGGTCAGCAGCTTGTCCACCACGATCAGGATTTCAGGCTCTTCGCCGTTCTTGAAGGCGTTGACGACGTTCTTGTTGTAGTCCTCTTCGGAGCCGTGCCGCTTCATCATGCGTTGCCAGAAGGCCACCACCGCGTCGGTGGATTCCTCGGCGTCGATCTCGTCGAAGCCCTCGCGCTCGTCGGGCGGCGAGATGATCACCTCGCTGCTGACCGCGCCCAGCTCGTCCAGAAACGCCTTGTAGCGCAGTGCCGCCGCCTTGTTGGGCGCCACCAACTGTGCCTTGAAGCCGGTGCCCTGCCAGTTCTGGCGGTAATGCTCGCTGATGTCGAAGGCGCGCATGTAGATCACCTGCTCGGCCTTGTTCAGCATCTCGGCGCGGGCGTATTTCTTCTTCAGATCGGCCTTCTGCTGGTCGGTCAGCCCCTGGGTGTGACGCTCGAACCAGATGTCGATGGCAGCCTGGTTCTGCTCCAGCTCCACCATGCGCCCTTCGTAGAGCAGCGGCACGATGGCGCCGTCGGCCACAGCCTGGTCGATGGCATAGGTGTGGATCACGCCGCCGAACTTCGCCACGTCGCTCTTCTCGCGGGTGAGCAGCGGCGTGCCGGTGAAGCCGATGTAGCAGGCATTCGGGAACATCTGCCGCATGCGCGCCGAATAGCCGCCCAGCTGGGTGCGCTGGGTTTCGTCCACCAGCACGAAGATGTCGGGCGAGGCATCGCTGAACTTCTTGTAGGCCAGCGCCTTGTCGAACTTGTGCACCAGCGTGGTGACGATGTGCGCCTTGCCGTCGGACACCAGTTCCACCAGATGGCGGCCGCTCTCGGCCCTGTCCGGGGAGAGGCCGCAGGCGGCGAAGGTGTTGCCGAGCTGCTTGTCCAGATCCACCCGGTCGGTCACCAGCACGATGCGCGGATTGCGGATGGCCGGCTCCAGCGCCAGCGCGCGGGCCAGCATCACCATGGTCAGCGACTTGCCCGAGCCTTGGGTGTGCCAGACGATGCCGCCCCGGCGGCGGCCCACCCTCTCCCCCGACCCCTCCCCCCGTGCCTGGGAGTGGGTAAAAATTGGCTCCCAACCCCCGCTTGGGGGAGAGGGGCCGGGGGAGAGGGCAGGTTCAATGTGCCGAACCCGCCGCAACACTTCCTGAATCGCGAACACCTGCTGATAGCGCGCGATCTTGCGCACGCCACCGTCGAACACGGTAAAAGCCCAGGCCATTTCCAGCAGGCGCTCGGGGCGGCACAGGGCGTAGAGCGCGCGGTCCTGTTCGGTCACCTGACGTTTCACCAGATACTTGCCTTCATCGCGCACGCCCAGCTCGGCAAAAGCCAGTTCGAACAGCGAGGCCTTGACCAACTCCGGCAGCGGGCGTTCCAGCAGTGGCGCCAGATCGGCGTCCGCCACATCCTCCTTCCACTTCGACCAGAACTTGGCCGGCGTGCCGGTGGTGGCGTAGCGGGCTTCATTCTTGTTCACCGCCAGTACCATCTGCGCGTAGGTGAACAGGCGCGGGATGTATTCATCGCGCTGGTTGCGGATAGTCTGCGAGATGGCCTGGGCCACCTCGACCCTGGGCGACTTGCACTCGATCACCGCGAAGGGGATGCCGTTGACGAACAGCACCACGTCCGGCCGGCACATGGCATCCCCTCTCCCGCCCACGGGAGAGGGTGCCCCGAAGGGGCGGGAGAGGGAACGCTCCACCGCGAACTCGGCCGCCACGTGATAGATGTTGTTCTCTGGATTACGCCAGTCCACGTAGTTGAGGGTAAAACTCTTCAGATCGCCCTCGATGGACTGCTCCAGCGCCACGCCCAGCGTCAGCAGGTCGTAGACCGCCTCGTTGGTCTTGAGCAGGCCGTCGTACTTGACGTTCTTCAGCCGCTGGATGGCGCTCTGGAGGTTCTCTTCGCTGAACAGATAGGCCCCGCCCTTGTGCTGGATGCGGTTCAGCTTCTTCAACTGCTCGCGGAGGATCTCTTCCAGCAGTACATTGCCGGCCTTGCCGCCCCGCGCGGCCAGCGCCTCGGCGGGTGTCAGGTACTGGTAGCCCAGGTTGACCAGCACCTGCAGGGCCGGGATTTGGGACAGGTATTTTTCGTCGAAGCGGAAGGACGGCTCGGCGGCGTGGTCGTCTGAATCGGTCATGGGCTACACTCTCGCGCAAAGGTTCCTCGCCGGTGACAAGTGCCCAAGGGGCTCTTTCGGGCCGTGGCCCGGATAGCTGGCGAGGTCATTTTTCGTTACTTGGATTGGGCTTTCCCCGGTCGGCAGAGCGGCTCTGGACTTCCTCCGGGGCCGTTTTGTTTTCTGCACACTCACCCTCTCCCGGCCTTCGGCCACCCTCTCCCGCAAGCGGGAGAGGGGAAGAAACACCCGCCGCAGCGCTCCTGCTCCCCTCTCCCGCTTGCGGGAGAGGGGTCGGGGGAGAGGGTGCAGCGGCAAGCACCTCCCGGATCCGCTCCAACACCCCCGGCAACTCCTGCATCACCTCGCTGTTCCAGAACCTCAGCACCCGATAACCATTCGCTGCAAGCCACGCATCGCGCCGCTGGTCATAGGCGACATCATCGGCATGCTGCCCACCGTCCAGTTCGATCACCAGTCGGCTTTCCAGGCAGACGAAATCGACAATGAACGGGCCGATCGGTTTCTGCCGCTTGAACTTCGCACCCACGAACCGGTGGCCGCGCAAGTGATACCAGAGCCGATGTTCGGCATCGGTCATATCCTTGCGCAGCGCCTTGGCATGCTTCAGCAAGCGTGGGTCAGTCATGCTGGCCCTCTCCCGGCCTTCGGCCACCCTCTCCCGCGCGCGGGAGAGGGGAAGAAACACCCACCGCAGCACTCTCGCTCCCCTCTCTCGCCGCAGTGCCCCTGCTCCCCTCTCCCGCCCGAGAACGAGCACTCCCCTCTCCCGCTTGCGGGAGAGGGGCTGGGGGATAGGGTGCTTCAACGCCGAGCCGCCACTGACCGGTGAGCAGCTTCTGCATCAGGCCGCGCTTCTGGGTCTTGAGCGCGTCTGTGTATTTTCGAAGCAGGCTGATCTCAGCCTCAGCCTCATCGAGAAAAGCAGCGATAGCCTTCTGCTCATCACCCGGCGGAAACGGCAGCTTGATCGAGCAAAAGTCCTGAAAGCTGATTTGCTTGCCGTCGCGGATGCCGATGACAGCAACTGAAAGGCGTTTGATGAAGTCAGCCGATTTGAAGTAGTGACGGAAGAACCGTTCGTCGATCTCGACCACTTCTCTCAGGACCGTGTAGGCAGGGCTGACCAGTCCGCGATAGTCCGAGTGCTCCAGCCCTCCCTGGAACGAGCGCAAGCTGATGACGAAATTGCCCGGCTGGACCAACTTGAAGGCGCCCGTTTCACCCGATGGCATGGTGACCCGGCCTTCCAGCATGTCTCTGGGGATGACACCTCGCTCTTGTGTCACCGAGAGCAGTGGCTCACTGAGGTGACCCTTGCGAGAGGTGTTCTCGAAGATTTCGTCTGCGCGCCGCAATCCCCACCGCGTCGAGAAGCCATTCAGCCGCTTTCGTGAGGTGAGTAACAGGTGCGAGGTGGCTGCGAAGCGCCGCTCCTTCGCCGCAATCAGTTGCTCGGTTTTCTGGATGGCGGTGTCCCAGGCGGCGAAGAGAATGACGATCTCCTTCTGCTCGGCAACGTCCGGAAGAAGCAGTTCCAGTTGCTTGTAGGCACCGACGTTGAAATGCTTTAGAGCAAGCCCTCCCTGCGTTCCAAGTACATGGCGTCGGCCGACGGGCGAGTTTGTGAACTCGGCGAGATACTCAGGGAGAACCTGGTCCTGATGAGGGCGCGCAAATACGATGTCGATGCAGTTTGACCCTGCGTACTCTTCGGTAACGACGCAAGCAGTGCCCGGTGCACCAGAACGAACAACGAGAACGTCGCCAGCCCTGAGCGATGATTTCGAGTTTGCCCGGTGCCCTTCGGGAGACAGGTAGACCCAGTCACGATCAACAATGCGGTTTTCGCCAACATTCGCTGACCGAAAAGCTCGGATACCTTCACTGGGTGCGACGTAGTATTGCGACGGCTGGATAACGATACCTACGCTGACTGTTTCGCAAACGTCTGCAACGTGTACTCGTCTCCACATGGCGGGTTTCAGGGGGGCTGGCGTCATTTCTTCTTCCCCCGCCCCTTGCCTTCCAACTGCCGCTCGGTCTGCTCCAGCACCTCCATGTCCTCGGCATCCGCCGCCAGCCGTGCCGCCTCGCGCCGTGCCGCGTCGAAACTCTCGTAGCGCTCCAGCGCCAGCTTCTCCGCCACATCACTCCGCAGCTTGCCGGCGTGGGTCAGCACCTCGCGCTCATTGAACTGCAGAAAGGCGTCGAGCTTGTCTTCCCAGTCGCGCATGATCAGGGTGCGGCGGTGGCTTGCCTGGTCCTCGGCGTAGTCGAGGTACATGACGACGATGCGGTCCAGCGCCTCGATCTCGTCCTGGCTCAGGTAATTCTTGGCGACAGTGACGTCCTGCTTGCGCACCCGGCCGCCGGCCCAGGTGGTCAGGCCCATGTTGGGCAGGGCGGGGTCGGCGCGGCCGGCGATGAGTTCGGGCGCGGTGTGGCCGGTGACGGCCCAGAGCATCTTGTTCTGCACCTTCTTGAAGAACAGCTGGGCGGCCTCGGACTGGCTGTCGTAGTCCACGGCGGTGGCGTAGATATCGCGAATCTTCTGGTAGAAGCGCTTTTCCGAGGCGCGGATGTCGCGGATGCGCGCCAGCAGCTCGTCGAAATAGTCCCAGCCGCCGGGCTCCTTGAGGCGGGCGTCGTCCAGCACGAAGCCCTTGACCAGGTATTCGCGCAGATGAGTGGTGGCCCACTGGCGGAACTGGGTGCCGCGCGGGGAACGCACCCGGTAGCCGACGGCCAGGATCATGTCCAGGTTGTAGTGCTTGAGGCTGCGATTGACCGCCCGGCCACCCTCCTGGCGAACTTGTAAGCGTTCCTTACACGTTGCTCCTTCGCTCAGCTCCCCCTCTGCATAGATGGCCTTGGTGTGCTGGGTAATGTTCTGCGGCGTGGTGTCGAACAGGGTGGCCATCTCCAGCTGGGTGAGCCAGACGGTGCCGCCCTCAGCGCGCAGCTGGATGGCGGCGCTGCCGTCATCCAGGGTGTAGAGGATCAGTTCGCCGCCATTCATTTCTTTTTCTCCAGTTTTTTCTTGCCCTTTTCGAGCTGCTGGATACTGGCCTTGGGCGTGGGCAGGGCCTCCGGCATGGTGCCGCCCAGGTCGGCGATGGTCTTGGCGGTTTTCTTGATCACCTTCTCGCGTGTCTTGGCTCTGTCGTGCGCCGATTGCGCAAGCGCTTCGGTCTGCGTGGCGACAAAAGCACTGACTGCAATTTCCGCTGCGCCGGGTTCCGGCGCACCGAGGTTGTTGCTGGCGCTGACCACCGGCTTGCCTGACCTGGCTTCGAGTTCCTTGCGGGCATTGCCGGCGACTGCGCCGCCCTCCTTGGCGGCAGTCTTGTTCTGCCGGAAGCCCTGGGCATCCTTGCGCCTGGCGATCTCGGTGGTGCTGGCTTCGCCCAGCATGGTGAAGATCAACTCCAGGTCGGTCATATGGTCGCGCAGGTTGGCGGCCCTGGCCTGTTCGAGTCCCTTGAGCTTCCGGTGATCCCCAGGGGTCAGGCCGAAGGTGGCGCGGGCGATCTCGGCGGTGAGGATCGAATACTCCCGGCCCTCGGTGACGCCGCGCTGCTTCCATTCGTCCGTGAGCGCGCCGCGCACGGCAATCGAGCGCAGGCGTTTGTCGATCCAGTCCTTGGGATAGCCCTTGGCCTCGTAGAGTTCGCGCGCCCGGGCACTGGCCAGTTCCGGGTCTTCGATTTCCTTGACGCGCTCGTAGCCGACCTGGGCCTGCCAACGCTTGAAGGGCTCGGCCTTGGGCGAGGGAATGGACTGGATGATGCGGAACAGGCCTTCGGTGTTGGCGCAGTCGGTGATGCGCTGCTTGCCGTCGGGGGCTTCCAGCTTCAACCCGTGACAAAACGTCACGACTTCACTGCCCTCGGCCCCAAGCCGCTGCTTGAGCTTGCGCCAATAGGCCCCTGCATCGCGGCTGCCGGTCAGCACGGCACAGACATCGACCACGGAAAACCACCATTCTTTACCGTGCCAGGTGCGGCGGATGGCTTGCTCCTGAAAGACGACGATGCGGTCAGCCGGGTTGGCGGGCGGGTCGGCCTTTGTTTTCTTGCTCATATGCCCAGCTCCTTGAGGTACTGCTTCATACGCAGACGCACCTCGGCCAGCTCGCTCTCCAGGCGCTCGATCTCCCGCTCGACGGCGGCCACATCGATCACTTCCTCTTCCTCGAAGGTGTCCACGTAGCGCGGGATGTTGAGGTTGAAGTCGTTGTCGGCGATCTCCGTAAGGCTCGCGAGGTGGGCGTACTTATCCACCGGCTGCCGGGCGCGGAAGGTGGCGAGCACCTTGGCCATGTGCGTATCGAGCAGGGCGTTCTGGTTCTTGCCGCTCTGGTAATCGCGGCTGGCGTCGATGAACAGCACGTCCTGGCACTGTTCGCGGGCGCCGCCTTTTTCCCGAGCGCGGTCGAAGACCAGGATGGCGACCGGGATCGAGGTGGTGGGGAACAGGTTGCCCGGCAGGCCGATGACGGCATCGAGCAGGTTTTCCTCGATCAGGTTGCTTCGGATGCGGCCCTCGGCGCCGCCCCGGAACAACACGCCGTGGGGCACCACCACGGCGACGCGGCCTTCCTGCGGCAGCGCGGTTTCGATCATGTGGGTGATGAAGGCATAGTCGCCCTTGGACTTGGGCGGCAGGCCGCGCCAGAAGCGGTTGTAACGGTCGGCCTGGGCCTCGCTGGCGCCCCATTTGTCGAGGCTGAAGGGCGGGTTGGCCACCACCACGTTGAAGCGCATCAGGCGGTCGGCTTCGACCAGCGCCGGGCTGTTGAGGGTGTCGCCCCATTCGATGCGGGCGGCGTCCTTGCCGTGCAGGAACATGTTCATGCGCGCCAGCGCCCAGGTGCTGCCGTTGACCTCCTGACCGAACAGGGCGAAGTCGCGACTACTCTGCTGCTCGACCAGCGCGGCGGCTTCGATGAGCAGGCCGCCGGCGCCGCAGGTGGGGTCGCAGATGCGGTCGCCGGGTTTGGGCGCGGCCAGTTGTGCCAGCAGCTTCGATACCTGTTTGGGCGTGTAGAACTCGCCGGCCTTCTTGCCGGCATCGGACGCGAAGCGCTCGATCAGATAGATGTAGGTGTCGCCGATCACATCCTCGGAGACACGCGAGGGGCGCAGGTCGAGCCTGGCGAAGTCGCCCAGCAGGTTTTCCAGGCGGCGGTTGCGGTCCTTGGTCTTGCCGAGGTTGGCCTCGGAATTGAAATCGATGTTGCGGAACACGCCTTCGAGCTTGGCCTTGTTGGCTTCCTCGATGTGGTCGAGCACGATGTTGATCAGCTCGCCGAGGTTGGCCGCCTTGCGCCGCTCGTACAGGGCGTGGAAGTCGGCCAGGAAGCGGTCGGTGACCTCGCCGGTCTTTTCATCCTTGAACTCGACATAGGGCAGGATGAAGCGCTCGCGCTCCAGCTTGCGGCGGATGCGTTCCTCGTTGTCGCCGTATTCCTTCTGGTACTCGGCGTAGTGGTCGGCCCACTGGTCGCTGATGTACTTGAGGAACAGCATCACCAGGATGTAGTCCTTGTACTGCGCCGGATCGATGACACCGCGGAAGGTGTCGCAGGCGGCCCAGGCGGCGTTGTTGACGTCTTGTTGGGTGAGCTGGTCGGTCATGGGGTGGCCCTTTCTGGCGACGGGTGGGCAAGCTTCATCAGAAGGTGAGTGGTCAGGCGCTGGCGCAGGGTGGCGATGCGCGCCAGCAGCGTCTGTTCCTGCTCGGCCAGGGCGGCGGCCTGCACGATGCGTTGCTGTACCGCCAGCGAGGGCAGCGGCACGTCCAGCGCCTTGAGGGCTTCGGCGCTGATCATCCGCACCGAGGTGCCCTCGGCCAGCGCCGCCAGTTGGGTCTGGATAGCCGGCGCGTTGATGTACCAGCACAGATACTCGGGCAGTGCGCCGTGGGGTCGGATCACCAGCATGGGCGCGGCCAATACGGTTGGGAGTGTGGTGCTTGGCGTAACCGCCGCCGAAAAGCGATTGCCGCGAGATTTAAATGCCAAGTCCCCGGTTTTGATGAGGTGGTGTTCCTTGAGCTCGCCCATCTCGACGCGCACCACGTCAGTCATGTGCAGTTGATTCGCTTCGTCGATGTCTTTCATCTGGATCACCGCGATCGAACCAGATATTTCGGGTTCGAGGCGTGATCGAAACGAGTAACCCATTTGCACGCTGGCAATTTGCCCCAGTTTTTCCATAAGCAGAAAACGCTTTTCTGTTAATTTAACTAAGGCTAGGCCCCGCGCTTCTCGTTGTCAAGCAGTAGCGCTGTTTCTGTAAAAACGTGTGCGTGGCTGCTGTTGATATGCGTCGTTGGGGATGACGAAAATAGAAGCAGGTGGGGTCGCGACCCAGTTGCCTTCACGCACCGGCGATTTCGGGACTGGGGTTGCGAGCGCTTCCGGCGCCAGGTCCGAGTGGTGTGCCGCCCTTTAGGCCGATCCGTGCCGCAGCAACGCCAGCGTCGGCTGGCGCAATGCGCGGCGGCTGGCGGCGACGCCGGCCACGGCGACCAGTGCCGCCAGCAACGGCGGCAGCAACAGCCAGGGCGAACCAAGGGGCAGTGCGATGCCCAGACGCGATCCGAGCGGATAGAGCACGGCCAGCGCGATCAGGACGGCGCCCAGCGCGGCGCAGCCGCCCAGGGTCAGAAATTCGATCCAGGCGATCTGGCGCAGCAGCGCCTGTTCGCCGCCCAGGGTACGCAGTAATGCGTTGTCGCGGCCGCGTTCGACTTCGCCACCCTGAAGCGCGGCGGCGAGCACCAGCAGCGCCGCGAACATGAGCAGGGCCGCCAGCAGCGCGGTGGCGCGGCTCGCCTGGCGCGTGATGTCGGCGGCGCGCGCCAGCAACGCATGGACATCGAGCAGGGTGATGTGGGGCAGCTCCCGCAACAGCGCGGCCGTGCGCGCGGCGCTGCCCGGCGGCAGCCAGAAGCCGGTGAGCCAGGTGATGTCCTCGCCGGCCAGGGCGCCGGGCGCGAACATGAAAAAGAAGTTGGGTTCGAAGCTGTCCCAGTCGACTTCGCGCAGGCTGGTGACCCGGGCGTCGAGCGTGCCCCGGCTGGTGACGAATTGCAGCCGGTCGCCCAGCGCGAGCCCCAGATTTTCCGCCAGTTCCCGCTCCACCGAGACGCCGTCGCCGCGGGTCGGCCAGGCGCCCTGCGCCACCCGATTGCTGCGTGGCAACTGCGCGGTCTCGGTCAGCGCGAGATCCCGGTTCAGGGCGCGTTCGCTGCGCGTATTTTCCTTGGTGACCGCGTCCCGCATCGGCACGCCGTTGATGGCGGTGAGGCGGCCGCGCACCATGGGATAGAGCGGCTGGCCGTCGGCATGCTGGACATCCAGCCAGTCGTGGTAAACATCGCGATCGGCGTCGAACAGGTTGAGCACAAAATGATTGGGCGCGCGCGCCGGCAGCTTGGTGCGCCAGTCGTCCAGCAGGCGCGTGCCCACCAGCCCGGACAGTGTCAGCACGGCCATCGCCAACGTCAGGGCCGCAAGCAGCGGCAGCGTCAGGGCCGGGCGCCGGCCGAGGCGGCGCAGGGCAAGGCGCGCGGCGAGGGGCAGGCGAGTGCCGGCGATATCCAGGGCCTTCAGCGCCGGCCACAGCACGACCGGCAGCAGCGCACCCAGAGCGGCCACCAGTAGCAGCAGCGCACCGAGATCGGCGAGCGAATCGGTAAGCAATCCGGCGAGCAGCACAGGCACGGTCAGCGCGGCGGCAAGCTCCAGGCCACCCGCGGCCACGCGCTGCCGCACCCCTTGGCGGAGTACGACCAGGGCCGGCACTCGCACCAGACTCGCCAGACGCGGCAGGGCGAAGCCGAACCACAGCAGCAGCGGCCCCAGGGCGAGTGCCAGCCAGTCGGTGGCGGTCCCGGCCCAGGGTTGCTGCCAGTCGAGCAGCTTGCGCAGCACGGCGACCAGAGCGATGCCGAGACCGGAGCCGAGTGCGACCGCTGGCAACACGGCAGCGAACTCCCGCCCCAGCAGGCGCCCGATCACCTGACGGCGGCTGGCGCCGAAGCTGCGCAAGAGTCCCGCGAGCCGCGCGCGACGCGCGACCCGTTGACTGGTGGCGAGGTGAATGGCGGCGCCGCACAGCAGGCTGATCAGCAGCACCGCGAGTTTGGCCCAGAGGGTCAGTTGGCGCAGCGGGCCGAGGCTGCGCACGGCTGCGTCCGCGATGTCTTCCAGTTGCTGGTCGGGCCGCAGTCCGGGCCGCAGCGCGGCGGCGATCGCGTCCGGATTCACGCCGCCGGCATGGCTCATCAACAGCCGGTAATCGACGCGGGTCCCGGGTGCCAGCACGCCGGTGGCGGCGAGATCGTCGCGATGAAACAACACCCGGGGGTTCATGCCGTAGAAGCCGGCGCCTTCGTCCGGCAACTGGCGGATCACGGCGCCGATGATGAAAGTCTTGTTGCCCAGATCGAGTGTATCGCCCGGGGTCACGCCCAGGCGATCGAGCACCTGATCGGCGACCCAGAGCTCGCCGGGCGCCGGGCCCTGCGTCCGCGCCGTGGCCGGCGCAAAACGCGCTGGCGCCACGTCGAGCGTGCCCGCCAGCGGATAGGCCGCATCGACCGCCCGCGCGCTCACCAGCAGCAGGTCGTCGCCGCGCACCAGCACGGTGGAAAAATCCACCACTTCGGTGTGCCGTACCTGCGCCGCCAGGGCGCGCTGTTCGGGCGTCGGCTCATGGGTCCCCGACAGCACCAGCTCGCCGCCCAGGGCTTCGGCGGTACGCACCGCGAAGCGGGCTTCGAGTTCCGCGCGCAGCAGGATCATGGCGCCGAGCGCGAAGGCGGCGATGGCGAGCGCGGCGGCGAGCAGGCGGAAGCTCGCGTCCCGCCAGGGGCGCAGTATTGCGCGGATCATGGGCGCAGCCGCCGCACCGGTTCAGGCGGCGCGCGAATGCGGCCCTCTTCGAGGCGCAGATGTCGCGCGCAGCGCTCGGCCAGCGGCGCGTCGTGGGTCACCAGCACCAGTGCCGCACCCGTCTCACGATTGAGCTCGAACAGCAGATCCTGCACCCGTGCGCTGTTGACGTGGTCGAGGCTGCCGGTGGGTTCGTCGGCAAACAGCAGTTGCGGCGCCACCGCGAAGGCGCGGGCGAGTGCCACCCGTTGCTGCTCGCCGCCCGACAGCGTGGCCGGAAAATGCCCGATCCGGTGCGCGAGACCGACCCGGTCGAGCCAGGCGCGCGCCCGCTGCGCAGCGTCCGGTGCGCGCTGCAGCTCGAGGGGCAGCATGACGTTTTCGAGCGCGGTGAGATCACCCACCAGATGAAAATCCTGAAACACGAAGGCGCAGAGTTCGCCGCGCCGCCGCGCCCGGGCGTCTTCGGTCAGGGCGCTGAACGGCTTGCCGCCCAGCCAGACCTCGCCGCTGCTGGGGGTATCGAGCCCCGCGAGCAGGCCGAGCAAGGTGGACTTGCCGCTGCCCGAGGGTCCAGTGATGGCGAGACTCGCGCCCGCGGCGAGCCGCAGGTCGATGTCCTGAAGCAGGATCAGATCGCCGTCCGGTGCGGGCACCCGTTTGCCGAGATTGCGGGCTTCGAGCAGAACCCTCTCGGGCATGACAGTGTCAGATATGGATGAATCGGGCATGGAGACAACTTCGTGGAGGGACGGGAACGCGCCGGGGGCAGTATCGACGTCCCCTGGAGCGCTGACAAGCGACACCACGGCGAGCGGCACGCTCGTCTTCACGGCCGTGGCGCGGAATATCGAATCCCGTGGCGCGCACTGACTTACAATTCAGCGGCCGCCGGACCGCCAAGCCCGGCACCAGTAGCTTCATACATTCACCAGCGATGATCCGTGCCATGACCGGCTTGTTCTCCATGTTCCTGCGGCGGCGCGGCGCGGTGCTGCTGGCGGTGCTGGCATCGCACTCCGCGGCGGCGAGTGCCGGTGGTATTTTGGTGCTGGGCGACAGTATCAGCGCCGCCTTTGGCATCGACCCGGCGCAGGGTTGGGTGGCTCTGATGGCCGGGCGAGTCGCGGCAAGATGCCCGGATGTCGAGGTGCATAACGCTTCGGTGAGCGGGGAAACCACGGCAGGAGGATTGCACCGCCTGCCCGCGTTGTTGCAGCAGTGGCAGCCCCGGGTGGTGGTGATCGAATTGGGCGGTAACGACGGCCTGCGCGGTTTGCCGCCGCAGCGGATGGGCGACAATCTGGCGCGGATGGCGCAGCTTGCGCGCGCTGCCGGGGCCCGTCCGATACTGCTCGGCATGAAAATCCCGCCCAACTACGGGCCGGTGTACCAGCAGCGTTTCGAGCGGGCCTTCGCCCAGGTCGCAGCCGACGAAAAGTTGCCGTTCGTGGATTTTTTTCTCGCTGGCGTTGGCGGTGATCCCGGCCTCATTCAGACCGATGGCATTCATCCCAATGTGGCCGCTCAGCCGCTGTTGCTGAAAAATGCCTGGCCTGCGCTGGCGCAGGTTCTCGATGCCGCGACCGGCTGCCGGCTCACCCGCGACGCGTCGCGGGTGAGCGAACGCGGTTCAGCGCGGCTTGTCGCCCTTGAGTGAAATCCGGTGCAGCAGGCGGCGATAGCCGTGGTAGTCGTTGACCGGGTAATGCTGGGCGGCGCGGTTGTCCCACATCGCCAGGGCGCCCGGGCTCCAGCGAAACCGGCATTGATATTCCGGCTTGCGCAAATGCTGGTAGAGCAGATCGAGCAGCGGTTGACTCGCTGCCTCGGTCCAGCCTTCGAAGCAAAGCGTGTGGCCTTCGTTGACGTAGAGAATTTTTTCGCCGGTTTCCGGATGCGTGCGCACCACCGGATGGAGGTTCGCAAACTCCTGGCGCGGCGCGCTGTCGCCCGCGTCCTTGAGGCGGTCCTCGCGGGTTTTGGTGACGTCCGCTTTCGCCGAGGAATTCACCGCGCGCAGGTCCTGGATCTGCGCCTTGATCGCGTCCGGCAGGGTTGCGTAGGCGAGTACCATGTTGACGAAGATGGTGTCGCCGCCCAGCGGCGGAATCTCCAGTGCATAGAGGGTAGCACCCGCCGCCGGGGTTTCCAGATAGGCCGTATCCGAGTGCCAGACGCCGCCAAAGTTGACGGTTTCGTGCGCCAGCTTGAGCACCGGCGCGATCAGCGGGTGACCTTCGATGCCGGGCAGAAACGGATATTTTTCGACTTCGCCGAATTGCCGGGTGAACGCGAGCTGCTGGTCCGGGGTCAGGGTCTGATCGCGGAAGAACAGCACCTTGCGCTCCAGCCACACCTTGCGCAATGCCGCCAGCGTGGCCGGGGGGATGGGCCGCGACAAGTCGAGGCCGGTGATTTCGGCACCGACCGCCGGCGTCAGCGGATGAATCTCGAAGTGCGTGTTCACGAAACCCTCGGCGCTGCGCGCAGTTTCGCGACGACCTTGTCGCCAAAGGCTTCAGTGCCGATGGTCTCCACCTTGACGCCCGGCTGCGTGAGATCGGGTGTGGAGAAACCGTCGGCGAACACCGCCTGCATCGCGGCCCAGATGTTGCGGGCTTCCGCCGCCATGCCGAAGCTGTACTCCAGCATCATCGCGGCCGAGCCGATCATCGAGTAGGGATTGGCGATGTTTCTGCCGGCGATGTCCGGCGCCGAACCGTGGGACGGCTCGTAATAGGCTTTGGCATCACCGATACAGGCCGATGGCATCAGACCCAGGGAGCCGATGATGCCGCCACCCTGATCGCTCAAAATGTCGCCAAACATGTTTTCCATCACCATCACATCGAACTGGCGCGGGTTCAGGCAAAGGTGGGTGGCGGCGGCATCGACCAGCATGTGGACGATTTTCACGTCCGGGTATGCGGGCGCCATTTCCTCCAGCACCTCGTTCCAGAGCACGCTCGATTTCAGGACGTTGCTCTTGTGGATATTGTGCAGCACGCCCTTGCGGCGCTGCGCCAGCTCCAGGCCTTTTTTCAGTATTTGCTTGATCTGGATCTCGTCGTAACGCAGGGTTTCTTCCACATAGCGGTGGTTGTGGGCGTCCACTCCCACGGTCTTGGTGCCGAAGTAAAGCCCGCCCACCAGCTCGCGGATCAGCATGATGTCGACGCCTGCGCCGATGATCTCCGGCCGCAGCGGGGAGAAGTGGGCGAGCGCCTTCGGCAACACGATGGGGCGGAAATTGGCGTAGGTGTTGTACCGGGCGCGCAGCGGCAGTACCGCGCCGCGCTCGGGCTGCATGTCCACCGGAATTTTTTTGGTTGCTTCGTAGTCCAGTCCGACCGGACCCTTGAGGATGGCGTCGGCGCGATCGCAGACCGCCCGCGTGGCTTCCGGGAACGGGTGGCCGTGGTCGAAGTAGGCCTGGGCGCCAAAGGGTGCCTGGATCAGGTCGAAGTGGACCGGGTTGCGCTCCTCGACCACGCGCAGCACCTTGAGGGCTTCGCGGGTGATCTCGGGGCCGATGCCGTCTCCGGGGAGTACGGCGACGCGATGGGTTTTCATGAGCGCTCCGGGGTTGAGTCGAAAAACGGAGGCTATTGTAGGGAAGAATGCCCGGCGGTGAATCAGGGATCGGCACCCGCCCGAACCTGACCGATACCCGGGAATCCAGGCCGGCGTTCAGGTGCGGGGAATGACGACCTGCACACGGTTGCGGTCGTTGGCGCGCTCGTAGGCCACGGAGCTCGCTGCCTTGCGCAGCAGTATGATTCCGAGGCCGCCGACCTTCGCCTCCGCCAGCGAAGTGGCCGGTGTCGGGTCCGGCTGCTCCAGGGGATTGAACGGGCGGCCCCGGTCGCTCACCACCAGCATCACATGTTCCGGCGCCAGGCTGACCGCCACCTCGACCGGATGATCGCGGTCGAGACCACCGTGGCGAAGCGCGTTGGTCACCAGCTCCTCGAACACCAGTTCGGCCTGAAAGCGCGGTCGTTCACCCACCCCGGCCCGGATCAGGATGGCGCCGAGTTCGGTCATGCCGCGGGCCAGCTCGCCCGTGCCGCACCCGATCTCCAGTCGCGCTTCGTCCGATGCCACGCAGACCTCGCGGTGGTTGACCCAAATTCGTTATCCGTGCAGCTGCCCGAGTGCTTCCTCGCCGCTGAAAACGACGGCAATGATGTCGGACAGGGCCGCATTGGTGAAGACTTCGTTGACCATCGCCTGAGGCGAGAGCAGCACCAGCCTGCCGCCCTTTTTGCTCGCGGAACGGGCTACGGTGATGAACATGCGCAGCCCCATCGAGGCGATGAAGGATACCTCGGAAAGATCGACGATGGCTTGGTGGCCGCCCGGTACGATGCTCGCGGAAAACCGGGTTTCGATCTGGTCGACGCCCGGGGTATCCAGGCGGCCACGCAACGCTATTCTTATTGCCTTGCCGTCCAACTCGGTCACTTCCATTTCCATGGCGGGTCGCTCCACTTCGGTTACGGGCTGCGGGCGACCATGGGGCCGCTCAAATGACCCGATGCTAAAGGGCTTTCATGAATCGAATGTGACAGTCAGAAGCGAAAAGTCGTCGTCGAAGGGGCCGGGGCGCGCGATGGCCCTGACCTGCCGATGCAGCCGCTCCGGCTCCGTCGTCGCGGGGTCGGTGGCCTGGGTCAGCAACGGCAAAAAATCATCGAGACCCCATTCCTTGCCCGCGGCGGTGACGATCTCGAAGACGCCGTCGCTGAACAGATACAGGGTCGCACCCGGCGTCACGGTCAGCACTTCAGCCTTGTAGGCATGGTCGGGCATGAGTCCGATGAGCGGCCCCCGGCTCTGCACGGGTGTCGCCTGCATCCGGTCCGGCGTCACCAGGAAGCCCGGATGGTGGCCTCCGCATGCGAAGCGCAAGGCGCGGGTCGGATGGTTGTACACGCCGTACCACATGGTGAAGTACATGTCGTCGTGGTTTTCCATCTGGAACATCCGGTTCAGTTTGCGCAACACCTGCTCGGGATCGGTGAAGTCGGTATCCGGCAGTGCGCGCTGGCGCAGCACGTTGAGCAGCGACACCGAATGCATGGCCGCGCTGACGCCATGTCCCGCGACATCGACAATGTAGGCGGCGAAGTTGTCGTCATCGAGGGCGTGGTAGCCGAAGACGTCGCCGCCCAGGCGTTCCGAGGGCAGATAGAGCCAGTCGGTCCGGATCGGACCGCTGCCGAGCGGCGTGGGCAAGAGGGCTTGTACATAGCTGCTGGCCTTGGTCAGCGCCTTGTCGAGATCCAGGGACTCGCGGGCTTCCTGCCGGTTGCGAAGCTCGTATTGCAGGACATGGGCACCGACCGAGAACACCATGCCTTCGGTCAGTTCGAACGGCTGGTTGATGCGGGAGCCACCGATCAGCGTGCCGTTGGTGGAGTCGTGGTCGATCAGCACGGGCGTGTCCGACCGCAGTTCGATGGTGCAGTGGCGGCGCGACACCCGGCCATCCGGCAGCACGAGGTCGCACTCCGGCCCGCGCCCGATGACCAAGGACCGCGCAGCGATCTCGACTCGCAGGCCCGGCTGTGAACCTTCGAGCACCAGGAGGTAGTGACCCATCTCGGCCCGTGGCGTCGGCAGCGAACCGGCAAAGAAAACAGCGGTGCGATCGAGAGGTGACTCGTCCGATGCAGTCATGGGTCATTCCGTCAGTGGTGGTGGTATCGGTTGGCTGCTCAGGCGCATCCGCCCGCCCGGCCCGCGGACCTGAGCGTGATGACGCGCACAGAATGACAGAATGAATGATCAATCCTTCGGTGCCGGGCACGATCAGCGCCGACAAGGCGTATGCTCAGGCTCGCCTCCGAGGCTTGCTCCATCAGTCCGTGCAGGCTCGCTGAGGCAATCCAACGCAGATGTTAAACCGATATACAGGGGAACTGTCCATGAAGCGTCATTCCGTCACGAGATTTCGCGCCCCGCTGCTGGCCGGCCTGTTGATCTGCGCCGCGAGCGGCGCCCAGGCCGTGCCCATCGGAGCTTTTGAAGGCCCCGCGGACAATGCGGTACTGACCGGCCTGGTGGATGTCTGGGGCTGGGCTGCTGACGCCACCGCGGAGATTGACTCGGTAATCCTGCTGGTCGATGGCGTGACCCCTGGCCGCGAGCTCGGCTACGGTGGCGAACGCCGCGATGTCGCCGCGGCGCATCCGGAAATCGCCGATGCCCTGCACTCCGGGTTTGCCGCTGCCATCCACACCAAACACATGACCAACGGGCCGCATACCCTCACGGTGGTGGCACGCAATGAAGTGGGCGAGGAGACCCGGTTCGACAAATCCGTGGTGGTTTCCAATACGCCGGAGGTGGGTATTGTATGGGACAGCATAGACCTTTCCAGTGCCACCTCGCGCATCACGGACGGCACGCTGTTCCTGGATGGAGTCGTGCTGAATGGCCGCTCCTACGACAACCTTGAACTCAGGTTCGACCACTTCAGCAACGCGTTTGTCATCGTCGGCTTTGCCGGTGATCTGGATCGCGACGGTTTTGCCGATGATGACGCAGACCATGATGGGCATCACGACGCGACCGATGACACCGACGATACCGACGATACCGAAGACGACCACGGCGCGCCCGGCGAGGATGATCCGGAGGACGACGCCGGGGATGACTCTGCGGATGACTCTGAGGACGACACCGCCGCGCCCTGACCCCTGCCCGATAGTGCGAGCTGGCAGCCTGTTGGCCAGCAGCCACCTGGCGTAGCGCAGGGACACGCTACGCCCGCACCGCCTCCCCGGCGCCACTGGTATGCTGTTGCGGCATTGTCCGCGCGTTCAACTTGCCTTCCGCACTGGTGCTTGGGTGGCGCGCTTCCCGCCGACCGTCACTGTTTGACCGGACGTTTCGTAAGTTTGCGTTGCAGGGTGCGGCGATGCATTCCCAGGGCACGGGCAGTGCTGGCGATGTTGCCGTTGTGCTCGTCGAGAATCCGCTGGATGTGCTCCCATTCGACGCGCTCCAGCGAGGGTATCGCTGCGGGCGCTGGTGGTTCCGGGGGCGCCTCGCTCTCGAAGGCGGCGAGGATTTCGGTGATCCCGGCCGGTTTGCCGAGATAATGGGTAGCGCCCAGCTTGATCGCACTCACGGCGGTTGCGACGCTGGAATAGCCGGTCAGGACCACGATCGCGATGGCGGGTTCCTGGGCCTTTAGGCGTGGTATCAGGTGCAACCCGGAGATCTCGGCAAGTTTGAGGTCCAGGATTGCCCGCTGTGGGTGGAACCGCGCGCATGCGCCCAGCGCGGCGTCGGCGTCGTGGGCGATGGCCACCTCGTGATGCAGACGCTCCAGGCTGCGGGCGAGGGCCGTGCAAAACGCTGGATCGTCGTCGACGATCAGGTAGCGGTGGCGCTGTGTCACGGGCGGGGAACCCGCAGCGGCAGGGTGATTCGGGTCAGGGTGCCGCCACCCTCCGCGTTGTGAAGTTCCACCGCGCCGCCGTGGCGGCCGATGGTGGAGTGCGACAGGAACAGCCCCAGTCCCAGTCCGTGGGGTTTTTCGCTGCGTCCCGGTCGTCCCAGGTGTTGTCGCTGTTCCGGACCGATACCCGGGCCGAAGTCGCGAATCCGGAGGGTCAGGATTTCCCGCGACCAGTGTGCGTCCACGGTGATTTGCGGCGAGGCGTCAGCGGCGTTGTCGAGCAGGTTGTGGAGTGCGGGTTCGATGGCGGGGTGAAAAATCGCCACGATATCCGGGCAGTTGGGGTCCAGCTTCAGGGTCGCCAGGGTCCGCGGTCGGATGACCCGCCAGGCGTCCAGCAGCGCAAGCAGATACTGACGTACTGGCTGGGCGGCTTGAGCGTGTTCGGGAACGCTGGCGGCCCGCACCAGTTTTTTCAGTGTCTCGCGACAGCGGTCCAGCTGGCGGTCAAGCACGGCGAGATCCCCCTCGGCGAGTGTGCGATGTCCCGCCGGGCCCGCGAGCGCGTCCTCGACCAGCAGTTTCATGGTGTTGAGCGGTGTGCCCAGCTCGTGGGCGGCGCCCGCCGCGAGCGTGGCCACGCTCAGCAACTGCTCGTCGCGCAACTGCTCCTCCCGTTGCTGGGCGATCTGCTGCTGCTGATGGCGCAGGGTTTCCGCCATGTTGAACAAAAAGTAGCCGATCAAGGCTGCGCTTACCGCGAAGTTCGCCCACATGCCGAGGACATGCAGGTTGAGACCGCCGTGGTGTGCCGTCGGCACCAGCGCTGGAATCGGCTGATAAAAAACCAGCAACAGGCTGTAGCAGGCAAAGGCCAGCGCCGCGACGGCCCAGCTGAGCTTGCGGCCCAGGGTGGCTGCGGCGATGCTGACCGGCACCAGATAATAGGAAATCAGCGGGTTGGTCGCTCCGCCGCTGAAATACAGCAGGCAGCTCAATCCTGCGATATCCAGCAGCAGGTGGCCGAAGAATTCGGCTTCCGAAATCGGCGGCGGACGCCGGGTACGCCCCCGTGCCAGCGCATTCAGAACCGCGAAGACGCCGAGCATGGCGCCGAGCAGCAGCAGTTTCGATCCCCGGGGCAACGCCGGACCCAGGGCGACGAGCGCCAGACCGAGGCAGCCCAGTGCGATGTAGCGAATCGTGGTCAGCTGGCGCAGATTGTTGCGGGCTGCGGACAACGCGGGCACGGCCTGGATCATGGCGGGATGGTAGCAGAGCCGGGTGCGGTGGATCGGCGTATCCCCGGAGCAGCGCACATCCTGTCGTGCATGGGTGGCGGATGGCGGGTAAAATCCGCGCTCCTTCTCTGGCCGTATCTCGGGGGCTTTCCGTGTCCGCTGTCAACAAAGTCGTGCTCGCCTATTCCGGCGGTCTGGATACCTCGGTGATCGTGCGCTGGCTGCAGGAAACCTACGGCTGCGAAGTGGTGACCTTTACCGCCGACATCGGCCAGGGCGAAGAGCTGGAGCCGGCGCGCGCCAAAGCCCAGGCGCTGGGCGTGCGGGAAATCCACATCGACGACCTGCGCGAAGAATTCGTGCGGGACTTCGTGTTCCCGATGTTTCGCGCCAATGCCATCTATGAAGGCGAGTATCTGCTCGGCACCTCCATTGCGCGACCCCTGATCGCCAAGCGGTTGGTGGAGATCGCCACCGCGGCGGGCGCCGATGCCATCTCCCACGGCGCCACCGGCAAGGGCAACGACCAGGTGCGCTTCGAGCTGGGCGCCTACGCGCTCAAGCCCGGCATCCGCGTGATCGCGCCCTGGCGCGAGTGGAAACTGGGCTCCCGCGATTCCCTGATGGCCTACTGCCAGCAGCACAATATCCCGGTGGATTTTGCCAGCGGCAAGAAATCGCCTTATTCCATGGACGCCAACCTGCTGCATATCTCCTACGAGGGCGGCCAGCTTGAAGATCCCTGGCTGGAGCCGGAGGAGAGCATGTGGCGCTGGTCGGTGGCGCCCGAGGCGGCTCCCGACAAGCCCGCTTACCTCGAACTGTCCTATCGCGGCGGCGACATCGTCGCCATCGATGGCGAAGCCCTGAGCCCGGCGACGGTGCTGGCGCGTCTCAACCAGATGGGTGGCGCGCACGGCATCGGGCGGCTCGATCTGGTCGAGAACCGCTATGTGGGCATGAAATCCCGCGGTTGCTACGAGACCCCCGGCGGCACCATCATGCTCAGGGCCCATCGCGCCATCGAGTCGATCACCCTCGATCGCGAAGTGGCGCACTTGAAAGATGAGCTGATGCCGCGTTACGCCAGCCTGATCTACAACGGCTACTGGTGGTCGCCCGAGCGCAAGTTGCTGCAGGGGATGATCGACGCGTCCCAGCGTCCGGTGAACGGCACGGTGCGGGTGAAGCTCTACAAGGGCAATGTCACCGTGGTCGGCCGGCGCTCCGAGGACAGCCTGTTCGACGCCCGCATCGCCACCTTCGAGGACGATGCCGGCGCCTACAATCAGCAGGACGCCGAGGGCTTCATCAAGCTCAATGCGCTGCGCCTGCGCATCGCCGCCAGCAAGGGACGCCAGTTGTCCTGATATCCCAGGCTCACGAGGAGGAAGATCATGCGACTTTTGCACACCATGCTGCGGGTCGGCGATCTCGACCGCTCGATCGCTTTCTACACCGGGCTGCTCGGCATGCGGTTACTGCGCCGCAAGGATTTTCCGGGCGGTCGTTTCACTCTGGCTTTTCTCGGCTACGGCGCGGAATCCGAGCAGACGGTGCTGGAGCTGACTCACAACTGGGATACCGCGAGCTACGAGCTTGGCACTGCCTACGGCCATATCGCGATCGGGGTGGACGACGTTTATGCCGCCTGCGAGCGCATCAAGGCCCAGGGCGGCAAGGTGGTGCGGGAGCCCGGTCCCATGCAGCACGGCAGCACCGTGCTGGCCTTCGTCGAGGATCCGGACGGGTATCGGATCGAGCTGCTGTCGATTTAGCGGTCCGACCGATAGGCTTCAGTCCTCGTCGTCCACTACCAGTGGTGGCGAGCCCGTCTTGGCGCGCAGCCAGTTGAGTCCCGACAGCACCGCATGCTGGCGCGCGACACGGCGTTCCAGCGCGAACTTGCCGGGATAATCGAGCAGCAGCAGCCCCATCGCCATGGTCAGCAGGCCTTGGCCGGGGATGAAGATCATGGCGAAACCCCCGGCCAGCAGAATCGCACCGAGCAGATTTTTCCCGATCAACAACAGCAATCGGATCACCGGGTGGCGCTGCTTCAGCGGGATGGCGTGACGTTTGTGATGGGCGAAGTAGTCGGACGGTATGCGCGCCACCAGCCAGGGCAGGGCGACCAGGCTGATGATGAAGGTTGCCACCGACGCGCCGGTCAGCCAGCCCACCAGCGCCTGGTTTGCCATCAGCCAGGCGTTCACTCGGCGGCGTAGGGCAGCGGCAGGAATTCGACCGGCGCGCGGGCATCGCCGAATTCCAGAACGCCCGCATTGCGCGCTTCGTCCCGCAAGACCACCAGCGCCTCGCAGCGCGCGGCGCCGGCCGGCGCCGCGAGCACCACGGTGCCGGCCGGATTGGCATCGCCCGGCAGCGCGATCGCGCTGCCGGGTGCGGGCGGGTTGGACATCGCGATACCCAGGCGATGCAGATGGCGCTTCAGCTTGCCCCGGTACTGGGTGCGGGCGACGACTTCCTGGCCGGTGTAGCAGCCCTTGGTGAAGCTGACCGCGCCGGTGCGGTGGTAAGCGAGCATTTGCGGCAGGAACTGATCGCAGGTCTCGGCGCGGATATCCGCATGACCGGCGCGAATGGCGAGCAGATGCCACAGCGGCAGACCGGCCGGACGGGCGTGGCCTTCGAGTTCGAGCCAGCGCGTCTGCGCCCGCGCGGCGGGGACCACCAGCAGGAAGCGGGTGTCGCCGCAGTGGATGGCCAGGGTGCCGTCGGCGGCGAGTGCGCTGCCCCGGTCGGGAATCCGCAAACCCAGCGTTGCGAGGCTCGCGGCGGCGCGGCTGCCGGCCAGGCCGAGGATGCGACAGGAGTCGCTGGTATCGGCGAGACGGGTCTTGGAGAACACGGCGTATTTGGCGAGGGTTTGCAGGCTGGGCGCGACCAATGCCCGATGCATCACCAGCAGGAGTCCGGCGTCGGTCGCGGCGGCGACAAAGCTCGTGAATACCCGCCCCTGCAGGTTGCAGCAGGCGCCCCGGAGCGCGCCGCCCGGGGCCAGCTCGCTGAAGTCGGCGGTGCTCTGGCCCTGCAGAAATTTCGCGCTGTCGGGTCCCGTCAGGCTGATCGCTCCGAGATCGCCGAGATCGCAGAGCGCCGCATCGGCAAGCAGCGCGTCGTAGCCAGCGGGAGTTTCCGCAAATGAGAACGCCAGGTCGCCAGCCAAGTGGCCACCGCGTGCCGCGAGAAATTGGGGCCAGTCTGTCACGCCGTCGTCTCCTTCATGCGCCGCGAGTGTAGCGAGTCGGTCCATGGCCATCCACACCTATAATGCCGGCTGTATTCGCGGAGACTCGGCCATGGATCACAATCGCCTGCGCTGGGCTGCGCGTCGCGGGATGCTCGAACTGGATTTGCTGCTGACGACCTTTGTCGAGCGCGGTTATCCCCAGGCCGGGCCGGAAGACCAGGCGCGCTTCGAACGCCTGCTGGCGTGCGAGGATCAGGATCTGTTCGGCTGGTTGATGGGGCGTACCGAAGCGCCGGACGCGGAGTTGAAGGCGATTGTCGCGGCGGTACTGGATGTCTGTCGCGCCGCGCCTTGAAGTGGTCCTGCGGCCGTCGCGGCGCTGGGCGTGGTTGCTGGCGGTCACGCTTGGGGCCGTTGCGCTCGTCTGTATCGGACTGCCCCTGAAACCCTGGGAGCGCATCGGGTTGTTCGGGGCGCTGCTCGGCGTTGGCGTTCTGACAGTGCGCAACTGGCGCCGGCTGGCCCGCGCGGATCTGTTGCTCTGGGATGGAACGTCCTGGCAACTGCGTGCACAGGGCGAGTATGTGCGGCTGGAAAACTGCCGGCCGGAATACGTCTCGTCCTGGCTGATCGTGCTCAGCTTCACCGATCCGAAACGCCGGCGGCACCTGCCGCTGTTCAGCGACGCCACGACGCCGGATGGGTTCCGGCGGTTACAGGTGCTGGTGCGCAGCGGCGCGCTGGCCTGAACCCGCGCGGGCAGTCGCCGGAGCGCGTCGGTGACCGTCAGTCCTCCTTGTTGACGATCAATTCCTGATTGGCGAAGTTCATCGGCACCAGGATACTGTCCTTGGCGATGGCCGATTGCTCGGGATGATCCAGCGTGAAGTGGAGTCCGCGACTTTCCTTGCGCAGCAGCGCGGAGCGAATGATCAACTCGGCCACCATCGCGAGATTGCGCAGCTCCAGCAGATCGCGGCTGACCCGGTAATTGCTGTAATACTCGTGAATCTCGCGCTGGAGCAACTGAATGCGATGCTGCGCCCGCTCCAGGCGCTTGCGGGTGCGCACGATGCCGACATAGTCCCACATGAAGCGCCGTACCTCGTCCCAGTTGTGGGAGATCACGACATCTTCGTCGGACGAGGTCACCCGCGATGCGTCCCAGGGTTTGGTAAAGCTGGGGCGCGGAATCGCTTTCAGTTCATGCGCAATATCGGCGGCCGCGGCGGTTGCAAATACCACGCATTCCAGCAGCGAATTGCTTGCCAGGCGGTTGGCGCCGTGCAGACCGGTAAACGCGCACTCGCCGATGGCGTAGAGGTTTTTGAGATCGGTACGGCCGCGCGTGTCGGTGACTATGCCGCCGCAGGTGTAGTGCGCCGCCGGCACCACGGGGATGCGCTGGCGCGCGATGTCGATGCCAAACGTCAGGCATTGCGCGCGCAGCGTCGGGAAATGCTCTTCGATGAAGGCGAGCGGTTTGTGGCGGATGTCGAGGTACACGCAGTCGGCGCCGAGGCGTTTGATCTCGTGGTCGATCGCACGCGCGACGATGTCGCGCGGCGCCAGCTCGGCGTCGGGATGAAACGCGGGCATGAAGCGGGTGCCGTCCGGCAGTTGCAACTGTGCGCCTTCGCCGCGCAGCGCCTCGGAAATCAAAAAGGATTTGGCGCTGGGATGAAACAGGCAGGTCGGATGAAACTGGTTGAATTCCATGTTGGCCACCCGGCAGCCGCGCCGCCAGGCCACCGCAATGCCATCGCCGCTGGCACCATCCGGGTTGGTGGTGTAAAGGTACACCTTGCTCGCCCCGCCGGTGGCCAGTACCACCACGCGGGCCTGAAACAGGCAGACGTCGCCGGTGCGGGCATCCAGCGCGTAGGCGCCGTTGCAGCGCAAGTGGCGCGATCCCGCGTCCGCCTGGGTGGTCAGATCGACGATCAGGTGATCCTCGAAGACCGCGATGCGGGGATCCGCGCTGACGCGGTCGGCAAGCGCGCCGGAGATCGCCCTGCCGGTGGCGTCCGCGGCGTGGAGGATGCGCCGATGACTGTGGCCGCCTTCGCGGGTGAGATGGTGCTGGTGGCTGTCGGGATCGCGACTGAATTCGACACCCTGGGAAATCAGCCATGTGATGGCGGCGGGGCCGCCGGCGACCGTGAAATCCACCGCATCGCGATGACACAGACCGGCGCCCGCGACCATGGTGTCGTGCGCGTGCGCGGCCAGGCTGTCTTCGGGATCGACGACGGCGGCGATGCCGCCCTGGGCGTGCCAGGTCGAGCCGGTTTTCAGGCCGGCCTTGCTCAGCAGTGCGACATCACAGGTGCCGGCCAACTGGAGCGCCAGCGTCATCCCGGCGGCGCCGCTGCCGACGATCAGCACATCGTGGTAGAAACTTCGCGTCATAAGGGGGCGGGTTTTGAGGCAGGCGACGCATGATAGTATGGGCGCCGCAAAAAACCCATGATGCCCGGACAGGGGTGGGCATCCGGGACGGCCGTCGCAAGCCGCCGGATGAAACCTCGCCGGAAAGACTGTGGAGCACTATGTGAGGCCGCCGAAAGAGTCGGTGCCGGACAGCAAGCTGGTCCGGCGGGTACAGCAGGGTGACAAGACGGCGTTCGATCTGTTGGTGCTCAAATATCAGCATCGTGTGCGCGCCATCGTCAGCCGGTACATCCGCGATCACGGCGAAGTGGACGACGTCGTCCAGGAAGCCTTCATCAAGGCGTATCGCGCGGTCGGGAATTTTCGGGGCGATAGTCAGTTCTACACCTGGCTCTACCGGATCGCCGTCAACACCGCCAAGAATTTTCTCGTTTCCCGCAACCGGCGTCCGCCGGCGAGCGACATCGACATCGACGATGCCGAGCATTTTTCCGACAATCAGTGGCTCGCCGACATCAATACGCCGGAGAATCTGGCGTTGCGCGATGAGCTGCAACGGGTCGTCGACAAAGCCATCAATGATCTGCCCCAGGATCTCCGCACCGCCGTTACCCTGCGTGAGTTCGAAGGTCTCAGTTACGAAGATATCGCCGCGGTCATGGAGTGCCCGGTGGGCACGGTGCGCTCGCGCATTTTCCGCGCCCGGGAGGCCATCGATCAGCGTGTCAGCGCGCTGATGGGAGAGGGCTAGCAATGACGGAACCTTTCCAGTGGTGGTCGGTCCCACTGCCAGCGCTTGGATTGTGCCGCCGGCAGTTGGCACTGTGTTTCTCGGCAAACACTTTATTTGACAAAGAACAGAGGTCTCGCCGCCCATGAGTGCTGACATCAATCCGGAACCCTGTGCCCGACTGTCCGCGCTGATGGACGGTGAGGTCGGAGATTTCGAACTGCGCCGAACGCTTGGGCAGATCAGCCAGGATCCCGAATTGCGTCGCAAATGGAGTCGCTATCACCTTGCGGCTGCCGCCATGCGCGGGGAATTGACGTCCGCGGCACCGGATCTCTCCGGCCGGATTGCGGAGGCGCTGGAGCGTGAACCAGGCCCGCGTGGCCGCATGGCGCTGCGCACCCTGGGCCGTGTCGCGGTGGCCGCCTCGGTAGCGGTCCTGACGGTCGTCGGTGCGCGGTACATGGTGCCAGACAACGGCGACGGGAAAGGCACCGAAGTCGCTGTCAGCGGATCGCTCAGCCGGCAGCCACTGGCAACAGGTCAGGTGATGTCCTCGCAGTTGCCCGTCGGGATAAGGGTTCCACCCGTGCATGTGGCGACGGTCAGCGACGCTGGCAGTGCACCCACAGGCCGTACCGGCCCGTTGGTGGTCGGCTTCGCGGCCGCGGAGGAGCTTGAGGCGAGGCGTCATGTGGAGCAGCGCATGCTGCGTCACGGTCACGCCGAGCGTGCCGCGGTGAATCGCCAGGGCCTGTTGCCCCTTGTACGCTCTCCCCAGCGGACAGTTTCCCCCGCGGGCCAGTAAGACTGACTTGCCGGAATCGTGCTGGTGGCTTGCTGGACAAGGCGTCGGGCGGGTCGGAGATTGCCGTGCGCGCTGCTTCGATGTCGGGTTGCCGGCGTTGGTGGTCCAATCCACGGTCACTGAATCCACGGCCGCGGCCCGACAAATCGACTCAGGCCGCACGGATGGTCTGGTAACCGCCGGTTGCGGTGTGCCGGCGGACCGGGTGTGATCTCAAAAACTGAACCATGAAGAGGTGTTCAATGGCGGTGTGCTGGCGACCGGTTTTGGTTGGGTGGATGGCTGCGGCGGCGCTCCTGCTGGCGACTGGCGCCAGGGCGGCGGCGCTTCCCGACTTCACGCAACTGATCGCGGATAATTCACCGGCCGTCGTGAAAATCAATACGACGCGCAAGGTGGCGAGTCGGCGCCCCCAGGATCTGCCGCCCGACATGCCGGACGCGTTCCGGAATTTTTTTGGCCAGCGGCAAGGCCCGGAGCGTCGCGCCAATGCCATGGGATCGGGGTTTGCGATGTCCGCCGATGGCTACATTGTCACCAACAACCATGTGATCGACGGTGCCGATGAAATCAAGGTACGCCTGATCGATCGTCGCGAGTTCGACGCCAAAGTGGTTGGCGTCGATGCGCGCTCGGATCTGGCACTGCTCAAGATCGATGCGAGCGGTCTGCCGACGGTTCACTTCGCAAAACCCGACGGTCTCCGGGTCGGGGAGTGGGTGGTTGCCATCGGCTCGCCGTTCGGCCTCGATTACTCGGCCAGCGCCGGCATCGTGAGCGCCATTGGCCGCAGCATTCCTACCGAGCGGGGCGAAGATTACGTCCCTTTCATCCAGACGGATGTGGCGATCAACCCGGGCAATTCCGGCGGACCGCTGTTCAACCTCAACGGCGAAGTAGTGGGCGTCAATTCGCAGATCTACACCCGCTCCGGCGGTTCGATCGGCCTGTCGTTTGCGATCCCGATCCAGGTGGTGCTGGAAGTCGTGACGCAGCTCAAGGACAGCGGTCGTGTCGACCGCGGGTGGCTTGGTGTCTATATTCAGGACGTGGATCGGGCGTTCGCCGAGTCCCTGGGGCTGGACAAGCCCCAGGGCGCATTGATCGCGCAGGTCGAGCCCGGCAGCCCGGCCGACAAGGCGGGACTGGAAGCGGGCGACGTGGTGGTGGTGTTCAACGGTCGCCCGATCGTGGATGCGAGCGATCTCCCCCATACCGTGGGTCAGATCAAGCCCGGTGTCAGCGCCGATGCCGAAATCATTCGCAAGGGCAAGCACAGGACCCTGAAGGTGGTGGTCGTGAGCCGTCCCGGCGACAGCGATGTGGCGGCCCGCACCGGGCAGGACCGGCTCGGGGTCGAGGTCGCCGACATCGACCCCCAGGCGCGGGATAGCGCACACCTGCCTGGAGGCGTGCGGGTCGAGCAGGTGCATCCGGACTCGCCGGCGGCAGTTGCGGGGATCGAGCCGGGCGACATCATTGTGCAGCTCGGATACAACACCGTAACCGATCCGGCCACCTATGATCGGGTGGTCGCCGAGTTGCCGGCCAACACCCCGGTGGCGCTGCGCTTCTTCCGGCGGGGACGCTCCATTTTCCGCACCATCGTGCTCGATTGAAGCGGATGCGCCGCGCCGGACGCCGGCGCGGCATGGCTAGGCGGGGGCAAATAGGCTAGACTCGCGCCTGTTTCCGCTTCCCCCGCCCGGTTTCGAGCCATTCACGTGCCCGACCTTGATCATATTCGCAATTTTTCCATCATCGCTCACATCGATCACGGCAAGTCGACACTCGCGGATCGCTTCATCCAGACCTGCGGTGGATTGGCCGAGCGCGAAATGGCGGAGCAGGTACTCGACTCGATGGATATCGAGCGCGAGCGCGGTATCACCATCAAGGCGCAAAGCGTCACGCTGAATTACATCGCCCGTTCCGGTGCGACCTATCAGCTCAATTTCATCGATACCCCGGGGCATGTGGACTTTTCCTACGAGGTGTCGCGCTCGCTGGCGGCCTGTGAGGGCGCACTGCTGGTGGTGGATGCCGCCCAGGGCGTCGAAGCCCAGTCGGTTGCCAATTGCTACACCGCCATCGCCCAGGGACTCGAAGTCATCCCGGTGCTGAACAAGATCGACCTGCCGCAGGCGGATCCCGACCGCGTGGTGCGGGAAATCGAAGAGATCATCGGTGTGGAAGCGACCGATGCAGTGCGGTGCAGCGCCAAGACCGGTGTCAACATCGATCTGGTGCTGGAGGAAATCGTTGCCCGGGTGCCACCGCCGCAAGGCAATACCGAAGCACCGCTGCAAGCCTTGATCATCGATTCCTGGTTCGACAAATATCTGGGCGTCGTATCCCTGGTGCGCGTCATGCAGGGCACGATCCGCTGCAAGGACAAAATCCTCGCCAAAACCACGGGGAAGGCGCACGGAGTCGACAGCATCGGCATTTTCACCCCCAAGCGTGTCGAAACCGGCGTGCTGCGCGCGGGTGAAGTCGGCTTTGTGGTGGCCGGGATCAAGGAAATTCACGGCGCGCCGGTTGGCGACACTTTCGTGCACGCTCAGGGCGCCGATCTGGTGCCGGCGCTGCCGGGGTTCCAGCAGGTCAATCCGCAGGTCTATGCCGGGTTGTTCCCCGTGGATTCGGACGACTTCGAGGCATTCCGGGATGCGCTCGACAAGCTGACCCTGAACGATGCCTCGCTGTTCTATGAACCGGAAACCTCGGACGCCCTGGGCTTCGGTTTTCGGTGCGGGTTTCTCGGCATGCTCCACATGGAGATTGTCCAGGAGCGTCTGGAGCGCGAGTACGACCTCAATCTGATCACTACCGCGCCGACGGTTCAGTACGAAGTGCTGAAGACGGATGGCACCCTCGGGCATTACTCCAATCCGTCAACGCTGCCGAGTCCGAGCCAGACCGCCGAGATGCGCGAGCCCATCTGCGAAGCCAACATTCTGGTGCCGCAACAGTATCTCGGCAACGTGATCGGCCTGTGTGTGGAAAAACGTGGCGTCCAGCTCGATATGCGCTACGTCGGCAATCAGGTGTCGCTCACCTACGAGTTGCCGATGAACGAAGTGGTCATGGATTTTTTTGACCGCCTCAAGTCGGCGAGCCGCGGCTTTGCCTCGCTCGACTACCATTTCAAGCGCTTCGTGGCGGCGCCGCTGGTGCGGCTCGATGTGCTGATCAACGGCGAGCGCGTGGATGCCCTGGCCATCATCGTGCATCGCGATCAGGCGCCTTACAAAGGCCGCCACCTGACCGAGCGGATGAAGGAGCTGATTCCGCGCCAGATGTTCGACGTGGCGATCCAGGCGGCACTGGGCGGACATGTGATCGCGCGCACCACGGTCAAGGCGCTGCGGAAAAATGTCACGGCCAAGTGCTATGGTGGCGATGTCACCCGCAAGAAAAAGCTGCTCGAAAAACAGAAGGCGGGCAAGAAGCGCATGAAGCAGGTGGGTCGGGTCGAGATCCCGCAGGAAGCGTTTCTGGCGGTGCTGAAAACAGACAGTTGATGAGGCATGGCGATGGATGTTGATTTTCCTCTGGTCCTGGTGATCCTGACGGCGGTCACGGGCGTGGCATGGGGTTATGAGCGACTGGTCGCCCGGCGCCAGCGCGATGCCGGCGCGCGGCGGCCCTGGTATCTCGAGCTGACGGCGCCATTTTTCCCGGTATTTTTTGTGGTTCTCATGCTGCGATCCTTTGTGGTCGAGCCGTTTCAGATTCCCTCCGGGTCCATGATCCCGACGCTGGAAGTCGGCGATTTCATCCTGGTCAACAAATTCGCCTATGGTCTGCGTCTGCCGGTCCTGGGTACCAAAGTGGTGCCCGTGGGCATGCCGAAACGCGGCGATGTGATGGTCTTCTTTCCGCCCGCGGACAAGCGTTATTTCATCAAGCGCGTCATCGGTCTCCCCGGCGACGATATTCGGATCATTGATAACGCCCTCTATGTGAACGGCGACATGATGCCGCAAGTGCATGTTTCCACCGGTTATCTCGAAATCGAACCCGGATTCAGCGTGATGTCGGAGGAAATCGGCGACGCGCAGCACTTGATCCGCAAGCGCGGACAAGCCGGACCCCTGGGGCGTAATTTCCACGGGGTGGTGCCGGAAGGACAGTACTTCATGATGGGCGACAACCGCGACAACAGTTACGACAGTCGCGCCTGGGGCGCGGTGCCCGAGCACAACATCGTCGGCAAGGCCGAGGTCATCTGGATGCACTGGGACGATTTCTTCAGCTTGCCTACTTTCGACCGGATCGGCAGAATTGATTGAATCGAATGGAGGGTGAGCGTCATGGGCAGATCCGTCGAGCAAGGCATCTCCCTGTTGGGAGTTCTGTTCGTTTTGTTATTGGTGGGTTTTGCCTTGACGGTGCTGTTCCGTGTCGGGCCGCTTTATCTGGATGACTATACGGTGCGCAAGTCCTTTGAAGCACTTGGCGACGGCAACACCCGCAACCTTTCCGATCAGGCAATCCGGGAAAAACTGTACAAGTATTTCGTCGTCAACAATGTTGACAACATCGATCTGAAACAGGTCCGGATCGACCGCAACCCGGCGCGGATTCTGGTGTCGCTCTATTACGAGCGGCGCGTCCAGTTCCTGGGTAATCTCGATGTGGTGGCGAAGTTCAACAATGTCTACGACAGCTCCAAGGATTGAAGTGCGCAACGGTAGTGACTGAGCCAGCCGCTACCGCCGGTGTATTGGGAGACTACCGGTTCCGCGACCCCGAGTTGCTGCGGCTCGCGCTGACGCACCGCAGCAGTGGTTCACCACACAACGAACGACTCGAATTTCTGGGTGACGCCGTGCTGGGTCTGGTGATTGGCGAACTGCTCTACCGGCGCTTTCCCGAACTGGACGAAGGTGCGCTGAGCCGGCTGCGCGCGCGGCTGGTCAGCGGTGAATATCTGGCCGGCGTCGCGCGGACGCTGAATTTGCCCGACTGGGTGCGGCTGGGGCCGGGAGAGCGCAAGGGCGGTGGCGCGCGACGCAAGAACATCCTTGCCGGTGCCCTTGAAGCGGTCATCGGTGCCGTGTATCTGGACGGGGGCCTGGCGGGCTGCCTGGGCTGCATCGAGCGCTGGTTCGGGGAATCGCTCGCCGAGATCGTCCGCGATCCGGGCGACCGGGACGAAAAGACCCGGCTCCAGGAACTTCTTCAGGCACGCGGCGCGCCGCTGCCCGTCTACACCGTGACCGCGGTTTCCGGTCCCGAGCACGCGCGGCGGTTTGAGGTGTCCTGCACTCTGTCGTTGCTGAAGACGGCGGTTACCGGCGTGGGCAGCAGTCGGCGCGCGGCGGAAAAACAGGCAGCTACCGAGGCGCTCGCCGCCCTTGCGGCACGGGAAATATCATGACCACCAGGCACTGCGGTTACACGGCCATTGTCGGCCGCCCCAATGTGGGCAAGTCCACGCTGCTCAATCACCTGCTCGGACAAAAACTCAGCATTACGTCCCGCAAGCCCCAGACCACGCGCCACAACATTCTCGGGATCAAAACCCACGACAGCCATCAGATGCTGTTTGTGGATACGCCGGGCATCAATGACGCCAAGGGTCGGGCCATCAACCGTTACCTCAATCGCTCGGCCCTGAGCGCGATGCGCGATGTGGATCTGATTATTTTCGTCGTCGACCGCGATCTGTGGACCGATGCCGATGCGGCGGTGGCACAGCAGGTCAAGCAGGCCGGCGCGCCCGTGGTGGTGGTGCTCAACAAGGTCGATCGCCTGTCGACGCCGGAGGTGCTGCTGCCGCGCATGGCGCAGCTTGCCGAATTGCTGCCGAATGCCGAATGCCTGCCGGTGTCCGCGCTGAACGGCAACAACCTCGACGCGCTTGAACGCATCGTCAAGACCCATATGCCGGTGGGCGAGTTCTGCTTCGCGGAGGATCAATACACCGACCGCAGCGAACGCTTTCTGGTCGCCGAAATCGTGCGCGAAAAAATCACCCGGCAACTGGGGGCGGAGCTGCCCTACAGCACCGCCATCGAAATCGAGGAATTCCGCGACGAGGAAAAAATCTGCCACATCAGCGCGCTGATTCTGGTGGAGCGCGATGGTCAGAAGCGCATCATCATCGGCGATGGCGGTCAGCGCATCAAAAAAATTGGCGAGCAGGCCCGCCACGACATCGAGGCGCTGCTCGGCAAGAAAGTGATGCTGCGACTCTGGGTGAAGGTCAAGAGCGGCTGGTCCGACGACGAGCGCGCGCTGCGCAGCCTGGGCTATCGTGACGAACGCTGACGTGCGGGAGCGTGGCGGCTGCTGAAGCGCGTACAACACGAACCGGCCTATGTGCTGCACCGGCGCCCCTACCGGGAATCCAGTCTGCTGGTCGATCTCTTTGCGCGGGAGCACGGCGTGCTGCGGGCGGTGGCGCGCGGCATTCGCGGCGGCAAACCCCAGGCATTGCAACCTTTTGTCGCACTGGAAGTGGCCTGGACCGGCAGCGGCGCGTTGAAGACACTGACCCAAATCGAAGTCAGCGCGCCGGCCATGCCACTGCTGACCGGGCGCGCGCTTTACCTGGGTCTGTATGTCAACGAACTCCTGGTGCGGCTGTTGCCCGAATACGATCCCCACCCCGCGCTCCATGCGCGCTACCAGCAACTGCTGCGCGAACTGACCGGGTCGGGCGACGCCGAACCGCTGTTGCGCCGCTTCGAGCTGGCGCTGCTCGCGGATCTCGGCTACGGCCTGGCGCTGGATCGCGACGGTCACACCGGGCTGCGGATCGAGCCGGACGTCGATTATGTGTTCGTCGCCGGCACCGGACTGGTACGCAGGGGTGTGGTGGGCGGTGACACCGCGCGCCACCGCTTGCCCGGCAGTCATCTGCTGGCCATGGCGGCGGAAGACTACACTGACAGCGGCGTTCGCCAGTGCGCCAAGGAGCTGTTGCGCGCCGCCCTCGCGGATCATCTCGGCGATCGTCCGCTGCGCAGCCGCGAGCTGTTTCGCAAGGTGATAACCGGTGGCGCCGGAACTTCATGATCCAGGGCGTCGGCACCGACATCGTGGCGATAGCACGCATCGAACGCGCGCTCGCCCGGCACGGCGCGCGGTTTGCCGAGCGTATCCTGCGTCCGGAGGAATTGGCAGTGTTCAGTTCCGCAGCGCGCCCTGCTGCCTGGCTCGCCAAGCGTTTCGCGGCGAAAGAAGCGCTCGGCAAGGCGCTCGGTACCGGCATCGGGGCCGTGTCCTGGCAGGATTTCAGCGTATTGAGTGCGTTCGGCGGGGTGCCGACTGTGCAGTGCCACGGGCGCGCGCAACAACTGCTGGCGCAGCGCGGTGTCACCGAGGTCTGGATCAGTCTCTCGGACGAGCGCGACTATGCACTGGCGTTTGCGGTGCTGAACGGCTAGCAACTTGCCGAAAACCGGCTGCGGCAGCGATCTGCTTCGTTGCGCGGTGCTCGCTCCCGCCCCGGTCAGACACGGTTGCCGCGCGCCGCGCGGCTCGTCTCTGGTCATCTTCACGACGTTTTTCGGCGGATTGGCAACCAACCCCGGCATTCCGCGACATCCGCGGGGAGGGGAGTAAAATGCCGCTATCTGCGACGGTGAGATGGCAACGCTATGGAGTTTCCCACCATTGAATCCTGTGTCGGCAATACGCCCCTGGTGCGCTTGCAGCGCCTGCGCGCAGGCCGCGACAACACCATTCTCGTCAAGCTGGAAGGCAACAATCCGGCGGGCTCGGTCAAGGATAGGCCGGCGCTGAGCATGATCCGGTGTGCCGAAGCCCGCGGCGAGATCAAGCCCGGCGACACCCTGATCGAAGCGACCAGTGGCAACACCGGGATTGCGCTCGCCATGGTGGCCGCGATCAAGGGCTATCGCATGATTCTCATCATGCCCGATCACATGACCGAGGAGCGCAAGGCGGCGATGGCGGCCTATGGCGCGGAACTGGTGATGGTGAGTCGCGAAGCCGGCATGGAAGGCGCGCGGGATCTGGCGCTGGCGATGCGCGCCGAAGGCCGCGGCATCGTGCTGGACCAGTTCAACAATCCCGACAACCCCCGCGCCCACCGCGAGACCACGGGGCCGGAAATCTGGCGGCAGACCGGCGGCACCCTGACGCACTTCGTCAGCGCGATGGGCACTACCGGCACCATCATGGGCGTGTCCGAATACCTCAAGAGTGTGAATCCCGCGATCGAGGTGGTCGGGCTGCAGCCCGCCGACGGCTCGAATATCGCCGGTATCCGGCGCTGGCCGGAGGCGTATCTGCCCGGCATCTACAACGCGGCTCTGGTGGATCGGGTGCTGGATATCGAGCAGTCCGAGGCCGAACACACCACGCGCGAGCTGGCACGGCGGGAAGGGATTTTCTGCGGCGTTTCTTCCGGCGGCGCCGTGGCCGGCGCGTTGCGGGTGGCAAGCGCGCTGAGCAATGCCGTGATCGTCGCCATCATCACGGATCGCGGCGATCGCTACCTGTCCTCGGGCCTGTTTCAGGCACCCTGATTCTCCGCGCGGCGACGGACCTCAGCCATGGTGCATGTGCGCGACACTCCGCCGCTGCCGACCGATATCGAAGTCGATCTGGCGGATTGGTTGCAACGTCTGGCCGCGCGCCACGCCTGGGATGCCCGCAAGATCGCGGCAGTCACCGCGGCGGCTGAACTGGTTGCGGCCAACGCGCCGGCGGCACTCACGCCCGGGTTTGCGATCACCGAAATTCTCGCTGACCTCTACATGGATGCCGAAGGACTGGCGGCCGGCATGTGCTATCGCGCGGTACGCCGCGCGACGCTCGCGCTGCCGGTGGTCAGCGCCAAACTCGGCGAAGGCGTGGCAAAGCTGATCGAAGGCGTGCTCCGCATGGCCATCATCGGCGAGTTGCGCAGCAGTTCCGATCAGCCGGTGCTGGGTGTGGATCCCGGGCAGCAGGCGGCCAAGCTGCGCGCCATGCTGGTGTCCATGATCGCGGACATGCGCGTGGCCCTGATCAAGATCGCCGAGCGCACCTGGGCGCTCCACGCCGCACGCGATGCAAAGGCGGAGCGTCAGCAGCGCATCGCGCGCGAAGTCTTCGATGTCTATGCGCCGCTCGCGCACCGCCTCGGGATCGGTCATCTCAAGTGGGAGCTGGAGGATCTCGCCTTTCGCTACCTCGAACCGGCCGAATACCGCCACATCGCGCTGTTGCTGGAAGAAAAGCGCCGCGACCGTCAGCACTATATCGATGAAGTCATCGACACCCTGCAAACCACACTGCGACAACTGGGCAAGGAAGCGCAGGTCAGCGGTCGCCCCAAAAGCATTTACAGCATCTGGAAGAAGATGCACAACAAGGGCCTGGGGTTTTCCCAGATCTATGATATTCGGGCCGTCCGGGTTCTGGTGCCAACGGTGACCGACTGTTACGGGGTGCTGGGCATCGTGCACAGCCTGTGGCGCAACATTCCCGACGAGTTTGACGACTACATCGCCTCCCCGAAAAACAACGGTTATCGATCCCTGCATACCGCCGTGATCGGTCCCGGCCGGCGCGTGGTCGAAATCCAGATTCGCACCTTCGCAATGCACGACGAAGCGGAGCTGGGATTTTGTTCCCACTGGCGCTACAAGGATGGCAACAGCACCGCCGGCGCGGATTACGAGGAGCGCATTGCGTGGTTGCGCCAGGTGCTCGAATGGCAGGAGGAGCTGGGCGGCGAAGCGATCGAGGATTATCTGCGGGTCGACCAGGCGCCGGAACGGATTTATGTGTTTACTCCGGACGGACATGTGGTCGATTTGCCGCATCAGGCGACGCCGCTCGATTTTGCGTATCGCATCCACACCGAAATCGGCCATCGCTGCCGCGGCGCGCGGGTCAACGGCGCCATTTACCCTCTCAACCGGCCGCTGGAGACCGGGGTCCAGGTCGAGATCATCACCGGGCGGCATCCGGCGCCAAGCCGCGACTGGCTGATCCGCGCGCAAGGCTATCTCACCACGGCGCGCGCGCGTGCCAAGGTGCGGCAGTGGTTTCGCGAACGCGAACAGGGTGAAAATCTGGCCGCCGGCCAGAATCTGTTGCAGCGCGAGTTGCGCCAACTCGGCTTTGCCGACACCGACGTGAATGCCCTGGCGCGAACCTTCAACCGGCAGGACGCCAATGCGCTTTACGAGGCCATCGGCGCCGGCACCATCCGCCTCGATCAGGTGGCGCGGCGGGTGCTCGCCGAGCGCCAGCGCGACCGCGACCGCGCCACACCCCGGCCCGCGGTCCGGCGCTCCGCGCAGCGTTTCGCGGAATCCGAGTTCTATATCTACGGCGTCGGTGATCTGCTGACCCGCACCGCGCACTGCTGCATGCCGACACCGGGCAACGCGATTGCCGGGTATCTCACCCATGGCCGCGGCGTCACCATTCACCGCGCCGACTGCGGCAATCTGCTCCACCTTCAGGCAACCCAGCCGCGCCGCGTGCTGCAAGTCAGTTGGGGCGCGATCCCGACCACCGCCTACGAAATCAAATTGCGCATCAGAGCCTATGATCGCGCCGGCCTGCTGCGTGATGTCACCGCCCTGCTGGATGATGCCCACCTTTTCATCCTGGCGCTGCATAGCGGCGACACGCAGGACGGCATTGCCAGCATCGAGGTCAGCTTTGAAGTGTCGGGGATGGATTCCTTGCGCGAGCTGATCGGACGCCTCGAACAATTGCCGAATATCATCGACGTCTGTCGCGTCACCGACTGACCGGGCCCGGAGAACAGCGATGCCAAACGCGTATACCCTCGCGGACCTGCTCCAGCTCATGGCCAGACTGCGTGACCCCGATACCGGCTGTCCCTGGGATCGCGCGCAGGACTTCCGCTCCATCGCGCCGCACACGCTGGAGGAAGTCTGCGAGGTGATCGATGCCATCGAGCGCGACGATCATCCGCATCTGCGTGAGGAACTGGGGGATCTGCTGTTTCAGGTGGTGTTTTACGCGCAGCTCGGCAGTGAACGCGGGCTGTTCGATTTTGCGGCAATAGTCGATGGCCTGGTGGCCAAGCTGGTGGCGCGCCATCCCCATGTGTTTCCCGAGGGCACCCTGGCGAGCCGGCGTGCCGCGGGCGATCCGGCGCCAGCGACGCGCGGCGTCAAACAGCTCTGGGAAACCCTCAAGGAGCGCGAACGCGTCGCGCGCGGCAGTAGTGCGCCGCTGGGCGAAATACCGGCGACGTTATCGGCGCTGATGCGCTCCGCCAAAGTGCAGAAGCGCGCCGCGCATCTGGGCTTCGATTGGCCGGATGCGGCTCCGGTACCCGCGAAGATCCGCGAGGAACTCGCCGAAGTGGAAGCCGCCGTGGCAACGGGCGCTACGGCGGATATCGCCGAGGAAATCGGTGATCTGCTGTTCGCCTGCGTCAATCTCGCACGCCACCTCGGTGTCGACAGCGAAGCCGCTCTGCGCGGCGCCAATCGCAAGTTTGAACGCCGTTTCGAACAGATGGTGGAACGCACGGCCGGCAACGCCGATGTCTTTCGCGGGCTTGCGGCAGACGAAAAAGAAGCCTTGTGGCAAGCGGTGAAACAAGCCGAACGCGCCACGGCGGGCGCGGCGAAGCACTGAAATTTCGCGGTGCCGGTGTACGGCCCCCGGTGTTGAGGCAGTTCGGGAATCTGTGTAAGGTGCCCGCTTTCTTGCGTTGCGCAACGGTGCGCGCCGTCGGAACAGAGGAGATACCTATGCGAATTATCCTGTTGGGACCACCGGGCGCGGGGAAAGGAACCCAGGCAGAATTCATCTCCCGCAGCTTCGGCGTGCCACAGATATCCACCGGCGACATGCTGCGCGCCGCGGTGAAAGCCGGCACTCCTCTGGGCCTGAAAGCAAAGGACATCATGACTGCCGGTGGTCTGGTTCCGGATACGCTCATCATCGATCTGGTGAAGGAACGCATTACCGCGCCCGACTGTCGGCAGGGCTTTTTGTTCGATGGCTTCCCGCGCACCATTCCCCAGGCACAGGCGGTGGCGGATGCCGGCATCCAGATTGATCGGGTCGTGGAGATTCATGTGGACGATCAGGCCATTGTCGCGCGCCTGAGCGGTCGGCGTGTGCACGAAGCGTCCGGTCGCGTCTACCATCTGAAACACAATCCGCCGCAACGCGATGGCCGCGACGATGTCACCGGCGAGCCGCTGGTACAGCGCGCCGACGACCGCGAAGACACCGTGCGCAATCGCCTGCGGGTCTATCACGAGCAGACCGAACCACTGGTCGCGTTCTATCAGAATTACATCGCGACCCATCCGGGGACCGCTACCCGCTATCGCCGCGTGGACGGCGTGGGGTCGCTGGCCGACGTACAGGCGCGCCTGGTCGAGGCGCTGCGGGACGATTGACGTTTCGATGGCAACCGATGCGACGATGCCAGCCGATGCGTACGGCGTTCTGCTCGTCAATCTGGGTTCGCCACAGACGCCGACGCGGCAGGGCGTGGCGCGGTTTCTGCGCGAATTCCTGCTCGATCCCCGCGTGGTCGAGCTGCCGCGCCCGCTCTGGTGGTGCATCCTCAACGGTCTCGTGATTCCGTTGCGCGCCGCGCGCGTGGCGCGCGCCTATGCGTCCATCTGGATGCCCGACGGCTCGCCATTGCGGGTCTACACGGAAAGGCTGGCCGCCGCCGTCGCCGGATGTTTTCCGCAACAGGACGGCGCGCCTCGGGTTCTGGTGGCATCGGCGATGACCTATGGTGGCCCGGCCATTGCCGCGCAAGTGGCCTCTTTGCGTGCCGCGGGCGCGCGGCAAATCTTGCTCATCCCGCTGTTCCCGCAATACTCCGCGACGTCCACCGGCGCGGTTTACGATGTGGTTGCGCGCCTGATTCAAACCGCGCGCGACATTCCCGATATCCAGGTGGTGAAGAGCTACGCGACTTTTCCGCCCTACATCGCCGCGCTTGCGGCGAGCGTGCGTCATCATTGGGAGCGCCAGGGGCGTGCGCAGCGACTGCTGATGTCCTTTCACGGCATTCCCCAGGTGTGTGCCGAGCGGGGTGATCCCTATCCGGGCGAATGCCGCGCAACCGCGCTGGCGCTGGCGCAAGCGCTGGAATTGGCGGATGAGGACTGGGAGATGGCGTATCAATCGCGCTTTGGCCGGCAGCAGTGGCTGCAGCCCTATACGGCGGATACGTTGCGAACGCTGGCGGAGTCGGGGATCAGGTCGGTCGATGTCATCTGTCCCGCCTTTGCGACCGATTGTCTCGAAACCCTGGTGGAAATCGCCGAGGAAAACGGTGAACTGTTTCGCGGCGCAGGTGGCGAACGGCTCGCGCTGATTCCCTGCCTGAACGACTCCGAATCGCATGCGACCGCGCTGAAAATGTTGATTGAACGAAAATTTTTCTTCAGTGTGGCAGAATGATCGGATGGGAAGTGCTGGCGGTTTTCCCGTGCTGGTTTGTGGACAGTAAAAATTCGCTTCGCTAGAATCGGTAGCGGGTGCCTGTCGACAACAAAAACAACGTTTCTTTATTTTTGTCAGGAGATGCCGAATGGTTTCGACTCGAGTGGATGCCACGTCAAAATTGAAACAGGCCGATACAGTGGTGGCGGCAGCAAAAAAAGCGGTAGCACAGCAAGGCGCGAAACTTGCGGCTGCCCGTGCCCAGGTAAAACTCCTGCGCGCCAAGGCGGTCAAGGGAGGCACCAAGGCCGCAAAAGCAGCGCTGTTGAAGGCGCGGGATAAAACCCGGTCCGAGCAAAAAGCACTGGCACAGGTCAAGGATAAAGCCCGGATCGCTCTGGCGGAGCAGCGCGTGAGCAAGGTGGAAATGCGCAGGCTGCAGGTCGAAAAGCGCGCGCTCGGCCGCGTTGACAGCGTGCGCAAGACCATCGAGAAACGCAGGAGTGGCGATCTCGCCAACGCCCTGAAGAAATACGAAGAGCGCTGGCTGAAGCGCCGCCGCGCCGCGGATGCACGCAAGATAAAGGCATCCGAAGCCAAGGCGGCAAAGCGTATCAAGGCGGCAGCGAAACTGGCAGCGACAGCCATGAAAGTGGCGCGCAAAGCGGCGTCCACCGCGCCGGCGCGGGGCAAGGCAGCGGTAAAAGCCAAGCCTGCCGCGAAAGCCAAGGTCGCAGTGAAGGCCAAGCCTGGCGCGAAAGCCAAGGTCGCAGTGAAAGCCAAGCCTGCGGCGAAACCCAAGGTCGCAGCCAAGGCCAGGCCCGCGCCCAAAGTCAAAGTGGTGGCGAAAACCCGACGGGCGAAAAAGCCGATCGCGGCACCGCAGGCCGCGAAGGCGCTGGCCTGATCTAGCGACCGCTCTCGCTGCCGAAACCAGGCCAATCGGGGGAGAAATCCCGGTTGGCCTGTTCGTCGCAGCCCGCTGGTGACGGACCCACCGAGCAGTGCCGCCGCTGGTGCCGGGCGACGGTAGCCTTCAGGTGTCCTGTCATGACTGCATTGCTCGCCATCGAAACCTCCGCCAATCTGTGTTCGGTCGCCGTGGCGCGGCACGGCGAGATCATCGAAATCGTCGTTTCGGAGCCGCGGGGACATACCCGGCATCTGCTGCCGGCGATCGATCGCCTGCTGATCGATGCCGGTCTGACCCTGGCCCGTCTCGATGCCATCGCCGTGACGACCGGCCCGGGTTCCTTTACCGGCCTGCGCATCGGTATCGGTGTTGCGCAAGGTCTGGCTTATGGCGCGGACCTGCCCGCGGTGCCGCTGTCGTCGTTGGCGACATTGGCGCAAGGCGCCATTCGCAGCGGACAATTGGCGCACGGTGAGATTGCGGTGACCGCGCTCGATGCCCGCATGGATGAGGTGTACTGGGGGCTTTATCAGGTCGCCGGTGAACTGGTCGTCGCCTTGCATCCGGATCGAGTCGGCACTCCGCACGCGCTGACATTGGACCCTGATCTGCCCGTTGGAACGCGTTACATCGGTCTGGGCGACGGCTGGAAGTTCGCGGCGCAATTTCCGCTCCGGCCCGTCCGCTGCGACCCCCAGGCGGCGCCCCTGGCGCGCGATATGATTCCGCTGGCGCGCGCCGCGCTGCGCGCCGGAGCGACGGTGGCGCCCGAGGCGCTCGAACCCCGCTATCTGCGCGACAACCACTGGCAGAAACGGCAGCGACCGCAACGCGCCGGGTGAGGCGTACGTCGGGCGCGCCTCGGCAGACGCGATCGGAAGCGCGCTGGCGCACGACCTGGCTGCAGCGCATTCGCTGGTCGATGGAGCATTGCATGAAGATCGAACGGGTTGCCTTTATCGGTCTCGGTGTCATGGGGTTTCCCATGGCGGGTCATCTGTGCACGGCGGGACTCGAAGTGACGGTGTACAACCGCACGTCCGCGCGCGCCCGGCAGTGGGCCGGGCACCACCAGGGCCGCGTTGCGGCGACCCCCGCGGAAGCCGCCGCCAACGCCCAGGTGGTGTTCGCCTGCGTCGGTCGCGACGACGATGTGCGGGAAATCGCCTGCGGTGAATACGGCGCCCTCGCCGCCATGAAGGCAGGCGCCATCTTTGTCGATCACACCACGGCGTCCGCGGCGCTTGCGCGCGAACTCGATAGCCGTTGTCGCGATTTGCAACTCGGTTTTCTGGATGCGCCGGTGAGCGGTGGTCAGCTCGGCGCCGAAAAAGGCACGCTGACCGTGATGTGCGGCGGCGCTGCCGATACCTTTGCCCGCGTGGCGCCGGTGTTGGCTCACTATGCCCGCGCCGCGCAATTGCTGGGCCCGGCGGGCAGCGGCCAACTGTGCAAGATGGTCAATCAGATCTGCATCGCGGGTCTGGTGCAGGGGCTCGCCGAGGGCATCCACTTTGCGCAACAGGCAGGACTGGATCCGGTGCAGGTGATCGACACGATTTCGAAGGGTGCCGCGCAGTCCTGGCAGATGGACAACCGCCACGCCACCATGATCCGGGGCGAATACGCGCACGGTTTCGCGGTGGACTGGATGCGCAAGGATCTCGACATCGTGCTCGCCGAAGCGCGCCGCAATGGCGCACGCCTGCCTGTCGCGGCGCTGGTGGATCAGTTCTACGCCGACATCCAGGCGGCCGGTGGCGGGCGCTGGGATACGTCGAGCCTGCTCACCCGGTTGCAGACTGCCCAGGAGAACCACGGATGACGCGCGCGAGCGAATTCAACGCGGGTCTGCTGGATTTTCTGGCGCGATCCCCGACACCGTTTCACGCCACCGCGAATCTCGCGGCGCTGCTGGCGGCGGCGGGGTTCGAGGCACTGGTGGAAACCGCCGACTGGGCGCTGAAGCCCGGAGGCCGCTATTACAGCATCCGCAATGATTCATCGCTGATCGCCTTTGTGCTGGGCACGGAAGCGCTCACCCGCCATGGCATCCGCATGCTGGGCGCCCATACCGACAGCCCCTGCCTGATGGTGCGGCCCCATCCGGAAAAAAACCGGCGCGGCTATTTTCAGCTGGGCGTCGAGGTCTACGGCGGCGCACTGCTCAATCCCTGGTTCGATCGCGATCTTTCCCTCGCCGGACGGGTCGTGGTGCGCGATGGCGCGAGTGGACGCTTGCGGTCGTGCCTGGTGGACTTTCGCCGCCCGCTGGCGGTGATTCCGAGTCTGGCCATTCATCTCGACCGCGAGGTCAATCGCAATCGCAGTATCAACGCCGAAACCGACATCCAGCCGCTGCTCGGGCAGTTGGTGGGTGATGCCACTGGCGATCTGCGCCTGTTGCTCGCGGAAGAGCTGGCCGCCAACGGCGCCGCGGCGGGCGAGGTGCTGGATTTCGAACTCTGTCTTTACGATACCCAGCCGCCGGCGCGGATCGGCCTTGGCGGCGAGTTCATCGCCGCCGCGCGGCTCGATAATTTGCTGAGTTGCCATGTCGGCGTGCAGGCGTTGCTGGCATCACAGGGCAACGAAACCCGCCTGGTCGTGTGCAGCGACCACGAAGAAGTGGGCAGCGCTTCCGCGAGCGGCGCGCAGGGCCCATTTCTGGAATCGGTGCTCATGCGCCTGGTGCCGGATGCGACCGAACGCACCCGCGCCCTGGGGGCGTCGCTGCTGATTTCCGCCGACAACGCCCACGGCGTGCACCCCAATTTTCCCGCCCGCCACGAAGACAATCACGGACCCTTGCTGAATCGCGGCCCGGTCATCAAGGTCAACACCAATCAACGCTATGCCACCAACAGTGTGACCGCGGCGCGATTGCGCCAGTGGGCGCGGGATGCGGAGGTTCCGCTGCAAACCTTCGTGGCCCGCAACGACATGGGCTGCGGCAGCACCATCGGGCCGCTCACCGCGACGCGGATCGGTGTCCCGACCCTGGATCTGGGCGTGCCGACCCTGGCCATGCATTCGATCCGGGAACTGGCGGGCGCGGCGGACGCAGAGAGTCTGTTTACGCTCGCCACACGCTGTTTCAATCATCCCGGTCCGCTTGCCGTCGATTGATACGTGTTTTTTTACGAGAAGTTTGCGAGGAGTTTGCGAGTAGTTTGCGAGGAGTTTGCAAAGAGTTTGCGACGAGTTCGCGTCGCTCGGTCAGCCACCAGCGACATCGGCGCATGGCTTTGCGCATCAGAGGGTGCCGAGCGCGCGGCGCAACAACAGGCCGGCGAGCATCTGATCGTAAGTCGCGTTGAGCCGGTTGGTGTAGGCTTGCAGACGCAGGGTTTCGGCGTCCAGTACCTGGGAATGGCTGACCATCCCCTCGCGGTAGAGATTGCCGGTGGCGGTGAGGTTTTCCTCGCCCTGGGCCACGGCGCTGGTGGCCGCCGCCAGACGCTCACCGGTGGCGTTGTAGTCGAGCCAGGCCTGACGCACTTGCAGTTCGACAAGTGTCCCGAGATCGTCCAGTTGCGCCTGCAACGCGGCGGCCTGGTGGCTCAGGTCGGCGCTCTCGTGGCGGCTCGTACCGCCGTCGAAGACCTGCCACACCATGCCGACGTTGGCCGCCCACACCGATTCGTTGACCTGATTGGAATTTTCCTGGTAGCCATAGCCCCCGCCCAGCGCGACCTGGGGCCGCGCCGCGGCGCGAACGCTGTCGGCGCGGCGGGTGAGCGCGGTGATGCGCTGGCGCAGCGCGGCAAGCTCGGAACGTTGCGCAAGCGCGGACGCGGTAAGCAGCGCAAGGTCGCGGCCATCGACGCTGACCACAGGCTCGGCGAGCGCGACCGGCTGGTCCAGGGGTCTGGCGAGCAGGCGGTTGTAGGCGGCGCTCGCCAGGTTGTGGCGATTGCGTGTCCCGGTGAGTTGCTGGCGGGCATCCGCGATGGACACTTCGGCGGCCAGCACATCGGTGTTCGCCACCAGACCCTGGCGCTTGAGGTTGCCCACATCGCGCTGATGCTTGGTGAGACTCGCCAGGTGACTCTCCGCCAGTTCAATGCCATGTTCGGCGCGCAGCACATCCACCAAGGCCGCCGCCACGGCCATTTTCAGCTCCTGGGTTTCGCTCTCGGTGTCGCGCAGCGCCGCGCTTTCGCCGGCACGGGCAGCGGCGATGGCGGCCGGAATGCGACCGCTGGTATAAAGAGGCAGCGTCGAATAGGCACTGTAATAAAGCGCGCTCCGCTCCCAGTAACCGAACCGGAAATCCTGACCGACAAGCTTGCCCTGAATCGTCGGTGGGTTATCCAGGCGCATGTAGTTGGCACTCAGTGTGAGTTGCGGCAGGCGCGTCGCCTCGGCCCGCGCCACACCCTGCGCGGCCGCGCGCTGCTGCTCCACGACGGCTTGCAAGTGATGGTTGTCGGCGAGTGCGATGCGCCAGGCGTCGTCCAGCGTTTCCGCCGCGGCGCCGGTCCCGCACCACAACAGCGGCGTCAGACCGATCACGAGCCCGAGCAGTTTCACGCGATTGGCTCCTTGCGGCCGCGATATTCGCGTTCCAGCATTTGGTGGAACAGCACCGGCACCACGACGATGGTCAAAAAGGTCGAGACCAGCGTACCGAAGATCAGCGAAATGGCGAGACCGCCGAAAATCGGATCGCGGATCATCACCGCGCTGCCGAGTACCGTGGCAAGCGCGGTCAGCAGGATCGGGCGCACCCGCAGCAGGGTTGCCTCCAGCACCGCCTCGCGCAGGGCGACCCCTTGTTTCAGGTGGTCGCGCACGAAATCGATGATGAGCAGCGAGTTGCGCACCACGATTCCGGCGAGCGCGACGATACCGATCATCGACGTGGATGTGAACGCCTGGCCGAGCAGCCAGTGACCGGGGAACACGCCGATCAGGCCCAGCGGGATGGCCGCCATCGCTACCAGGGGAATGCGGAACGATTGGTAGTAGGCGACCAGCAGAATGTAAATGAACAACAGTGCCAGACCGAGCGCATTGACGAGATCGCGAAAGGCATCCAGGGTGAGGCGCATTTCGCCATCCCACAGCAAGTGGTAACCGGCAATGGTGTTGGCGTCGGTGCGCTTGAGCCCCAGGTTGCCGGTGGTCAGGCGCTGGCCGTCGGGCGTCGCGAGCCCGTCGAGCGCATGATCGAGGTGCAGCACGGCAAAGATGGGCGTGCTGCGCGCCAGTTCTCCCGTCACATAGACGACGCGCTCATAGTCCTTGTGAAGGATGGGCTTTGCGGCGAAACCCTGTGCCACCGAGGTGAGGCTCGACAACGGGATCTTCTGCGCGGCGGCGTTGGTCACCAGTGCCATTGTCAGATCGTCCGGATTGAGCTCGCGCGCCTGTGGCAGGGCGAGGTGAATCGGAACCGGATGCCGCTCGTCCGGAGCATAAAGCCGGCCGACCGTTGTCCCGCGCAGCAGCCGGTGCAACTCGGCTGCCACCGCGGTCGGACTGATGCCGGCCAGCGCGGCTTTTTCGCGATCCACATGAATTTCTTGCATGCGCATGGGTGCGTGCGTGGAGGTGTCCACCTCGACCATGTCGTGGGTCGCACGGAATTCCGTTGCGACCTGCGTGGCGATGGCTTCCATGACATCCAGGTCGCGGCCGTAGATTTCCGCCAGCACGCTGGCCCGCATCGGCGGCCCGGGTGGATCTTCCACCAGGCGGATCAGGGCGCCCGGGTAGCGCGCTTGAATGGCGGCGACATCGCCGCGCAGACGCAGCACCAGGGCGATGGAGCTGATGTCACGCTGTTCCTTGGGCGTCAGATTGACCCGTACCTCGGCGATATGCGCGCCAGTCTTGTTGGTCGCGCCGCGCAGCAGGCCGTTGAAGTCGACCACGCCGGATTGTCCCACCCAGGTCTGGTAGTTGAGGATTTCCGGTTGCTGGCGCAGCAGGTTGCCGACCTCGCGCGCCACCCGGTCGGTGGTTTCGAGCGGAGAATCCTCGGGCATGTCGATGGTGATGTTGAACGTATTTTTGTTGTCCTTGAGCAGCATCGCCAGATCGACGCCCAGCAGCGACACCGGCCCGCCGACACCGCTCGGACGCAGGAACTGCCAGGTGGGTTGCAGGCAGGCAAGGACGATGGCGCTGATCACGGCCATGTACAGACAGCGCCGCGCCCCGGGGCGGATCAGCAGGGGCGTGAGCCAGCGCCGGTAGAGACGGGTGAGCCGCGACTGCTTCTGAAAGGCCGCGAGCAGGGACGATTGGTTGCGGCCGAGCCAGCGGTGGGCCGCCCAGGGCGTCACGATGTAAGCCACGAGCAGGGACGCAAACATGGCGATCGGCACGATGAACGCCACCGGGTAAAAGTACTGTCCAACCATCCCGCTGAGGGCAACCAGCATCGACGAAAAGCCGAGGATGACCGCGAAAGTCGCGAGGCTGGTGGCGTTGCCGATTTCATTGGTGGCCTGGATCGCCAGCTCGCGCCGGTTTCCGTTATCGCCGTGGTGGAAATGGCGGTGGATGTTTTCCACTACCACCATGGCATCGTCCACCAGCATGCCGAGGGACAAAATCAGGGCAAACAGGGTTACGCGGTTGATGGTGGGGCCGAACAGGTAGCCCGCGCCCAGGGTGAGGGCCACCGTGATGGGTACCGCGAGCGCCACCACCAGGGCGGAACGCCAGCCGAGGAAAAAGATGGTGACGACGAAGACACACGCCAGGGCGATGGCAAAATCTTCCAGCAGCCGGTTCACGGTTGCGTTGGCTTTGGCACCGTCGTTGCGGGTGACGATAAGATCGATCCCGGCGGGGACAAAGGTGGGCCGCATGGCGTCGATGCGCGCGAGCACCTCGTTCGCCATCGAGACCGCGTTGGTGTTGGCTTTTTTCGCCACCGCCAGGGTCACCGCCGCGAGTTCCGGATCGGCGTCGCGACCGAATGCGGGGTCGGCGGGGCCATAGGCGAAACGGCTCAGGCCGGTGCGCTCCGGCGGCGGACCGTCGCGGATCGAGGCGACATCGGACAGATACACCAGGCGCTGGTTTTGACTGCCGACGATTACCTGCTCGAGTGCCCCAACATCGAACAGCCGATCGTGCAACGCGGCCTGAACCTGACGCTGGTCGGCGACCTGCGCACCGAGCGGAAGCCGGACATTGGCGAGCGCGATCGCCTGCTGCAACTGTTCCAGAGGGATGCCGTAGGCATCGAGCCTGGCCAGCTCCGGCTCGACGCGCACTTCGCGGTCGCGGCCACCGCGCACATAGGCGTCGGCTACCGGCCGCAGGCTGCGCAACTGATCGGTCATGCGCTCGGCGATGCGTCTGAGGGCGTAATCGTCGTACTGCGCCGAGGCGAGTGTGACCGTAACGATGGGAACATCGTCCACATCGACACTTTTCACCAGCGGCTCGCTGCTGTCGGCGGGCAGCAGTTCGCGCGATTGCAGGACGTGATCGTAGAGTTTGACCAGGGCTTTCTCTTTGTCCTGACCGACTTCGAATTGCACGTTCAGGATCGCCAGCGAATCCATCGCCGTGGCGTAGGTATGATCGACGCCGGCGATCTGCTTGATGGTGTTTTCGAGCGGGCGAACGACCAGGGCCTCCATCTCCTGGGGAGTGGCACCCGGCAGTTGCACGATGATGTCGGCGGCGGGCACCACGATCTGGGGGTTTTCCTCGCGTGGCGTATTGCGGATGGCCACCACGCCCAGCAACAGGCAGGCGAGGATGACCACCGGGGTGATGCGCGAGGTGACGAAGATCCGCGTCAGCCAGCCCGCGGCGTTGAATCCGGAATCATTCACCGGGAGCGTCTTCCGCGTTGATGCGCGTCCCTTCCGGCAGCCGCGGCGCGGCGCGCGCAATGATGCGTTCGCCGGACTCGAGGCCGGCGGTTACTTCAATGCGGTCGGGCCACTCGCGGCGGGTGCGCAGCCAGCGAAACCGGGCGCGCTGCTCGGCATCCACCACGAACACACCCGTGAGCCCGCCGCGTTCCACCAGCGCCGCGCGCGGCACCGCGAGCAGCGTTTCGTCGCCGAGATTGAAAAGCGCGCGGCCAAAAAGCCCGGGCGCCAGGCCGGGCGCTTCGGGCAAGGCAATTTTCACCGCGAAGCGTCGGGATACCGCATCGCCGGAGGGCACGATGCGCGCGAGCCGTCCCGGCAGCGGCGCCGCGATACCGTCGATGGTCACACGCACCGGCGCTCCCGGCGCGAGCGCGCCCAGCCATTCCTCCGCGACCCAGGCTTCCAGCAGCAGTCCCTTGGGCGATTCCAGCGTCAGCAGCGGCAGTCCGGGCGCCACCAGATCGCCGCTGCGGCGCTGGCGCGCTATCACCACGGCGTCCACCGGGCTGGTGATGCGCGTGTACTGTTGCTGCGCGCTGGCCTGTTCCAGCGCGGCGCGCGCCGCGCGCACCTGCCCGCTGGCGGCATCCCGTTGCAGTCGCGCTTTGCGCACCTGGGCTTCGGCAATGCTGTTCTGGGCCAGCAGTGCTTCATAGCGCGCGAGATCCGCGTCCGCGTCCGCGAACAGCGCCTGGGCGGCGTCGAGTCCGACCCGGGCCTCGGTGATGGCGGCGGCGATCTGGCTGTCGTCGATCTGCACCAGCAGGTCCCCCGCCGCGACACGGTCGCCCTCGGCGACCGCGATACTCTGGATATAGCCGCTGATCTTGGAAGCGATCTCGATGCGCCGGTCCGAGACCACATTCCCGGCCACCTCGTACTCGCGTGGCTGTGTTGTCGTGGCGATGGTGATCACCGGCAACCGCAGCGCCGTTTCCGGCGCCGGCGCCGGGGTGTCGCCGGAGCAGCCGGCCAGCGTCACGGCCAGTGGAATCAGCAGGTGCCGACCGCGCCATCCGGCCAAGGCACGCATCATTGAACAGCGCATCAGGCGGGGACTCCCAGGCCGTGACGCAGCAGGTCGGCGACGTGGCGCGCCACCGTGGCCGGCTTGTCGTGACTCGCGCGGTTGCCCGGCAGCAGCTTGCGTGCGTCCTGGGTCTGATAGTGAAACGCCACCAGGCCGATGATCGAGATCGACAGCAGATGGGGGTCGTAGCGGGATTTGAAGGAGTTCGCGAGCTGCTGGATGGCGGCAAACAGCTCGCTGAAGGTCTCCTGCACGAGCTGGCAGGTGCGGTGGGGATCGGCGTCCAGCAACACCCACTGCAACAGCTTGCGGAAATTGTTCTCCCGCGCGAGCGTCTGCGCAAACCACAACAGGAACGCCTCCAGACTCGCGAACGGATCGCCGGCGGCGGCGACGATCTTCCTGGCCGCCGCGGTCTTGGCCCGGAACGCGTATTTTACGGTGTCGAGATACAACTGTTCCTTGTCCGCGAAATGATGGTACAGGGCGGCCGGCGTAACCCCGACGTGCTCGGCCACCGTGCGCATGGACACGCCCGCGAACCCGGCGGCCGCGAACAGGTGGATGGCCTGCTCCAGGATCTGGGTGCGCGCCTTGCCTTCATCCGCAACGCGACTGGATGGCATGCCAACTCCTGGCTAAACGAACGTTCGGTTAATGATAAGTGGATCGTGGCGGTATCGCAACCACTGGCGATCCCGAAGCGGTGCGGAATATGGACAAGGGAAGTGGGGCGATGTTGATACTCAGCGTCGGCGAAGGCGAAACCAGTAACGACTTGCCCGGAAACCTCACTGCGTTCGATGCGTTGAATCCCGGGGAGAGGGGCGCCGATGCAACATCCCAGGCAGGACTGTTTGCTGGTTTCAGCATGGCGTCGGTCCTTGCGCCGGCCGGTTGGCGTTCTCGCGTCGCGACGCCAATTGCGCGTCTCCGGTGTATGCAGGATTCCGCGGCGCTGTCGGGGATCGACAGAGGAGAGAATATGCCCGACAGGTTGCTGAAAAACGTCGCGAGGAGGCCATATGCCATTGATGAGATTCACCCATCCGGCTTACCGCGATTTATGCAAAGGGTCGTTCCAACCTGTCTCGTGACGACACCAGCTAGTCTCTGAATACCGGTTTGCGCTTTTCCAGAAAAGCGGCAACGCCCTCGCGCCCGTCGCGGCTGCCGGCAAGTGCGGAGATGGCCCGCGATTCCAGTTCCATCTGCGTTTCCAGGCCTTCGGTGGCGCCGGACAGGATCAGGCGCTTGGTTTCGCCATGGGCCGTGGTCGAGCCCCGCGCCAGTTGCGCGGCCATCGCCAGGGCCGCGTCCAGCAGTTGCGCGTCGGGCACCACCCGGTTGACGAGACCCCAGTCGAGCGCCTGTTGCGCGCTCAACACCGGGTTCAGCAGCGCCATCTCCTTGGCGCGGCGCATGCCGACCATGCGAGCGAGATAGAAACTGGAACTGCCGTCGGGCGGCAGTCCGGCATTGGTGTAGGCCATGGTGAATTTGGCCGATTCGGCGGCGATGGCAAGGTCGGTGCACAGCGCGAGGCTGAGCCCGCCGCCGGCAGCCGTGCCGTTGATGGCGGCGATCACCGGCGGCGCCATGCGATTGAACTTGGCGATGGCGCCGTGAAACAACTGGGTGACCAGTTTCAGATGCGCCGACACCTTGTCGCCCTGACTCGCAAAATCCTTCAGCCCGCCGCCGACCGAGAAAAAGCGGCCGCTGCCGGTCAGCACCACCACCCGTATCGCCGGGTCCTCGTCGCAGCGGATGGCATTCTCGATCAGCTCCTGCACCATGCCGTGCACCACCGGGTTGCCCTCCTCCGGCCGGGTCAGGGTGAGCAGGCCGATACCGTCGGCCACGGTCAGCGTCATATGGTTTGCGGTCATCGCGGCTCCTCCCGTTGCGTTCAGGCCGCGTCCAGCCCGTACAGCGCGGCGACATTGTCGTGCAGCAACATGTCCTGCTGCGCCTGGGGCAGCGGCGCCACGTATTTTTGCAGCAGTTCCTGCGACCAGGGCCAGGTGGAATCGCTGTGGGGAAAGTCGTTGGCCCACATGATGCGGTGCGGATTCATGGCGTCGAGCATGGTGAAGGCGACGATGTCGTCCTGGAAGGTGACGTAGATATTTTCACGGAAATACTCGCTCGGCATTTTGTCGAGCTCGACGCCGCGCAGGCGGAAACGGTGACGGTTGTAGGTGTGATCGAGCCGGTAGATGAAATGCGGCACCCAGCCGGCATCGGCTTCCACGCACACGATCTTGAGCCGGGGATTGCGCATGAACACGCCGGAATTCACGAACATGCTCATGATGTCCTGATTGGCGCGGATGATCGCGTAACCGGAGTTGATGCTGGTGCCGCGAAACTGCATCGACTTCATTTCGCCCGAGGTCAGGATGTGAAAACTGAGCGGCAATTCCAGATCGATGGCCGCCTGCCAGAAGGGATCAAACATGCCGTGGTCGTAATCCACGTCGGGAATCGCCGGGCGTCCCGGCAGCATCACGCCACGCAGTCCCAGCGCCTTGATGCGGCGCAGATCCTCGATACCCTCGTCGATGCTGCGCAGCGCGACCTGACCGACACCGTGGAGACGGTCGCGGGCGTGGTCGCAGAACTCGGCGATCCACAGGTTGTAGGCGTCCATGCAGGCTTTTTTGTAGTCGTGATCGGAGACGTTGCAGACCTCCATGCCCACCGAGGGGTAGATGATCTCGGCGGCAATGCCGTCGCGATCCTGGTCGAGCAGGCGCGCCGCCGGGTCCCAGCCACCCCGGTGCAAGTCCTCGAATTTGGCGCCCTTGGTGGAGAGTTTTTCGGGCGGCTGGCCCGCGGCGGAAATCAGGCTCAGCGGCAGAGCCTTCTTGACGCCCTTGATCTGGTAGACATCGCCGCGCTCCGGGTCGTGAACCACGCGCGGCGCATCGGCCAGATATTTTTTGTCGATGCGATCCACATAGAGATCCGGCGGCTCGCAGACATGGGAATCGGACGAGATGATGGGCTTGAACATGGGGATTTCTCCTCCATTAATGGCAAAGGTTATGCGGGGCTGGGCCGGAGCATAAACCAGGGGGGCCGCAGGCGCCATGGCGCGAACCCGCCGGCCGGTGGGCGGACGTGGTCGCTGCGGCTACACTGCCGCCCGTCTCCGGGGCACCCCGACAATTCATCCGACAGGCGAAGCGATTCATGAGTGAAGGCAAATTGTTGCTGGTGCGCCACGGGCAGACCGCGGCCAATATCAACCAGCTCTGGCACGGCTCCACGGACACCCCGCTCACCGAGCTGGGCGAGCAGCAGGCCGTACGCCTGGGCGCGTATTTCCACAACTATCTGCCGGAGATCAACGCGATTTATTCGAGTCCGCTGCAGCGCGCCCGCATCACCGCGCAGCACATCGCCGCCGCCAGCGGCCACGACCTGCGCATCGACCCGCGCCTGATGGAATTCGGCGCCGGCGAACTGGAAGGCAAGCGCTTCACCGAGATGGACGGCGAAGACGGCTTCGTGCGCCGCATGATGGCGGATGCACACCACCGCGCGCCGGGCGGTGAAAGCCGCCATGAGGTGACGCAACGCTTTGTCACCGCGGTGGAAGAATTTCGCATCAACCACCCGGGCGAAAACCTGGTGGTGGTGAGTCATGGACTCGCGATTGCCTTTGCGCTGTCCCACTGGATCGACCGCGACACCACCAGTTGGACGCGCTACCGGGTCAGCAACACCTCGGTGACCGAAGTCTGTCTCACCCGGCTGGAAATCGGCTTTCTGGATCGCACGGACCACCTCTAGTATAACAACGCATAAATAACGATACATGTATTATGCTGTCCCATATCCATTCCAAGACGAGGAGTTGGCCATGCGACAGACCGAATTGCATCTTACCGATGAGGACCGCGAGTTGATCGAGTCATACCGGACGAAGGGTCTGCACCATGCGCGGGAAGTCAATCGGGCGCATGTGCTGTCCGCACTTGATCGCGGTGTTCCGGAGGCGCAGATCATGACGGTCCTCGGCGTCGGGCGGACGGTCATCTGGCGGACACGAGCTGCATACCTGGAAGGCGGCGCGGAATACGCAGTGCACGATATCGGCCGCCCTGGCAAGCCGCGGAAGTACGACACCGATGTCGAAGCGAAAATCTCTGCCTTGGCTTGCTCGGAACCGCCAGCGGGCGCCCAGCGCTGGACAATTGCTTTGCTGGAACAAGCCGCGCAAGCACAGGCCGGAGTTGGCCCCATCAGTCGCGAGACGGTTCGCCGGCTGCTAAAAAAAACTGCATCAAGCCGTGGCGCAAGCTGATGTGGTGCATCGGTCGACTGACGGAGGAGTATCGGCAACGGATGTACGATCTGCTCGATCTCTACGCTCGGCCGTTCCGACCGAGGGAGCCTGTCATTTGTCTGGACGAGAAGAGCAAGCAACTGCTCAAGAATTCCCGTACGCCTTTGCCTCTCCGTCCGGGAATGCCCGTACGACAAGATTATGAATATGTGCGCGCCGGCACCTGCAATCTGTTCGTGGCGGTGGAACCCAAGGGTGGGCGACGGACAGTCTTGGTCACCGACCGTCGTGCCAAACCCGACTTCGTGGCCTTCGTCCAGTATCTGCTCGAACAGGTCTATGTCACAGCACACCGCGTCCATCTGGTCATGGACAATCTCAATACCCACTTCCGCAAGTGCTTCGAGGATGTGCTTGGGGTCAAGGCGGCGAAAGCGCTGCTGCGTCGTGTCATCTTTCACTACACGCCGAAACACGCCAGTTGGCTGAACATGGCGGAAATCGAAATTGGTATCCTGGATCGCCAGTGCCTGGATCGGCGCTGGCCAAACCGCGCCACACTGGTTGCCCAGGTCGACGCCTGGCAGCAGTGCCGAAACGATGACCGGCGAGGCATCGTATGGTCGTTTACTCGGCAGGATGCGGATGAGAAAATGGC
>CAMTUJ010000008.1:0-126190 GCA_947084925.1 uncultured Gammaproteobacteria bacterium
CCGGGTTGATCGGCTCGCCGTCGAGGTTGGTGATGACCTGGCCGCAGTCCGGGCATGCGCCTACTTCGCCGTGCCGCGTGCGCCGCACGTTGAAGACGGGCTTCCAGTGGAAACCCATGCGCATCCGCACGCGCCCGAGCACGAAGAACTCCTGGCCGCGCGCCGGTACGCCCAACTGCTCGCGCAGCTTGATGAGCTTGACCAGCGTGTCCGGGCCGTTGAGCACCCAGACCTTGGCACCGGCCACCGTCTCCTGGATTTCGCGGCGCCACTTGTAGACCAGGTGGGGTGGCGAGAGCACCAGGGTGCGGCGGTAGCCTTCGGCGTTGAGCACGGCGGCCGTAGCGATGCCGACGGTCGTCTTGCCGCAGCCCATCTCGCCATTGACGATCGCGGCGCGTTCGCCACGATCGACCAGCAGCTCGGTGACGGCATGGACGACTTCGGCCTGGGCGGGAAACAACTTCCGCTTCAGGCCGGCCAGGATGGTCTGGCGATGCACCCGTGCCTGCCCGGCGTAGACAGGCGGGTTGGCGCGATTGAGAGAGTCGAGCAGCTCATCGCCGAACTCCGATACGAAGTCCTGCAAGCTGATCGTGAGTGGAGAAGCCGCCGCTTCCAGCAGGTCGCCCTGCACGGCGGTATCGGGAACAGTTTCAAGATCGAGGGACATGGTGATGCTCCAAGAAAAATGGGGCATGCACCTCCCCCTTGGGGCAGTGACATGCCCCAGGGTTGGGAAGAAACGCGACGCTCACACGTCGCGGAGAAAGCGGATCAATACTCTTCAGGCAACAGCAGCGTGGTCACGCTGCGATCCCATTCGGTGATGATCCAGAGCTTCAGGTCGGAAGTGACTTGGTAGGACGAGAACAATCGATCCTCGCCGGACTTCAAAGCGACATCGTTCTGCCGCCTGTCGTCGTCGCAGAGATCGCCCCAATCGCCGTTGAGGTGGCGCTGGAGATAGGGTCCGGGGTTGAACACACCCCGTTGAACAAGGTCATTCACGCCTGCGGTCATGAGCAATTTTCCGGCCCGAAAGCGTGGTTGAGACAGAACTGCGAGTGCCATGGTGACTACCTCTCAAGAAAAAGGGGCCACGGCACCCCATCGGGGCGACTGGACCCCCGGTGGGTGGATGAAAACGACGGCGAACCGTCGGGGAACAACGATCAGCGAATGGTCAGTACCTGGCCCCATGTGGGGGAGCCAAGGGTCATGTCCCACGCCCTGATGACAGGCACGAACCTGTCGGTGAGGATGCGCGTCTCAGCCACAGAGCCATCGTCACGCTCGGTGTATTCCGTCTGGTGAGACTTCTCCTTGTGGGTATCACCTTTGACGACGAGCGTGCGGCCGTTTTTCGATTGCACGACGCCTGAAACCGCGCCTGCGGCCAGAGCCAGGGCGAGATGCCAGTGCGACAGGGCGCGCGCCGGGGGCCGTGGTAATTGCTGCGCGGCGCCCAGGTGCGTGTCGATCGACGGCCACAGCCCTTGCAGGCGCTGTACCTCGTCGGCGAACTGCTCGGGTTCGAGCGTGATGCGATAGAAGTGCTCCGGTTCGACGGGAGACGCCGGAACCGTGTAAGGCTGGAACGGCCATTCGCAGGGCAATTCCTCGGCTTCGATGTCGCCTTGCCCGACTTGCAGCAAAAGGCTGCGCGCCGTCTTGGCGTCCTCCGGCACCTGCTCGCGCTGACGCACGCGCCGGCCGAAGATCACTACCTGCTTGAACTGCACGTCCACCGCACGGTAGATGCGCAGATCGGCGAAGTGGCGGGTCAGCCAGCCGACGAACTCGGCATCGAGCACATAGGCCGGGATGATGAGCACCAGCACGCCGTCGTACTGCAACAGCGGCAGGCTGCGTTGATAGAACAGCTTTTCCAGCCGTGCGCGGCCCTGACCCTGGTAGCCGACGTTGCCATCGACGCCCCGCGTCAGGTCGCCATAGGGCGGGTTGAGCCACAGCAGTCCGAAGGACTGGCGGGAAATCAGCGAGTCCATCAGGTCGCCATGCAGACAACGATCGACGAGTCTGCGCGCATGGGTGGCGCGCTCCGCGTCGTACTCGACGGCAAATGCCTTCACCTGTTCGCGCCCGAGGGCATGAGCGGCTTCGGCGATCGCGACGCCTTCGCCGGCGCAGGGATCGAGGATGCACATGGGGCCAGAGGACGGCGCCAGTGCGGTCAGGGCTCTTTCCAACGTGGGTTCGTCTGTCGGGAAGTAGCCGTTCTTGATGAAATTGCGCGCAATGCGCGGAAACATGAGAGCCATGGGAATCTCCTGTGAAGAAGTGGGATGAAAGCGGGGCACGCGCGACGCACATGCCCGTGTGGTGAGCGTCAGGCCACCCGCCGCAGCGGTTTGCCCGAGGCCAGCTCGACCTGCGAAACACCAAGGGTGCCGTTGCGGATCAGTTCGCCCAGCGCCGTAGTCAGCGCCGGAACGTCCAGGGCCAGCCGATGGCCTTCCAGTGGCCCGAGGGCGAACGGAAGGCGCGTCAGCATGTCCCGCGATTGCAACAGCTCCAGCACGGCATCGCGCCAGTGATCGAGCAGCGGCAGGGGGCAGGTCTCCCGCACCAGCGCCCATAGGCGTTCGGTGTGGTCGGTCACTGTCCTGGGCAGTAGCGCCAATGCGCTGGCGTTGGCCTTGTCGGGCTTCACGCAGCGCTTGTCGAACAGCCACAGATGAGACATGGAACCGAACAGCGTGCGCCGGAAGGTGCGCGTGGTGCGCTTCTCCAGGTTGTCGGGATTGCCGACGAAGACCGGAATCGACGCCTGATCGGTGACGAGATGGAACTGGTCCAGTCCCTGCTCGGACCGACCGAGGGTCAGACGGGCAAGGAACTCCTGGACGGCGGTATCGCGCGCCCAGACGGACAGGAAGACGAGGTTGCCGTGCTCGTCGCCGATGCAGCCGTCGGCCATGAGGTCGGGGCATTCGTCGATGCGGTAGAGCACATTGGGTGATGTAGATGCAGGCATGGTGATGTCCTCGAAGAAAACAGAGGCAGCACCACCCGCGAGGGCAGTCACTGCCCCAAGGGGATGGAAGGGAACGCCCGTGAGCGTCTTGGCAAAGAGAACAACCAGTGCGTCGCAACGCACCGTAGCCTTGAAGGTCTTGGCTACCTGGGCATGTTGTCGGCAACGCCGACGGACATAGGGTTAGCCTGCTTCAAGAGGCCGATGAGCGGGAGCGAAAAACCGTTTTGTTACTACCCCCGTTTAGCCCGAGGCTCCTACGATGAAGAGGCGCCCGTCGGCAAATCCTGACTCCATGCTTTCAGCACTTGCCGACCTTGAGCGGACGACAACCGCTTATGGATCGGTTGTTCTGACCATTGCAGCTACGCCGGGAAGGCGGACATGATCTGCTCCCATACGATGCGAAGGTCAGTCCAGTCGGCTGGCATGATTGAATTGCGGTCTGCGATACAGCGATCAGCCTTTGCTCTCCATCTTTCGGTCACTCCAGGTTTGCCGATAACTTCTCCTTGATACGCACGCATGGCTTGAGAATAGCCGGCCCATTGGACCGGGAGCAGGTTGCCATCTACCGAAAGGACGTCGTGACCAAGGTACAGTTCGATGCTGGCCGCTTTGCCATTAACATCCAAGGACACGTCGCCTGACGGGCCAAGAGTAGGGTACTCGCGTAGCCAGTCCCGCTCTGGGTAGTGAATAACGGCGATGTTCTCGGGAATCGGCACATCTCTCAAAGCTCGTCGCGCCTCATGTGCGGCTGTGTCGTTGTCCAGGACTGCGATGACTCTGTTGGCGACACCCGCTGCGGCAAAAGCCTTTACCACTGAGATGAGCTGTGTTGCTCCGCCGGCTGCCTTACTGCCGTGGAAATCGAAGAATGTGTAGTACCCGACCAAGTGAGGGAAAAGGACAGTGAGCGACTTGCTCAGAATCTCCGCATCGCTTGAACCCTCGGTGAGGACGATCAGGGGAGTGTTCTGCGGGTATCGCTCGATCAGCAATCGCACGGCATCGTCTCGAATACGGTCCTCCTCGTGGACCCATCCCGCAGACACCAGATCAGCTACATCTTGCCGGAAGAGCATTTCAGGTGTGGCTACGGAGAGTGCCATCCTGATAAAGCTCCTTATGTCCCGGCACAGAAAGCCGAAGTGAAGCCACTCATCGTGCTGATCTGCGAGGATGTACGATGCTGTCGCATCTAGGTCCGCTCGCTGTTTCTCTGTGAGGGTATACCATTGAAGTTTGTGCTCGAAGACGCGCTGAAAGACTACGACGTACTGGTCGAATGTTAGTTGCTCGTACTTCTCAATCTCCTTGGCATAGAAGTTGTCCGTCATGTCACTCGCGCCGCCATCTTCCTCTACGGCATCGCGAAGTCCTTCAAGTTCCTGGAGGCGAATCTCCTCGTACTCACGCCTACAGCGCTCTAGTGTGAATCCCATAACATCCAAGCGTTGAATAGCCTTGTCCACGGTCGTCACGTATTCGACTTCCCGCTCGAAATCGTCATCCTGTGTCGGGCCTTCAACCACTTCTCCGTCGCTGGAGCGGCGCCATAGACAGCGCCGGTCAGATTCAGCGAAGACCGTCATGACCTCTGGAATGACCGCGCTCTTGGAGCTAGCGAGATCAAAATTGTCCAGGTATAGCGTTGTATAAGTACCCATACGCGGTTCTCCGTTTCAGATGATCCCAATCGTCTAACTGTTCATCTGCGGGCGTACAACGGCCGCCCTGGCTTTTGGGCATCCGCATTCAAAAATGACGGCGTCGCATAGATGTGACGGACAGCATCAGATCGTTTTGAGACTATCACCCTCGCAGGTTAGTAAAAAACAAAAAAAGCGGGCCACGCCCATGAAGGGCATGGTCCGCTTGAAAGTCAGGCTTTCAACTGACGCAGACCTTCCGCCAGCAGCCACAGCGCCCGGTTCAGCCGGACGTTCTGGTCGATGCCTTGAACGGGCCGCGTGCGTTGCTGGCGCCCGTTCGCGGTACGGCCGGTCAGGCCGCCTTTGACGAGGTTCTCCTGCACTCGGTTGAAGGTGGACCACAGGTCCAAACGGTTGTCGTCGAAACGACGTGGCCGCAGAACCTGACTTTCCGTGATCGGCAAGGTCTTGCCGGGATCGTCGTATTTGAGGGCCAACGCCGATCTGGCGAAGACTTCGGACTCACCCTCTTCGAGTGTGATGGCACGCATGGCGTCGCGCGAGTGTTGCACTTGCTCGAAACCCTGCAAGACCTCATAGGCGCCTTCGATGACGTGATCGGTGACGTTGCCCTTGTGAGGAACACGAACGTCGGCGAAGGTGTCGCCGCACACCAGGCCGTTCTGGCAGACGAAGCGGAACATGCCCGCCAGCATCTGATAGCTACTGGTGCCGTCGTGCGAGTTGAGCAGGATGATCTCGCTCGCCTCGGTGCCATTGATCTGGCTCGCATGACGAAGCCGCAGCATGTGCTTGGTGTAGTCACGACGATCCTCGTGGCGCACACGTGTCTGGCACACCATGAACGGTTGGAACCCCTCCCTGCGCAGCTCCGTCAACACGGCCGCGGTCGGGATGTAGCTGTAGCGCTGGGAACGGCTTTCGTGCGGGGTCTCCGCGAAGATGGATGGGGCGACGGTGCGGATCTGATCATCCGACAACGGGTGATCCGAGCGCAGCACCGGAGAACGATAAGAAAAGCGGGATGCGAGTTTCATGACTATCTCCTTTTGAGGATTGGAGCAATCGGCATCGAGAGGCCAAAAGCCGGATGCGTGCGATTGCATGGGACAAAGAAAGGCCCTGCGGGGCAGGGCCTGGGTGGGGCAGGTAAAGAGGAATGCAGCCCCGTGAAGCACGGGCCTGCGGTTCAGTCCGGCTCGAATTGCCGGCTGTAGGGGTTGAAGCGAAGCGCTTCGCTCCCCTTGAGGATCGGTGTGAAACCGTCCAGGTAGAGGTTGGCGAGGTACTGGTCGCGGTAGGTCAACGCCTGCCGTGCCTGTTCCTCGGTGAGACCGTCGCTGATGAAGTGATCGAGCAGTTCCTCGTCGGAGGAAACTTCGTTGTTGGACAACTGATCTTCGACGAGGCGCAGCAACGACGCCGGGAGAGAAGCCAGGATCGGGTCCATGACGTACCTCCCGTGCTCAGGCCGCCGACGCTGGCATGCGCCGACGTGCGTGATGGGCGAGCACGCCTTCCCGCCACTCGGGGGATTGCACCGGCGCCATGTCGAGATAGCGCAACGGGCACGAGTAGTAGTAGGGGTGCATGGATTCATCCAGGGGCTTGTGGCCCCATTCGCCACCCGAGCCTTGCAGCAGGTCGCAACGGATGACGTTGATGGAATCGCCGGCAGCGAGCTTCATGAATCCCGCCTGCTTGGCGGTGATGCGCGCCACGGACCACAGCACGTTGCCGCGCAGGGCGTGGGCGATGACCTCCGAGCGAGCGTTTTCGCCCTCCTGCGGTTCGATCAGTTCGCGGATCAGTTGGTCGCGGGTTTGCCGCGAGAAATACCAGCCCATGGGAATTCTCCTGTGAAAAAAAGCCGGAGCACTCCCCCGACGGGGGAAATACCCCGGCGGGTGGTTGGAACGTCGCGGGAAGCGACAGATGGATCAGGCGGAGGCGATATGCCAGTCCTGGGACAGCGGCGCGAACTCGTAGCCCAAGGCACCGAGACGGTCCCGTTGCTGACGCAACAGGCGGCGATCGACGGTGGCATCGAGCTTGACGATCTCGCCCAGCGGCCAGAGAGCGCCGAACAGCGTGGCGTCGTCGTCCTGCGTTACCGGCTTGGAAGCCGGCTTAGCGGGAACTTCGGCGCCGAACGGCGTGGTATCGACCAGGGGATCGCTTGACGTTGCCGCCTTCGCTTCGGCAGGTGCCGAAGTGGACGGGACTGGCGTCTGCGCTTCCTCGTCGATCGGATCGACTTCCTGCGGACTCAGCCGGTTGGCTTCATCGCGGCTCAGGTGGTCGATGTTCGATAAGGTCATTCCGCCCAGGTGCGCGCGGATCTCGATGACCATGCGGCCGCTGGTGTTGTACGTCGAAGGACGAATCTCGGTGATGACGAAATCGCCCTCGTACTTGCCTTCGCGGTACTGGTCCAGCTCGGCGTTCTTGATGACGAACTCGCCGATGGAGGTGGCGAGGCGGCCGACGTTGAAGTCGCCGTTCCTGCCGTGGATGGTCTTGATGGCCAATTGGCCGGGAAGCGTAATCATGGGTCAGCTCCTTACGATGAGGTCACGAGACGCCGACCGGAAAGACCGGCGGTTCGTTGGATGGAAAGGAAGCAAGGCCCCGGTGAGGGGGCCTTGTGGGTTCAGAACGACTCGGCCAACGCCGGTACTTCGGCTGCTTCGTCGTCGGAAACCGTCTCGGATGCGGGTGCATCCTGGACAGCGGGTTCGCTCGAAACGCTGGGCGCTTCGTCGCGAGCCGATTCCTCGGAGGCCTTGGGTTCGGCCTTGTAGACGAGCTGGCCATCGACCTTGATCCAGCTCACGAAGAGCAGGCGGGCCTTCAGGCTGACGCTCTGTTCGCCGACACGCTTCCCCTTGCTGTAGGTGAAGATGTCGGTCCACAGATCGCCCAGACGAAAGCCGATCAGCACTTTGCGTTCGGCCTCGACGGCGGGGACGCAACGGCGGATCAGGTGCTGCGCTTCGCTGCCGGATACGCGCACGTCGAAACGGCGGTACTCCGGCTTATCGCTGGGACCATTGAGCGCCGCGATGTCGCAGGCCAGGAAGGCATCGCCTTTCTTGGGCTTCACTTCGCGGATGCGATTGAGATACCCGAGGCCGGTGATGTGCAGATCGAAGAAGTTGGACTTTTCGGATGAAGTGGTCATGGTGAATCTCCAGACTTGAGGGACAAGAAGGCGGAGACACACCCACCCCGGCGGGGAGGCATAACCCCCGCGCGGGTTGATGGATCGAACGATCCAGGGACTGCTTGTGCATCCTTCGCCCTGGGAGGGGCGAACGTTCGCGCATGGGATGCTGGTGCGAACTGGATCGGTCACGCGGTCGGAACCGCGTCGTAGCCTCGAAGACCGTGACTACCTGGGCATGTTGCTGACGGATCAGCGGAACATGGCCGCAGCGTGGCATGGCGGCGGCGAACCGGCGACCGTCAATCGGCTTCCGCAGCCATCCCTATTTCTGTGGGGCACAAAGAGAAAGAGCCCCGTGAAGGGGCTCAAGGTGGAGAGGGTCAGTCTTCATAGACAGGCAGGCCGTCCAGTATCGCGGCGTTCGGATCGAAGACCAGTATGCGCACGTCCGCCATGGCGGCCAGGTGCATCACGTTCAGCAGCGGCGTGGGGACGCACGCATCCGTCTGATCGTTGTGCAGCGCCTGGGCATTGCGGCCATCGGCGATTTCGAGATTGGCGTCGGTCCAGGGCGTAGCGATCAACTTCACGCCCACGGCATCGCTGTCGGGAATCCTGAAGGCTTCAAACAACAGGCCGGTGAGCGTGGATGTGTCCGCGAGGTCTTCGAGGTACTGCATCGTTTCCTCGGGAAGGTGCCCGGAACTGATCTCCCAGCACCGGCTGTAGTGACCGGTATCGAAGGTCAGCCTCCGCACCACGTCGCGGGCGGCTTCTTCGGAATAGGTATCGCCGACATGCACCGGCGTCCCGAAGTCGTCCGCCATGACGGCATAGATCACCGTGCGCGCGATGCCATGGTTCCGGCATTGAGCGTCCAGTTCATCCGGCACGGCTTGGCCTTGAGTGATCAAGGTGAAGTCGTCGCAGAAGACGCATTCAAAACGCTGGATCTGGTCGTCCCGCAGATGGGACTGCGAGGCGTGCAGCGGAAGATAGGTCAGCGGGCAGTCGTCATCGTAGGCGATGGCGATCATTCGCTGAATGGAAAGGCCGTTGTAGCCACGGATGAAGGGATTGGAAACGGGATTGGCAGTGGGGTTCATGATGGTTCTCCAGTAGAGGAAAGGCGGAGCCGATCCCCTGCCGGGGATCGACCCCAGAGGGAGGAAAGAAACGGTGCCCGTCACGGATGACGGTCCGCAGGTGCTGTTACCAGCCGGTGTAGTTGAGGATCAGCGCGGCGATGATCTTGCGTCGCTCCAGGTCCAGGCCGCCCAGGTCGGCCAGGCCGTGGACGCCAACGCGCTTGAGCAGCGCACCGCCGTCCTTGGAGTTGTAGAAGCTCACCATCGCGGCGAGAAGGACCCTTTCGCCGGAACTCATGGCGCCGATGGTCTTCCTGATGACAGCGACGTTCGGGCACAAGTCCCACTTGTCCACGGCCAGGTTCAGACATTCCTGCGTGCCGTTGCCGAACAGGCCGGGGCCGACCAGTTCGACGCCGCGCTTCCAGGCGTGGAAAAAGGCGTCGGGGGCTTTCGAGAAGTGCAGATCGTTGCGCGCGATCTCGTCAAAGATCGCCTGCTCGCTCATCGGATTCATGACGAGGTTCTCCTGATGATAGATGGATGGGGATCACGGGTACTGGCGCTGCGTCCATGCGCCGGTTTCCAGGGCATGGCGAGCGGCCTCGTGGCTCGGGAAATACTCGACGGACTCGCGGGAGACGGGGTCGTCGTCGTCGAAGGTGCCGATGTAGTGCCCGGTGGCACTGCGCAGCACCTGCAAGGGCAGGCTTTTGCCCACATACGCCAGCGCCAGCAGACCCGAAGGGCCTGTGGGCTTGAGTGCGACAGGATCGAAGGACATGGTGCTCTCCTATGAAGGGATGGGAAGCGCCGCATCCCGACGGGATGAAGCGGATTCCCGTGGGGTGGAACGAAGCATCGTCGCCAGGACATGGCGATCGTCCGCAGGAGCGATGCGAAGCGGACTGGATCGGTCAACGCGGAAGAACCGCGCCGCAGCTTTGAAGACCGAAGCTGCCTGGGCATGGTGCTGACGGAGGTCAGCGCGCATGGGGTGTAGGTTCGGAGGCTTGGCCTGCATTGGCGAGCCGAAATCCGCTCGCGGTGATCGCCCGATTGCTTGCCGAGCGTGGTGCGTCGGCGCAGCGAACGCTGGCGTGAAGGGAAAAGCAGCCGAAGGCGCGAGCCTTCGGCGGGGAGGAATCACCACCCGTGGGCTGTCGCAGGGCGTGGCCGTCGTCAAAGCCTGCCGCTGGTCCAGCAATCTCACCCGACCCGTTTCGTGGCTGGGGCCGGAAACCTCTGGCACACATCCGCGCACAAAGGGAACCCGTTGTTTCGCCGGCGGGCACCGGCACCGAGTACCGTGGACCCGAGGGGTCTCCTGACGATTCGCGCAGCGCCGGCGGGCCGGCAAGCCGTCAGGAGACCCCTCGCGATCAACGGAAGGAACACTGATCAATGGAATGGCGGCGAGCGCCATTCGTGGAGAAACGACCTTCTCGTCCCGTGGCCTGTATCGGCCAGGCGGAACGCGCACACCGTTGCAGAAGGAGACGCGCGCTGGGGAGTCCCACGGGGCGCGGGACGGTTTGCCTCGCCGTCAGTGAAATCCCGGCGCGGCAGAGGTGTTCGTTGGCATCAGGACGCCTTGGGGGCAGCGCGCCGCTTGCGCGAGGCCCTGCGCTTGCCCGTCGAGGAATCGGCTGGCAGCGTGCCCTTGCAATCGGGATAGCGGCTGCATGACCAGAAGGCGCCGTTCTTGCCATTGCGCTGGCGCGTTACCGCACCACACACCGGGCAGGCCGGTCCCTCGGGCAGCTTGATCGACAGGACGGTGCCGCGATACTGCTGAACCAACTGTGCGACCCAGGCCGATTGCTTGTCGATGAAGGTGTCCAGCGTCATCTGGCCGGCCTCGATCATGTCCAGCGCCTGTTCCCAGATCGCCGTCGTGCCGGGGTCGGTGATCGCCTCCGGCACCGCGTCGGTGAGTGTGAAGGCCGCATCCGATGCGCGGATGGCGCGGCCCTTCTTCACCAGGTAGCCGCGAGCCAACAGGCCGTTGATGATGCCGGCGCGCGTGGCCTCGGTGCCGATGCCCGTCGTCTCCTTCAGCTTCTGCTTCAGCCGTGGATCGGTGACCAACTTGGCGACACCCTTCATCGCCCTGATCAACTCGCCCTGGGTGTAAGGCTTGGGGGGCAGCGTCTTCAGTGCCTTCAGTTCGACCTGCTCGACACCGCAGCGCGCTCCGGTGTCCAGCGGCGGCAGGATCTGGCTGCGCTGGGCCGGCTCGTCGTCCGCCGCATCCCGCCCCTTGCCGGGGAGCGCCAGGTGCCAGCCAGGCACGATCACCCGCTTGCCGACGGCCTGTAACGATTGCCCTGCACAGTCGAGCACTACCAGCGTGCGGTCGAATTCGTGATGCGGCAGGAACTGCGCCAGGTAGTGCGCCCGGATCAGCGCGTAGACCGCCAGCTCCTTCTCCGACATGGCCGAGAGGTTCGCAGGCTCCAGCGTGGGAATGATGCCGTGGTGCGCCGTTACCTTGCTGTCGTTCCAGACGCGCGAGCGCTGTGTCCTGTCGAGCCGGTCGATCAACGGGCGCAGGCCGGGATCGGTGGCGAGCAGCGCGTCGAGCACGGTTGGTACTTCGGGCAGCATGCTTTCGGGCAGGTAGCCGGAGTCACTGCGCGGATACGTCGTCGCCTTGTGCGTTTCGTACAAGGACTGCGCGATGTCCAGCGTCTCCTGCACGTCCAGGCCGAGTTGCCGCGAACACACTTCCTGCAAGGTGCCCAGGTCGAACGGCAGCGGCGCGGCTTCGCGCACGCGCTCGGTTTCCACCGACAGCACCTTCGATTCACGACCCGCACGGATGCGGTCGGCGGCCTGCTGGGCCACTGGCTGCTGCAGGCAGCGACCGGCTGCATCCGTGGTGCCGTCGGGCGGTATCCAGCTTGCCGCGAAGGACTGACCCGCGTGGGACAGCGTGACGTCGATGGTCCAATACGGCACGGAGACGAAGCGTGCGATCTCGCGGTCGCGGTCCACCACCAGTTTCAGTGTCGGCGTCTGTACGCGACCGACCGACAGCACGCCCTGATACCCGGACTGCCGACCCAGCACCGTGAACAGGCGGCTGAGGTTCATGCCGATCAGCCAGTCCGCGCGGGAACGGGCCAGTGCCGAAAAATACAGTGGCAGCGTTTCGCCACCCGGCTTGAGCTGAGCCAGCGCTTTGCGGATCGACGCATCGTTGAGCGCCGACAGCCACAGCCTCTGGACCGGGCCACGATAGCCGCACAGATCGATGATCTCGCGGGCGATCATTTCGCCTTCGCGGTCGGCATCGGTGGCGATCACCAATTCGCCGGCTTGCGCGACAAGCTGCTTCACGATCTTGAATTGCGCGGCGGTCTTGGCCTTGACCTCGATGCGCCAGCGCTCGGGAAGAATAGGCAACTGCTCGATGGACCAGTGCTTGTACTGTTCGCCGTAGGCTTCCGGCGGTGCCGCCTCGACAAGATGGCCGATGCACCAGGTCACCGTGATACCCGAACCGCTGTAGCAGCCGTTGCCGCGCTGCCGGGCGCCCAACACCCTGGCGATGTCCTTGCCTTGCGACGGTTTCTCGCACAGATACACCCGCACGCTTGGCCTCCTTCGTCATGGCATGGCGCTTTCTGAGTCAGGCTCCAGCATGGCGGTCCAAGGGCGGCGCGACAGCAAACAAGCCGGATCGGCGTGAGACCGGCTTTCGGTCGGTGCTCGAAGGCCGGGTGAGTGGATGTCGGCGGAACAGGATGGCGCTATACCACTGGTATAAAACGCGCACGACTGGCGCACGGTGAGCGGCTGACGGCTGGTCCAGCCGCTCACACGAGCCTGCGCAGCGGCTACTCGTCGTGGGATTGCTCCATGGTCTGTCCCTTGGCACTCAGCGTTACACCCTCGACGCGATACGGCAGGATGCCAACCCGGCGCGCTTCGATCTTGAAGGTCACGCGCTCGTTCTCGTCGGCGTCTTCCCACTCGTCCCGCACGGTGCGGCCTTCGACCAGCACGCGCATGCCCTTCTGGTACAGCGTGCTCCAGTGTTCGGCGTCGCGGTGCCACAGTTCCACCGGCGCCCAGAACCCTCCACGGTCCTCGAAAGTGCCATCCTTCATCGGCACCGGGTTGTCGAAGTAGACGTTCAGGCGCAGCAGCCGGCGCGGCTCGTCGTTGCCGTTGGCAAACTCGCGATAGTCTGGCGCAGAGCCGATGTTGCCCTCGCCGAAGAAATGCGTGCTCATGATGACTCCTTGGAAGTGGTGGGGTTGATCGAGGCGGCGTGCCCCTGGATACGCCGCAGGTAAGCCGCTTCGGCCTGGGCCATCTTTCCGGCGCAGTCCAGGGTTTGGCGGGCGATGCTGTGCGTGAGGCTGATCTGCATGTTCAGCGCGATGCGTTGCAGCTCCATCGCGTAGAGGTCGTCGATCAGCGATGCCGGTGTCGCGGGATCGGCCAGCAGCGCCTCCCACAAGGCGACGCCCATGCTGGAACGGTCGAGATTGCGCCAGCGCAGAAAGGTCGTGCCTGCGCCAGTGGTCTGCTGGGCCAGTTGCACACCGAGCAGGCTGAAGGGATAGCCGCGCGCCTGGGGCAGTACCCGCCGTTGCGCCAGCACGATCAGGTCGTCGCGCAATGCCGCGCACTGGTTGGCCCAGGTCTCCAAACGTCCCTTACCCTTAAAAGGCTGTAAAAGGCCCTTTAGGTAGGCTGCGTGTTCCAGCCGCTGGAAGTCCGCCTGTTCCAGCGGCGTGAAGCGTGTCGGTGTGCCGGCGAGAGTGGATTCCGTCATGCTGGATCATCCTCATCGGACGCGGCGCCGTCGTCTTTCGCGTCGTCTTCTGTGGCTTCGTCGGCTGGCGCAGCGCTCGGGGTATCCGTCCTTTCCTGCCTGCCATCCTGCGATGACCGGCGGTTGATCGGCGGCGCGAAGCGCGAGCGGCGCGTGCCTTCAAGTACGTCGGTCGGCAGCTCGCCGAACTTCTCCAGTGCCGCGCGCGCCGCCGCGTTCTTCGCCGCGAAGTCGTCGCGCGTGGTGCCGGAATAGCGGTACTGCTGGGCCAGGGAGAACAGGCTGCGCAACGCATGCGCACCGTCGTTGAGCCAGCGTTCCAGGGTGCTGTGATCGATCAACGCCGTGTGATGCGCCAGGATCAGGCGCCGCGCCAGGTCGTCGTAGTCGGCCAGCAGGTAGACCGCCATGAACCCCAACTGCGAATTGACAAACAGGGGCAGCTTGACCGGCTGCACGTTGAGGTTCTCGCCCAGGCTGAGTGCGGGCGGCACATCGGCCAGGGCCTGGTCAACCTGTTCGCGCAGCGTTTGCAGGCGCGTCTTGGTGTCGGCGATCTTTTCCTCGATGCGCAGCATCCACCAGTCCGAGTAGGGGTCGTCCTGCTCGGCGCCGCGCTTGAGCTTGTTCATGATGGAGATGAAGCCGTTCAGGCCGATGATGCCGGGCCGGCCTTCGGCGGGCGCGCGACCGTGCCAGATGCGTGAGGCGTGATGCGTGTGCAGCGTCAACGCCATCGCGCTGCGCAGCGACCCGAGGTTCAGTTGCAGGGGTTCGTTTGCCATAAGAGCGACTCGCTGTGAATGAACGAGTCGCCAGCATCGACAAGCAGGGGAAGGCTGTCAGTCAACAAACCGCATTGCGCCGCCGCCTGTTTGCAGCGTCGGGAAGGCAGTCTGTTGCGCTATACCACTGGTATAGCGCGCTGGCTTCAAGACTCCTTGAACAGGTCGTGCAGGCGGGTCAGATGCTGCTGCGCGGCTTCGTGATCGATCGCTGGCGGAGACCAGTCGCGCTCGGGCGCGCGCAGCGATTCCAGAGACGACGGTGAAATAGCAGTCGGTGCGTGTTCCGGCTGACCAGCCCAGGCATGGAACTCGCCCTTGATCGCTTTCTGGATGACCCCGAAGAGATAACCTGCGGGATTGCGGATGCCGCCGGCCTGGCAGCGGGCCGCCCATTCGTCGAGCACCGCCTGTTGCAGGGTGTCGTCCACCCGCTGAAGTGCGACTAGTGCGCCGGACTGCTGTTCCTCCTTCAAGGCGAGAAAGCGATGAGGCAGACGAAGGTTTTCTCGCGCGCGCGGTACTGTACGTATTTTATTATTTTTAATACTTTCTTTACGTACAGTACGGTCCTGCTTCGGATTCCGAAGAAGGGCGTCTGACGGGGCTTTGCGACCCGCTTCGGATTCCGAAGGCTGCTGTTCTCTGTGCCGAAGAAGGGCTTTCGGGCCTTCTTCGGTTTCGTGAATCGTCGCGTCCTGTGGATAACTTTCGAGTGGGTTCCACTCCTGGCTTGCCAACCGCTGCGCCAGCACCTGCAGGCGCGTGGGCAGGGCGCGGCCGTTGAGCAGTGGGTCTTCAGCGACTTCCTGAAGTGTGTGGACGCCGACGTGCTGCACCGCCTTGCTCGCATGGGTCAGCGCCTGGCTTACCAGGTCCAGGTAGTCGGGATCGAGCTGCATGGCCTCGAAGGGCGTCAGCGGCTCATCGTGCAGCACGTACAGGTTGCCCTGGATGCGCCCGGTGCGCGGATCGCGCCGACGCCGCACCAGACTGAGCCAGCGCGTCAGGCGCAGCAGCGTGAGCGCGCGCGCCACCGTCTCGTGGGAGGCCTTCGGCGCGCACGGCGTCGAGGCAAGGTAGGGGCGGAGTTGTTCGTAGGTGGGAAAGGCGGTGATGCCGTCGTCGTCGAGCAGCAGCCGGAACACCTGCCAGGCGTTGCGTTCCAGTGGCGTGAGGCGATGATCGAAGAACAGCGCGCGCGGCACGCTCTCATGGCGGTTGCCGCTGAACAGGAATCCATCGCTGGCCGTCGGCCCGGTCTGTCGGGCCGGCAGCCGTTGAGCAGCCTCGTTCAGCAGGGCGGAGAGCGAGACCGGACCGCCTCCCCGATGAGGCTTGTCGATCTCCATGGCCTACACCAATCCTTGGTCGATCCAGCCGCGAATCGTCGCCCAGATGACGGAGGCCGGCAGGGCGAGTTCTTCGGCAAGATCGAGGGTGAGATGGAGCATCGCCATGTCGTCGTCCAGCGCGATGCCGCGTTGCTCGACGGCGGGCTTCCAGCGCCCCCACAAGCCGGTGTCCTGTTCCTCGCTCAATACCGGATGGCGGCCCTTGCGTTTGGGCAGGCCGAGAACGTCCCGGCGCAATGCCACTTCCTGATGGGTCAGGCCGTAGAACTTGCTGACCATCGCTGTGCTCGCGCCCAGGCGGAGCATGCGATCGACGGTGGCAATCTCCTTCTCGACGTCTTCCACCTGGTGCAACAGGCGTTGCAGCACCTCGCGGTTCACCTTGACCGAGCACCAGGACACTGTGGCGTTGACCAGCATGCTGACCAGCTCCGGGTGTTTGAGTGCGTCCAGCTCCCGGTCGCCGAAGCCCATGGCCTTGCAGCGGCGCAACTGGCCGTTGCGCAGATCGTGCAGCGCCTGGGCGATCACGGCCTGGTTGAGTGGATGCGGTGCCGACATCGCGTCTCCCCCGGCCTTACGGTTCGGTGGCGGCGTGCGCGCCCGATGCCGTGCCGGATTCCAGCTCCAGCAGCCGGCGCGCGAGCCGCAGCAGGCGAAAGAGTTTGACCAGGCCGCTGTCGCTCAGGCGCGAGGCCTGCGCTTTGTCGCCATTCTTCCGGCCCTGCAGCAGCGGCCCCAGGGCATCGGTCAGGCGCAGGTTGTCGAGTGCGGTGGGTGCTGCGGCCGCCGGCCGGTATCCCGCACTGAGGGCGTGCAGCAGGGTGAGCGTCGCGCGGGCGATGAGCGGCATCGCCTGCGGGTCCGTCGATAGAGCGCCTATGTCGCAAAGGAAGCCGATGCCGTCGTCGATGGCCTCGATGCGCTCGGCCTGTCCGGCTTCCCCGGCGATCTCGCGCGCGAACTGCGCGATATGCACGCGCAGCCGGTCGGGCGCGTCCAGGCCCGGCTCGATGTACCAGACATCGGAAATCGGATAGAGCCCGCCGGCCTGCACCGGGATTGCCTGCAAGACGTTCGCCTCGAAGTCGGGCAGTGCCTCGCCGGTCTGGTCGGCCACCAGGCGCTGGATTGCCTGCAAGCGTTCGGTGGTCGGTGCCGGCGACACGATATGGCCGCGCAGGCGTTCATCGTGATCGTTGTCCGAAGGCTGCGCACTGCCGGGTGTTTCCGAGGATGGGGGCGATGCCGGCGGTTCCGGCATCTGTGGTGGCTTCGGCGATGTGGCTGGGGGCTGCGCCATGGGAACTGTCGGCGCCGGGTCGGGCGAGTGCGGTGGCTGTGGCGTCACGGGCGCGGCCGCGGCATTGCCGGACTGCGGTGCGGGGGGCGCCGGATCGCTGGTCAGCGCGCGCTGCCGGTTCTCGGTCTCGCCGATCTCCAGCGTCAGGCTGTCGTAGTCGGCCTCCAGCAACTCGGCCATCTGCCCGATGAGTTCATCCTGCACCCGCTTGATCGAGAAGCCGTCGGTGTCGCCGTCGAACAGGGCGAGCACGTCGTTGAACAGCGACGGGAAATCGACGGCCAGCCGTTTGTTCGCGCCGCGCGCTTCCCATATCCGTGCGCTCGCCCTGCGCAGGGCCGTCAGCCGTTCCACCTGGGGCCGGCCGAGACCGCCGTAGAGCACGGCCGGGATCGCCGGCAGCAGGTAGCGCACGGCGTCTTGCATGCGGCTGATGTGTGGCTGGGTGATCGGGTAGCCGTCGGCACTGAGGCGACGCGCCAGCTCGCTCTGCGTCAGCGCCTGGCTCGACTCTTGTTCGTAGAGTTCGCGGGCCTTCTCCACGCCCAGGGCGCGCTCGATGAATGACAGGCCGCCGTGCAGTTCATTCTCGGCCAGGTGGCCGGTCAGCGCGATGATCTCGCCGCGTTCGGGCCAGGGCCGGAACAGGCACGGAATGCGGAAGAAGCGCTCGTCCTTCGTTTCGCTCCACAACTCGCGCAGGATGGCGAGTCGCGTGTTGCCGCCATTGCGAATGATGTAGTGCGTCCCGCCGGGACGGCGGGTGATGGCCGGCGGCGCGTCGAGGCCGCGCTCCCGGATCGATGCCTTGATTTCGTCGTAACGCGGGTTGCGCGTGACGCGCGGATTGAGGTCATACGGCTGGAGCTGGTCCAGCGTCACCGTCATGGGGGTATCGGCGATGGGATCGCTCAGTGCATCGGCGACCGGGCCGCTGCGCTCGAAGCGCTCGGCCAGCAACTTGGCTGCCATGTCCTGCGGGGTCAGTTCAGCCATCGGCGTCGGCCTCCCTTGTCGTCGCTTTCAAGTCGATGGCGCGGTCGATGCGGCGCAGCCGAGCGCGCGCGTTGAGGCCGGCGCGGCGATCGCCGGGTGTCGAGCCGGTGTAGATCGGAGGCAGGCCAGGCTTGGTGAATTTCAGGTGTCCGCCCGATGTGCGAGCGACCTCCCAGCCTTCCTTCAGGGCGAAGTCGATGAGCGGCTTCAACCGCTTGTTTAGACGATGGAGGGAGCGTGTGGTGGTCATGTGCTGCTCTTCCGGTGCGCTCTCGCTTTCAGTCGAGTGAACGAGGGTTCCCAGCTCGGCAACAGTTCGCAGGCGAGTGCGCGCATCGTGTCGAAAGCGGCCGGCGTCGTCCGCCCCGTAGGGCGTCGGTGTTCTACGCGATGCACCGGCAAGGCCTGGGTCGATGCGCGCGGATAGGCTTCGATGGCGGGGATGCTGGTATCGAGCACGGCGATGCCGGGCTCGGATCGGAACAGGTCGCGCAGTGCCTGCTGTATGAGCCGCGCGTTGCTGGAAACCGGATGCACGCGGTTGATGAGCAGTCGCAGCGGCGGGGTCGCGATGCCGAGGCGCCGGTATGGCGCGATGTCCCGCATCAGTTGCAAGGTACCGCGCCGGAACTCGCGAGCGGCGAGGATCTCCGGCGTGACCGGCGACACCGCCAGATCGGAGGCAAGCACGGCCATCTCCAGCAGGACACTGCGCGCGCCCTGCGTGTCGATCAGCAGCAGGTCGTAGTGTTCGTGGAATGCGGGCAACAGATTGCGCAGCCGAAGCCGCCCGTCGGGCGCGTGCAGCAACAGGGTGTTCAACTGCCCCTTGTCGTCGTTGGAGAGCACCAGGTCCAGGCCAGCGATCGCGGTACGCGACACCAGGCGCTCAATGTCCTGCTCGTTGAAGGCCAGCAGCTCGTAGATGCCGGCGGGCGCGCGTTCTCCCAGCTCGAAATAGCTCGACAGGGTGGGCTGCACGTCCAGGTCCAGCAGCAGCACGCGCAGCCCTGCGTCGGCCGCGAAGCCGCCCAGGTTGGCCGCCGTGGTCGTCTTGCCCACGCCGCCCTTGGTCGAAATGATGGATACCACCTGCATGGGCTTCTCCTCACGGAATGGGATGAACCGGAAAAGGAGAAGCGTCAGGCGCGTTCTTTGAGGCGATCAGCGATCCACTGGTCGATCTCGGTCGAGTCCCAGCCCACTGCGCGCACACCCAAACGCAGCGCCTTGGGGAACCTGCCTTCTTTCATCAGGCTGTAGATGTGCGCGCGCTTGAAGCCGGTCTTGGCTTCGACTTCGGCGCGGCGCAGGATGCGACGTTCAACCGGCGTCGCCGGGGCGGTGGTCTGCGAAGACATGGTGGGCACTCCTTGACGCTCATCGGCGCTGTTCGGAAAGTGCCTCGTATTCAATAGCGCATCGGAACGGATTGCACTGCAATTGCAGACGGTTCGACTGCAATTACAGTTGGCGATCGCTGGCGTCCAGATGCCGCCTTGCCGCAGAGAGTTTTGCCCATAGAGTGCGCTCGCCAATTCTTGGGTGACCCTCGCAATGCACGAGCAGCACGTTGATGACGGGTTCCGTTGTCTCGAATGACGAGTATGGTCTGTCTCTCGCAACCTCCCTAACAACCGACACCTTCCGTTGCGAGTTATGGTTGGTTTATAGCCAGGGGTTGAGTATCAGTCGAATACACCCTCGACGTAGCCAACCGGAATAAGGCCCGGTAAGGTCTTGACGTGCATGACACGCACGCCGGCAGCTTCTAGTGCCTCGCACAGCGAGCGAGTGGAGAAGCGATGCTTGATGGGAAAGCCCGTAAGTGAAAGTAATCTCGACAAGACGGCAGCCAATCTGGTTTCATCGTGACAGAACGTTGGCACAACGAGTTTTCCATCTGGTCGTAGCACCCGTCTCAGCGCCGCAAGCGTTGCGGCAAGGTCAGGCATGAGGTGCAGCACGTTCGCAGCGACAACACAGTCGAATGAGGCGCGATCAAAGTGCAGTGCTTTGATGTCGGCTTGCTCGCAACGGACGTTCTTGAACCCTGCCTCCTGTACTCGTTTCGCCAGTATGTCCACCATTGCGGTGGCGTAATCCGTCGCAACGACCTCGCGTGCCGCATCTGCGATAGCGGTGGTGAACAAGCCGGTGCCGGCGGCAACCTCAAGAACCCGGTTCTCGCCGCGGACAGCATCCGCCGCAAGGAGAGCGGCGCTTTTCATAGGACGCGCCAACGGGGCGGTGATTCGATCGTAGATGCGCGCTTTGCTTTCCCAATAGCGTTGATCCGACACTCTTTATCTCCTGGTGAATCAGTGGCGCAGCAAACGCAATCCGTTGAGTACCACAATAAGGCTCGCTCCCATGTCGGCGAACACTGCCATCCACATCGTGGCGTGTCCCGAGAAAGTGAGCGCAAGAAAGACCGCCTTGATGCCGAGAGCGAGCACGATGTTCTGCGTCAGCACATGCGCGGTCGCGCGAGACAAACGCACGAACGCCGGAATCTTGCGCAGGTCGTCGTCCATCAGCGCTACGTCAGCCGTTTCGATGGCCGTGTCGGTGCCGGCGGCACCCATTGCGAAGCCGATGTCAGCGCGAGCCAAGGCGGGCGCATCGTTGATGCCGTCGCCCACCATACCGACCTTCCCGGTCTGCGCCAGTTGTTCGATCTCGCGCAGTTTGTCGTCTGGCAATAGGTTGCCTTGCGCGCGGTCGATTCCGGCTTGCCTGGCAATGGCCTGTGCCGTATGTGGGTTGTCGCCGGTCAGCATCATGGTTTTGATGCCCAGGGCATGCAGATCCCCGATGGCGCTCGTGCTGCTGTCCTTGATGGTGTCCGCTACCGCGATAAGAGCTTGCGCGCCACTTGTACATACCAGCATCACCACGGTCTTGCCCTCGATTTCCATCGCGGAGATGCGCTGTTCCAGTTCTGGCGTGCAGTGCCCCAGCTCTTCGAGCATCCGATGGTTGCCGAGGTGATAGGTCTGACCGTCGATGCAGCCACTCACCCCCCTGCCGGGCAACGCGGTGAAATCGGCAACTTCGAGCAAGGCAACCCCATCGGCCTTGGCGGCTTGCGCCACAGCCTTGGATACGGGATGGTCTGAGCGAGCCGCCAGACTCGCGGCAATGCTGCGGCTGCCGGCAGGCTGCGCACCGCCCCATGCCACGAAATCGGATTGCGCGGGCTTGCCGTGCGTGATCGTGCCGGTCTTGTCCAGCGCCAGCCAGCGCAGCTTGCGGCCCTCTTCCAGATAGACGCCACCCTTGATGAGAATGCCGCGGCGTGCGGCGGCGGCCAGGCCGCTGACGATGGTGACAGGCGTGGAAATCACAAGAGCGCACGGACAGGCAACGACCAGCAGAACCAGCGCGCGGTAAATCCAGTCCAGCCACGCGGCGCCCATGAACAGTGGCGGCACCAATGCGACGACGATGGCTACGACGAATACGATGGGTGTGTACCAGCGGGCAAACTGATCCACAAAGCGCTGGGTCGGCGCACGGCTGCCTTGGGCGGCCTCTACGGCATGGATGATGCGGGCTAGCGTAGAGTTGGTGGCCACGGCTGTGACGCGGTACTCGAACGAACCGGATTCGTTGATCGTGCCGGCGAACACCGGATCGCCAAGCGTTTTTTCAACCGGGAGGCTTTCGCCGGTGATCGGCGCCTGATTGACCGTGGAATGTCCTACCAGTATTTCGCCATCAAGGGCGATCCGTTCTCCCGGTTTGACTCGAACACGGGCGCCAATGGCGACCTGCTTGGCGTCCACATCGCGCCATGTGTCGTCGGGTTGTCGCACGGTGGCCTTTTCCGGGGCCAGGTCGAGTAGCCCGCGTATGGCGTTACGGGCGCGATCCAGCGATCTGGCTTCGATCACCTCGGCCAGCGTGAAAAGCGCCATCACCATCGCTGCTTCCGGCCAGTGACCGATCAGCATTGCGCCCGTGACGGCAATCGACATCAGGGCGTTCATGTTGAGATTGAGGTTCTTGAGCGCAATCCAGCCCTTCTTGTAGGTGGAGAGACCTCCCGTGAAAATGGCGACGAGCGCCAGAGCGATGACTGACCAGTGGTTGCCGTCATGAAGCCAGTAGACGACCTCCGCTGCCGATGCCGCCACTAGGGAGACGGCAAGCGGCCACCACTTGGTAGGTGCTGTCGCCGGGGCAGCCGATGTAGTGGTGTCCGCTGCCTCAAGCACCTGTGCCTCGAATCCAAGCGCTTGCAGTGCGGCGAGCACATTCGGCAGCGCGTGGTCGGCATGACGCACGGACAGGGTGCGTTGCACCAGATTGAAGTCGAGATCGGAGACGCCGGCCACGGTTGCCAGCTTGTTACGGATCAGCGTTTCTTCGGTCGGGCAATCCATCTTGGCAATGGATAATCTGGTGGTCTGCCCGGCCACGGCTGCATCCATGCGTACAGCCTGCATGCCGATCGCCATCAGGGCTTGTTCAACCGGCAACGGCGAAGGCAGTTCATGTCGAACCGCCAAGGTACGCTGCATCAGATTGAAGTCGAGTCCGATCACACCCGATAGGCCGCCTAGTTTGCTTCGGATCAGTGCCTCTTCAGTCGGACAATCCATGTTCTCGATGCGGTAGACAGCCTCGGCCGATTCGGCGATAGGTCGGGCTGGCGTTGCGGCTGGAATGATCGGTGTGGCCGCACAGTCACACCCTTTTGGGCTGGGTTCGCTCATGGATAAGTTCCGTCAAATGGATCACCTATGTTGTTGCCCATTAGAATCCCTATAGTTACTATAGAGTCAAGCGATAGATGGGTAGATGAGTTATGGAAATCAAGATTGGAGAGCTTGCGAAGCGGACAGGATGCGAGGTAGTGACCATCCGCTACTACGAGAAGGAAGGGTTGTTGCCAGAGCCCGCACGCAGCGACGGCAACTTCCGGTTGTACGGCGCCGCACACGTCGAGCGCTTGCGTTTCATCCGCCACTGCCGTTCTCTTGACATGTCGCTGAGCGAGATCCGAACGCTATTGGGCCTGCGAGATGGCCCGACTCGGGATTGTGGCGAGGTCAATGCGCTGCTGGACGCTCATATCCAGCAGGTGGAAGTCCGCATGGAGGTGCTGTTGCAGTTGAAACGGCACTTGCTCGCATTGCGCGAGACGTGCTCGGGTGCTCGGCCGGTGGAAGCGTGCGGCATCTTGCAGGGGTTGTCAGATGGCGATTGTCACGACGCCGACCTTCGGAATCCCAATCCGAAGGCCGAACTTTTGGTTGCTGCAGGGGATGTGCTAAACGACGTGCGCCCGACGCGCACAGGTGGTCGACACGCCAGTTGACCCCAGAGGGGGCCAAGAGTAGAGCCTCGCAGGCACAGACTCTGTGATACCACAGCATTTCGCGTTTGTTCCTTGACGAGCTGCCATCCGAGGGCGGTTCGACTGCAACTACCGTCGGCGATCGCTGGCGTCCAGATGCCGCCTTGCCGCAGAGAATTTTGCCCATAGAGTGCGCTCGCTGATTCCGGGCCGGCCTTCGTAGTGGGCAAGCAATGCGCTGATGACGGAATCCATCGTCTCGAACGACGAGTAGGGCCTGCCGCCCGGTGACTTGCCGAGCAGCAAGGCCAGCAGCCCGCCAACGATATTGAGATAGGTCGTTTCGCTCCGGGGCGTGACCTCGCGACCTGCTGAGTCCCAGCTCTCGGCCTGTCTGCACAGCAGCTCATGTTGCTCATGCAGCGTGCTGAAGGATTGTTCGCGGTCCGCGAGGCGAATCCTGAGCGCTTCCTGTTCGGCAAGCAGCGTCTGGACGGTTTCGATGCTGACCGCCGGGTGGAGCCGGCGCTCTATCGCGTCGAAAAGAAAGGCAGGTCGCTGGTCGGGATAGAAGCGCGACATCCATATCTTGAGATCGACGTGCCGAACGGTGAGATCTGGATCATCGATCAGCGAAGGATCGTCGCAGGTAATGCCGGCTTTGCCATACGGGAGATCGCCATTCCTGATCGCGTCGAATATGCGTTCGGTGTTGAGGCGAAGCATCGGCCATCTCGGAAAGTCTCCTGGATCGGGTATCGGCCTGGCGCCCAATGTGTCGAGAATGCGGGGTTCAAACCGGGTCAGCCTGCTCCAGCGGATGGCGGCCTCGATGGGGCGATAAAACACCTTGGAATGGTGAAGGTCACCTGTCTTGCGCGTTTCTGTGCCAGCCATCCGTCTCCTCCGACAGTGCTTCCAGGTTTCACTTGGACGGATGTCGTCATGCCGCTATCGCTGCCTGGGCGCGATCCGGCAAGGGTAGGACTGGTGTGGTGGCTAGTCGCTATGAGGATGTGTCTGGGCGCTGTATCCTCAACGTCTTCGATTCCTGCCATTTCGCTGACAGTCCTGATTTCATCGTAGCCAAGTGCTTCCGCCTCCCGGTTGGTGTTGGTTAGTTGCGGACCTTGGAGTTTTCTTGCTTGTCACGGCACCGTAAAGACCAGAAAGGTCTTGATGAGATTCGTCGTGCTCCACGGGCGGGGTCCAGACCTGAAAGGTCTCAAGGCTGACCTGGGCGGCAGCCTACAGCGGATTCTTGAATGGGCGTCGCTGGGTGTGCGTGTGATGCCGGTCCACGTCTATAAAGCCCGAGTGCATACGCATATCGCGCTGATTGCAGTCTGGTAGCGAAGATCACTACGACGCATACCACGCAGGTCTTGATGGAGACCTAAAAGGTAACGACTTTGAATCGCCGAATTTACGTGGCTACCTTGCCGACTCGGCGAATAAAGTTGCTCAACTGTTCGGACGGCTCGTTGTTGGGCCTTAGCAGGTAGGTCGTGAACGTAAAGGCGCGTTCGGCCAGAGGACGCGCGATCACGTCCGTGCTCCTGCAAGCTTCGATGTGCGCCGCACTGGAAAATCCGACTCCATAGCCGGCCGCTACCAGTGCCAACATCAGGTCATGCGAGGCTACTCGCTCAACAACGGTGGGCTCCGCATCGACCGAGCGAAGCAGACGTTCCAACTGTTGGTTGCAGCCCTCGCAGACTTCGGGATGGCACAGCACCAAGGGGTAGTTCACCACTTCATTCAGTGGCAAGTGCTTGTGCGCCAGCAATGGATGTCTGGCTGGAACAGCCACCACCAATGGATCACGCCAAACTGGCTGAGCAATGATGCCAGGCGCGACTGCATCGGCCAGGGTGAAACCGACATCGTACAGATCATGGCGTAAGCCCCGTAGCTGTTGGGAAAACGGCATTTCAAATAGCCGTATCTCGACTTCCGGCTCCTCTTCTCTGCACAGGGCGAGCAATGCGCTTAGACGGGTTCGGGCGATGCCGTCAGATAGGGCTACACGCAAAGTGCCGCGATAGCCGGTTGCAGCGGCCTTTGCGTTGGTCTTCGCCTGTTCTAGGGCAACAAGGACGCGGCGGGCATCTTCCAGAAAGACCTGACCGGCCCACGTCAGGCGTGTGCCGCGAGACGTGCGTTGGAACAGAACAACGCCCAGATCGGATTCGAGCTTCTTGATAGTGCGTGAAAGAGGAGATTGCTCGATGTGCAGGCGCTCAGCGGCCCGACTGAAGCTGCGTTCTTCAGCCACGGCAATGAAGCATCGAAGATGGCGTAGTTCCATGGAGCGCCTCCTATTTGTGCGTGACTCGTACAGCACGCATCGCCGATTTATCTCTCCCGATAGGCAAGCAGCCTGAGCGCGTTGAACACAACTACCAGCGTCGAGCCTTCATGGGCCGCAACCGCTGGACCGATGCCGAGCCCCAGGATCGTCGCAGGCACCAGTAGTGCCACGACGCCAAGACTGATGAACAGGTTCTGCCGAATGATCATGCGCGCCTGCCGGCTGAGTCCGACGGCGAACGGCAGATGGGAGAGGTCATCGGCCATCAGGGCAACGTCGGCCGTTTCCAGCGCTACGTCCGATCCTGCCGCGCCCATGGCGATTCCCACGGTTGCATTGGCCATGGCTGGAGCATCGTTGACGCCATCGCCAACCATCGCGACCTCACCGGCTTCTCGAAGCTTCTCGATCGCCTCCACCTTGTCTTCCGGCATCAGGTCGCCCCACGCCTCATCCAGGCCGACTTGCTTGGCGACAGCATCAGCGACTCGCTGGTTGTCGCCAGAGATCATGATCATGCGGGTGATGCCGATCTTCCGTAGTCGCTCAAGCGCAGACCGTGCCGATGCGCGTGGTGTGTCCATGAGGCCGATCACGCCAAGGTCGCGCCCATTCCGGCGGACCACCATGGTGGTCCGCCCCTCATTGCGGAGCTGTTCGACAGCGAAGGCAACAGACTCCGACAAGGGCGGCAGGCCATCAGCGCCGAACATCTCGGCCTTGCCGATCTGCACTGTATCGTCTTCGATCCGAGCGACCACACCCTGTCCGGTCAGGCTGCGAAGCCCGGACGCAGTAGGCAGAGGCGCACCACCAAGACGTTGCGTGCCGTCGCGCACAATCGCGCGGGCCAGGGGATGATCGCTTAATGCTTCGACCGCAACCGCCGTTGCCAGTAACTCGGCCTCGTCAATGTCGGGTGCCGGTGATACGTCAGTGATGCGCGGTCGTCCTTCTGTGAGCGTGCCGGTCTTGTCAAACGCGAGCGCATTGAGCGATCCGAGCTTTTCGAGTGGAGCACCACCTTTGATCAGAACACCGCCCCGTGCAGCGCGGGCGATACCAGAAAGCACGGCGCTCGGCGTGGCGATGGCGAGTGCGCAAGGGCTGGCCGCGACGAGAACGGCCATCGCGCGATAGAAGCTATCCCGGAATGGCTCGTCCACGACGACCCACGCGAACAGCAGCAACACGGCCAGCGCCAGCACTGCCGGAACGAAAACACGCTCGAACCGATCGGTGAATCGCTGGGTCGGCGATTTTCGCGTCTCAGCTTCGCTGACCATTTTCACGATGCGCGCCAGCGCGCTCTCCGAGGAACGTTTGGTCACCACGATCTCGATCGCGCCAGAGCCATTGATGGTGCCTGCGAACACGCGATGCGCCGCATCCAGCAGATCGGGCCGTGCGGTGGCTTTCGCGCGGTCGGGAACTGGACGTTTATCGACTGGCACACTCTCTCCGGTGACGGGAGCCTGATCGACGCTGCTTTCACCTGACACCACGAACCCGTCTGCCGGCAGGCGCTCATTGGGGAGGACGATCACGACATCGCCCAGCGCCAGTGTCTCCACTGCGACCTCCATGATCGTGTCGCCACGACGAACCTTTGCGGTCGCCGGAGCAAGTTCGGCGAGCGCTTCGATCGCGCGCTTGGCGCGACCCATGGCGTAGTGTTCGAGTGAATGACCGAGGCTGAACAGGAACAGCAGCAGCGCACCTTCGGCCCATGCCCCGAGCGCCGCCGCGCCAGCCGCAGCGACCAGCATCAGCGTGTCGATCTCGAAACGCTTGAGCTTCAGGTTCTGGACCGCTTCTCCGACGGTGTAGAAGCCGCCGAAGAAGTAGGCGCCGAGATAACAGGCAAGCGGCAGCCAGCCTGGCAAAGGCGTCAGTTTTTCGATTGCAAACCCGGTAACGAGGAGTCCACCGCAAATCAGAGAAAAGATCAGCTCGCTGTTGGCGCCGAAGATACCGCCGTGGCGGTGGTCGCCATCCGCCTCATGCCGATGTGTTTCGGACTTGCGACCCACGCCGGCCTCTGCCAGCGCTGCACGAATGTCGTCCTCTGATGTCTGCTGACGGTCGAACTCCAGCCGTACCACGCCGCCGACGCTGACCTCGGCTTCGAGCACGCCGGGTAGATTCAGTAACTGTTCGGTTACTGTTCGCGCCCGCCGCTGGTGGGTGATGCCCTCGATGTTCCAGACGAGATGGCCGAACTGTTCGGTAATGCGCGCACCTGCCGCCTCGACCAGTTCGCGGATGCGCGCGAGCGGAAGCGTGTCGGGGTCATAGTGGATGCAGAGTTGATGCGTTGCCGGGGAGCCATCACTTCGGACATGGGCATCCTCCACACCAGTCTGGCCCCGCAGCTCGGCCAGGAGCCGTCCCACGCAGGCATCGGCGTCGTGCGGAATGTCCGGCAGCAGGAGGGGAAGATCGAGACGCAGTTTGTTCGTCATACGCTGGCCCCTCTATTGATGTGTGGCTTCGCAGCTCGCGCGGCGAAGGTAGGCAGCACCAGCAGGGTCAGTGCAGTTGCGGTCAGCAATCCGCCGATCACTACGGTGGCAAGCGGCTTTTGTACTTCCGCGCCCGCGCCGGTGGCGATCGCCATCGGAATGAAGCCGACGATGGCGACCAGAGCGGTGGTCAGGACGGCCCGCAGACGACTGGCGGCACCGGCAGCGGCGGCTTCCAGCGGCGGATCGCCAGCGGTCAGGCGTTCGCGAATCGCCTGCATCAGCACCAGGCCGTTGAGCGTCGCCACACCCGACACGGCGATAAAGCCCACGGCTGCCGACACCGAGAAGGGCATCCCGCGCACCAGCAGGGCCAGCGCGCCACCCACCAGCGCAAGGGGGACACAGACGAACACCAGGCCGGCTTCCCTGACGCTGCCCAGGGCCAGGAACAGCAGTACGCCAATCAGCACGAAGACGAACGGGACCACCACCATCAATCGCTGCTCGGCGCGCTGAAGATTCTCGAACTGGCCGCCCCAGTCGAGATGGACGCCGGCCGGCAGCGCGACGCCGGCCACCGCGTCCTGCGCCTCGGCGACGAAGCCGCCCAGGTCACGGCCACGGACATTGGCCTGCACTACCATGCGGCGGCTGCCGTTTTCACGACTGATCTGGTTCGGACCTTCGCTGATCTGAATGCGTGCCACCGAAGACAGGGGCACCGTGGTTCCGGTGGGCGTCGTGATCGGCAGCGCGGCCAGGCTGGCGGGATCGTTGCGGACATCATTGCCGAGGCGAACCACCACGTCGAAGCGGCGATCACCTTCGAAAATGCGTCCGGCGGCCATGCCACCAATGCCGATGGCCACTGCTTCGCTGACGTCGGCGGCGGCAAGCCCGTAGGCCGCCGCAGCCGACCGATCGACTTGCACGGTCAGGGTAGGTAGCCCGGACACCTGCTCGACACGCACATCCGCCGCACCTTCGATCTGACGCAGCCGGTTTGCCACTTGGTCTGCGATTGCTTGCAGTACCGTGAAGTCATCACCGAAGACCATGACGGCAAGATCGGTACGCACGCCCGAGATCAGTTCATTGAAACGCAGCTCGATCGGCTGGCTGAACTCGAAGGCGTTGCCGATCTGTTCGTCGGCGACGGCAGCGATCCGTTCGACCAGTGCCTCCTTGCCGAGCGACGGGTCTGGCCAGTCACTCCGAGGCTTGAGCATGATCACGGCGTCGGAGATGTTCGGCGGCATGGGGTCCACCGCCGCCTCGGCAGTGCCGGTACGGGAGAAGACCGTGCGCACTTCAGGCTGGGCCGTGATCGCCTGTTCCAGCGCCATATGCATACTCAACGACTGTTCCAGGGAGGCGGACGGTACCCGCAGTGCCTGCATGGCAATGTCACCCTCGTCCAGCGTTGGCGTGAACTCCCGTCCCAGGGATAGAAATGCCGAGGCCCCGATGACCAGCGCCAGCAGCGCCGATCCCAGCACGATCCGGGGCCGCACGATGGCGGCGCGAATCACCGGCTCGATCCCGTGCCGTACAAAGCGGATCACGCGGGTTTCGTGATGGCCCTCATTGGTCTCAGGGACAGACTTGGGTTCACGCACGAACAGCGCGGCCATCGCCGGTACGAAGGTAAAGGAGAAGATGAACGCACCTGCAAGGGCCAGCATGAAGGTGGCTGCCATCGGCTGGAATGTTTTTCCTTCTACCCCTTCGAGAGTCAGGATCGGCGCGAACACCAACAGAATGATGAGCTGGCCAAAGGCGGCGGGCCTCACCATCTTGCGAGCTGCTTGCATGGCGACACCCAGGCGTTCCATTGCGGTCAGTGGCCGACCCAGCTCCTGACGTCGCTGGCCGAGCATCAGTAGCGTCGCTTCGATCACGATCACCGCCCCATCGACCAGAATGCCGAAGTCGAGGGCACCCAGGCTCATCAGGTTGCCGCTGATCCCGAACCGGTTCATGCCGATGACCGCGAACAGGAAGGACAGCGGGATCACCAGCGCAGTGATCGCCGCCGCGCGGATATTGCCGAGCAGCAGGAACAGCACCGCGATCACCAGCAGCGCGCCTTCCGTCAGGTTCTTGGCAACCGTGTTGATCGTGGCATTGACCAGCACGCTGCGGTCCAGCACTGGTTCCGCGACGATGCCCGGGGGCAGTGACTGGCTGACTTGCGCCAATCGCGCAGCCGCTGCCTGGGCGGCGGTGCGGCTGTTGCCGCCGGCGATCATCAGCGCGGTGCCGAGTACCGCTTCATGACCATCGCGCGTCGCCGCCCCCTGGCGTGGCGCCTGGCCGATCTCGACGGTCGCCACATCGGCGACGCGCACGACCAGGCCGGCGCGATTGGCCACCGGCGCTTGGGCGAGGTCTTCCACCGTCTCGGCCAGTGCATCGGCCCGCACCACCAGACCTTCGCCGCCGCGCTGGATGAAACCCGCGCCGGCCTGGACGTTCGCGCGCTCCAGCGCCTGGACCAGATCGCTGAGGCCGAGTCCATGGGCAGCGAGCCTGGCCGGATCGGGCCGCACCGCGTATTCCTTGACATAACCGCCGGTGGTGTCGATGCCCGCCAGGCCCGGCGTAGAGCGCATCTGCGGTGCGATGATCCAGTCCTGGACCGTGCGCAAATAGGTGGCGCGCGCCTCGGGCGTGATCAGCCGTTCACCTTCCGGCGTCAGATAGACCTCGCCCTCTTGCCAGCCGGGTTGACCGGGCTCGGCGAGATTAGTGCTGTTGAACGGTACATAGTCCACCGTCCACATCAGCACTTCGCCAAGCCCGGTAGTGACCGGCGACATCACCGGAACGGCGCCCTCGGGCAAGTCTTCCTGGACCTCACGCATCCGCTCCGCGACCTGCTGGCGCGCGAAGTAGATGTCGGTCTGGTCCGTGAACACGGCGGTGATCTGAGAGAAGCCGTTGCGCGACAGTGAACGGGTGTGGGTCAGGCCAGGGATGCCGGCAAGCCCCGTTTCCAGCGGATAGGTGACCAGCCGCTCGATCTGCTCGGGCGCGAGCGCGGGCGCCACTGTGTTGATCTGTACCTGGCGGTTGGTGATGTCCGGTACCGCGTCGATCGGCAGCCGGTTCAGTTCGAGCAGGCCATAGGCGGCCACCACGGCGGCGGCGATCACCACGAACCAGCGAAAGCGCACTGAGGTTTCGATAATGAACTTGAACATGGGTTGCTTCCTCAGTGGCTGTGTTCGGCCTCGCCTTTGGCGAGTTCGGCTTTCAGGAGGAAGGCGTTGATCCCAACGATGCGCTCTGAGCCATCAAGCCCGTTCAGTATCTCGACATGGCCGCCAGCTCGACGGCCAGCGAGCACCGGCGTTGCCCGGAAGCCTTCGTCAGTGGCGACGAACACCACCGATCGCCCGTCCACCGTTTGCACCGCGTCGGCGGGGACGGTCAGCCCATCCTCCTGCCTATCGGTAACGATGACCCCCGTCACTGGCGAGCCGGCGGGCGGCAGGACGCCCGAAACCGGACGAGCCCGGATGAGGGTGGCATTGCCTTGCTCACGCACATTGGCGGCTACCCCTAATACCACCGCTTCGAAATCGCCGGAGGGGCTTCTGACTTCGATGCGAGATCCGGAGATCACCTGCGCCGCCAAGGCCGGTGGCGCGGTGAAGACGAGTTCCGTCTGCGCGGGATTGGAGACCTCCGCGACGCCACCGCCGGCAGCGACGAATCCGCCCGGCGTGACCTGGACCGTGCCGACGACACCCGCGATCGGGCTGACGATGGCGACACGGCCCTGTGCGTCGGGGGCGCCGGCTGCCACCACCTGCGCCTGTGCCGCCCTGGCCACCGCATCGGCGGCTAGCGAGCGGGCGCGGGACGCTTCCAGTTCCTGGCGGGCAACCACGCCCTGTTCGACCAGATTCGAGTCACGTCGATACTCCAGGCGTGCGGCTTCCGCCCCGGCGGCCGCGGCCTCGGCATTGGCGCGCAGAGTGGCGGCTTCGCCACTGATTACCACAACCAGCGTCTGGCCCGCTTCAACCGGCGAGCCGGGTGCGACCTGTACCTGCTCGACTCGGCCGCCCACGATGGCGGAGATCGCTGTGCGGGCGTCCAGGGCAGATTCAACCCGCCCCGTCAGTCGAGTCTCGTTGCCGCCGCCACGACCCACCGCGACGATACCGATGCCTGACGCCTCGATTTGTCGCGCCGTCAGGACGACAACACCTTCGGGCGCCTCGTCATCGTGGTCGTCATGGTCATCGTGATCATCGCCTTCGACGTGAGCAGCGTGCTCCGTGTGGGGGATCAGTTGGGCAAGGCCAAAGCCCGCTCCAAGTGCGACAAGCAGTGCTGCTCCAAAGAGGAGCCGGATATTTTTGGGTGTCATCAATGCTTCCTCAAAATGGAGCGCGGCCGTCGAGGCGCGCGAGTTCGACTTCTGCACGGACGCGCGCCAGGCGTGCGTCCACTGCGGTATTGCGTGCGGCAATCAAGGCCGCCCGTATGCTGCGCAGCTCCAACTGCGAGATGCGCCCGGCATCGAACCCGTCGCGTGCGAGGCGGTAGGCTTCTTCGGCAGCAGCGACGCCGTTGTCGGCAGCACGTGTCCGAGTGATCGACGCATCAAGGCGGGCTTGTGCAGCGCTGCGATCCGCCTGGGCCTCCAGTTTCAAACTGGCCAGCCGCGCCTCGGCAGCTCGCTGCTCGGCACGGGCTGCACTGATAGCGCCCGTGTTTCTGTCGAACAGTGGAAGGGACACGCTGATGCCGAAGGTGAGTGCTTGGGTGTCGTATTCTTCGAATCGCCGGACACCGAGCGAAGCAGTCACGTCGGGACGAGCACGAAGTCGCTCCACGTTCACGAATTCACCAGCCGCATCCAGCTCGGCCTCGGCAATTTGAACAGCCAGGGGGTTGCGTGCATCCGGCGTGAAGGGGTTGGGTGCGCGATTCAGCAGGCTGGTTTCGATGGATGTGACCGGCTCGGTCAGCATCGCCACTGCGGCGAGGCGCGCGAAAGCTGCATCCCGGTTTGCCCGTGTCTCGTCCACGACGGCACGAGCAGCTTCCACTTCGCTTTCGGCCTGAACGCCACGAAGCACGGCCTCGCGACCTTCTTCCACAAGGGCCATCACAGCGCTTGCATCCGCCTGCGTCAGCGACAGTGCCTCGGCGGCCAGTTCATACTGCAAAGAGGCTGCTTCCGCTTCGGCATAGATCAGCGCCAGGCGGCCTGCGATCGCCCATCGCGACTGGTCGCGGCGCAGGCCGGCCGCGTCGGCTTCCGCCCGTGCGGCACCGATTCGCGCGCCCCGCTGTCCCCACAGTTCCAGAGGTTGACTGACGGAAAACGTGGTCTCTGCGGCGCCATAGCCAGTGAACGGCGAGCGACCGTAAGCGTTCTCGGCCTCCAGGGAGATGGAAGGATTAGGCAACGCACGGGCTTGTTGCGCGCGCGCCCTGGCGGCGTCGAGCAACGCCTCGGCTTCTAGTGTCGCCGGGGTTCGATCGAGATGCTCGATCAGTGTTTCATAGGGTGGAGCGGGCTCGGCCCTTGCTGGCAGTGCCAGCGTGATTGCTGTGGCGACCACAGCGAAGCCAACCGCGCATAGCGGCCGGCCGAACAACATGAACATAAGAAAACTCCCAAAGCTAAAGTTGACGAAACGACCGTGCAAGCAGCACGGCCCGGATTCGTCAGGCTTTGGGGGGTCGCATCAATCCATCAGGCGTGTGTGATGCGATAGCATCACTGTCTGGCCGTTGGTGCGCCAAGGGCAGGGAAGCGGTCTCGGCCGCTGAATTCGGGGGAACGTGAGCGTGTGTATGGTGACAATGCCCGTGGCTACAGGCGCTATGACCGAAGCCGGAACCCTTGTCCTTGCTATCGTCACTGTCACTATGGGTTTCAACGTGTGAATACGTATCCCCACCCTCAGATGCGCACAAGACCGCATCAGCCATAGGGATGACAATGAGCGTTGCGAGAAGCAACGCCATCACTGCCAGCCTATGTCTGAACAAAATACGCATCATTACATCAGGCTACCAAGAAATGAGCCAAGTTCGCAATCAATTTCGACGGCCAATAGGGTCAACGCCCACCTTGATCGGATGCTCGAAGCCTTGCTAGGAAAGCGACTCCTTGCAGGCTCAACTGTTAGACGGCAAAGAGAGGTGCATGTTACAATGCCTCGGATATGAAGCTGCTGTGGGGTGATTCGCTTCCTACGCATCTTCCCCGGTTTAACTCGGTCTGCCATGACCCGTACTGCATCGATCAACATTGCTCAGTGGTGGCGCTTCCGGTAGAAGCGGCACGTCGTTGCGGCTTTGATCCGCACCTTGCCGCCCCACCGGCGGGCAAGGTTCAGTAGATGGCTCTCCGGCACGGCGGCTCCAAGACTCAGGAGATTGCCCGATGCCATTAAATCCCCCAGCCATAGGTAGCGCCTCGCGCACCACGTCCTCGTGGTGCGCGGTTGTGCGCGTCGCTCACCGGCAGTCTTGCAAGGAGTCTCATCAAGGAGCCTTGCAGAGACGCACCGTGAGGCCAGCCTCCATGCTCGCTGCCGCCCCACAAGGGCACTATCCGGCGCTTGTGCTGCCGAAATCCGGTGTATATGTGTATATATCTGTGTATATAGACCCAAGAATGAGTAAAAAAAATACAGAAAAAACAAGAGGTTGTCATGGTTAAATTGCTGATGATCGACAACTACGATTCCTTCACCTACAACCTGGTGCAGTACCTGGGCGAACTGGGCGCCGAGGTGCGGGTGGAGCGCAACGATGCCCTGACGCTGGCCGACATCGAGGCGCTGGCGCCGGCCAAGATCGTCATTTCGCCCGGCCCCTGCACGCCCAACGAGGCGGGCATCTCGGTGCCTTTGATCCAGGCCTTCGCCGGCCGCATTCCGCTGCTCGGGGTCTGTTTGGGCCACCAGAGCATCGGCCAGGCGTTCGGCGGGCGCGTGGTGCGGGCGCGGCAGGTGATGCACGGCAAGACCTCGCTCATTCACCACGGCGGCGCGGGCGTGTTTCACGGTCTGCCGAGTCCGTTCGAGGCGACCCGCTACCACTCGCTGATCATCGAGCGCGCCAGCCTGCCCGCAGGTCTGGAAATCACCGCCTGGACCGCGACCGAGGACGGCGCGATCGACGAGATCATGGGCGTGCGCCACCGCGAGTTCGACGTCGAGGGCGTGCAGTTCCATCCCGAATCCATCCTCACCCGCCACGGCCACGACCTGCTGCGCAATTTCGTGGAGCGCGCGCCTTGACCGTCCAGCAGGCGATCGCGCGTCTGGTGGAGCGTGCCGGCCTGAGCCGCGCCGAGATGCAGGCGGCGATGCGCGAGATCATGACCGGCGCCGCGACGCCGGCGCAGATCGCCGGTTTCCTGGTGGCGCTGCGGATGAAGGGCGAGACCCTGGATGAAATCACCGGCGCCGTCGAAGTGATGCGCGAACTCTGCACCCCGGTACAGGTTGGAGGCGATCATCTGGTGGATATCGTCGGCACCGGCGGCGATGGCGCCGGGCTGTTCAACGTTTCGACCGCGAGTGCGTTCGTGGTGGCGGTGTGCGGTGGCCGGGTGGTCAAGCATGGCAACCGGGGCGTGAGCAGCACCAGCGGCAGCGCCGATCTGCTCGAAGCCGCCGGCGTGCGGCTTGATCTCAGCCCCGCGCAGGTGGTGCGCTGCGTGGAGCAGATCGGCGTCGGCTTCCTGTTCGCGCCGGCTCACCACAGTGCCATGAAGCACGCGGTGGGGCCGCGCCGCGAACTGGGGATTCGCACCCTGTTCAATATCCTCGGACCCATGACCAACCCGGCCGGCGTCAAGCGCCAACTGATCGGCGTCTACGATCCGGCGCTGTGCCGGCCGGTGACCGAGGTGCTGGGGCGGCTGGGCAGCGAGCGGGTGCTGGTGGTGCACAGCGACGACGGTCTCGACGAGATCAGCCTGGCGGCGCCGACCGCGGTCGCCGAATTGAATGCGGGGGCGGTGCGCGAGTACCGCATCGCACCGGAGGATTTCGGACTTGCCCGGCAATCCCTCGATGATCTGCGCGTAGCGGATGTCGCGGCGTCCCTGGCGCTGATCCGCGATGCCCTGGGCAAGCGCCGCACGGTTGCTGGCGCCAAGGCGGCGGATCTGATCGCGCTGAATGCCGGGGCGGCGGTGTACGCGGCGGGCCTCGCCACCGACATTGCCCAGGGAGTGGCGCTGGCCGCGGACGCCATCGCCAGCGAGCTGGCCGGCGCGCGCATGGAGGAGCTCGCCGCCTTTACCGATTGTCTCGGAGATAGCTGATGGCGGATTTGGCAGTGGATACGCCTACCATCCTGAAAAAAATTCTGGCCCGCAAGGTCGAGGAGATCGCCGAGCGGCGGCTGCGCCGCGATCTGGATGAACTCCGGCGCCGCGCGGCGGATGCCGCGCCGGCGCGGGGGTTTTACCGGGCGCTCCAGACGCGGGTGGCGCGCGGCGAATCCGCCGTGATCGCCGAGATCAAGAAAGCCTCGCCCAGCAAGGGCGTGATCCGGCCGGATTTCGATCCCGTCGCCATCGCCCGGAGCTACGAGCGCGGCGGCGCGGCCGCGCTTTCGGTGCTGACCGATGTGGATTTTTTCCAGGGCGCGGATGCTTATCTGGTGGCTGCGCGCGCGGCGACCGCGTTGCCGGTGCTGCGCAAGGACTTCACCATCGATCCTTACCAGCTACATGAGGCGCGGGCGTTGGGCGCTGACTGCGTGTTGCTGATCGTGGCGGTGCTGGCGCCGGCGCAGCTCGCCGACCTGCACGGCACGGCGCTCGAAATCGGCCTGGACGTGCTGGTGGAAGTGCATAGTGCGCGCGAACTGGAGATCGCGCTGACCCTGGACAACCCGATGGTGGGGATCAACAACCGCGATCTCCACAGTTTCCACACCAGTCTGGAGACCACGTTCAGTCTGCTGCCTCGCATCGGCGGCGCGCGTCTGGTGGTGACCGAGAGCGGCATCAACCGTGTGGATGATGTGCTCGCCATGCGCGGTCACGGCGTTCATGCCTTTCTGGTCGGCGAAGCCTTTATGCGAGCGCCGGATCCCGGTGCCCGACTGCGCGAGCTCTTTGACTAGCGCGCGCCGAACACCACCATGGTTTTGCCGTGTGCCGAGATCAGCTCCTGATCTTCCAGGGTTTTCAGCACCCGCCCGACCATTTCCCGCGAGCAGCCGACGATACGGCCGATTTCCTGGCGAGTGATCTTGATCTGCATGCCGTCCGGGTGGGTCATGGCGTCGGGTTCCTTGCACAGGTCGAGCAGGGTGCGGGCGACGCGGCCGGTGACATCGAGAAAGGCCAGATCGCCCACCTTGCGGGTGGTGTCGCGCAGGCGCTTGGCCAGTTGTTTGCTCAGCGAAAACAGAAAGTCCGGTTGACGTTGCACGAGCTGGCGAAATCCCGCGTAGCTGATTTCGGCGACATCGCATTCGGTACGGGCGCGTATCGCCGCGCTGCGATCCTGCTGGTCGAACAGCCCCAGCTCGCCAAAGAAATCGCCGGTGTTGAGGTACGCAACGATGATCTCGCGGCCGTCGTCGTCCTCGATCAGTACGCTCACCGAACCCTTGATGATGTAGTAGAGCGTGTCACAGGCGTCCCCCGCGTGAATCAGGGTGCTTTTGGCGGGATAGCGGCGACGGTTGCAGTGGTTGAGAAACTCCTCGAACTTCGGGATATGGGGTGTAATGGGTTGGAGTGCCAAGGGTTCCTCCCTGGGAGTATTTTGAGGGGCCTGCCGCATGACTCACGTGCGGGCGCGAATGGTTCGTGCGACAAGCGAGCGGAAAGTCGCACTTTGGGCAGGAAATTGCAAGTTGGGACCTTGCTGAAAATCTGGCTTCCGGGCTGTGCTAGTCTGGCCCATTGTGCGCGGAGGAGGAAATCATGAAGGCAGTGGTGAAGTGGGTCGACAACGCCATGTTTCTGGGCGAGTCAGGCAGCGGCCATGCCGTGGTGATGGATGGGCCGGAAGATCATGGCGGCCGCAACCTGGGCATCCGGCCGATGGAGATGCTCCTGATCGGCATGGGCGGTTGTGCCAGTTTTGATGTCATGAGCATCCTGCAGAAAGCCCGCCAGCAGGTACGCCACTGCCGCGCCGAGCTCGAGGCCGAGCGCGCCGATGCGGTGCCGGCGGTATTCACCCGGATCAATATCCATTTCGTGGTGGAGGGAATGGATCTCAAGGAGGCGCAGGTCAAGCGCGCCGTGGAACTGTCGGCCCAGAAGTACTGCTCTGCCTCCATCATGTTTGCGCACGCCGGCGTCGTGGTGACGCACAGTTATGCCGTGGAGCAAGTGTGAGGGCTGGCTGAATGATTCCGGCGTGCCAGCGAGACCTCGCCACAACAAAAAAAGCCGGGGAGCGCGAGGCTCCCCGGCAAATAACTTACAGGGGGGTTAGGAAGGAGAGTGACCGGCGGGCTCCTAGGGCCCATCGCTGCCGGACACAGGCGCTATGGTAGCGATATTGGAACATGGCGCAAATGGATTGTTTTTATAAAAATCATAACCAGAAAGACTTTTGTGATGCACTTACCGGCGACACAGACGGCATAGCTTGTATAATTGGCCCGGATCATAATGACCACAACCATGCACGGTGATTATCCGATATGACCATCAACACGCTTGCCCGGGTTGACCTTAATCTGCTGGTGGCGCTGCAAGTGCTGCTGGAGGAGCTGAACGTGACCCGCTCGGCGGAGCGTCTGCACGTCTCCCAGCCGGCGATGAGCAAAACCCTGCTGCGGCTGCGCAATGTCTTCGAGGACGCCCTGTTCACGCGCAGCGGACGCGGCCTGGTCCCTACCCCCCGGGCGCTGGAGCTCAAGCAGGCGTTGCCGCAATTGCTGGAAGGCATCGGCGGCCTGCTGGTGCGCACGGAATTCGATCCCGCCACCTTCCTGGGACATGTGCGCATCGCGGCGCCTGAATTCATGGCGGTACAGGTGATCCCGCAGTTGGTGAGTATCCTTGAAGAAGAGGCGCCGGGTTTGTGCGTGGCGGTGTCGAACGCCGAGGAGTCCTATATCAGCGAGCTGGAATCCGGCGCCACCGACTTTGTGCTGGAGGTCGAGAAACCGGTGCCGCGCGGTTGTCTGGTGACTTCGCTGGGCAATTTCACCCCGGCAGTCTGGATGCGGAACGGTCATCCTCTGGCCGAGCGGGATTTCGATCTTGAGGAAATGCTCGAATACCCCTTTGTGCAGTATTTTCTGCTGATAGCCGGGCGGGTGGATGCCGCGACCGAAAGCCGCTTCGACAAGCTGATCGGACGCATGGGCCATCGGCGCCGCAAGGCCATGGTGACCAATCAGTTGATGACAGCCCTCGATACTCTGCAATCCAGCGATTGCCTGCTGCTCGCCACCATGGACGACCTCAAGCAGGAGAGTGAGTTTTACCACATCGTGCGCAAACCCTATCCCAGATCCCTGGAGCACGAGCCCTTTATTCCGGCGGCGCTGTTGCAGCACGAACGCACTGCCAATTCACCGATGCACAACTGGGTGAAGGAAAAAATGCTGACCATCGTGCAGGGAATTCGGGTGGAGCGCGATATGGAGCGAAATTTGCCGCCGGCGATCGCGCGCGCTCAACCCCGATAGCTGAGGGCGGTCATCAGCCGGGAGGTCAGCGTCATGGCGGCCTTCACCGGGCCCGGAAAAGACAGGGCGCCGGCGAGCCTGGCGCGATGGGCGTGCGCCGCCTCGTCGGCGAGCATCCGGGTCACCAGCGCGCGGCTGCGCGCATCCTGAGCGGGCAGGCGATCGAGATGATCGCGCAGATGTGCGCAGACCTGGTCCTCGGTGGCGGCAACGAAGCCGAGCCCCAGGCGGTCGCCGACCAGCCCCGCGCCGGCCCCCAGTGCAAATGAGGCAGCGTACCAGAGCGGATTGAGGCGGCTGGGGTGCGCGTCCAGTTCGTCGAGTCGCTGCTGGCACCAGTCCAGATGGTCTTCCTCTTCGCGCGCGGCGGCGGTCATGTCGGCGCGGGTCGCTGCGCTTTTTGCGATCAGTGCCTGGCCGCGATAGAGCGCCTGGGCGCAGACTTCACCGCTGTGGTTGACCCGCATCAGCCCTGCCGCGTGGCGTTGTTCCGCGGCAGTCAGCTCGGCTTCCGGGGCGGTGTCGGCGGGCGACGGCGCGCTCCCGCCGGTGCTTGCGGAGCCGACCGTGCGCAGGGCGTGGTCGATTTCGGCGAGCACAAGATCGATGGCCGACAGTGTGCGCGCTGACGGTCTGCTGGTTGACATGGGCGACTCCGGCGCTGCCTGGTGGACTCCGATTCTAGACGGCTTGCGGCCGTTTTTGTCGGGGTTGAAGAATGCGGGGGTGATTGGTTCAGCCGCCGGGTGAATCCTCGCGGGCAATGGCCCGGTAGCCGATATCGCCGCGGCAAAACCCGCCCTCCCAGTGGATCCCCCGGATACAGCCGTAGGCGCGTGCCTGAGCTTCCCGCACCGTGGCGCCGAGCGCGGTGACGCAGAGCACCCGGCCACCGCTGGTGAGCACTGCGCCGGCCTGCAAGCGGGTGCCGGCGTGAAATACCTTGAGGGCCGGATCGGATGTTTCCGGCAGACCCTGGATCGGGTCGCCCTTGCGGTAATCCCCGGGGTAGCCGCCCGCGGCCATCACCACGCCGAGCGCCGGGCGCGGATCCCAGTCCGCCGCGACGCTATCGAGCCTGCCACTGAGCGCGGCTTGCACCAGACCCACCAGATCGGAGCGCAGGCGCAGCAGGATCGGCTGGGTTTCGGGGTCGCCGAAGCGGCAGTTGTATTCGATCACCCGGGGGGCGCCGTCGGGCGTGATCATCAGCCCGGCGTAGAGGAAGCCGCGATAGCGATTGCCCTCGGCCGCCATGCCGCGCACGGTCGGCAGAATCACCTCGGCCATGACGCGCCGGTGCACGGCGTCCGTCACCACGGGGGCCGGCGAATAGGCGCCCATGCCGCCGGTGTTGGGGCCGGTGTCGCCATCCCCGACCCGCTTGTGATCCTGGCTGGTGGCCATCGGCAATACCTGCTCGCCGTCCACCATGACAATGAAGCTCGCTTCCTCGCCGTCGAGAAACTCCTCGATCACCACCCGGTGGCCAGCGCTACCGAAGGCGTTGCCCGCCAGCATGTCGCGCACCGCGGACTCGGCTTCGGCGAGCGTGGCGGCGACGATCACGCCCTTGCCGGCGGCCAGGCCATCGGCCTTGACCACGATCGGCGCGCCCCGTTGGCGCAGGTAGGCGAGCGCGGGTTCCAGCTCGGTGAAGGCCGCGTAGGCGGCGGTGGGGATGCCGTGGCGTGCCATGAACGCCTTGGCGAAGTGCTTGGAGCCTTCCAGTTGCGCGGCCCCCTGGCGCGGACCGAAGACGGGCAGGCCCAGTGCTTCGAAGCGGTCGACCAGCCCGGCGACCAGCGGCCCTTCCGGGCCGACCAGGGTGAACGCCACCGCGCGTTCCGTCGCGAAACGGGCCAGCGCCTCGATATCCTCCGCCGCGATGGCGACGTTCTCGACCCCGGGCTCCAGCGCGGTGCCGGCATTGCCGGGCGCCACATAGACGGTTTGCACCGCCGGGCTCTGCGCCAGCTTCCAGGCGAGGGCGTGTTCGCGCCCGCCGCTGCCGATGACCAGGAGATTCATGGTTGCCGGACTCCGGCGGCCTGGGTCATAGCAGGGTATCCAGGTCGCTTTTGTCGTAGGCGCGCAATTCGTTCTCGCGGCCGGCCGCGATCAGTTTGGGCCAATCGGGATTCGGAATCAGGGAGCGCCCCACCGCCACCAGGTCGAAGTCGCCGCGCGTCAGCAGGTCGTCGAGGTTGCGCAGACTGGCGGGTTCGGCATGCGTGCCGATGTTGCGTTTCTCTTCGTCGATGAAATCCTGATCCAGGCTGACGCTGCCGACCGCGATGCAGGGTTTGCCGGTGATCTTTTGGGTCCAGCCGGCGAGATTCAGGTCCGAGCCCGGAAATTCCGGCTCCCAGAAGCGCCTTGTGCTGCAATGAAAGATATCGACGCCGGCCTGTGCCAGCGGCGCCAGGAAAGTTTCCAGTTCCGCAGGCGAAGTCACCAGGCGGGCCTGATAGTTTTGCAGTTTCCACTGGGAAAACCGCAGGATGATGGGGAAGTCCGGGCCCACGCGGGCGTGCGCCGCGGCGACGATCTCGGCGGCAAAGCGGGTGCGATTGGCGATGGAGCCGCCGTAGGCGTCGGCGCGGCGGTTGGTGCCCTCCCAGAAAAACTGGTCGATCAGGTAGCCATGGGCGCCGTGGATCTCCACGGCGTCGAAGCCGAGGCGCTGGGCATCGGCGGCACCCTGGGCGAAGGCGGCGACCACGGCGTCGATATCCGTCTGGGTCATGGCGTGGCCGTGTTCGCGGCCCGGCATCAGCAGCCCGGACGGGGTGAACGCCGGCGTGTCCGGAAACGGATCGATCACCACGCCGGGCGCGCCGATGCCGCGCATCGCGCCCACATGCCAGAGCTGCGGGGCGATCTTGCCGCCGGCGGCATGCACGGCTGCCACGATCTGCCGCCAGCCGGCCAGCGCCGCGTCGCCGTAGAAGAACGGGACGTTCTCGTAGGCGCTCGCCGCCGGATGGTTGACGCAGGTGCCTTCGGTGATGATGAGCCCGGTGCCGCCTTCGGCCCGACGCCGGTAATAGGCCGCGACCTGCTCGCCGGGCACATTGCCGGGGGAAAAATTGCGTGTCATGGGCGCCATCACCACCCGGTTGGGCAGTTCCAGGCTGTTGACGCAGAAGGGTTTGAACAGCGCATTGTGATTACTGCTGGGCATCGATGTTCCTTGGTTGTGGCGATGACAGGCGGCTTGGCGCAGCGCTCAGGGACTGGTACGACCCGTGCGTTGGGCGAGCTTGTGTTTCAGTTGCGCGACCTGGACCTCGGCGTTTTGCAGTTTCCAGGAGAGATCGATGGATTGCTGAAACAGTTGCCCCTGCTCACGATGCTGGTACACCACGAAGGCGATCAGGCCGATGGCGAGCAGCGCCAGGACCACGACGGCGTCCAGATGGATGGTGAAAGTTTTCATGAAGGCTCCGCAGCGCAGACGTGGGATGCGTCGCCGGGTTTAGGGCGATGCCGAATCAATGGTCCGTGTGAATTCGTCAGTGGCGAAAATGCCGGATGCCGGTAAACACCATGGCGAGCCCGTGTTCGTCCGCGGCGGCGATCACCTCGGCATCGCGGATCGAACCGCCGGGCTGGATCACCGCCGCCACGCCCGCCTGGGCGGCGTTGTCGATACCGTCGCGAAACGGGAAAAAGGCGTCGGAGGCCATCACCGATCCGGGTACCGCCAAGCCGGCCTGCTCGGCCTTGATGATGGCGATGCGGGCGGAGTTCACCCGGCTCATCTGGCCCGCGCCGATGCCGATGGTGCGACCGTCCCGGGCGTAGACGATGGCATTGGATTTCACGAACTTGGCCACCCGCCAGGCGAACAGCAGATCCGCCAGTTCCGCCGGCGTGGGTTGCCGCCGCGAGACCACCCGCAGATCGGCCGCTTCGACCCAGCCGGTGTCGCGGTCCTGAACCAGCAGCCCGCCGGTGACACGTTTGCAATCCCAGCCGCCGGCCTGCCGGCCCTGCCATGCCCCGCAGGCGAGCAGGCGGACATTCTGTTTTGCGGCCGCCGCCGCGACCGCATCGGCGGTGAACCCGGGCGCGATCACCACTTCGACAAACTGGCGGTCCAGAATGGTCTGGAGCGTGGCGCCGTCCACGTCGCCGTTGAACGCGATGATGCCGCCGAACGCCGATTCGGCATCCGTGGTGAAGGCGATGTCGTAGGCCGTCGCCAGATCCTCGGCCAAGGCCACGCCGCAGGGGTTGGCGTGCTTGACGATGACGCAGGCGGGGCCGTCGAACTGACGCACGCATTCGAGCGCGGCATCGCCGTCGGCGATGTTGTTGTAGGACAGCTCGCGGCCCTGCAATTGCGCCGCGCCGGCAATGCTGCCGGGGGCGGGTGTCACTTCGCGATAGAACGCCGCCTGCTGGTGCGGGTTCTCGCCGTAGCGCAGTTCCTGGGCCTTGTGGAACTGTCGATTCCAGGTGCGCGGAAAGGCCGCGGGCGGCGTGCCCAGGCGCGCGCCCAGGTAGTTGGCAATGGCGCCGTCGTAGGCGGCGGTGTGTTCAAAGGCTCTGACGGCGAGGTCGAAGCGGGTGGTCTGGCTGAGCGCGCCGCCGCTGGCGTGCAGTTCCGCCAGCAATCCCGGGTAGTCGGCGCTGTTCACCACCACGGCGACATCGCGATGATTCTTGGCGGCGGCGCGCAACAGGGTGGGGCCGCCGATGTCGATGTTCTCGACCGCGGTGGCCAGGTCGCAATCCGGGGCCGCCACCGTTGCCTCGAACGGGTAGAGATTCACCACCACCAGGTCGATGGGGGGAATGCCGTGCGTCGCCATCACCGCGTCGTCGATGCCGCGGCGGGCGAGGATGCCGCCGTGAATCCTGGGATGCAGCGTCTTGACCCGGCCATCCATCATCTCGGGAAATCCGGTGTAGTCCGAGACTTCGCGTACCGGTACGCCCTGGTCGGCCAGCAGGCGCCAGGTGCCGCCGGTGGACAGCAATTCGACGCCGGTCCGGGCGAGGGCGCGGGCGAAATCGAGGATGCCGGTTTTGTCGGAGACGCTCAGCAGTGCGCGCGCGATGGTGACGGGCCGATCGGTCATGGGTACTCCGTGATGGGCGGCGGGCCGCCGGCTACAGCAGGTCGTACTGCTTCATTTTTTTGCGCAGGGTGCCGCGATTGAGGCCGAGCATCTCCGCCGCCCGGCACTGGTTGCCGCCGGTGTGAGCCAGTACGGCGCGAAACAGCGGCGCTTCCACTTCCCGTAACACCAGCGCATAGAGGTCGGTGGTGTGTTGGCCGTCGAGTAATGCGAAGTAACGCGCCAGGGCGCCGGTCACGCATTCGGCGAGCGAGGAACCGCCGAGCTCGGTGTCCAGCAGAGCCCGCCTCGCAAGGACCAATTCGGCGGCGGAATGGCGGTCGTCGGCCAAGGTGTTGCCTCGGGGCTGGGCGGGTGTGGAGCAAGGCGACGCATGATAGCTGGCCGTTTGCCGGTCCGGAAGATGGGCGTACCGGTTTCCTGCGACTGTTGTGACGGCGGATCAATCGACCGGCACGAGCGCGTAGGAAACCGCCTCCGGACCCGGGTCGACGAGCTCCAGCACCAGATGCAGGGATTGGCCGACGGCGAGCGCGCTCGCCGGGGGTTGGTCCAGATACTCGCCGGGGGCAAAGCGCCGTTCCGCGACCACCACGCCCTGAAGATTTTCAAATTGTAGCCGCACCCTTGGCAGGGGCTGGGCTTCGCGGCCACGATTGGTGAGCATGGCGTCGAGACGCAAGGCGCCGGGCGCCTGGGTGCGCACCACGAGCTGGTCGACGGCAATGGCGGCGACGTCGCGATACGCTGGTCGCCGGCACGCCACGACATCGCACAGTGCGCGATAGACGCCGCGCAGTGCGGGGCGCTGATCGAGCAGGTCGGTGTGAAAATACAGCCCCTGCAACAAGAGTGCGCCAGCGGCGGCGGCCACGATGGTCGCGGCGGTTCGTGAGCGGGCGGGGGCGGCCCCGGGTTGCAGCCAAACGGGGTCGGCAGGGACTGGCACGGCGCCTGCGATGGCGTCCGGTAGCGGGTCGGTCGGCGCCAGCGCGGCCGTGTCCGATGAGCGCAGGAGTGAATGTGCGCCGCTGTCGTCCCGCGGGATGGCTTCGCTGGCTTCGGACTCGGACTCGGACTCGGACTCGGACTCGGACTCCGGCTCCGGCTCAGGCTCAGGCTCAGGCTCAGGCTCAGGCTCAGGCTCAGGCTCAGGCTCAGGCTCAGGCTCAGGCGCGACGGGGTGCGGCGACGCAAGAATCGACCTGATGGCGTCGTACCGGGGTTCGGTCGTGGTCGAGGCGGGCGCCAGCTGGTCGGCATCGACCGGGTGTTCGATCCGCCAGTCCGTGTCCGGGCGGAGCCAGAGTGGCGTTACTGGTGCCGGCTCGGGTACCAGAGCCACGCCGTGGGTATTGGCGTCGAAGGGCGCCAGACAGAAGCCGCAGCGCACCAGACCGCCGGCCGCGCGCCGTTGGGCGCCGGAGATGCGAAAGCAGATATTGCAAGCGGGACAGCGCGCGCCGTATTCGGTCACGACAGGGCTCCGGAAGGCGGCGGCCCGCACCGCCGCAGCGTGCGGGCCGCGGCGGGTTCGAGCGGCCCGTTCAGCGGGTTTTGCAGCCCGCCAGTCGCGCCCAGGATTCGCGCACGGCGGGTGGCGCAAAATCGAACCAGGGCGCGTAGGCGTCGCGGACGGCCGCGCACTGGGATTCCAGAATGCCCGACAAGCATAAACGGCCTCCTGGCGCGGTGAGCGCGGCGATCCGGGGTGCGAGCGCGATCAGCGGGTTGGCGAGGATGTTGGCGAGGATGACATCATAGCCGCCCACGTCCAGTGCCCCGGGTTCGGTTATGGTCAGCTGTTCCGGCGTGATGCCGTTGCGCTGCGCGTTGGCCTGGGTCGCGGTAAGTGCTTGCGGATCGATATCGATTGCCACTGCGTGGGTGCAGTCGAGCAGGCAGGCGGCGATCGCGAGGATGCCCGAGCCGCAGCCGAAATCGAGTACGCGCGCACCGGCGGGCGGTTCGGCGGCGAGCCATTCCAGGCAGAGCGCGGTGGTGGGGTGATCGCCGCTGCCGAACGCCAGACCCGGGTCGAGCAGCAGGTTGACGGCGGCGGGTTCCGGCGGGTCGCACCAGCTCGGGCAGATCCACAGGCGTCCGCCGCAGTGACGGGGTCGGAAGTGCTCGCGCCAGAGATCGTTCCAGGGGCGCTCCCCCAGTTCACTCCAGCGCGCCGCGGGCACCGGCCCGGGCAGCAGCGCGGCCGCCAGTTGCAGCCAGGCGTCGGCGCGGTCGCAATCGCCGGCAAACAACCCGGTCAGGCAGACCTGTTCCCACAGCGGGGTTTCCCCCGGCGGCGGTTCCAGCACCGGGTTGTCGCCGGCATCGCTGAGCGTGACGGCCAGGGCGCCGGCCGCGAGCAGGGCGTCACTGTGGCGCTCGGCGTCCGCGCCGGACACCATCAGGCTCAGTTGTTGCCAGCCTGGTCGGGAGTCGTTCACAGGCCCAGCTTCTTCTCCAGGTAGTGGATGTTCACGCCGCCGCGCTGGAAATCACCATCCCGCACCAGATTGCGGTGCAGGTCGGTGTTGGTCTTGATGCCCTCGACCACCAGCTCGTCGAGCGCGGTGCGCATGCGTGCCAGCGCGCTGGCACGGTCGCGACCATGGGTGATGATCTTGGCGATCAGGGAGTCGTAGAAAGGCGGCACCCGGTAGCCATTGTAGAGATGCGAGTCCACCCGCACGCCGTTGCCGCCCGGCGGGTGGTAGGCGGTCACGGTGCCGGGACTGGGCAGAAACGTGGTCGCGTCTTCGGCATTGATGCGGCACTCGAACGCGTGCCCGCGAAACACCACGTCTTTCTGGGTGAAGCTCAGTGGCTCGCCGCCGGCGATCAGCAGTTGTTCGCGGACGATGTCGATGCCGGTGATCATCTCCGTGACGGGATGTTCCACCTGGACCCGCGTGTTCATTTCGATGAAATAAAAGTTGCCGTCTTCATACAGAAATTCGAAGGTGCCGGCGCCCCGGTAGCCGATATCGATACAGGCTTTGATGCAGGCATCCAGGACGCGTTGGCGGGCGGTCTCGGGAATGTCCGGCGCCGGCGCTTCTTCGAGAACTTTCTGGTGGCGGCGCTGCAGCGAGCAGTCGCGGTCGCCCAGATGCACCGCATGGCCCTGGCCATCGGCGAGCACCTGGACTTCCACATGGCGCGGCTTTTCGAGGAATTTTTCGATGTAGACGCGGCTGTCGCCAAACGCGGACTGGGCTTCGCTGCGCGTCAGCGTCACCGCGTTCAAGAGGTGGGGTTCGGCGTGAACCACGCGCATGCCGCGACCACCACCGCCAGCGGCGGCCTTGATGATGACCGGATAGCCCACGTCGCGGGCGACGGCGATGATCTCGGCCGGCTCGTCGCTGAGGGTGCCGTCCGAACCCGGCACCGTGGGTACGCCGGCGGCCTTCATGGCGACGATGGCCGATACCTTGTCGCCCATCAACCGGATCACGGCAGGCGAGGGTCCGATGAAGGTGAACCCGCTGCGCTCCACTTGTTCGGCGAAGTTGGCGTTCTCCGCCAGGAAACCGTAGCCGGGATGGACCGCGACCGCGCCGGTCACTTCCATGGCGCTGATGATGGCCGGGATGTTGAGGTAGCTGTCGGCCGACGGATTCGGGCCGATGCAGACGGATTCGTCGGCGAGGCGGACGTGTTTCAGATCGGCGTCCACCTTGGAATGCACCGCGACGGTCTTGATGTCGAGTTCCTTGCAGGCGCGCAGAATGCGCAACGCGATCTCGCCCCGGTTGGCGATCAGGACTTTGCTCAGCATGGAGAAAGGATTCCGCGGGCTAGAGAATGGTGATCAAGGGCTGGTCGTATTCCACCGGCGCGCCGTCCTCGGCGAGGATGGCGCCGATGATGCCGGCCTTGTCGGCTTCGATCTGGTTCATCATCTTCATTGCCTCCACGATGCAGAGCACGTCACCGACTTTGACGCTCTGGCCCACTTCGACGAACGCTTTGGTGCCGGGCGCCGGCGACCGGTAGAAAGTACCGACCATGGGTGAAGCCACCAGATGGCCCGCGATGACCGGTGCCGCGGGTGCGGCATTGGCGGGTGCCGGCGCGGTCGCCGGCGGAGCGGCAAAGGCCATCGGGGGCGCGGCATAGGTTGCCGGGCGATGGCGGCAGATACGGACCGACTCCTCGCCCTCGCGGATTTCCAGTTCGTCGATGTTGGACTCTTCGAGCAATTCGATGAGTTTCTTGACCTTGCGTATATCCATGAACCCTCCGTTGCAGGTGATGGCGGTTTGTCGTCGATCGCGACCTTCAGGCCGGGGCGCTGAGGCTGGCCAGCGCGGCTTGCAGCGCGAGCTCGTAGCCGAGCGCGCCCAGCCCGCAGATGACGCCGCTCGCGATATCCGAGAAATAGGAGTGATGGCGGAAGGCTTCACGCCGGTACACATTGGACAGATGGACTTCGATAAAAGGTATGGCCACTGCCAGCAGGGCGTCCCGCAGCGCCACGCTGGTGTGGGTGAAGGCGGCTGGATTGATGAGGATGCGGTCGACGCCCTCGCGGCCCGCGGCCTGCACCCGGTCGATCAGTTCGGCTTCGGAGTTGCTTTGCAGGTGTACGAACTCATGGCCTGCGGCAGCACACAATCGTTCCAGGCGGGCGTTGATGTCCGCCAGCGTGGTGCCACCGTACACGCCGGGTTCCCGGGTGCCGAGCAGATTGAGGTTGGGACCGTGCAGCGCCAGTATGGTGGCCATGGGTTGGCTTCTGATGGAGTCGTGACGCAGTGGAGCGGAAGTGTGCCTCAAGCCGGTTTTGTTGTCCAGATGGCCGGCAACTTGGCAGACGTTAAACGCACATTCGGTACATGTTGCCGGCAGTTAACGGATTCCGCCGGTAGTGGTCGCAACCTCCGGAGGCGCGTTCAGCGCGCTCAGCACGATGGTTTCGGTGAGCAGTTGCGGCAGGATGCGCACCGGTTCCCCGGGCGGAAAATACAGGTAAAGCGGCACGCCGCTGCGGCCGTGGGCGCTGAGCAGCGCGGTGATTTCGGGATCGTAACGGGTCCAGTCGCCCTTCAGGTAATGAATGCCGCGCTGCTTCAGGGTGGCGTGGAACCGATCCGACGCCAGTGCCATGCGCTCATTGGCCAGACAGGTGATGCACCAGTCCGCCGTGAGGTTGACGAACACCGGCGCGCCGGCATTGCGCAGGGCTTCGAGGCGCGCCGCGCTGTAGGGTTCCCATGGGCGTTCCGCCGGAGCGCCGGCCGGCTGGGCGAGCGGCAACCCCAGTCCCGCGACCAGCAGCGCGGCCGCGACCACCCGCCCTGGCGCATGCCGGCTGCGGCCAGCCAGCCACGCCGCCAGCGCCACCAGCAGCAGGCCGAAGGCGGCCGCCAGCACCCGGTCGATATCCGTCTGCCGACCGAGCACCCAGAGCAGCCAGAGCACGGTCGCGTACAGGGGAAAGGCGAGCAGTTGGCGAAACGTTTCCATCCAGGGGCCGGGGCGGGGCAGGCGCCTGAGCAGCCCCGGCAGCGCGGTCAACACGAGAAATGGCAGTGCCATGCCGAACCCGAGGGCGGCGAAGACGCCCAGCGTGAGCGCCGGCGGCAGGGTCAGGGCGACGCCCAGCGCGGTGCCCATGAAGGGTGCGCTGCAGGGGCTGGCAACCACCGTGGCCAGCACGCCGGTCAGGAACGACGCGCCCAGGCCGTTGCCACGGGCGGCGCTTCCGCCCAGGCGGCCGGGATTGATGAGCAGGGGCAACTGGCCGCCAAACCCGAGTGCCATCAGGAAAAACAGATACGCCAACGCGGTTACGAAGCCCGGCGACTGCAACTGGAAGCCCCAGCCGACGGCCTCTCCCGCACGGCGCAGGATCAGCAGCAGCACCGCGATGGCGACAAAGCTGAGCACCACGCCGGCGCCGTAGGCGAGACCGTGACTCGCGACGCGGTGCCGGTGGGCGTGCGCCGTGGTGAGACTCATCACCTTGATCGAGAGCACCGGAAACACGCAGGGCATGAGGTTGAGGATCAAGCCGCCAAGGATCGCAAAACCCAGCAGCGTCAGCAGCCCGGGCGCGCTGGCCGTGACGGAACCGGCGGAGGCAGAACTGGCGGTGCCGGCGGCGGGCGACGGCGCGGCGGTCGGGGCAACCGCCCCGGCAGCAAGATCGGCCGTGAAATACTGGGTGTGGGGTGGGTAGCACAGGCCGGCGTCGGCGCAGCCCTGGGAGGTTACGCTCAGCGTGAGCGCGGGCGGTGGCGGCTGGAGAAAATCGACACTGACCAGTGCGCTGTCATAGAACACTTCGAGATTCTTGCCGTGGTAGTCATCGTAGATCTCGCGGCCCTTGCCGGTGTGGATACTGGTGGCAATCGGCGCGCCATTAGCGTCCCGAGCCTGCACGGCAAAGTTGTCCTTGTAGAGGTAGTAGCCCGGTGCGATGTTCCACTCGAGCAGCGCCTTGCCGCCGGCGAGCCTGACGGAGAGTTGATAGGCCTGTTCAACCGGGAGAAATTGCTGATCGGCCTGGAGCAGGTTCGAGTTGTTGCCCGCGGACGCAAAGGGGTCGGCTGCCATGGCGGGGGTCGAACCCAGGATCAGCAGCAACCAGTACAGAGCAAAACTACGGTAACGCGGCATGGACTGATCTGCGGTTGGGGGCGGCCCGGCTTCGACCCGGCAGCGGGAGCTTGGTTTCAAGGCCGGTTATTGTCGCGTATTCTGGGTCCTGCCGCAGCCCAAGCCGCGGAGCCGATCCTCATCACGGACAGTACGACCATGGCGATCAAAGACTGGGTACGGAATTCGCGCGGGAATACCGGCGGGGCGACCACCGCGTCGCGCAATCCGGGTGTCGGTGCCTGGATGGTGGTGGCCGCCGTGCTGGTCACGATCGCGCTGGGGCTGTCCTGGTACTGGTCGCGGCAACCGCAACTGGCTCCTCTGCTGGCGGGCGCGGACCGCACCAGCGTCAGCGGCGCGCGCACCACGGCGACACTCATCGCGCTGGTGGACACGCTGCTCGACAAGCCGGGCGGCTATCTGACCAACGACATGCTGCCGCCCGGACGCTGGCTCGACAATATGCCGAACTGGGAGTTTGGCGTTGTCGTGCAGGTGCGCGACGCCGCGAAGGCGTTTCGCGAGGCGTTCAGCCGGTCCCAGTCCCAGTCCACGGAGGATCCGGATCTCGCCCTTGCCGAGCCGCTGCTGAATTACGACACGGACCGCTGGATTTTTCCGGCGACGGAAGACGAGTACCGCAAAGGTCGCGATCATCTGGCGAGCTACTACGCGCGCCTGCTCGACGGCGACGAAAACAACGCGCAGTTTTATGCCCGCGCCGACAATCTGCGCTACTGGCTGGGAACCGTGCAGAGCCGGCTCGGCAGTCTGTCCCAGCGTCTGGGGGCCAGCGTCGGCCAGCGCCGGCTCGGCGTCAAATCGGGTGAAGGCGCGGATGCCGCCGCCGCGCACCCGGCATCCGCGCTGGTCAAACCCTCCTGGTGGAAAATTGACGATACGTTTTTCGAGGCGCGCGGTACGGCCTGGGCGCTGATCCAGTTGCTCAAGGCGGCGGAAGTGGATTTCGCGGACGTGCTGCAAAAGAAAAATGCCCAGGTCAGCCTGCGCCAGATCATCCGCGAGCTGGAGGCGACGCAGAAACCGCTGCGCACCCCCATCATCCTGAACGGCAACGGGTTTGGCGTGCTCGCCAACCACTCGATCACCATGGCGTCCTACATCAGCCGCGCGAACGCGGCGCTGATCGATTTGCGGGAACTGCTCGCGCAGGGCTGAGACGGAGATCGCACCTGCGGCTACTGGCCGAACGCGTTGCGGCGCACTGTGCGTTTATGATGGGGCGCGCAGGGCCGGCGTGGCAGCCTGCTCATACTCCCCAACCAGGGCTTATAGCCAAGGCGGATCAGACCAACGATGGCAGGCATCGGCCCTACGGCGTTAACCAGGACTGCGGCGAACGAATTCTGGACGGGCGAGGACTTTGATCTTCCCGCGCTGATACTCGGCGAGCAGCAGACCGGGATCGCGGTGCTGGACTCCCGGCGCAGGGTCATTTGCTGGAATCGCTGGATGGTCGACTGGACCGGCGTGGCGGCACCCCAGGCCCTGAACAGCTGTCTCGACGACCTGTTTCCCGATCTGGCGGCGAGCGAGTTACTGGGCGCGCTGGCGCAGGTGGCGGAGAACGGGATCGCCATCGGTTGGTCGCAGTACCTCGACCCGGAACGACTCGACCGCGTCGAGACCGCCATGACGCCCGGTGATCGGGCCCAGCCGCTGTTTCGTCTCGCGATGTCGCCGGTGCCTCTGCCCGACGGCCGTGGCACTCTGCTCGAAGTCGTGGAAGCGCCTTTTCAGCCGGGTTTTGAGCGGCGGCGCGGTGCGCGCACCGACATGACCGGGACATCCCGCTGGGCGGTCTACCTGGACGAAGGGCGCGCCGGCGTGATTGAGCTGGACGCCGGCGGGCGCATCCAGTCGGTAAACCGTGCCTTCGGCGCCATCACCGGGTTCGTTCCGGAACTTCTGATCGGGGCGCCGGCCCGGCTTGTGTTTCCGGCGCTTGGCCGCCGCTCTGGCGCGGACGTGCAGGCGCGGTTGCTGGGAGAGGTCAATCCCCAGGGCCGCTTGCAGGCAGTCACCGCGGCCGGCGATTTCCGGTGGCTGGAAGTATCGCCCTGCACGCCGATCGATTCGCCCGACGGATTGGTCTTGTTGTGCCGCGACGATACCGTGCGGCTGGCCGAGCGCCGGGAGTTGCAACTCAAGGCCGAACTGGTCGCGGCACTGTTCGCCCAGGTTGCCGACGGCGCGCTGCTGATGGATCCACGGGGGTGTACCGAACGGGTGAACGCCCCCGGGCTCGAACTGTTGGGCCTGGATTTCGACCAGACCGCCGGCCGCAGTATCGATGATCTCATCGGCTTCGTTGACGCGGAAACCAACACCCCGGTGATGGTGCTGCAGGCGGCCCTGGCGCGCGGAGCGGCGCTGGCGATGCCCGCGGGTACGGTCCTGCGCCGCGCCGATGGCAGCAGTCTTCAGGTGGCGGCAACCCTGACGCCCCTGCGGGATCAGGACAACGAACTGGTCGGCGGACTGCTGGTGTTTCGAGCCTGCACCGAAGCGCCCCAGGTTTCCCAGCGGCTCGCGTGGCAGGCGGAGCACGATGCGCTCACCGGATTGAGCAACAGGTCCGCGCTGGCCAAGGCGATTGGACAGCGGCTGGGGCAAATTCGTGGCGGCGAACCGGTTGCCGTCCTGCTGTATATCGACGTCACGAATTTTTCGCTGGTCAACGATACCTGCGGTCACGCGGCGGGCGACACCTTGCTGCAACGGGTGGCCCGGCTGCTGGAGCGGCATATCGGGCCTGGCGAGATGCTGGCGCGGATCGGCAATGACGAGTTTGCGCTGCTGCTGCACCGGCGGGACGCTGCCGCTGGCGGCGCGGTCGCCGAAGCCGTGCTGGCCGACTTCCAGGCGTTCTCCTTTCCCTGGGGCGAGCGCCGCATCAAGATCGGAGTCAACATCGGTGTCGAAATGATCGACAGTCGGTCCGATTCCGACATCGACGTTCTGGTCGCGGCGGCGGCGAGCTGCGCCAAGGCCAAGGAAATGGGCCGCAACCGGATGTGTTTCGCGGTGGCCGGCGGTCGCAGCGGTCGTGGCGATGGCCTTGATGCCTGGGTGCCCAGGATCAGTGCGGCGCTGGACGAAAATCGGTTCCGGTTGTTGTTCCAGCCGATCATCGAACTCCGTTCCGACGCGGAGCCGGGAGTGCGGCATTGCGAGGCCCTGGTCCGGATGGTCGGTGCCGGCGGTGAGCTGATTTCCCCGCAGGGCTTCATTCCGGCGGCGGAACGCTATGGCCTCATCGAGGATATCGACCGCTGGGTGGTCGCGGAAGCGGTGCGGGTACTGCAAGGACTGCCCCGCGCGCAGCGCGAAGGTTTCAAGCTCTCGGTCAATCTATCGGGCGCCACCATCAGCGACGAATCCAGCGCCGCCTACATTCTGGACCTGCTGAACCGCTCCGGAGTCGATCCGCGCCGCTTGCAGTTCGAGATCACCGAAACCGCGGCCATTCGCCAGTTTGACCGCGCCCTCAGCCTGATTCACCGGCTGCGCGCCCACGGCTGTTACTTTGCCCTCGACGACTTCGGCAGCGGCCTGTCGTCATTGCGCTATCTTCAGGAAATCCCGGTCGACTGCCTCAAGATCGACGGCGCCTTCATTCGCAAGATGGAATTGAGCGATGTGGATTTCACCATGGTGAGCACCATCAATCATCTGGCGCACATCATGGGCATTGCGACCATCGCCGAAAGCGTCGAGAACGCCTTGCAATTGTCGATGCTGCGCGACCTGGGCGTCGACTGCGCCCAGGGATTCTTCATCGCCATGCCGCAGCCGCTGGAAAGCATCCTGGTTTGATCCTCAACGGGCGGCGGAAAAGTGCCGCGAGAGGGCACGACCCGCGCAATGACGCCGATGGCCGCCGCGGCAGTTTTTCAATCAGCCCTCAGGTGTTTTCAACACGGCACGTTCAGTGGTCAGCCGCGGCGTTCTTCGGGCCGGCTCCGCCCTTGAGTTACCATGGCGCCTCGCCGTGAGTGAGAGTGCCATGCCGAAGGATTATCTGAAACGCATCCTGGATGCGCGCATCTACGATCTGGTCGAGGAGACACCGATCGACGACGCGCCCATCCTCTCCGCGCGCCTCGGCAACCGGGTGCTGCTCAAGCGCGAGGACTTGCAGCCGGTGTTCTCGTTCAAGCTGCGCGGCGCCTACAACAAGCTGCTGCAACTGTCCGAGGCCGAGTGCGCCGCCGGTGTGGTGGCGGCCTCCGCCGGCAACCATGCCCAGGGGCTGGCACTGGCGGCCCAGAAAATGGGCATCAAGGCCACCATCGTGATGCCGCGCACCACGCCCCAGATCAAGGTCGATGCCGTGCGCAGTCGCGGCGCGCGCGTGGTGATGCAGGGCGACACCTACGATGAAGCCTCCGAGCACGCCCACAAGCTGGTGGCCGAGCGCGGCATGGTCTATGTCCATCCCTTCGATGATCCCGACGTGATCGCCGGGCAGGGCACGGTGGGGGTGGAGATCCTGCGCCAGCATCCGGGGCCGCTGGACGCGCTGTTCGTGCCGGTGGGCGGCGGTGGTCTGTGCGCGGGCATCGCCACCTACGTCAAATACGTGCGGCCGGAAATCAAGATCTTCGCCGTGGAAGCGGACGATTCCGCCTGCCTGGCCGCGGCCATGGCGGCGGGCCGTCGGGTGCGGTTGAAGGAAGTGGGCCTGTTCGCCGATGGCACCGCGGTCGCCCAGATCGGCGAGGAGACTTTCCGGCTGCTGAAAAATCGCATCGATGGCGTCATCACGGTGTCGGTGGACGAGATCTGTGCCGCCATCAAGGATATCTACGACGACACCCGCTCCATCGCCGAGCCGGCCGGCGCGCTGGCGGTGGCGGGCCTCAAGAAATACGTGGCGCGCGGCGGTCACCGCGATCAGACGCTGCTCGCCATCGACAGCGGCGCCAACATCAATTTTGACCGCCTGCGCTACATCGCCGAACGCACCGAGAGCGGCGAGCGGCGCGAGGCGGTACTCGCGGTCACCATTCCCGAGCAGCGCGGCAGCTTTCGCCGCTTCTGCCATGCGCTCAGTCGGCGCAGCGTCACCGAGTTCAACTACCGCTATGCCGACGCCGGCGAGGCGCACATCTTTGTCGGCATCGCGGTGGCCTCCGATGCCGACCGTCTCGCGCTGCTGGAGGATCTGCGCGGACGCGGCTACGCCGTGGTGGACATGACCGACAACGAGATGGCCAAGCTGCACATCCGCCACATGGTCGGCGGTCGCGCGCCCGGCATCGACGACGAAGTGGTGTATCTGTTCGAGTTTCCCGAACGCCCGGGGGCGCTCGCGAACTTTCTCGACAAGCTGGGCGGGCGCTGGAACATCTCCATGTTCCACTACCGCAACCACGGCGCCGCCTACGGCCGCGTGCTGGTGGGTATGCAGGTGCCGCCAGCGGCGCGCGGCGAAGTGCCGCAGTTTCTCGATGCGCTCCACTACCGCTATTACGAGGAGACCGGCAACGACGCCTACCGTTTTTTCCTGAGCTGAAAGCTTCCGAGCCAAGAAGAGGGCGCGCGCAATATCGCCCGGCGCTTTCGCGATGGATAAATGCGGCATCGCCACCGGCTTCTTCGAGGCAGGCTTCGAGGCAAGCCGCCATCTTCTCAGGGCCCCGGATGGTGTTCGGCTACCTCATGGTGCGTGGCAACGGTCGTGCGCATGAGGCTTTCTCCGCAAGACGTGCGCGGCGCACGTTCGTTTCCCTGCCTTCATGTGCTCAGCGTGCAACCCTCCCCGGATCCGGGCACCCTCAAAACCAGAACCTGGCGCCTATCACCAGTTCCAGATCGTCGCTGCGCTCGCCCTGGTTGCGGGCAAAGTCGGCGCTGTTGCCGAACTTGCGCCAACCCACCACGCCGATATAGGGCGCGAACTCGCGGCGAATCTCGTAGCGCAGGCGCAGACCCAGTTCCACATCGGACAACCCCGAACCGGTGTCGGTGGCGCGGTCATCCTGGCCGTGCAGATTGATTTCGATGTCCGGTGACAGAATCAAGCGCTGGGTGAACAGCAGCTCGTACTCGGCCTTGAGGCGCAGCGCGGTGCGGCCGTCGGCGTCGGCGAACAGGGCGAGATCGGTGTCGAACCAGTAGGGCGCAAGCCCCCGCACGCCGAGCGCCAGCCAGTTGCGGTTCGGCGTCGGCTGGAGATCGCCGCGCCAGCCCACCTGCACATCCCAGAACGGCGCGAACGCCCGGCTGTACAGCAGCTGTACTTCGGCATCCTCGGTGACGCCTTCCACCCGCTCGCCTTCGGTCTTGAGCCAGAGCTTGTGCAGGTCGTGGCCCAGCCAGGCATCGCCGTCCCACACCAGCGCGCCGTCGCCGCTGCCCGTGCCCTCGCGCCATTCCAGTTGATCCAGCATCACCTTGCCGAGCAGGGGATCGTCATCGCCGTGGGCGCGAGACTGGCCCGGCGCGAGCAGTGCCAGCGCGGCAAGCAAACCGATCATGGTTTTCATGCGCTGCCCTCCACGCGAACTTCACGCATCATGCCCAGCATGTGATACAGCAGATGGCAGTGATAGGCCCAGTTCCCCGGCGCATCGGCGGTAACCAGATAACTGATCCGAGCGCCGGGTGGCACCGACACCGTGTGCTTGCGCGGAATGCGCGCGCCGTCGCCGGTTTCCAGATCGCTCCACATGCCGTGCAGGTGGATGGGGTGATGCATCATGGTGTCGTTCACGAGGGTGATGCGCAGCCGCTCGCCCAGGCGCCACAACAGCGGCTCGGCATCGGCAAACCTGATGCCATCCAGCGACCACATATAGCGCGCCATGTTGCCGGTGAGGTGGAGCTGGATTTCCCGCTCCGGCTCGCGCGGGTCGGGGGTGCCGTAACGGTGGCGCAGATCGGCGTAAGTGAGCACCCGGCGTCCATACCGGGACTGGTGATCGCGCAGGCCGACACCGGGATCGTCGAGCCGGTACCCGGATGGCTCCGCGCGGGCATCCACCTGCGGGCCGTATTCGGCGGCACTGTGCCGCACCGGGGTGCTGCTGCCGTAACCGGCGGCGCCGGAGCCCATGGCCGGGGCGGGTGTGCCATGCCCCATCGCGGCATGATCCATCGCCGCGTTATCCATGCTGGAATGATCCATGCCGGCATCGGCGGCGGCGTCAGCCGCACCGGCCCCCGCGTGGCCCTGATGCTCCGCCCCGCCCATGCCCATATCGGCATGGCTGAGTACTGGCCGCGGGTCCAGCGCCGGGACCGCCGCGGTCAGGCCCAGATCCGGCGTCAGGGCGCCAAGCGCATAGCCGCTGCGGTCGATGGCCTGGGCGAACAGCGCGTAGGCGGTATCGCCCGCGGGTTCGACGATGACATCGTAGGTCTCGGCGACACCGATGCGGAAATCGTCCACCGTCACCGGCTCCACGGGCTGGCCGTCGGCGGCGATCACGCGCATTTTCAGGCCCGGAATACGCACATCGAAATAGGTCATGGCGGCGGCGTTGATAAAGCGCAGGCGCACCCGTTCCCCGGGCCGGAACAGACCGGTCCAGCCCGCGGCGGGGGGCTGGCCGTTCATCAGATAGGTGTAGGTGTAGCCGCTGACATCGGAGATGTCGCTGTCGCTCATCCGCATCCGGTTCCACATGGCGCGTTCGCGCCAGGTCTGGGCGACGCCCCTGGTCTGGATGTCGCGCCACAGGTCGCCGGCGGTGCGTTCGCCGAAATTGTAGTAGTGGCTGAGTTTTTTCAGTTTGGCGTGGACATTGGCCGGATCTTCGTCGGTCCAGTCCGACAGCATCACCACATAGTCGCGCGCGCAGGCGAAAGGATCCGGCGCGCGGGGATGGATGACCAGGGCGCCGTAATGGCCGGTCTGTTCCTGAAATCCGGAATGGCCGTGGTACCAGTAGGTACCGCTCTGGCGCACGTCGAAGGCGTATTCGAAGCTCTCCCCCGGTTTGATGCCGGGAAAGCTGATCCCCGGCACCCCGTCCATGGCGGCCGGCAGTACGATGCCGTGCCAGTGGATGGACGTATCCTCGGCGAGTTGATTGGTCACCCGCAGGCGCAGTTGATCGCCTTCGCGCCAGTGGAGTATCGGCCCGGGCAGGCTGCCGTTGATGGTGGTGGCGAGGCGCTCCACGCCGGTGAAATTCACCCGCTGGTAGCCGATGCGCAGATCGAAGCGCTCGCCCGCCAGCTCAGGAACCGAAACCGGTCCGGCTGGCGCCGCCAGCAGGCGGCCGCAGGCGAGCGCGGCGCCACCCGCGGCGAGCCCGGTGACGAAGCGCCGCCGCGACAGCCGGATGCCGCTACCCGTCAGCAGGGGATTCATGGCCGCACCCCGGGGGCGTACTGGGCAGCCCGCTCCCGGACATCCTCGTACACCCGTGCCCCGTCCGCTTCGAGCTTCCAGACCTGGTAGGGGGCGAAGCGGTCGCCCATCTCCATGCCGGGGCTGCCAAGCGGCATGCCCGGCACCGCGAGGCCGCGACCGCCCGCCGGGTGCTCGGCCAGAAACCGCGCCAGCGTCGGCGCGGGCACATGACCCTCGAACACCAGACCGTCGGCGGTCACCGCGGTGTGACAGGACTGATACTGGGGTCCGACGCCCTGCGCACGCCTGACTTCCGCGAGCGCCGCCGCGTCCAGATTCACCACGCGCGCGACAATGCCGTGGGCGGCGAGGTGATCGACCCATTTGCTGCAGCAGCCGCACTGAGCATCTTTGTAGACGGTGAGCGTCGGTGCCGGCGCTGGCCCGGCGTGCGCCAGCGAAACGAACAACCAGAAACACATCCCCAAGAAATAGCGCCCGCTGGGACGCGGAACATCCGTTGTGCTTTTCATGAAAAACCGCCTTGTTGTGATCGCCTTCGGATCGCGCCCCAAAAAACGGGCGCACCTTGCCTGTAATCAGGCGGCGATGGGCGGGCGCTGGATGACGAGCGGCTGGCGGGAGGAGAACGGCAGCGCCGCGAACGACGGCGGACGGGAGACCGCCGGTATCGGCAGCACCGTGATCAGGGTCAGCAGATGGCCGGTGGCGGAGCCCGGGCAGTGTTTGCACGGTTGCCCGCAGTGATCGGTGCCGGCGGCTTGGCTGCGGGACTCCGCGCAGTGCCCCGGCATCGCATGTTCGCAGTCGTCGGTCGCTGTCGCCGCCAAATGCCCGGTGGCCGTGGCTGCCGGGCCGCCGGTCGGCATCACCATCGGCGCCGCGGCCGTGGCCACGGCCTGCCAGCACAGCAGCAGCGCGAGCAACCAGGGCAGGGGTTTGATGGCAGGCATCGGCAACACAGTGCGACCGTCGATAGCGCAGTAGAGCACAGGCCGACGATTTGGTTCAACGCGCGGGATCAATGGCGGAGCGCTCGCGCCAGGGCGCGGCAGCCATCAGTCGCGCCGCACCGCCTGCCACAGGCAGAGCGCAAACAACCCGGCGAAGGCCATCAATGTGTAACCCGGAATGCTGATCCCGAACAGCGACCACTGGATTTCCGCGCAATTGCCGTCGCCGCGAAACAGCAATCCGAGCGCTTCCTTGAAGGGCAGGGCGTCGAACAGATATTCGGCGGGGGGACCGCAGGCGGGTACCTGGTCCTTGGGCAGGCTTTGCAGCCAGAGCTGGCGCAGCGAAAACCCCGAGCCGCCGAGCGCCGTCAGCATGCCGAGGCCGCTGTAGACCCACTGGCCGCCGCGCCCGGGGTGATGGATGGCGGCGATCAGCAGCACCAGCCCGGTGGCGATCACGAAGCCGCGCTGCAGGATGCACAGGTAACAGGGATTCAGGTCCATCGCGTACTGCATGTAGAGCGCGACCACGATGAGTCCGGCGCAGCCGAATGCCCCGATGAAGTTGAGTTGGCGGCGTGAGGGCATGGGCTGGGAATCCTGAGAGAGTGGTGGGCGCGGATGCTTTCAGAGCCGCACCGCGACGTCAAGGCAGGGACCGTCCGTGATTCCCGTCGCCGGCCGGGCGATGGCTTGGTTCAGTGCGGTCAGGCTTGCGCGAAAGCCCTGCTCGAAGGTCGCGGCACAAGGCTGCATCGGCAGCCAGGCCTGTTCCAGGGGCACCGCGCGGCGCAGCCGCTGGCCGATATGCGCGAGCACCCGGGGAATCTGTTCGACGTCGCGGTAGCTTTCGAGCCAGCGCAAGGCCGGCGCGCGATCGCAAAAGGCGCGTGCTCGCTCCGGCAGCACCTCGCGGTGGCTGGCGAGGGTGCGATAGAACGTCTGGCAGAAATCGCCCAGCGGTTGCGGATGAAAATCATCCCAGTCCCGCGCCAGCAGATGGTCGAATACCACATCGATGACGATGCCGCCGTAGCGGCGCCAGGGCGCGGGAAACAATTCCAGTAACTGCCGGGTTGCCGGCAGACCGTCGCACAGGGCATCGACGCGGCGGTGCAGCTGGATGCCGGCTTCGATACGCGGCGGGTAGTCGCCGCGCAACGGCCCCTTGACGAAATCGCCGAGCAGACCCCCGACCTGCATATCAGGGTCGCTGCCGGCGAGATACAGGTGGCCGAGGTAGTTCACGATAAAAAATCATTCCGGAACATGCAGGAAGAAAAAATCCATGACGAAAATTTCGCGGCGAGATGTTCAGTGGAACAGTGCTGCCGGGACATTCTCACGGAGAAAAGTCTGACCGGAAATTTGCACGGAAATTTTCCCGGAAATGAAGTCCCCGTCAGCCGCGCGGCGCCGGTCGCTCAGGGATTCGGATCGAAATCGTACTGGGCGTAATAGGCGGCGAGAAATTGCGCAAAATCCATCGTGTCGGCGGCTTCCAGCGTGGCCTGATCGGCCAGCGACTGCGTCGCCATCGCCTGGTAACGCGCCAGCGTTGCGGGGTCCAGCGGCGCGGCGCGGAAATGGTCGCGGTGTTCGCGGGCCTGGCGCAGGGCGGTCTGAAAATAACTCTGCCGGGTAGCGGCCATTTCGGCGAGCAGGCGCGCCGCGGGCGTGAGCGACGCGTCCTCGATACGCGGCGCCAGGGCGAGCAGCGCGGCGCCGTGATCGTCGCCGCCGTGCGCGGCGTCGAACACGGCCGCCACCGGCATCATGGCGGCAAACAGTTCGCGCGCCCAGTCGGTGAGCTTTTGTTCGCGGCCGAGGATTTCCAGTTTCAGATCCGGGTCCCGGCCGCGGTACACCACCTGATGCTGGTTCGACTGGAGCAGCCGGTGTTCGTCGGGGCTGGTGGGAGGACTCTCCGACAGCAGGCAGAACAGCAGAAAGGTATCGAGGAACCGGATTTGTCCGGCGTCGATGCCCACGGGCGCGTAGGGATTGAGATCGATACAGCGCACCTCGATGTATTCGACCCCGTGCTGTCCGAGCGCGCGCAGCGGCACTTCGCCCTGGTGACTGGTGCGTTTGGGTCGGATGGTGCTGTAGAACTCGTTTTCGATCTGCAACAGCGATTTGCTCAGTTGCCGGTAGCCGCCGTCGGCGTCTTTCAGGCCCAGGGCGGCGTAGGGCGGATAGGGCGTGGTCAGACCCTGGCGAAGGTTGGCGATATAGGACTCCAGGCCGTTGTAGCAGATGTTGAGCTGCTGCTGGGCGGTGCTCTGATAACCCAGGTTGCCCATGCGCAGGGAAGTCCCACAGGGCGCGTGCAGGCTGTGGGCGTCGTCGCCGAAGGGTACCAGGCTGTGTTCCCGCCCGCGGACGAAGGTGCGGCAGATGGCCGGCGCGGCGCCGAACAGATACAGCAGCAGCCAGAAGTAGCGGCGGAAATTGCGGAGCAGGCCGAAATAGCGCGCGGTCTTGTATTCCTGCAGCGACTGGTCCGCGCCGTCGTCGGCACGCAGCATTTCCCAGCAACTGTCGGGCAGCGACCAGTTGTAGTGGATCCCGGCGATGGTCTGCATCAGGCGGCCGTAGCGATTGCCGAGGCCAATGCGGTAAATGGTTTTCATCCGCCCGATGTTGGAGCTGCCGTAGCGCGCCACCGGTATGTCGGCGTCCTCGCCCAGCACGCAGGGCATGCTGTTCACCCAGATCAACTCGTCGTCGAGCACCTGATAGGCGAAGCGATGGATCTGTTCGAGCGTCGCCAGGGTATCCGTCACCGAGGTGGACGGCGGCGTGATGAATTCGAGCAGCGCCTCCGAGTAATCGGTCGTGATGCTGGGATGGGTGAGGGCGGAGCCCAGCGCGCGCGGGTGCGGGCGCTGGGACAGATTGCCCGCCGCGTCCACGCGCAGACTTTCCTTCTCGATGCCGCGCAGCACCTGCCGCAGCAGGGGTCGGTTGGCGGGCTGATCGAGCAGCCCCAGGCGGCGTTCGAATGGAGACATGGAGACGGGCGTCAGCAGCGGATGCGGGTGGTGCCGGGATGCCGTGGCGTCAGCGCGTCCGGCGTCGGCGGTGCGAGGGACCCCGTTCGGTCCCGTTGCGGATGGTGGTCGCCGGCAGCGTGTTGGCGCATGGGGGTCATGGTGCGAGTCTGGAATGGCTGGCTTTCAGTGTAACCCAAGCCCGCCGACCCGCAAGCCCGCGGACCCGCGCGAGCGCCGCCGGGGGACATAATCCGGTCACACTGAACTCCGACAATTGCCGCGACAACACTGCCGGAGGCAGCCATGAAAGTTACGGTAATGGGTAGCGGCTATGTGGGACTGGTGAGCAGCGCGTGTCTCGCCAACGCCGGTCATCAGGTCGTGTGTTTCGATATCGACAGTGTCCGCATCGAGCGCCTGCGCCAGGGTATCTGTCCGGTATCCGAACCCGGCCTGGAGGACTGTATCGCCCAGGGCATGCGGGCCGCGTCGCTCGTTTTCAGCGCCGAGGCGGTCACGGCCTTCGCCGGCGCCCAGGTGATCATCATCGCGGTGGGTACGCCGCCCGGCGAGGATGGCTCCGCCGACATCTGCCATGTGCTGGCGGCGGCGACGCTGGTCGGCAGCCACCTGGAGCAGCAGGCGCTGGTGGTCACCAAGTCCACCGTGCCGGTGGGCTCCACCGAACAGGTGCGCGAGCGTATCGCGCAAGTGCTCGCCAAGCGGGGCGCGAAGCTCGAATTCGCGGTGGCGTCCAATCCGGAGTTTCTCAAGGAAGGCGCGGCGGTGAGCGATTTCATGAAGCCGGACCGCATCGTCATCGGCACCGATTCGCCCTGGGCGGAGAAGCTCCTGCGCAGCCTCTACGCGCCGTTCAATCGCAATCACGAGCGCATCATGATGATGGACGTGCGCTCGGCGGAGCTGACCAAATACGCAGCCAACGCCATGCTGGCCACCAAGATCAGCTTCATCAACGAGATCGCCAATATTGCCGAAACCCTGGGCGCCGACATCGAAAAAGTCCGCCAGGGCATTGGCGCCGATCCCCGTATCGGCTATCAGTTCATCTATCCGGGCTGCGGTTACGGCGGTTCCTGCTTTCCCAAGGATGTGCGCGCGCTGGAGGCCATCGCCCTGAACGCGGGCTACCGGCCGCAATTGCTGCGCGCGGTGCGCGAGGTCAACGAGCGCCAGAAGCAGCGGTTGGCGGAGAAAGTGCTCGCCTATTACGGCAAGGACATTCGCGGCCGCACTTTCGCGCTCTGGGGGCTGGCGTTCAAGCCGCGCACCGACGACATGCGGGAAGCGCCCAGCCGGGCGCTGCTCGAAGCCCTGTGGCAGGCGGGCGCGCGGGTGCGGGCGTTCGATCCGCGCGCCATGGACGCCTGTCAGACGCTTTACGGCGAGCGCGACGACCTGCTGCTGCTCGGTACCAAGGAAGCCGCCGCCAAAGGCGCCGATGCGCTGATCATTTGCACGGAATGGAAAGGCTTCTGGGCGCCCGATTTCGATCTGCTGCGGACGCTGTTGCGCACCCCGGTGATCTTCGACGGCCGCAATCTTTATGATCCGGCGCTGCTCGCGGAACAGGGTTTCGATTACATGGCCATCGGTCGTGGCGTCGATCCGGAGCGGGCCGGCGCTCTGGCCCGGCGGCGGGGGTTGCCGGTGCGGGCGGCGTGAATACCTGCACGGCTAACGCGCCGACAGCCGGGGCAGTCGCAACAACTGAAATTCCGTCCCCGCGCTGGCCGTCCGTTCGCACTTGAGCGGCTGTTGCAGATCGCCCCAGTGCACGAGTTCGAGCCGGCCGCCGCGGTGCTCCACCAGCGCGGTGCAGCTTTCCACCCAGTCGCCATCGTTGCAGTAGAGGAGATCGTCGATCACGCGCAGCTCCGGCTGATGGATGTGGCCGCAGACGACGCCGTCGAAACCGCGCCGGCGCGCTTCGTGTACCGCGGCGCGCTCAAAGGTTTCGATCGCCGCGCGGGCATTGCCGACGCGGTTTTTCACATAGTAGGCGAGCGACCAGTAAGGCAGCCGCAGCCGGCGCCGCGCACCGTTGGCCAATTGATTGAGTATCAGCAACAGCGAATAGCTCGCGTTGCCGACCCAGCGATTGAGGCGCGAACACAGCACCACGTGATCGAACTGGTCGCCGTGGATCAGCAGCAGCCGACGGCCATCGGCGGTGGTGTGAACCGCCTCCATCGCCACCTCGATATCGAGAAACTGACGCGCCGCGATATCGCGTGCCAGCATGTCGTGATTGCCGGGCACATAGACCACGCGGGTGCCTTCGGCGGCTTTGGCAATGATTTTGCGCAGCACGGCCTGGTGGCTGAGCGGCCAGTAGAAACTTCGCTTCAATGCCCACAGATCGACGATGTCGCCGATCAGATAAAGCACGTCGCACTGGGTACGCTCCAGAAAGTCGAGGAGAAACTCGGCGCGGCAGCCGCGGCTGCCCAGGTGGATGTCGGAAAGCCAGATGGCGTTGAGGCGTTGCGTCAGCGGCGAAATGTCCGGTGGGCCGGCGGGGCGCCGGCGCTGAAAAGGGAGTGCGCCCGCTGTGCTGTTTGCAGAGGTGTCGGGCTCAGGGTTCCGAGACAACAGGATGCATCTCCGGCGGTGGAAACAGCGGGGCGTCGGGGAACCGGGTGGTACGCCACAGCGCCGCGGACAGCGCCTGGATGTCCGGGTCGTGGCCGGCGGCAATCCAGCGCGCGATGGCGGCGGCCACATCCGGATAACGCACGCGCACCGCGCGACCGCGTTCCAGCCAGGCGCGCACCTGTGCGCCATCGAGGCGATCCATGGTGTAGGCCAACCCCAGTTGCGCCAGTGCCATGGCGTTGGCGTGCTGCTCGGACTGTCCCAGCACCGGCTTGACCAGCACCTTGATGCCCAGTTGCAGGGCCTCGCTCGCCAGCTCGAAACCGGCGTTGCAGATCACGCCGCCGGAGCGAATCAGCTCCCCGTGAAATCCATGGCGATTGGGCCGCTGCCAGCGGATATGCGCGGCGCTCTCCGCGACGGTGTCGGCGTCCGGGTGATACACCGTAAACTGGAAATCGGCAAAGGGCGCGAGCAGCGCGCTGATGGCGGCGGGCGTCTCGAAGGGCAGGTAGACCACGATCAGCCGGGCATCCCGCTCGTTGTCTGCCTCTTGCACGGGCGCCACCGGGGGCAGCAGCGGCGCGTCGAAGTGGTACCAGTGCAAACCCAGACAGGTGTCCGCCGGCGCCATCCAGCGCAGCAGCAAACGCTGGTGGTAGTTGCCGCCCGGTCGCGGGACCGGATAGTGAAACGCATACTGGTGGCCGATGCCGACGCAGGGCTTGTGGCGCAGGCGCGCGGCCCAGGCGGTCACCGGTTCGAAGTCGGTGAGGATGAGGTCGTATTGCGACAGGTCCAGGGAGCGAACTTCGCGTAGAAAGCGGCGGGGATTCAACTTCCGCAAGGTTCCAACACTGCGCAGCCGGCCGGCTTCGATGGCAAGGGTGAATCCCGCACGGAGCTGGTAATCGCCAAACGGCTCCATGTCGAAGAACTGGTCCGCTTCGCGCCCGGAAAACAGATAGTCCACCGCGAGGCCCTGGTCGGCCATGGCTTTGGCCATGGCACGGGCGCGCGTGATATGGCCGTTGCCGGTGCCCTGAACGCCGTAGAGGATGCGCATCAAATGGGTAATCCAGAAGACAGCACGCTGATGGCCAGCAACCCGATGCTGGTACCCATCAGGGCGCCGGCGGCGATGTCGGAAGGAAAGTGCACGCCCAGAAATACGCGCGAGGTACCGACCAGGGCCGCCCACAGGTACAGCGGCACCAGCAGAGGCGGAAAGATCCAGCCGGTCGCGGTAGCGGCCAGGAAAGCGCCGCTGGTGTGTCCGGAGGGAAAGCTGAACTGGTCCGCCGGCACGATGAAACTCTCGAAACCGGGCAATGCGTCCGCTGGGCGGTTGCGTTTGAGACCGCGTTTGAGGATGGCGTAAAGCGGCCGTTCAACCGCAAAGGCGGTGGCGAGCACGATCAACAGCGTGGTCGCGGTCGCGCTGTTGATCGGCAGCAGTGCCAGGGGAGCGGCGAAGTAGTAGGGGCCGTCAGCGGTTTTGGAAATCAGGCGACCGACGGCCGTGAACAGCGCGCGGCGCTTGCGGCGCATGCACCAGTTGAACGTGAAGACATCGCCCTGCTGGATATACCCCAGTACGGTGCGGCGCTCGGATCGGACTCGGCTCATGTCCAGCAAGGCTAGAGCGAGAATGTTTCAGGCTGAAAACCGCCAGGTGACCGATGCGTGACAAAGTGGCTGATAAGTGGAGGTCGATGGCTTCTCGGCAGCCGCTGTCAGCGGTTTCTCAGCAGCCTGCTATGCGGATATCGAGCGGCATCGCGACATTTGCGTGCGGCATGCAGGCTGGGATTCGCATCGCGGTGCGGGGCGTTGATTCCCGGTCTGGCGACGTTGCGCCGCGAAAAGCTCGGCGGCATGGTCACGGCGTGGTCGGCGGAAAGAAAACCCGAAGCCGCGCCGGGCGCATGGCTTCGGGCTGGATCAATCTTTCTTGTAACCGGTCGTGCGGCAGCCCAGACACCGCTCGAAGGTGTTCCTGGCCGGCCAGCCAATCAGTGCTTCGGCGGAGCCCTTGACGTTGCCGCCAAGCGCCGAGAACGGCAGGCCGACCAGCCAGATGGCGGAACCCACCACGGTGGCGGTGAACAGCAGGGGTCGCCCGATCAGCAGGTCACTGCCCATGGCGATCGCGGACGGCGAATTCGGGTCTGCGTTTTCGTCATCGAAAGCGAAGGCGGGCTGGCACAGCAGCAGCGCCGCGGCCAACGCCAGAGGGCGTGCCGCCGTATTTTTTCTGAAGGCTTGCAGTTTCACTGGTGCTCCCTCCTGAGTGAACCACGCGGACGTCCGCCCAGGTAGTGGGCGGGTCGCTCTGCCCGGAGTATAGAGAGAGTGCTCGCGGAAGCCAACGCCGGGGCGAGTGCGAGTTCACAGACTGCCCACCCGGTTCACGGGTTGCCTACCCGAGTGGATGCGTGTGTTCCGGTGCTTCCCGCCGCGCAGTCGAGGCGTTCGTCAAATTGCAGGATGATGCCGTCGGGATCCTGAAACAGGCAGGTGAGCACGATGCCGCCGGGCGCCTCGCCATAGACGCGGGTGTCGGACTCGGTGGCGTGCCGACCGGCGCCGACCGGACGATGAAACTGGCATCCGGGCCATCTTCCCAGCGCAGATAATTGTGGCAGCGGGCTTGATTTGGGTTAGCGCCGCCGAACGGTGCTGGTCTATAATCCCGGCCCGCTGGCACCGGGCCGATTCGTGACGGTTATCCGCCCCCTTGGTCGACCGGCGCCGGTAACCCGCAGTCGGTAAGCCGATGCGGCGCCGGTCAACACCGTTGGCGGAGTCTGGTCTACCCCGGAGCCTGCCCTAACCTCTGAACATGGCGACCTTGTACGGCGGACCCCGCCGGGCCTAGCGAAGCTTTACATGACCGAGCTGTTGAAAATCTTCCCGGACTCCCCCGAATTCTGGGGCGCCGCGGTGTATGTCGTGGCGGTATTCGGGCTCTGCGGCCTGATGCTGGGTCTGTCGTGGCTGCTGGGCGGTCGCAGCGGCGCGCGGGCGCGCAATGAACCCTTCGAGTCGGGGGTCGTGTCCGCCTCGCCTGAGCGTCTGCGGCTGTCGGCGAAATTCTATCTGGTGGCGGTGTTCTTTGTGATCTTCGATGTCGAGGCACTGTTTCTGTACGCCTGGGCGGTATCCGTGCGTGAAGCGGGTTGGCCTGGCCTGATCGAAGCATCGATCTTTGTCGGGGTGCTCGGCGCCAGCCTGATCTACCTGATCCGCATCGGCGCCCTGGACTGGGCGCCGCGGACCCATCGCCGGCGTCCACCCGGCGACAATTCCTGAGGCGCGAGGCCGATCCCATGCGATACAGCTTTACCCGCGTCGATCCGAATCGCCCCACCGGCGTCTCGCCCCTCACCATCAAGACCGAAGAGGTCTTCACCGAGGAAGAAGTCCGCCGCAATGTGCTGACCGCCAAGCTGTCGGATCTGGTGCAGTGGGGACGCAAACATTCGATCTGGCCCTATAATTTTGGCCTGTCGTGCTGTTATGTCGAAATGGCGACCGCCTTTACCTCGACCCATGACATTGCCCGTTTCGGCGCCGAGGTGATCCGCGCGTCGCCGCGCCAGGCCGACCTGATGGTCATCGCCGGCACCTGCTTCATCAAGATGGCGCCGGTCGTGCAGCGCCTGTACGAGCAGTTGCTGGAACCCAAATGGGTGATTTCCATGGGGTCCTGCGCCAACTCCGGCGGCATGTACGACATCTATTCGGTGGTGCAGGGCGTCGACAAGTTTCTTCCGGTGGATCTCTATGTTCCAGGCTGCCCGCCGCGTCCCGAGGCTTTTCTGCAAGGGCTGATGCTGCTGCAGGACTCCATCGGCCAGGAGCGGCGGCCGCTGTCCTGGGTGGTGGGCGATCAGGGTATTTACCAGGCCGAGATGCCGGTTCAGCGCGACCTGAAGCAGGCCGAGCGCAAGGCGCAGACCGTGCTGCGCACGCCGGACGAGGTCTGACGGATGGCCGACGGCACGGTTCCCGGATTGCCGGACAGCGCCAGCGCGGTCATCGCGCTGTGCGGCGCCGATGCGGTCACGGTCGAGTCCACCGTCGATCGCGTGCCGACCCTGTGGATACCGGCGGCACGCGTTGTCGAGGTGCTGCGCCTGCTGCGCGCCGGGGTGGCGCAGCCCTACGTCATGTTGTACGACCTGACCGCCGTCGACGAGCGCTTGCGCAAGTACCGCGATGGCCTGCCGGCGGCGGATTTCACCGTCGTCTACCACCTGTTGTCGGTGGATCGCGACATCGCCACGCGCGGGCAGGGTGACATCCGCATCAAGATCGCGTTGCGTGGCGATTTCCCGTCGTTGCCGACCGTGTCCGGCATTTATCCGAACGCCAACTGGTACGAGCGCGAAGTCTGGGATCTGTTCGGCATCGGCTTTGAAGGCCACCCGGGTCTGCGCCGCATCCTGCTGCCGCCCACCTGGACCGGCCACCCGCTGCGCAAGGACTACCCCGCGCGCGCCACCGAATTCGATCCCTTCCATCTCGACGCCCTGCGGCAGGATCAGGAACAGGAGGCGCTGCGCTTCATCCCCGAGGATTGGGGCATGAAACGCGGCACCGACGATCACGATTTCATGTTCCTCAATCTGGGTCCCAATCACCCCTCCGCGCACGGTGCCTTCCGCATCGTGCTGCAACTGGATGGCGAAGAGGTGGTCGACTGCGTGCCGGACATCGGCTACCACCATCGCGGTGCCGAGAAGATGGGCGAGCGCCAGTCCTGGCACAGCTACATTCCCTACACCGACCGCATCGACTATCTCGGTGGGGTCATGAACAATCTGCCCTATGTGCTGGCGCTGGAAAAACTCGCCGGCATCGAGGTGCCGGAGCGCGTCAAGACCATCCGGGTGATGCTGGTGGAATTCTTCCGCATCACCTCACACCTGCTGTTTTACGGCACTTTTGCCCAGGATCTCGGCGCCATGTCGCCGGTGTTCTACATGTTCGTCGACCGCCAGAAAGCCTACGACGTGATCGAGGCCATCACCGGTTTTCGCATGCACCCCGCGTGGTTCCGTATCGGTGGCGTCGCCCAGGATCTGCCGCGCGGCTGGGACCGCAAGGTGCGCGAGTTCCTCGAGTGGATGCCCAAGCGCCTCGACGGTTATCGCAAGGCGGCGCTGGAAAATGCCATTCTCAAGGCGCGCTGCAAGGGCGTTGCCGTGTACGACACCGCCAACGCGATGGCTTGGGGTGTCACCGGCCCCGGCCTGCGCGCCACCGGCTGCAACTACGATCTGCGCAAGGCGCGACCCTATTCCGGTTACGAACAGTTCGATTTCGAGGTGCCGGTGTTCCACAACGGCGATGTCTACGACCGGGCGCTGGCGCGCGAGGAAGAAATCCGCCAGTCGCTGCGCATCATCCGGCAGTGCCTCGACAACATGCCTTCGGGGCCGTACAAGGCCGATCATCCGCTGACCTGTCCGCCGCCGAAGGAGCGCACCCTGCGCGACATCGACACCCTGATTCCGCACTTTCTCGGGGTGTCCTGGGGGCCGGTGATGCCGGCCGGGGAGACCAGCCAGATGGTCGAGGCCACCAAGGGCATCAACAGCTATCACTTGATCAGCGACCGCAGTACCGCGAGCTATCGCACCCGCATCCGCACGCCCAGCTTTCCGCACCTGCAACAGATTCCGTCCGTGGTGCGCGGCCAGATGGTGCCCGACCTGATCGCGCACGTCGCCAGCATCGACTTTGTGATGGCCGATGTTGACCGCTGAGACTGTCTTTCCGGCCCCCGGCGCGACCCACAACCGTTGCGGATGGTTGCGCCACGGGCGCGCCGGGCCGAGCGCAGGAACCACGCCATGAACGACAACCTGATCCGGCTCACCGATCTGGAGCGCGCCGCGCCCTTCGTGCTGAGCGACGCCGAGCGCCACGAGATCGAGCACGCACTCGGCCACTACCCGGACGGCCGCGCCGCCAGTATCGAAGCGCTCAAGATCGTGCAGCAGCACCGCGGCTGGGTGCCGGACGGGGCGCTTGCGCCGGTCGCGGCGCTGATCGGCATTTCGGCCGCCGACCTCGAAGGCGTCGCGACCTTCTACAGCCTGATTTTTCGCCAGCCGGTCGGCCGCCACGTCATCAAGCTGTGCGACAGCATCTCCTGCTATCTCACCGGTTACGACGAACTGCGCGCGGCGCTGGAGCAACAGCTCGGCATCGGTTACGGCCAGACCACGCCGGATCAGCGCTTCACCCTGCTGCCGGTCTGCTGTCTGGGCGCCTGCGACCGTGGCCCGACGCTGATGATCGACGACGACCTCCACGGCGATGTCGCGCCGGGTGCGGTCGCCGAGCTGCTGGCGGCCTACCCATGACGCGCGAATCCACCATGACGCTCGCACAGCAATTGCTGACCAAACCCCTGACGGCGCGCGTCAACACCGCGCAGCCGATGGATCTCGCCGCGTTCGAGGCGAGCGGCGGCTACCGCGCGTTGCGTCTGGCGATCAAGGAGCTGTCGCCCCAGGATGTGCAGGCGCGGGTCAAGGACGCGAATCTGCGCGGCCGCGGCGGCGCCGGTTTTCCCGCCGGGGCCAAGTGGGGCCTGATCCCCATGGGGCCGGACGCCGGGGTCAAGTACCTCGTCTGCAACGCCGACGAAATGGAGCCGGGCACCTTCAAGGATCGCCTCCTGATGGAGGGCGCACCCCATCAACTGGTGGAAGGCATGCTGGTTGCCGCCTACGCGACCCAGGCCACCACCGGCTATATTTTTCTGCGCGGCGAATATGTGCTGGCCGCCGCGCGTCTGAATCAGGCGCTTGCCGAAGCGCGCGCCGCCGGCCTGCTGGGCCGCAACATCCTCGGCAGCGGCTGGGACTTCGACTGTTTCGTGCACACCGGGGCCGGGCGCTACATCTGCGGCGAAGAAACCGCGCTGATCAATTCCCTCGAAGGCCGCCGCGCCAATCCGCGCGCCAAGCCGCCATTCCCCCAGATCGCCGGGGCCTGGGGGCGTCCGACCGTCATCAACAACGTCGAGACGCTCAATAACGTCGCGCCCATCGTGCTCAATGGCGCCGAGTGGTTTCGCGGCCTTTCGCAAGGTAAATCCCCGGACGGCGGCACCAAGCTCTACGGTGTGTCCGGTCGGGCCAGGCGACCGGGGGTGTTCGAGCTGCCGATCGGCACCACGGCGCGCGAGATTCTCGAAGAACACGCCGGCGGCATGAAGGACGGCTACCAACTGAAGTGCTGGCTGCCCGGTGGCGCCTCCACGGATTTCCTGCTCCCCGGGCACCTCGATCTGGCGATGGACTACGACACCATCGGCAAGGCCGGGTCGCGCATGGGCACCGGCCTGCTCGCCGTCGTCGATCAGACCCACAACATGGTGTCGGTGGTGCGCAATCTGGAAGAGTTCTTCGCCCGCGAATCCTGCGGCTGGTGCACGCCCTGCCGCGACGGCCTGCCCTGGACCGTGAAGATTCTGCGTGCGCTGGAAGCCGGGCAGGGTAACAGCGGCGATATCGAGCAGTTGGTAGCGATGACCAAAGCGCTGGGTCCGGGCCGCACGTTTTGCGCGCACGCGCCGGGCGCCATGGAGCCGCTCCAGTCGGCGCTCAAATTTTTCCGCGCCGAGTTCGAGGCCGGCATCCGGGCGGACCACGCCCCCGCCGCCGGCTCCCCGGCCAGTTCCACAGCAGGTTGAGCGATGGCCATCCTTCACGTCGACGGCAAGCAGTACGAGGTCACGGGCGGCGACAACCTGCTCCACGCCTGCCTCTCGCTGGGCCTGGATATCCCCTATTTCTGCTGGCACCCGGCACTCGGCAGCGTCGGCGCCTGCCGCCAGTGCGCGGTCAAGCAATACAGCGGTCCGGATGACAAAACCGGTCGCATCGTGATGTCCTGCATGACGCCGGCCACCGACGGCAGCTGGATTTCCATCGACGATGCCGAGGCCCGGGAATTCCGCGAGACCATCATCAGCTTCCTGATGACCAACCACCCGCACGATTGCCCGGTGTGCGAGGAGGGCGGCCACTGTCATTTGCAGGACATGACGGTGATGACCGGCCACCACAACCGCAACTACCGCTTCACCAAGCGCACCCACCGCAATCAGGAACTGGGGCCGTTCATCAAGCACGAGATGAACCGCTGCATCGCCTGTTACCGCTGCGTGCGCTACTACAACGACTACGCCGGCGGCACCGATCTGGGCGTGTACGGCGCCGCGTCCAACCTCTACTTCGGCCGCGCCCAGGATGGCGTGCTGGAGAGCGAGTTCGCCGGCAACCTCACCGAAGTCTGTCCCACCGGCGTGTTCACCGACAAGACCCACGCCGAACGCTACAACCGGCGCTGGGACATGCAGTTCGCGCCCAGCATCTGCACCGGCTGCGCGGTGGGCTGCAACATCTCGCCGGGCGAACGCTACGGCGAATTGCGCCGTATCGAAAACCGCTACCACGGCGAGCTCAACGGGTATTTTCTCTGCGACCGCGGGCGGTTCGGCTACGGCCATGTGAACCGCAAGGACCGACCGCGCCGCGCGCTGCTCGCCGGCATTGACGGTCTGGTTCCCGCCGAAGCGACGGCCGTGCTGGATTTCATCCGCGCGCAACTCGCCGCCGGCCGGCCGGTGTTCGGCGTCGGCTCGCCGCGCGCTTCGCTCGAAGCCAACAGCGCCCTTATGGAACTGGTCGGACGCGACAATTTCAGCAGCGGCCAGACCGCAGCGGACGCCACCCTGGCCGGCCGCTGCCTGGACGTGCTGCGCGGCGGGTCGGCGCGCGTCGCCAGCCTGCGGTCGATGGAAGACGCCGACGCCGTGCTGGTACTGGGCGAGGATGTGCTGGCCACGGCGCCGCGCATCGCGCTCGCCCTGCGCCAGGCGGCGCGCGGTCGCGCCACCGAGATGTGCGCCGAGCGCAAGGTGCCGCAATGGCAGGCCGCCTCCGCCGCCGATATCGCGCAGGGTGAGCTGCATCCGGTATTCGTGGTGACGCCGGCGGCCACGCGCTGCGACGACTTCGCCCGCGAGACGCGCCGCGCCGCCGCGCCCGACCTCGCCCGCGTCGGTTTCGCCGTGGCCCATGTCCTCGATCCCGCCGCGCCCGCCGTGGCTGATCTCGATGCCGATACCGCGGCGCTCGCGGAGCGCATCGCCGCCGCCCTGCGCGGCGCGCAGCGGCCGCTGATCGTCTCCGGTACCGGCTGTCGCGACATCGCGGTGATCGAGGCCGCCGCCAATATCGCCAAGGCGCTGCATGGGCTCAATCCGGCGACAGAGATCTGTCTCGCATTGCCCGAAGCCAACAGTCTCGGCATCGCGCACTTCGCGGCCCTGGATCTGGAAACCCTGCTGGAGCGTGCCGCGCGCGAACCCAGCGTGGTGGTGGTGGTCGAGAACGATCTCTACACCCGCTTGAGCGCGGCACAGATCGATCATGCGCTCGCCGACGCCACCCTGATCGTGATCGACCACCAGCTCACCGCCACCGTGAGTCGCGCTCAGGCGGTACTGCCGGCGGCGAGCTTCGCCGAGGGCGACGGTACCCTGGTCAACTACGAAGGTCGTGCGCAACGCCTGTTTCAGGTCTACGACCCGGCTTACTACGATCCCGAAGTAGCGGTCGCCGAATCCTGGCGCTGGCTGGATCGGCTGCAGCACGGTGCCGCTGCCGCCGAGAACTTCGACGAGGTACTGGCACAGTGCGAAGCCGCGGTGCCGGTGCTGCGCGGCATTGCCGCCGCCGCTCCGGACGCGAGCTTCCGCCTGCGCGGCATGAAAATCGCCCGGGCTCCCCAGCGCCAGTCGGGCCGCACCGCGGCGCGCGCGCAAATACGGGTGCATGAAATACGCGCGACCCAGGATCCGGACTCCTCGCTGGCGTTCTCGATGGAGGGTGTCAACGGCGCCTCCGGGGTTGACCGGCCACCGGCGCTGGTGGCCTTTTCCTGGGCCCCGGGCTGGAATTCACCGCAGGCCTGGAACAAGTTACAGGCGGAAGTCGGCGGCGAATTGCGCGGTGGCGATCCTGGCGCGCAGCTCATCACGGGCGGCGCCGGCATCGACTATTTCACCGCGATCCCGGCCGCGGCGGCGCGGGACGGCACCTTGCGGATTGCACCCCTGTACGAACATTTCGGCAGCGAAGAACTGTCGGCGCGCGCCGCGCCGATCCAGGCGCGCATGCCGGCGCCGCGCATGGCGCTCAATCCCGCCGATGCGGCCCGCTTCGGGATCGCCGACGGCGAGCGTATCGCGATCGGTGTCTCTGGCCAGACCCTGCGCCTGACCGTGCAATTGCGCCCGGATCTCGCGCCTGGCGTTATTGGTGTGCCGGTCGGCCTCCCCGGCGTGCCGCCGGTCCCGGCCGGCGCCGCGGCCACTCTGACGCGGGAGCCCTGACCGATGTTCGCGGCGCTGCTCGCCTGGTTGATGTCGCCCCCCGTGCTCGCGGCGCTGTGGGCCGTGGTGCAGGCCGTGGTCATCCTCCTCGGCCTGGTGATTTCCGCCGCCTGGATGATCTGGCTGGAGCGCCGCCTGCTGGCGCTGTGGCAGGATCGCCTCGGCCCCAACCGGGTCGGCCCGTTCGGGCTCGGTCAGGTGATCGCCGACATGATCAAGATATTCTTCAAGGAGGACTGGACGCCGCCCTTCGTCGACAAATTTACCTTCGTTCTGGCGCCGCTGCTGGCGATGAGCCTGATGATGCTGGGTTACGCGCTGGTACCCATCACGCCGACCTGGGGTGTGGCGGCGCCGGAGCTGGGCCTGCTGTTTTTCCTGGCGATCGCCGGACTTGCGGTGTACGCGGTGATGCTGGGCGGCTGGTCATCGAACAGCAAATACTCGCTGCTCGGGGGCCTGCGCTCCACCGCGCAGACCATCTCCTACGAAGTTTTCATGGGCCTGTCGCTGATGGGTATCGTGATGCAGGCCGGCACCTTCAATGTCCGCGACATCGTGCTCGCCCAGCAGGCCGGCTGGTGGAACGTGATCCCGCAATTTTTCGGTTTCTGCGTGTGGTCGCTGGCGGCGATCGCCGTTACTCACCGTACCCCGTTCGATCTGCCCGAAGCCGAGTCCGAACTGGCGGCGGGTTATCACACCGAATACTCCGGCATGAAGTTCGGCATGTTTTTCGTCGGCGAGTACGTCGGCATCGTGATGGTGTCCGGTCTGACCACCGCGCTGTTCTTCGGCGGCTGGGAAGGGCCGTTCTGGAGCGACCGGATTCCGTTCGTCTGGTTTGCCATCAAGTCGCTGCTGTTCATGTCGAGTTTCATCCTGCTGCGCGCCGCGCTGCCGCGCCCCCGCTACGACCAGATGATGGCGGCGGCGTGGAAAGTCTGTCTGCCGCTGTCGCTCGCGAACCTGCTGATCACGGGCGCCGTCATCCTCTGGCAGGGGTCGGGAGCCTGACATGAACAAGATCCGCGCCGTGCTCTACGGCATTTACTCCATCATGCGCAGCATCGCGATGATTTTCATGCACAGCTTCCGGCCCCGCGACACCGTGGCCTATCCGGAAGTGCGGCCCTATGTTCCGCCGCGCTACCGGGGCCGTATCGTGCTGACCCGCGATCCGGACGGCGAAGAGCGTTGCGTCGCCTGCAACCTGTGCGCGGTGGCCTGTCCGGTCGGCTGCATCGCGCTGCAGAAAGCCGAGCGCGACGACGGTCGCTGGTACCCGGAATTTTTCCGTATCAATTTTTCGCGCTGCATTTTTTGCGGCCTGTGCGAGGAGGCCTGTCCCACCAACGCGATCCAGCTCACGCCGGATTACGAGATGGGCGAATACAAACGTCAGAACCTCGTTTTCGAAAAGGAACATCTGTTGATCGACGGACCGGGCAAATATCCGGACTACAACTTCTACCGAGTCTCCGGTCTCGCCATCGCGGGCAAGGACAAGGGCGAGGCACAGGATGAAGCGCGGCCGATCGACGTCAAAAGCCTGCTGCCCTGAGGACGGGAGGATGATCGAACTGACTTTTTACGCCGCTGCCGCCGTTGCCGTGATCGCCACGGCCATGGTGGTGACCTGCCCGCATCCGGTGCATGCGCTGCTGTACCTGGTGCTGTCGCTGCTCGCGGTCGCGACGGTGTTCTTCACCCTGGGCGCGCCCTTTGCCGGCGTCCTCGAAGTCATCGTCTACGCGGGCGCTGTCATGGTGCTGTTCGTGTTCGTGGTGATGATGCTGAATCTGGGAAAGAGCACGGTGGAGCAGGAGCGGCGTTGGCTGTCGCCGCGCGCGGCGCTCGGACCGGCACTGCTGGCCGGCGTGCTGCTGTACCTGCTGCTGCGCGATCTCTGGAGCGCAAACGCTGCCCCGCTCGGTTTGCATGTGATCGATGCGAAGGCGGTCGGCGTCGCCCTCTACGGACCTTACCTGCTGGCGGTCGAACTCGCCTCCATGCTGTTGCTGGCCGGCCTGGTGGCCGCCTATCACCTGGGCAAGCCGGACGCATCATGACCATGATCCAGCCTATTCCGATGGAACACGGCCTGCTGCTCGCCGCCGTGCTGTTCGTGCTGGGCCTCGGCGGTCTCGTCCTGCGCCGCAATGTCATTTTCATGCTGATGGCGATCGAGGTGATGATGAACGCGGCGGGACTGGCCTTCGTCACCGCCGGCAGCCGCTGGCAGCAGGCCGATGGCCAGATCATGTTCATCCTGGTGCTGACCCTCGCGGCGGCCGAAGCCAGCGTCGGCCTGGCGTTGGTGATCCAGCTTTATAAACGCTTCAAGACGCTGGATATCGATGCCGCCAGCACGATGCGGGGCTGACCATGGACATGCTGATACTGGCTTGCGTCGCTCCCCTCATCGGTTTCGTGCTGCTCGGGCTGGCGCGTGGCCGCATTTCGGAAAATCTCGCGGCGCTGCTCGGTGTCGGCAGCGTTGGCATCGCCGCCCTGGCCACGCTGAATGTGGGCTGGCAGTTCTTCAATCAGCCGCCGGCCGATGGTTTCGTTACCACCAAACTCTGGACCTGGATGCAGGTGGGCAATTTCGCGCCCGCGTTCACCCTGCGCCTGGATGCGCTGTCGCTGGTCATGATGGGCGTCATCACCGGCGTCGGCTTTTTCATCCATCTGTTCGCGTCCTGGTACATGCGCGGCGATCCGGGCTACACGCGCTTTTTCGCCTACATGAACCTGTTCATCGCCAGCATGCTGTTTCTGGTGCTGGGCGACGATCTGCTGTTTCTGTACCTGGGTTGGGAAGGCGTGGGCCTCGCCTCCTACCTGCTGATCGGTTTCTGGTACCAGGACCCGGCGAACGGCCTTGCCGCGCGCAAGGCGTTCCTCGTCACCCGCGTCGGCGACACCATGCTCGCCATCGGGCTGTTCCTGCTGTACCGGGAGTTCGGCACCCTCAATATCCAGGAGCTGGCGACCAAGGCGACCCTGCACTGGGCGGTCGGCTCGCCTCTGGCGACCAGCGCCGCGCTGCTGATACTGGGCGGCGCCGTGGGCAAGTCGGCGCAGTTACCGTTGCAAACCTGGCTGGCGGACGCGATGGCGGGACCGACGCCGGTATCGGCGCTGATCCACGCCGCCACCATGGTCACCGCGGGCGTTTATCTGATCGCGCGCACTCACGCCCTGTTCGCGCTGGCGCCCTTCGCCCAGCACCTGGTCGCCGTGATCGGCGCGCTGACCTTGCTGCTTGCCGGTTTCACCGCGCTGGTGCAGACCGACATCAAAAAGATCCTCGCCTACTCGACCATGAGCCAGATCGGCTACATGTTCCTGGCCGAAGGCGTGGGCGCCTACGGCTCCGCCGTGTTTCACCTCATGACCCACGCCTTTTTCAAGGCGTTGCTGTTTCTCGCCGCGGGCTCGGTGATCCTCGCGCTGCATCACGAGCAGGACATTTTCCGCATGGGCGGGCTGCGCAAGCGGCTGCCGTTCGTGTTCGCCTGCATGCTGGTCGGCACCCTGGCGCTGACCGCGTTTCCGTTCACCGCCGGCTACTACTCGAAAGACGAAATCCTGCACCAGGTTTATCTGAGCGGGCACCACGGGCTCTGGGTGGCCGGGTTGGCGGGAGCCTTTCTGACGGCGCTCTACAGCTTCCGTCTGATCTTCGTCGTGTTCTTCGGCGCCGAGCGTTTCGACACCGGGCACGGCACGCCCCAGGGCGCACGTACGCTCGATCATCACCTCCCGCTTGCGGTGCTGCTGGTGCTGGCGCTGGGCGGCGGCCTGTTGCAGTTGCCGCTGGAAGCCATGCTGGCGACCGTGCTGCCGGTAGTACAGGGTACGGAGGTGGAGATGGCCGACAGCTTCGCGGAGCACTTGCCGCTGGTGGTGTCCCTGGCCGGCATCGCCCTGGCGTGGTTGCTGTTTGTGCAGTTCCCGCGCATTCCCGCGGCGCTCGCGCAAAACAGTATCGGCGCCGCCGTGGCACGGCTGTGGCGCAGCGCCTGGGGCTTCGACTGGCTCTATGACCGGCTGTTGACCCGCCCCTTTGTGGCGGTCGCGACGCTCGGCCGCAATGATGTCGCCGACCGCCTGATCGGCGTGATTCCGGCGACGCTGCGCGGCGCCAATGCCCTGCTGGCGTGGACCCAGACCGGCAATTTGCGCTGGTATGCGGCGGTCGCGGGTTTTGGAACCTGTTTGCTGCTCGCGCTCGTGGCGCTGCGCTGAACCGCTGATTAAGGATTGCGACGATGGTGTTGGTCTGGCTGATCCTGATTCCCCTGCTCGGCGCCCTGCTGGCCTGGCTCGGCGGCCGCTGGTCGAGCGCCTGCGCGCAGGGGATCGCGCTGGTGGCGATGCTCGGGTCACTGGCGCTTTCGCTGTGGCTGTGGCGCAACGGCGACTACAGCCTCACCGGTGCGGGCTTCACCGCCAGCCTCGGTGTGCTGCCGCAATGGGCCTTCGAGTTTCGCGCGGACTGGATCCCGAGCCTCGGCATCAGCTTTCACCTGGGCCTCGACGGCCTGTCGTTGCTGATGGTGGTGCTCACCAATCTGCTCGGCGCGGTGGCGGTGTGCTGCGGCACCCGCGATGCCGGTACCCGGCCCGGCCTGTTCTATTTCAACCTGCTGTGGAATCTCGGCAGCGTGATCGGCGTGTTTCTCGCGCTCGACATGTTCCTGTTCTTCTTCTGCTGGGAAATGATGCTGGTGCCCATGTACTTCCTGATCGCGCGCTGGGGTCAGGATGCTCCCGGCGGGCGCCGGCGGGAAGCGGCGGCACTCAAGTTCGCGGTCTACACCCAGTCGTCCGGACTGCTGCTGCTGCTCGCCATTCTGGCGCTGGTGTTTTTCCATCAGCAGGCTACCGGTGTGCTCAGTTTCGACTACCACGACCTGCTCAACACGCCGCTGCGCCGCGATGTCGCCTGGCTGGTGATGCTGGGCTTCTGGATTGCCTTCGCGGTGAAGATGCCGGTGGTGCCATTGCACACCTGGCTGGCGGACGCCCACTGCTGCGCGCCCGCCGCGGGATCGGTGGATCTCTCCGGGCTGCTGCTCAAGACGGGCGCCTACGGCCTGCTGCGTTTTGGGATTCCGTATTTTCCCGAAGTCGCCCATGAGCTGGCGCCCGTCGCCATGTGGCTGGGTGTGCTCGGTGTGGTGTACGGCGCCGTGCTGGCGTTCGCGCAGACCGACCTCAAACGCCTGATCGCCTACAGCGGCATTTCCCACATGGGCTTCGTGCTCATCGGGCTTTACGCGGGCACCGAGCAGGCATTGCAGGGCGTGGTGGTACAGATGATCGCCCACGGCCTCTCGGCCGCCGCGCTGTTCATGCTCTGCGGCGAAATCCAGGCGCGGCTGCAAACCCGCGAGCTCGGTGCCATGGGCGGCCTGTGGGCCACCATGCCGGCACTGCCGCCGCTGCTGTTGTTCTTCGCCCTCGCTTCCCTCGGTCTGCCGGGCCTCGGCAACTTCGTGGGTGAATTCCTGATCCTGCTGGGTACATTCAGCGTCGCGCCCCTGGTCACCGTGGTCGCCGCACTGGGGCTGGTGCTGGCGGTGGCCTATGCGCTGATCATGGTCCAGAAAACGCTCCATGGCGCGCCGCACCGGGTGGGTACGCTGGCGGCGCTCGATACCCCGACTTTGGGCCTGGTCGCGGTGCTGGGGTTGCTGTTGCTGGGACTCGGGCTCTATCCGCAGCCGGTGATCGACCTCGCGCGACCTTCGGTGCAGGCGGTCCAGCATCTGTACGCCGCGGGTGGCGCAGCCGTTGCCACTGACGCAGCGCTTGACACGGAAGCGGTTACCACGGGAGCGCCGCAATGAACGCGATCCAGTTCGATGCGACACAGTTAGGTGCGGCACAGTTCGGCGCGATGCTGCCCATTGTCGTCCTGTCCGCCACCATCGTTGTGGTCATGCTCGGCATCGCCGTGCGCCGCTGCCACCGCGTCACCGCCGCCCTGTCCATGCTGGGCGTCGCGCTGGCCCTGGCGTGCGTGCTGCCCATCTGGCTCGGTGGCGCCGAGCCCGTCGTCGTCACGCCGTTGCTGACCATCGACGCGCAGGCCGGGTTTTACATGCTGCTGGCGCTGGCTGCCGTGTTGGGCGTGCTGGCCCTTTGTCCCGCCTATTTTGCGGGCTACGCCGGCGACCGCGAGGAGATCTACCTGCTGATTCTGCTGGGCGGCCTCGGTGGCCTCACGCTGGCGGGCGCGAGCCACGCCGCGACGCTGTTCATCGGGCTCGAACTGCTCAGCCTGCCGATGGTGGCCGGCGTGGCCTATGTCAGCCATGACCGCCGCGCGCTCGAAGGCGGCGTGAAGTACCTGGCACTGTCGGCGGGGGCATCGGCCACCCTGCTGTTCGGGCTCGCGTTGATCTACGCCGAGATCGGCCGCCTCGACCTGGGCGCGCTCGCCGCGGCACTGGCCGGCGCGGGCGCCGACACCCCGCTGGTGCTGACGGGTGGCGCCATGCTGCTCGCCGGTCTCGCCTTCAAGCTGTCGCTCGCGCCCTTCCACCAGTGGACGCCAGACGTTTACGAAGCCGCGCCGGCGCCCGTCGCGGCCTATCTCGCCACCGTGGTCAAGGTCGGCGTGTTTGCGGTCGTGTTGCGCCTGCTCCACGCCGGCGGCGGCACCGCGGCAGCGCCGTTCGTCAATGCCCTGGTGGTGCTGGCGCTGGCCTCGATCCTGGTCGGCAGCGTACTGGCGCTGCGCCAGGACAATCTCAAGCGCCTGCTGGCCTATTCCTCGATCGCGCATTTCGGCTTCCTGCTGATCATTCTGGTCGCGCCCGGCGCGGGCACGTCCGCCGTTGCGGCCATCTATCTGCTCACCTATGTGGTCACCGCCCTGGGAGTGTTCGGTGCCATCGCACTGGCGTCCAGCCCCGCCGGGGCGCGGGATCGCGAGCTGCTCGGCGACTACCGCGGCCTGTTCCAGCAACGCCCCTGGGTGGTTGCCGCCCTGACTCTGATGCTGGTGTCGCTTGCGGGGATTCCCGTGACCGCCGGTTTCATCGGGAAATTCAGCGTGCTGGTGCTCGGCGTCGCCGCCGGCCAGTGGCTGCTCGTGGGCGGCCTGCTGGTCGGCAGCGCCATCGGACTGTTCTACTACCTGCGCGTGATAGGCGCGCTCTACGCGGCGCCGCCTGCCGGCTCCCCGGCCCCCGCGGGTACAACCGTCGCGGTGCGCTGGTCCGCGGGTGCCGTCATGGTGCTGCTCGCCGTGCTGCTGACGCTGGCGATCGGTGTCTATCCCCAGCCACTGCTGAATCTCGTCAGTCCCTGAGGGGTCTCCTGCTGCCAACGGGCCGCCGCTGCTCAGGCGTGTGACAACCGCCCCAGCGCCGCAGCGAGCGCTACCTCCACCGTCAGCACCCGGGGGCCAAGGGTTACGGGAGTAAATCCGCAGGCGACCAGGGCGTCGACCTCGTAGGGAATGAAGCCGCCTTCGGGCCCCAGCGCCAGCAGCACAGGGTTGTCCGCGGGCGCCATGGTGAGCGGCTCGGCGCCGCGCGGATGCGCCACCAGACGGCAGCGCGCGCCGGCAATGGCATCGAGTTCATCCTCGACGAAGGGCTTGAAGCGCCGGTGGATGTGGACGCGCGGCAGCGCGGTGTCGAGTGCCTGCTCCAGGCCAGGCAGCAGTTCGGCGCGCAACCGTTCCGGCGTCAGCAGCGGCGTTTGCCAATAGCTCTTGTCGACCCGCCAGCTATTGAGCAGATGGATTTCCTTGACGCCGAGCATGGTGGCCGCGCGCAGCACGCGCCGCAGGATCTTGGGTCGGGGCAGGGCGAGAATCAGGCTCACCGCAAGCGGCGGTGGTGGCGGGGAATTCAGCGTCACCGTCAATTCCGCCATCCCGCTGTCGAGCTGCATCAGCGTTGCGGTGCCCAGCGCGCCATCGATCAGCCCCGCACGCAGTTCGCTGCCGGGTGCGACCCCGAGCACCTCGCGCAGATGGGCGAGGCGGCGATCGCGGATCCGCACCCGGTCCGGGGCGACAAAATCCGCGGGATGAAGCAGCAGCAGATTCATCGGAGCGTCAGCGACGTTCCGGCACCAGCCGGATCTCGAAGAGGCGCGGCCACAGCTTGCCGGTCACGAACAGACGTTTGCCGGCGGCGTCCCAGGCGATGCCGTTCAGTACGTCGATGGGATGCCCCGGCGCGGCGGTCGGCGTCAGTCCCTTGAGGTCGATCCAGCCGGTCACCCGTCCGCTCGCGGGATCGATGCGGGCGATGTGCTCGCTGCCCCAGACATTGGCCCAGATTTCGTCGCCCACCATTTCCAGTTCGTTGAGCCGCGTGACCGGCGCGCCGGCGTCGGTGACCACGATCCGCTCCCGTTCGGCGAAGGTCTCGGGATCGCGGAAGTACAGGGTGGCGGAGCCGTCGCTCATGATCAGCCGGCGGCCGTCCCAGGTCAGGCCCCAGCCTTCGCCCGGATAGGCGAAGGTGGCGCGCAACTCAAAGGTATCGCGGTCCCGCACGAAGGCCTGCTGTTCGTGCCAGGTGAGCTGCACGATGCGGTCGCCGACCACCGCAATCCCTTCGGCAAACAGCCAGGGCGCGAGCGCGGTCCGTCTCAGCACCCGGCCGGTGGTCAGCTCGACTTCGCGCAGACTGGAGTGTCCCAGCCGTCCCGTGCTTTCGAACAGCCTGCCATCCGCCCAGGCGAGGCCCTGGGTGAAAGCCTCCGGGTCATGGGGATAGCTGTGAACGATCTCGTAGCCGTAGCGCGGGGTGGCCGGCGTGTCGGGTGCCGCCATTGCCGTCGCGCATCCGGCGACGCACAAGGCAGTCAGCGCGCGGGCGATGCCGACCCGGTCGCGGCTGGCGCCGGAGTGCGTCGCTGTCGTGCGGTGTTGGCGGCGCTGCGCAGCGCGGGCGGCAGGCATCATCAGGTGTTGTTCCCTGGGGCGGCGTCGGGAGAATGGTGACCGGGCAGGTGCCGTAGTCCTGCGATTGTAGCCCGGTCGCCGGCGGAAACATCTGGCGGATGCGTATCCTCCGATCCGCTACCGGCCGGCGCCGATGGACGGCGCTCGGCGCGCCGCTGAGCGGTGCAATTTGAGCCTTTGGTCGTGCCGCGGTGGACGGGGATTTGTCGCGGTGCGGGTGAGGACTATTCTCTGCCGGGCCGGCCATGATTCAGTAAAGCGGTTATCATTATCGCTGCCAAGGCGACACCGGGTTCCGTACCGGCAGGCTGACCAAACCGTGGCCTGACAATAAAAAACCTCGACCCACGGGGGCCGACCGCATCCCGGGGAGATATGGCAAGGAGCATGGGATGGCACCACCCGTCGCACACGCCGACTATCGCGATTGTCCGGTCAGGGCAGTGGCCGGGCAGGCCGCCTGCCTGTGGCTGCTTGCACTGGCGTCACTGGCGGCAGTGTTCTGGTTCCTGGAGCGCAATCAGTACGCGGCGATGAAGGCCTTGGTCGGTGCTCGCGAACGCATCACCGTGGATCGTGGCGCCGGCATCGTCGCCGTCGAACTCAAGTTGCCGCTGGCCGACCTTCCTTATCTCACCGATCAACCGGCGCTGCGGGCCTGGCTTGTCGGCCCAGGTCCGGGGGCGCTCGAACCCGTCGGAATGGACTTTTTTACGCTCGCCCGTCACCGGGATGGCTACGCGAAGATTCGCCTGTTCGATCCCCGGGGCGTGGAGCTGGTGCGGGTCAACCGACAGGGCGATGGCGCGGAACAGGTTCCGCGGGACCGTCTTCAGGACAAGTCCGGCCGCTACTTCGTCAAGGACGGTCTCGCGCAAGTCCCGGACGCCATTCACGTCTCCCGATTCGATCTCAACATCGAAGACGGCATCATCGAAAAACCGTTCCGGCCCATGCTCAGGTTCGGCACCCCGGTACGGAGTCCGGATGGGGAGTTGCGCGGTCTGGTCACCATCAATTTTCTCGGTCAACGGCTGCTCGATCGGCTGGCGGCGCTTGCGCCCTACACCTCGGGGTCGGGGCTGTGGCTCCTGGACAGCGAGGGCTACTGGTTGCTGGGAGAGGATCCGAAAGACGCCTGGGGTTTCATGGCTCCGGAGGGTGCTGGACCGCGTTTTCGCAATCGCTACCCGAGCGTCTGGGATCAGGTTGCCCGGGGGGCGCCCGACGGTACGGAGCAGGCGATCATCGGCGGCGATCTGTTTTCCTGGCGGCGAGTGCGTCCTCCCGAGCCCCCGCCGGCTGGACCGTCAGGGGCCCGGGCGCCGCGGGCTGGATCCTGGTCTCGCGCGTGCCGGCGAGCGCCCTGGCGGCGGCCTTCGCCGGTCAGCGCCGGCTGCTGCTGGGTGGGTTTGCGGGGCTGGCCGCGGGAGCGTTGCTGGCTGCGCTCGCCGTGGCCCATTATCGGGTCCGGCGCCGGCAGGCGACGGAGCTGGCGTGGACGGATCAGGCGCGGTTTCGCAGTCTGCTGGAAGCGGCGGCGGATGCGATAGTGATCGTGGGTGGCGACGGGCGCATCACGCTGGTCAACGCCAAGGCCGAAGAGTGGTTCGGCTACCGGCGCGAGGAGTTGCTGGACCAGCCGTTGGAACTGCTGGTGCCGGAGCGGCTGCGCGCGCAGCATCGGCAGCATCGCGAGGGCTACAACGCGGCGCCGAAGGGGAGAGGCATGGGTGCCGGACTGGACCTCGTCGCCCGACGCAAGGACGGCAGCGAGTTCCCGGTGGAGATCAGTCTGAGCCCCATGGCGACCCCGGACGGGACGCTGATAACCGCCATCATCAGCGACATATCGGAGCGGCGTCGCCTGGAGCGTGCGCGCGAGGAAGCCCAGGCCCGCTACCGGGATCTGGTGGACAACCTGCCGATCGGGGTGTACCGCAGCAGTCTGTCGGAGCCGCGGCGGTTTCTGGAAGTGAACCCGGCCCTGGTGGCCATGTTCGAGGCTGAGTCGGCCGAACAGTTGCTCGCCGTGCCGCCGGCGCGGCTCTATCGCGACGAACTGGTACGGGCGGAGGTGGTGCGGCAGTTGAAAAGCACGGGCGTCGTTGCTGCGTGTGAACTGACGATGGTGACGCTGCGCGGGCGCGAGTTCGACGCCTCGCTGTCCGGTGCGGCCAAGGCCGATGCCGCCGGCGATCAGTACGTGGATGGCGTGATTGAAGACATCAGTGCCCGCAAGCGCAGCGAGCGCGAAGTGGCGTGGCTTCACGATGTCTTGCGCCAGCGCGCCGCGGCGCTCGAGGCTGCCAATCGCGAACTGGAGGCCTTCAGCTACTCTGTTTCTCACGACCTGCGTACCCCGCTGCGGGCGGTGGACGGCTTCAGTCGCATCCTGCTCGACGAATACGCCGCCGCGCTTGGTGATCGGGGTCGCGATCACCTGAGCCGGGTGCGCGCCGCCGCGCAACATATGGCGGCGCTGATCGACGATCTGCTGAAACTGGCGCGGGTCAGCCGGGCGGATATCAAATCCGAATCGGTGGATCTGAGCGCACTGGCGGCGGAAGTGGTGGTGGAGTTGCGGCGGCGCGAACCGGAGCGTGTGGTGAACTGCCGGATCCAGCCCGGGATGCGGGCGCGGGGGGATGCCCGGTTGCTGCGGGTGGCGCTCGATAATTTGCTCGGCAACGCCTGGAAGTTCACCGGTCGGCGTGCCGATGCGGTGGTGGAGTTCGGTGCCGACCCGGGGCCGGATGGTCCGATCTATCACGTCCGCGACAATGGCGCGGGATTCGACATGGCCTATGCCGACAAGCTGTTTGGCGCGTTTCAGCGTCTGCACACCGCGAGCGAGTTTCCCGGTACCGGGGTCGGGCTGGCGACCGTCCAGCGGGTGATTCACAAGCACGGCGGACGGATCTGGGCGCAAGCGCGCGTCGGCGCGGGCGCAACCTTTTATTTCACCGTGGATGCAATGGAGGCGACATGAGCGAGCGGACGGTCCTGCTGGTCGAGGACAACCCCGACGACGCGGCGTTGACGCTGCACGCGCTGGAGACCAACCGGATCATGAACCCGGTAGTGGTGGCGCGCGACGGAGTGGAGGCGCTCGATTATTTGTTCGGCACCGGCGCCCACGTCGGGCGCGACGTCGGCGACTTGCCGGCGGTGATGCTGCTGGATCTGAAGTTACCGCGCATCGACGGGCTCGAGGTGCTGCGGCGCCTGCGCGCCGACCCGCGTACCCGGCTGTTGCCGGTGGTGATTCTGACTTCTTCCAACGAAGACGAAGATCGTCTCAAGGGCTATTCCCTGGGCGCCAACAGCTATGTGCGCAAACCGGTGGACTTCGACGAGTTCGTGCGCGCGGCGGGCCAGCTCGGACTTTACTGGCTGCTGTTGAATGTCCCGCCGCCGGCCGTGTATTGAGCTTTGACAGGAGTAACGCGATGGACGAATCCGAAAATCTTCGGCCTTTACGGCTCCTGATCGTCGAGGACAGTGAAGATGATGCGGTATTGCTGGTGCAACACCTGGAGCGTGGTGGCTTCGCGATTGAATGGCTGCGGGTGGAGGATGAAGCAGCGCTGGTGCTAGCCCTGGATCAGTTTTGGGACTTGGTGCTGTCGGACTACGCGATGCCGGGTTTCAGCGGCGTGCGTGCGCTGAAGCTGGTGCGGGAGCGGGATCCGGATGTGCCGCTCATTTTCGTGTCCGGCAATCTCGGCGAGGACGCGGCGGTCGAAGCCATGCGCACCGGTGCCCAGGACTATGTCATGAAGGACAATCTGGCGCGCCTGATCCCGGCCATCGATCGCGAGTTGCGGGAGGCTGGTCTGCGCCGCGAGAGCCGGCTGGCGGATCAGGAGTTGCGCCAGTTGTCCCAGGCGGTGAATCAGGCCGCCGATGCGGTCTTCATCACGGATCGGGAGGGCCGCATCGAGTACACCAATCCCGCTTTCCTGACTCTGACGGGCTACCTGGCCGGCGAGGTATTGGGCCGGCGCCCCAATCTGTTGCGTTCCGGCCAGCATGAGAACGCTGTGTACAGTGCGTTGTGGAAGTGCGTTACCGCCGGGCTGACCTACGAGGGAGTATTCATCAACCGGCGCAAGGACGGAACGCTGTTTCACGAGCACAAGGTGATTGCGCCCCTGTTGGACGAGCTGGGGGAGATCACCCACTTCGTTTCCACCGGCCGCGATATCACCGCCCGGGTGGAAGCGGAGCGGGAGCGCACCCGACTGGCATCCATTCTGGAGGTGACGCCCGATCTGGTCGCCACCATGGCGCCTGATGGTGCGCTGCATTATCTGAATGGCGCAGGGCGCCGGCTGCTCGGTCTGGATTCCGATGCCGACCTGACCGGACGCCATATTCGCGATCTGTTTCCAGAACATGTAACAGAACAGCTGCTGATGGACGCTTTCCCCGTAGCCAGTCGCGAGGGTTTCTGGTCCGGCGAGACCGCCGCGTGGGGGCCTGAAGGCGCGGGGCAAATCCCGCTCTCCCAAGTGGTCCTGGCGCACCGCGATGGGGGTGGCGCGATCGATTACCTGTCCACAGTCGCGCGCGACATTTCCGAACGCAAGCGCTTTGAAGCCGAGTTGCAACACCAGGCCACTCATGATCGTCTGACGGGATTGCCCAACCGCTTCCTGCTCGCCGACCGCCTCGCGGCGGAACTGGCCCATGTGCGTCGGCACGGTGGGTATACAGTGGTGATGTTTCTCGATCTCGACAATTTCAAGCGCATCAACGATAGCCTCGGCCATTCCGTGGGTGATTCCGTGCTGCAACAGGTGGCAGCGCGGCTGCTGTCTTCCTTGCGGCCCACCGACACCGTGGCGCGCCAGGGCGGCGACGAATTCACCGTGGTGGTTGGCGATTTGAACCGGGTCGAGGATGTGCTCGCGGTATTGCGCAAAATACGCTTGGCGTTCAACGACCCCGTCAGTGCCGGCGGTCAGGAGGTGTTCGTCACTCTCAGTATCGGCTTGGCGCTCTTTCCCCACGACGGCGACGGTGTCGAGGATCTGCTGCGCAACGCCGATCTCGCCATGTACCAGGCCAAGGGGGCGGGGCGCAACCAGTACCGCTTCTTCGCCCCCGAGATGGACTCCCGTGGTCACGAACTGCTGGCATTGGAGGCGGATCTGCGGCGCGCATTGGAGCGCGATCAGTTCGAGTTACATTATCAGCCTCAGGTGGATCTGCGCAGTGGCCGGGTCGTGGCGCTGGAGGCACTGCTGCGCTGGCGTCGCCCGGAGCGCGGACTGGTCCCGCCGGCAGGGTTTCTGCCGCTACTGGAAGATAGTGGGCTCATCGTGGCGGTGGGGGAGTGGGTTTTGCGCCGTGCCTGTGCCGATGCACGTTCCTGGCGCGAGTCCCGGCAGCGCCCGCTGCGCGTGTCGGTCAATGTGTCAGCCCTTCAGTTCGCCGACCCCGAACTGCCCGCCACCGTGCAGCGGATTCTGACCGAGGAGCAGATGCCGGTCGGCGGTCTCGAGCTGGAGATTACCGAAAATCTGATGATGCGCGATCCGGTCCTGACCGGTACGACGCTGCACGCGCTGCACACGTTGGGCGTCCGGGTTGCGATCGATGACTTCGGCATCGGTTATTCGTCGCTGTCCTATCTCAAACACTTCCCGCTCGATGTGCTGAAGATCGATCAAACATTCGTGCGGGATCTGACCCGGGATCCAGGCGATGCCATCATCGTGGACGCCAGTATCTCGCTGGGCCATAAACTGGGGTTCGAGGTGGTGGCCGAAGGCGTGGAGACCCAGGAGCAACTGGATTTTCTGCGCGCCCAGGGTTGCGACGTGGCGCAGGGCTACCATTTCAGCCGACCGGTGCCCGCGTCCGAAGTGCCGGCGCTGCTGTCGCAGCACTGGCAGTGGTAGGCAGATGCCGCCCGAGCCGACCGCGCGCCGCATTCCGCACCCGCCCGGGCGAGAGTGCCCATGAGCCGGCTCAGCGCCATTCCCGTTTCGGTTCTGGATCTGGCACCCGTCCGCGCCGACGGCGATGCCGGCAGCGCCCTGCGCGACGCCCTCGATCTTGCGCGCTGTGCCGAGGAACTGGGCTACACCCGCTTCTGGGTCGCCGAGCACCACAACATGGACGGCATCGCCAGCTCCGCGCCGGCGGTGCTGATCGCCCACCTCGCGGCCGGCACCACGCGGCTGCGCCTGGGCGCGGGCGGAGTGATGCTCCCCAACCATCCGCCGCTGGTGGTGGCCGAACAGTTCGGCACCCTGGATGCGCTGCATCCGGGCCGCATCGACCTCGGGCTCGGGCGCGCGCCCGGCACCGATCCGCTCACCGCGCGTGCATTGCGCCGGGACCGCCCCGGTGGGGTGGAGGATTTCCCCACCGAAGTCGCGCAAGTGCGGCGCCTGCTGGGGCCGGCGCAGGCAGGGCAGCCGTTGCAGGCGATACCGGGAACGAACAGCGGTGTCGCCATCTGGCTGCTGGGGTCGAGCCTCTACAGCGCCCGGCTGGCGGCCGCGCTCGGCCTGCCCTACGCCTTCGCTTCGCATTTCGCGCCGCACCATCTGGAAGAGGCGCTCGCGCTTTACCGGCGCAATTTTCAACCGTCGCCCGCGCTGGCACAGCCCTATGCGATGGCGGGCGTACCGCTGATCGCGGCGCCGACCGACGCGGAAGCCGAATACCTCGCCACCAGCCTGAAGCAGCGCGCGCTGGCGCTGCTGCGCGGTCAGAGTCTGCGCCTGCGACCGCCGGTGGCGGATCTCGATGCGCTCTGGTCGCCGGGCGAGCGGGCGGCGGTGCAGGGGCTGCTGGGCCTCGCCGCCATCGGCGGGCGCGAGCCGGTGTGTGCCCAGCTTGAAAACCTGCTCGCGCGGATCGGCGTGGACGAACTGATGTTCACCTGCGATATCCATGACCAGAGCCTGCGCCGCCGTGCGCTGGCGCTGTTGATGCAGTGGCGCGCGGACGCCTGAACGGAGCCGGAACGGGCTCTGCTACCATCGCGGGCTCTTGATTGGTGGGTTTGTCATCCTGATGCCGGAACTGACCATCCCCGTGATCAGCCTGCTGGTGGGCGTGGCTTTCTGCGCCGGCTTTGTGTCGTCGATGGCCGGGGCGGGCGGGCTCATCACGCTGCCCGCGCTGCTCTGGGCCGGTCTGCCGCCGCTGGCCGCGCTGGGGAGCAACAAGGTGCAGAGCGCGCTCGGCACCCTCGTCTCGACCATCAAGTTCGTGCGCTCCGGGCATCTGGAGCTGCGCGCCGCCCGCACCGGATTGCTGATGGCCAGTGGCGGCGCGGTGCTCGGCACCTGGGTCGTCCAGCGTCTGTCGAACGCCGTGCTGGAACCCCTGCTGCCGCTGTTGATGATCGCCATCGCGCTGTATTTTTTGATCTCACCCCGGATCGGGGACGAGGACGCGCCCCGGCGGGTGTCTCCGCGCGTTTTCGACTACGCTGGCGCGCCGGCAATGGGCTTCTACGGCGGCTTCTTTGGTCCCGGCATGGGATCGGTTTTTCCGTTTCTGCTGGTCAGTCTGCGCGGCTACAACCTGCGCAAGGCCACCGCCCACACCAAAGCGCTGGTGCTGGCCATCAACGGGACCTCGGCGCTGCTGTTTGCGGCGACCGATCGGGTGGTCTGGGGTCTGGCGCTGACCATGGCCGCCGCCCAGATGCTGGGCGCCTGGTTCGGGTCGGGACTGGTGATCCGGCGCGGCACCCGGCTGGTGCAGCCGGTGATCGTGGTGGTCACCGCTGCCGTCGCGGCGCGTCTGCTGTGGATGCGGTAATGGCCTGACAGGGCGCAAAAAACATCAGGAGATGACCATGGGTTTCAGATTGTCCGTCGCCGCGCGGTTTCTGCTCTACACCGCCGCGTTCATCGTGGTGGTGGCCGGAATGAAGGCGGCAGCCTCGCTGCTGGTGCCCTTCCTGCTGTCCATTTTCATCGCGCTCATCTGCGTGCCGCCGGTCGCCTGGCTCAAGGGACGCGGCTTGCCGGGCTGGGCGGCCATTGCGGTGATGGTGTTGGCGATCATCATTGCCGCCGCCCTGGTGGGCACCCTGGTCGGCACCTCGATCCGGGATTTCCGCACCGATCTGCCGTTCTACGAGAAGCGGCTCATCGAGATGACGGCGGGCTTGCAGCAATGGCTCGCGGGGCACGGGATGGTGTTCGATATCGGCGACTGGCGCGACAGCGTCAACCCCGGCGCGGTGATGCAGCTTGCCGGCAATACGCTGGCGTCGCTGGGCAGTCTCACCACCAACGGCTTCATGATCCTGATCACGGTGGTGTTCATCCTTGCCGAGCAGGTGGGGTTTCGCGACAAGCTCGCCCAGGCGCGCAGCGTCCCGCGCGACTCGCTCGCGGCGATCGGCCGCTTTACCGAGAGCGTCAATCACTACGTCGGACTCAAAACCTTGACCAGCCTGCTCACCGGTGTGCTGGTGGGGCTGGCGCTGTGGCTGCTGGGTGTCGGCTATCCGGTGATGTGGGCGCTGCTCACCTTTCTGCTCAATTTCGTGCCCACCATCGGGTCGATTCTGGCGGCGGCACCGCCGGTGCTGCTGGCGCTGGTGCAGGTCGGGCCGGTGACGGCGGGGCTCGCCGCCGGCATTCAGATCGTCATCAATGTGGTGATCGGCAATGTCCTGGAGCCGCGCTGGATGGGCCGCGGACTCAACCTGTCGTCGCTGGTGGTGTTCCTGTCCCTGGTGTTCTGGGGCTGGGTGCTGGGGCCGATCGGCATGCTGCTTTCGGTTCCGCTCACCATCCTGGTCAAGATCGCGCTGGAGAGCGATCCCGGCACCCGCTGGATCGGCGTGATGCTCGGTCAGGGCGTGGCGTTGGTGCCCGTGGCGGCGACCGAGCCTGAGCCGCAGCCGCCGGAGCACAAACCCGACGCCGGGCAATGAACCGGCGGTCGGCGCCGCCATTGGCGGCGCGCCGCGCGGTCAGGGCCCGGCGGCGTGGAGGATCGGCGCGATGATCGCATCCTCGTCCATTTTCGACACCGTGGACCAGCGCCGCTCGGCGCCGCGAAACAGGATCAGCGTCCCGGCGAGGGTCGCATTCAGATACTTGAGCACGCGTTTCTGGTGATCGTAGTCGACCCACAGGATGTTCAGGTCGGCTTCCGGATGCTGCTTCTGGAAGCTGTCCAGTAGCGCGCGCTGCGCCCGGCAGGCGGGGCAGCCGGGTCCGGTGACGGCCACCAGAATCAGGGCATTTTCGTCCTGCAAGGCCCGGAAACGCTTGTTGGTATAGGGTCCGGTCGAGGGCGCGGCGGTCGCTGCCGCGGTCGCCAGCGCGAGCAGGGCGGCGAGCCAGAAGCGACGGGCGGGAAGTGCGGACATCGGAGAGTCTCCTGCGGTGGGGTCGTGAGCGGTCGGGGCGCCGGAAGTTGATTGTAGCGCCGCTCCAGCGTATCACCCGAGCGCCTGTGCCGGCTTGTTTGCCGCGCTTCAGCGCCGTCGCCAGCGGTGAAAGCGCGCCACCCAGCGCAGCAGGGCCGCGGGCTGGTGGGTCTGTTTCCAGCGCCCGGCGGCGTATTTGCCGGCTTCCGCCAGAGTGGGATAGATGTGGATGGTGCCGAGGATCTTGTTGAGTCCGATGCGCTGGCGCATCGCCAGCACGAATTCGGCGATCAGTTCCCCCGCGTGCGCGCCGACGATGGTGGCACCCAGAATGCGGTCGCGGCCGGGTACCGTGAGCACTTTGACGAAGCCGTCGGTGGCGCCCTCGGCGATGGCGCGATCCAGGTCCGCCAGAGGATATCGCGTGACTTCGTGGGGAACGCCGCGCGCTTTCGCCTCGGCCTCGTTGAGTCCCACGCGCGCCGCTTCGGGGTCGGTGAAGGTGGCCCAGGGAATCACCGAATGGTCGACCCGGAACTTGCCGCCGCGCAGTCTCAACAAGGGCGCGAACAGGGCATTCACCGCGCAGTACCAGGCCATGTGCGCGGCGGTGTGGGTGAATTGATAGGGCCCGGCGACATCGCCGCAGGCGTAGATGTTGGGAAAGCTGGTTTGCAGGAATTCGTTCACTGCAATGGTGTTGCCGGTTTTCACGCCGAGTTCCTCCAGGCCGTAACCTTCGAGACGGGCGGCGCGGCCCACGGCGACCAGGATCTGGTCACAGGGAATCCGGAGCTCCAGTCCGGCGCGGGCGCAGATCAGGGTTTTTTGATCGGCGATCATCGCGACGCGGATCGCCCGGGTATCCAGCAGCACAGTGATGCCTTCGGCGGCAAACCGCGCCTGCAGGGTGTCCGATACCTCGGGGTCTTCGCGGATCAGCAGGCGCGGCAGCATTTCCACCTGGGTGACCTCGCTGCCCAGGCGGGCGAAGGCCTGCGCCAGTTCGCAGCCGATGGGACCGCCGCCCAGCACCACCAGGCGCGGCGGCAGTTCGCGCAGCTCCCAAAGGTTGTCGGACGTGAGATAGCCGGCTTCCGCGAGGCCCGGCAGCGGCGGCACGAAGGGTCGCGCGCCGGTGGCGAGCACGATATTGGGCGCGCTCAGACGCTGGCCATCGACTTCCACCGTCCAGGGATCGACCAGCCGGGCATGGCCCCGCAGGCACTCGACGCCGAGCGCTTCGTAACGCGCCACCGAATCATGAGGTTCGACAGCCCGGATCACCTCCCGCACCCGGGCCATGACCCGCGCGAAATCCGGCACGGCCTGCACGGCAGCGAAACCGAATTCCTCGGCGCGGCCGAGTTCGTGGGCAAGCTTCGCCGCGCGCAGCAGCGCTTTCGAAGGCACGCAGCCGGTATTGAGGCAGTCGCCGCCCATCCGGTGCGCTTCGATCAGCGTGACCTTCGCTTTCACCGCCGCGGCGATATAGGCACTCACCAGGCCGGCGCTGCCGGCGCCGATCACGATCAGGTTGCGGTCGAAGCGTTTGGGTTTGGTGAAGCCCGCGTATTGGCGTCGCGCCCGGATGCGCGCCACGAGCGTGCGGGCAAGCAGCGGAAACAGGCCCAGCAGCGCGAACGCCCCGAGCAACCGCGGCGAGAGAATACCGGTGGGCGATGCCAGTTGGCCGAGCTGGGTGCCGGCGTTCACATAGACCAGCGTCGCGGGCAACATCCCGAGCTGGCTCACCCAGTAGAAGGTCCGGGTGCGCATCGCGGTCAGGCCGAGCAGCAGGTTGATGACAAAGAACGGAAACAGCGGCACCAGGCGCAGGGTGAACAGGTAAAACGCGCCGTCGCGAGCGATGCCGGCATCGATGGCCTGGAGACGGCTTCCGTAGCGGGACTGGATGGGATCGCGAACGAGGTAACGCGCGGTCAGAAACGCCAGGGTGGCGCCAAGGCTCGATGCGAAGGAGACCAGCAGCGTCGCCCACAGCAAGCCGAAGATGGCGCCGGCGGCAAGGGTGAGTACGGTCGCCCCCGGCAGCGAGAGAGCGGTGGCCACCACATACAGGGCGAAGAACAATGCGGTACACAGGAACGGATGCGCGTCCCGGTAACCCACCAGGGTCGCGCGCTGGCTCTGCAGGTATTCGAACGACAGCCAGTGGCCGAGATCGAGCGCAAGAAAGGCGATCACGGCCAGGCCGACGAGCATCCAGAGGGCAAGACGTTTGGTCATGGTCGTGGTCGGGTCCGTCACTGTCGGTACGAGAGGGTCGATGCGGCAAACCTGGGTATGCCCGCGATACGCCCGCTCTCCGCGGACCATGGTCGCGGCCCGGACCGCATTCATTACGCGCGGATACCGGGGGTGCTAGAGTGCCAACCCATCCGGTCGGGAACGCGTCATGTCCAAGCAGAGCATCCAGCTCACGCCCGAACTTTACACGTATCTGCTCGAGGTCTCGCTGCGGGAGTCGGATCTGTTGCAGGAGTTGCGCGACCGCACCCGCCAGATGCCGGAAGCCAGAATGCAGATCGCGCCCGAGCAGGGTCAGTTCATGACGCTGCTGGCGCGCTTGCTGGGGGTGCGGCAGGCGCTGGAGATCGGCGTCTTCACGGGCTACAGCGCGCTCTGCGTGGCGTCCGCGCTGCCCGCCGATGGCCGTTTGATCGCCTGCGACATCAGCGCCGAATACACCCGCATTGCGCGGGAATACTGGGCCCGCGCCGGCGTCGCCGACCGCATCGACCTGCGCCTTGCCCCCGCGTCCGAAACCCTGGCGACGCTGCTCGCCGAGGGCGCCGCGGGCAGCTTCGACCTCGCCTTCATCGATGCCGACAAGACCGGCTACGCCGGCTACTACGAACAGTGTCTGGCGCTGCTGCGGCCGGGCGGACTGATCGTGGTCGATAACGTGTTGTGGGATGGCCGGGTGCTGGATACGGCGACCGCCGATGCCGACACGCGCGCGATCCGGGCGTTCAATCGCCGTATCCACAGGGATGTGCGGGTGGACCTGAGCCTGGTGCCGATCGGCGACGGGCTCAGCCTGCTGCGCAAACGCTGACCGGCCGCAACGGCGCGCCATGCACTGGCTGTATCTCGCGTTGGCCATCGTCGCCGAGGTGGTCGCCACTTCGGCGCTGAAGGCCGCGGAAGGCTTCACCCGGCCCTGGCCTGCGCTGTTCGTGGTGCTGGGCTACGGGGTCGCGTTTTATTTTTTGTCGCTGACCCTGAAAGTTGTCCCGGTGGGGGTCGCCTATGCCATCTGGTCCGGAGTCGGGACCGCGCTGATCGCCGTGATCGGCTGGGTACTGTTCGGCCAGACCCTGGATGTCGCGGCCCTGATCGGACTCGCCCTGATCGTGGCCGGCGTCGCGGTGTTGCAGGTTTTTTCCCGCTCCCTGGGCGGCTGAAGCCCGCTGCGGGAAGTCAGCCGACTTCCGGATAACAACTGGTGACATCCGGCCAGCCTTTCGTCCTGAACTGCTGGTAGTGATCCCAGAAGGCGTTGTCGATGGCGCGCTGCCACTGCGGCGTGTCGGTGCGCCGGTAGCGGGAGAGCTGCCCGGGGCCGCCGTTATAGGCGGCGTAGGTCGCGCGAATCAGGTTGTCGTCGCCGCCGGGGCGCCGATTCTCGCCGCGCCGCAGGGCGTAATCGACCAGATAGTGTTCGAGAATCTCGGTCCCCGCCGCGACGTTGTAGTCGGCCTCGTCGTTCAGGCGCTTGAGGTCGTAGAGCCCGCGCCACACGCGGCCGTTGATCTGCATCATGCCGATGGCTCCGACGGGGGATTTCAGCACCTGGGGTTTCGCCGCGGTACCGACAAACTGGCGCCAGCAGGATTCCTTCCACGCGGTGGCCTGCACCAGGGGAGTGAACGATTTCGCCAGGCGCTGCGGGAGGCGGGATTTGCCGTCCAGGCGAGCGCTGGCTTTGTCGTCGAGGATGGCGGCGACCTGTTTGAGGTAGGCCTGAAGTTCGCCCCGGCGCGGCACCTTGGTCGTCAGCTTGGGCGCTGGTTCCTCGGCGCGCGCCGCCGGCACCAGCCACTGCACCAGATTCCGGAACATCGGGCGGACGCGGCTGGTCTCGGGATCGTCCAGCAAGAACAGTTTCCGCAGTCGCTGGTCCACCTCCAGCGGCAAGGGCGTGAACGAGGCCGGTGCGGCGTCGGCGAGCAGCATGCGGGCGAGCCGGCGCAGGCCGTCGCGGGTGATCTCGATGCCGTATTCCGGGCCGAGCCCGTCGAGTGCCCGCAGCGCGTCGCCGCCGGCGATGAATCCGGCGAGGTGCAAGTCGTTGCCGAGCGCGGGCAGGTTGGCGCGCGCGAGCGTCGCGAGGTGGGGGCGCAGGCGATCCCAGGTATCGGCGAACAGTTTCCGCACCGGATCGCCGTCCGGATGGTTCTCGGTGAGCGCCTGGGCGATGGCGTAGCGCGCGTCCAGCAGCGCGCCCAGCAGCTCGAAACGCAGATCACGCGAATCGGCTGTTTCCGCGAGCATCGTAATGACGGTGGTCAGAAAGCCGTCCAGCTCATCCTCGACACGCGCCCATTCGGCGAGTTCTTCCGGGGTGAGAACCGGTTCGGGGCCGGCGGCGACCGGATGGGGTGCCAGCGCGAAACCGAGCGTGGCGCGCAAGCCTTCGGGGAGTACCGCAAGCGACTGGATGTGGCTGCGCTTCACCAGCGGTGGCGGGGCTTCCGCGCCGGTTTTTTGCAGTTCCACCAGCAGGGCGTCGATGGCGCGCAGCGGCTCGGCCAGATCCACCCGCACCTGACCCAGTTGCGGCAGAATCAGCTTTTCCGCGAGCACTTTCGCCGGCTGGCTCAGCAGACCCTCGGTGCCGTCGCCACGCCACACCTGCGCGCCGAGCGGCGTAAACACCACCGCAAGCCCGGAATCGTCGGTCCGGGGCCTGAGTTCGACGGTCATCTGGCCGTGCCAGGGCTCGGGACCGCGGCACTCGCCCATGACGTCGAGCGCGGTCGTCACCACCAGCCTGAGCTCGACTTCGAGCGGTCCCTGGTCGGTACGGACTTTGGGATCGGCGACCTCGACCCGGTTGCAGGCGTTCTCCGCGAGCGTCGCGCGACGCTCCGCGTCCATGTGCAGGGCGAGTGCGACGGCGCGGTCGAGGTGGCGCCCGTCGATCGTCAGGGGTACGGCGACGTCGGCACTGTAGGTTTTCGGCGCGAGCAGGGCGCACGTCAGCAGCAACCCGCGGGCCAGGGGCGCGCTCTTCATGATGAACAACTGACCGCGATGCCTCTGCCCCAGTCCGGGGGCGGCGCCGCGTAGCGGGCGAATTCGGGTGGCGGTTCGAACGGCTGCGCCAGCGCCCGGCGCAGGTTGTCGATTTCGCGGTAGTCACCCTGGTCGACCGCCGCGCGGATCGCGGTTTCGGCCAGATAGTTGCGCAGGACATGGGCGGGATTGATCTGCCGCATGGCGGCACGGCGCTCCGCCGCGCCGCGGGTTTCCGCGCCGAGCCGCGTGCTGTAACGCGCCGCCCAGGCCGCGAAGGCGGCGCGATCGGGGCACAGATCACGCAGTGGCGTGTTGGCCGCGCCGGGCACGAAGTCGCAGAGGTGGCGGAAAAACAGCGTGTAGTCGACGCCGCCCTTGGCGAGCAGCGCGAGCAGATCGTCGATCAGGGCTGTATCGCCGGGGAGTTCCAGTGCCAGGCCCAGCTTGTCGCGCTGGCGGCGGCGCAGTTCCGCGAGCAGCAGCGGCTCGTATTCGAGCAGCACGGTGCGCAGATCCTCGGCCGCGATCAGCGCACTCAGTCCGTGCGCCAGGGCGTTGCAGTTCCACAGCCCTATCGCCGGTTGGCGGTGGTAGGCGTAGCGGCCTTCGTGGTCGGAGTGATTGCAGATGTGGCCGGGATCGTAGGCGTCCAGAAAACCGTAAGGCCCGAAGTCGAGGGTCTCGCCCAGAATCGACATGTTGTCGGTGTTCATCACGCCATGGCAGAAACCCACGGTCTGCCACTGCGCTATCAGGCGCGCGGTGGCATGCACGGCGTGGCGGAACAGTTCCAGATGGGGTTGGGCGGCCGCCGCGAGTTCGGGAAGATAGGTGGCGATCACATGGTCGGCCAACGCGCGTACCGCATCGGGACGCTGGCGATGATGAAAATACTCGAAGGAACCGAAACGGATGTGGGTACGCGCCACCCGGATCAACATGGCGCCCGCTTCCACCTGCTCGCGCAGCACCGGCTCGTCGCTGCCGATGATGGCGAGCGCGCGTGTGCTGGGAATGCCGAGGCCATGGAGCGCTTCGCCGGCGAGGTATTCGCGGATGGTCGAGCGCAGCACCGCGCGGCCGTCGGCAAAGCGCGAGTAGGGCGTCTTGCCGGCACCCTTCAAATGGAGATCGAGCAGGCCGGCACCGGTCTGAACCTGGCCGAGCAGCAGGCCGCGGCCGTCGCCCAGTTGCGGACTGTACCCGCCGAACTGGTGGCCGGCGTAGACCATGGCGAGCGGCGCGCTGCCGGGCGCGGTGACATTGCCGCTGGCCCAGGCGAGGAACTCCGGGCTCTCCAGCGCGTCCGGCGCCAGGCCGAGCAACTGCGCCGCGGCAGGATTCGTCGCCACCCGATGCGGATTGGCAAACCCGGTGGGCGCGAGCGCCGTGTAGAAGGCATCGCCCAGACTGTGAAAGCGGTTATCGAAATGAAGTCCGTGCATGGCTTCATTGTATCAGGGCACGTCCTTGCATCAGGGCAAGGCTTTGCGTCAGGGCTGCGCTGGAATCGGCAGCAACCGATAACCCGAATCGCGGGTGTGCCAGGACAGGTAAAACCGGTTTTCATGGACCAGCAGTTCGGGGCGGTCGGCAGCTCCCGTGGCGCTCGCGAGTTCGCGCGTCGGGCCCCAGCTCGCGCCGCGATCCGCCGAGCGCTGGGTCAGCACGCGGATGCTGCCGCCGCGGTACTCCTGCCAGAGCACCACCACCGCGTCCGCCTCGGCCGCGACCGCCGGATTGATGGCGTAGGCGTCGGGATCGCCGAACGCTTCGGGGTCCGAGAAATGCGCGCCGGCGTCATCGGAATACGATCGGAACAGTCCCCGGTGAGCGCCGAGGGTGAACCAGGCGAGGTGATGGCGGCCAGCCGGGGTGATCGCGAGCGCCGGCCCCTGGGTCGGACAGGCCGCGATCCGCCACTGATCGAAGGTGATGCGTTGCACCATCGCTGGCCCGAGCGCGGGTACGCGAATCAGGCCGTGGTCGCGGATGTTACCGGGATACACAAAGCGCGCGGCGATGACCGCCTGCCCCTGCGGGTCGAAAGCCAGCGCGGGCCGGCAGCAGTCGCACAGGCCGGTGGCCAACAGTTGCTGCGGCAGGTTCGCGGTCGCGCGATACAGCGCCGTGGGCGCGCCCGGTGCCGCTTCCTGGTACCAGAAATGCTGGGGTTCGCCGGCGCTGTTCACCGCAAATCGGTGCAGCCGACCGGGCGCCTGTGCCAGGGGCCGCGGGATCGAAAAGCTGCGCCCGGTATCCGTTGACAGCGCGTGAAACAGGCGCGCTGTGCCGGCCCCGGCCGCCACCGGATAGACGACATGCACGGTGTCGCCGGCGAAGGCGATGCCGGCGCGCTCTTCAACGGAGACCGCGAGCGGCTGGGGTTCGGTGTTCACGGGCACGGATTTGCTGAATGTCGTGCCGAAATCGTCGGAATGATCGGCGTACACCTGATGGCCGTCGCTGCGCAGGCGCCACAGGCGGCCATCGGGAGCGAAGGCCGCCGCCACGGCGAGCTGAAAAGCGGGCTCCGCGCGGGCGCTGGCGTGGCCGCCGAACAGCAGCGCGCACGCGCAAGCACACGCCAGTGCGGACCAGGGCGTGTGCTTGCGCCGGGTCAAGGTGTTGCGATGCGGATCAGAACGCGACATTCAGGGAGTTTAGCACCCGATAGTCCGGGTCCGCCTGGGTGCCGTTGAGATTTTCCGCCACCGGAACGCCCAGGGAAAGCGCCAGGCCCCAGCCCGTCCTGTTCAGGTAGCGCACGCCGGGCGACAGATAGACGATGTTGCCGCCGGAATTTTCTTCGCGCTGGCCGTGGATCTGCACGCGCTCCCGGTGCTCGCCATTGAGCTCCAGAATCAGATCCCAGGCGTGCGGCTGCGTCAGATCGTAGGGATTGGCCGGGCGCTCGCCGCCGAGTCGGTGGGAGACCGCGAGGTTATAGCTGAGGACATCGCCCAGGTCGGTGTGCTGGGCGCCGGTGGCGACGGCGGAATAGAGCAGGCTGGCATCGTAGGACAGCGCGCCGGACAGATGCGTCGCCGCGACTCCCAGCAGGCCGTCGGTGGAGCCCGAGCCGGGCTGGAATTCAGTCTCCAGACGTTCGCCGCCGCTCTTGCGGTGAGTCTCCCCCGTGGGCAGCTTGACCCCGAACAGCGCGGCGAGGTGCGTTTGCTGGTCCGCGCTGCGCAGGAAACGGTACTCCCCGAACAGGGTGGCGTCGCCGAGACCTTCGGGGTCGCCCAGATTCAGGATCCGGTCGGGGTGCCCGTGGGCCCCGGCGCCGTGATCGTAGACGTGGTGATCCGCTTCCCTGACGTTCTGGCGCTGGATATAGGGCAGGCGCAATCCCAGGGTCAGGTCGTCGGTAACACCATAGCTCAGTCCGAGAGCGGTCGATGACAGAAAGTCGACGCTGTGCAGCTCGCTGTCGGCCAGTTGCGGGTTGGCAATGCGCGAAAAGTTGTTGTACTCCGAACGCAGGCTGGTGCTCCAGCGACCTGCCGGCAGCGTGATGGCGGATTCGGTGTAGATCGGGCTGCCGACGCCGCCACCCAGACCGACGGAAGCGTGATCGGCGGATGCGGCAGCGGTCAGACCGAGACTCGCGAGCAGTGCGATGGCGCCTGCGCTGTGGCGTACAAGGTTGGGCATGGCGGACTCCCGCAGGATGGCGATTGGCGGCCCGCAAACTACCGGCGCAGACGACGCCTGTCGATGCGGCAAATTGTCGCACCCGCCGACGGGAGGTACCGACGCCGAGTTGATTGGTTTTCAGCTTCTGTCCACCTACATCGCACCGATGCAGCGGCTGTTTCACACCGCGGCGCTGGACTCTGCTTCCTGGCTAGTCATACTCGCCCTTGGTTTGGGCAAATTTCTTGCCGTAGAGGCAGAAAAACCCTACGGCGTCGCATGCAGGTGCGGAGCATGTGAATGCGTCCGTTGCCCACCCTGATCTTCTCGGTACGGGCTGCCGTCATGCGAAGCAAAATCCACGTGCGACAATGCACAGGAGTCGCAATGAAGCCCCTGCAAGCGATGGAATCACCATGAACGTCGAGCGCGAGGCACTGGAAAAGATACTCTCCCGCCACCGCCGCGATCCGCATAGCCTCGTCCAGATCCTGCGCGAAACGCAGGATCTGATCGGCTGGCTGCCGCGGGATCTGCTCGGCGATCTGGCCCGCGAACTGAAGCTGCCCCTGGTCCATGTGGAAGGGGTGGTCGGTTTCTACCGCTTCTTTCACACCCGGCCGGTGGGACGCTACCGGGTGCTGTTCAGCGACAATATCACCGACCGCATGCAGGGCAGCGCGGCTTTGATGGCCGATCTGTGTGGCCGGCTGGGGATTGAGACTGGCCAGTTGAGCCCCGATGGGCTGGTGAGTGTGGACCGTACCTCCTGCACCGGTCTGTGCGACCAGGGCCCCGCGCTGCTGATCAACCACCAGCATGTGATCACCCGACTCGACGCGGCCAGGGTGGCGCAGATGGCCGAGCTCATTCGCAGCGGAGTAGCGGTGCCGTTGTGGCCGCAGTCGTGGTTCGCGATCGACGACAACATCCGTCGCGCCGACGTGCTGCTGGGGATGCCGCTGACACCCGGTGCCGCCATCGCGGCGGCGCTGGCGCGCGGCGCGCAGGCCATGCTTGACGACATGAAGCACTCCAATCTGCGCGGACGCGGCGGCGCCGGCTTTGCCACCGGGTTGAAGTGGGAGCTGTGCCGCGATGCGCCCGGCGAGGCTCACGTTGTCGTGTGCAATGCCGACGAAGGCGAGCCCGGCACCTTCAAGGATCGCGTGCTGCTTGCGCGCCATGCCGACGACGTGTTCGAAGGCATGACCGTGGCGGCATTCGTCATCGGCGCCCGGCAAGGGCTGGTCTATCTGCGCGGCGAGTACCGCTATCTGCTGGAGCCCTTGCAGTCGGTGCTGCAGCGGCGCCGTGATCAACAGCTGCTCGGTGCCGCCATCCTCGGCCAGGCGGGATTCGATTTCGACATCGCCATCCACGTCGGTGCCGGTGCCTACGTGTGCGGCGAGGAGTCAGCCCTGATCGAGTCGCTCGAAGGCAAGCGCGGCACGCCGCGCATCCGCCCGCCATTTCCGGTGGAGTGCGGCTACCTGGGCCAGCCGACCAGCGTCAACAACGTCGAGACCTACTGCGCCGCCGCACAGATCGCCATCCGCGGCGGCGCCTGGTGGGCCGCGATCGGCACGCCCAAGTCCACCGGCACCAAGATCCATTCGGTTTCGGGCGACTGCGAGCGGCCCGGCATCTACGAATACCCGTTCGGCACGCGCATCGGGCGCATCCTCGAAGATTGCGGTGCGCGCGACACCCAGGCGGTGCAGGTTGGCGGACCCTCGGGCGTCTGCCTGTCGGCGTTCGAGTTCGACCGCCGTATCGCCTTCGAGGATCTGCCGACGGCGGGTGCCTTCATGGTGTTCGACCGCAGCCGCGACATGTTCGAGGTGGCGCGCAACTTCGCCCATTTCTTCGCGCATGAAAGTTGCGGTTTCTGCACGCCCTGCCGGGTCGGTACCGCGCTGGTGGTCAAGCGCATGGACAAGCTGGCGAATGCCAACGGCGGGGGGCGCGGCTCGCGGTACGACATCGACGTGCTGTTCGAGATCGACCGGCTGATGCACGCCACCACCCACTGCGGCCTGGGCGCGTCGGCCTGCAATCCGCTGCGCGACACCCTCGCCAAGTTCCGTCCGGCCTATGAGCGCCGGCTGCAATCGCTGCAGTTCGAGCCCGGCTTCGACCTCGATGCCGAATTGTCGATTGCACGTCGCCTGACCAACCGCGACGATCCGGCGGCGCACCTGGAGATTCCACCATGAGCGATCGGCACGACAGCGATGCGCTGAGCACAGCGTCCGGCAGCCCCGCCACCTTTTCACTCGACGGCGAGGATGTTGAATTTCAGGCAGGCGAAACCATTCTGCAGGCCGCCACGCGCCATGGCCGCTACATTCCGCACCTGTGCTGGCACCCGGAGTTTGCGCCGCAGAGTTCCTGTCGCCTGTGCACGGTGAAGGTCAACGGCCGCTCCGGTGCGGCCTGCACCGTGCGACCGGCGGCAGGGCAGCAGGTGGAAAGCGACACCGGGGAGATCAACGCACAGCGCAAGATGTTGCTGCAGATGCTGTTCGTTGAGGGCAACCATTTCTGCCCGAGCTGCGAGAAGAGCGGCAACTGCCTGCTGCAGGCGACCGCCTATCAGATGGACATGGAAGGCCCGCACTTCGAGGAGTTCTATCCCGACCGTCCGGTCGATGCCAGCCACCCCGACATCCTGCTCGACTTCAACCGCTGCATCCTCTGTGAGCTGTGCGTGCGTGCCAGCCGCGACCTTGACGGCAAAAACCTCTTCGCCATCGGCGGCCATGGCATCGGCACGCAGTTGCTGGTCAACAGCGCAAGCGGCCGGCTCGGCGACACCGACATGGCACTCGACGACCGCGCTGCGAGCATCTGTCCGGTGGGGGTGATCCTGCCCAAGCGACGCGGTTTCGCAGTGCCGATCGGCCAGCGCCGCTTCGATCTGAAGCCGGTCTCGCAGCAGCTTCAGGCGCATGAGGATGGAGAAACAGCATGAGCACGAGCACCCCGTTGCCGCCCTCGCCCCTGCCGCGCAAGCTCAAGGTGGCCACCGTCTCGCTGGCCGGCTGCTTCGGCTGCCACATGTCCTTCCTCGACATTGACGAGCGGTTGTTCGAGCTGATCGAGCATATCGAGTTCGACCGCTCACCCTTCACCGACATCAAGGCGCTCAGCCAGTGTGACATCGGCTTGATCGAGGGTGGCCTGTGCAATGCTGAGAATGTGCTGGTGTTGCGCGAATTCCGCGAGCGCTGCAAGACGCTGGTGGCGGTGGGCGCCTGTGCCATCACCGGCGGGCTGCCGGCGCAGCGCAACCGCTTCGACGTGGGCGTGCTGCTGACCGAGGTGTACCGCACGCGACCGGGCTTGCGTGCGAACAGCCGGATTCCCGACGACCCCGAATTGCCGCTGCCGCTGAACCGGGTGCACCCGATCCACGAGGTGGTGCATGTGGACTACTTCCTGCCCGGTTGCCCGCCGTCGGCCGCCGCGTTCTGGACTTTCCTGAACGATCTGATAGCCGGGCGCACACCGCATCTGGGCCATGGCCTGTTGCACTACGACTGAGGGAAACGCGGATGACTTTCGACCTCGAAACGGCCGCCCAGCCACAAGGTTTGCGCCGGGTGGCAATCGACCCGGTGTCGCGCGTCGAGGGCCATGGCAAGGTGACGATACTGCTGGACGCGCAGCAGCGCGTGCAGCAGGTGCGGCTGCACATCGTCGAATTCCGCGGTTTCGAGAAGTTCATCGAGCGGCGGCCCTACTGGGAGGTGCCGGTGATGGTGCAGCGGCTGTGCGGCATCTGCCCGGTATCCCACCACCTGGCGGCCTGCAAGGCGCTGGACCTGGTGATCGGTGCGGTGCCCACCCCTTCGGCCGCCAAGATCCGCCGCTTGATGCACTACGGCCAGGTGATGCAGAGCAATGCGCTGCACTTTTTCCACCTGTCGTCCCCCGATCTGCTGTTCGGCTTTGATTCTGATTTGAACCGGCGCAATATCGTTGGCGTGGCCGAAAAGCACCCCGATATCGCGAGGAAGGGAGTGCTGCTGCGCAAGTTCGGCCAGGAGGTGATCCGCGTCACCGCTGGCAAGCGCGTGCATGGCACCGGCTCGGTGCCGGGCGGCATGAACAAGCATGTGAGCTTCGAAGATCGAGCGCTGCTGCGGCGCGATCTGGTCCAGATGATCGAGTGGGCACAGGACGCGGTGAACATCGCCAAGCAGCTCCATGCGCAGAATCCCGCGCTCTACGACAGCTTCGGCAGTGTGCCGGCTGCCATGCTGTCGCTGGTGCGCGCCGATGGGGCGCTGGACCTTTTCGATGGCGTGCTGCGCGTCCGCGATGCGGCCGGCCACATCATCGTCGACGGCGTCAGCGACCAGAGCTACCTCGATCTGATCGAAGAGGAGGTCAAACCCTGGACCTACATGAAGTTTCCCTACCTGCGCAGCCTCGGGCCGCAGCTCGGCTGGTATCGGGTCGGGCCGTTGGCGCGCATCCAGAACTGCGACTTCATTCCCAGCCCGCTGGCTGAAACGCAGCGGCGCGAATTCCTCGACTGGGGCCGGGGCGAGCCGATCCACGCTGCGCTGGCCTACCACTGGGCGCGCATGATCGAGGTGCTGCACGCGATGGAAGTCATCGCCGAGCTGCTCGACGACCCGGACATTCTGGCCGGTGAGCTGATGTCATCGGGCAAGCGCCAGCGCGAAGGCATCGGCGTGATCGAAGCGCCGCGCGGCACCCTGATCCACCATTACGCGGTGGGCGACAACGACCTGGTGACGATGTGCAACCTGATCGTCGCCACCACCCACAACAATCAGGCCATGAACGAGTCCGTGCGCTCGGTCGCGCGCCAGTATCTGGATGGACGCGAGCTCAGCGAGGGTCTGCTCAACCACATCGAAGTGGCGATCCGCGCCTACGACCCCTGCCTGTCCTGCGCTACCCATGCGCTGGGGCAGATGCCGCTGGAGGTGACGCTGGTCGGGTCACAGGGTGAGTTGATCGACCGCGTCGTCCGGTCGCAGCGCGGCGACCTGCAGCGCGACCTGGGCGCAGCCGGGGGAGCGCCGCCATGAGGCCATGCACCCAACCCGTGGCGCCCGTGCTGGTGTTCGGCTGGGGCAATCCGAGCCGCGGCGACGATGCGCTCGGACCCATGCTGCTTGAGCGACTGGACGCGCTGCTCGCCGCCACGCCGCCGAGGAGTGTTGAGCTTCTGACCGACTTCCAGTTACAGGTGGAGCATGCGCTGGATCTGGCCGGTCGTCAGCAGGTGCTGTTCGTCGATGCCAGTCTGAACTGTGTTGCACCCTTCGAAGTGACGCTGCTGACAGCGGCGCGTGATCTCAGCTTCAGCACCCATGCCATGTCGCCGCGGGCGGTGATGCAGGTATTTCGCGACCTGCACGGCATCGAGCCACCGCCATGCACGCTGCTGGCGATCCGCGGCGAGGGCTTTGAGCTCGGTGAACCACCCAGCGCGGCGGCCCTGTCGAACCTGACGTTGGCCATGGCCTGGTGCCTGCGTTGGCTGGCTGCGCAAAATTTCTCTGATGCATCGATGGTCCCCGGCGAGACGGCCCATGCATGAGTTGAGCCTGGCCGGGGAGATCCTGCGCCTGGTGGAAAACGCCGTCGCACGCGAGCATTTTCGGCGTGTTGCGCATCTGCGTCTGGAGGCGGGCGCACTGGCCGGCGTCGAAGTCGGTGCGCTGCGCTTCGCGCTCGATGCCATCGCCCCCGGCACCTGCCTGGACGGCGCACAGATCACCATCGACGAGCCGCCCGGCCGCGCCTGGTGTCCGCGTTGCGCCACCGAGGTGGCCATCGCCAGTCGGGCCGATCCCTGCCCGCAGTGTCTCGGCTATCCTGTCCACTCCACCGGCGGCACCGATCTGCGCGTGCTTGAGCTGATGGTGCAAGACGATTGAAGGAGAACATCATGTGTGCGATTTGCGGCTGCGACGCCCACGCCCAAAGCGACCTGGCGGGCAGGCATCAGCATGGACATGGACCAGCGCAGGTTGCTCAGGCGCAGGTCGCTCCCGATCCGGTTGCCGGCGTGCCGCACTATGGCGCCGGGCCGGCCGGATTGAGCCCGCTGCGGGCGATCCGGCTCGAAGCCGACGTGCTGGGCGCCAACCGGCTGCAAGCGGTGCGCAATCGCGCGCACTTTGCGGCGCACGGCGTTACCGCTTACAACCTGCTCTCCAGTCCAGGCTCGGGCAAGACCACGCTGCTGTGCGCTACCATCGCAGCCCTGAAAAACCGCATGCCAGCCTGGCCGCTGGCGGTGATCGAAGGCGACCAGCAGAGCAGCCGGGATGCTGACCGCATTCGCGCCGCCGGCGCGCCGGCGATCCAGGTCAACACCGGGCGCGGCTGTCACCTCGATGCACGGATGGTGGGTGACGCTTTTGCGCAGCTCGACCTGCACAGACAGGCAGCGCTCCCCTCCTCTGCCGGTCGCGGCGGGGCGCTGCTGTTCATCGAAAACGTCGGCAATCTGGTATGCCCGGCGCTGTGGGATCTGGGCGAGGCAGCCAAGGTGGTGATCCTGTCGGTCACCGAGGGCGACGACAAGCCGATCAAATACCCTGACATGTTCGCCGCCGCCACACTGATGGTCATCAACAAGATCGACCTGCTGCCTTACGTCAATTTCGATGTGGCGCGCTGCATCGATGACGCCCGTCGGGTCAATCCCGATATCGAGGTGCTGCAGCTCTCGGCCACGCGCGGCGAGGGCATGCCGGCCTGGCTGGACTGGCTGCTGCGCGACGAGCGCGCGCTGCCAGCTCGATCATGAACGAGCTGGCTCACTCGACCCGCCTGGCGTCTGTTGCACCCGCGCGGGTACTGGCCTGCGGTGCCTTTCTGAAGAACCGGGCCTGCCTGATCGATGGCGACCAGCTGCACTGGTCGCCGCTGCATGGCGATCTGGGTGATGCGGCAAACTGCGTGGCGCTGGAACAGTCGGTCGATTCGCTGCTGTCACTTGCGACTGGCCCGCTGCAGGCGGTGGCGCATGACCTGCATCCTGATTTTTACAGCACCCGTGTCGCGGTGGCGCTGGCCGGGCAGCTGCAGGTGCCGGCGATCGGCGTGCAGCACCACCATGCGCACATCGGCGTGGTGCTGGCCGAGCAGGCTGTTGCGGGGTCGGTAATCGGTCTGGCGCTCGATGGCTTCGGCCTCGGTGCCGATGGTGCCGCCTGGGGCGGCGAGCTGCTCTGGGTCGATGCCTCCCCGCGTTCGCAGCAGTGGCGGCGGCTGGATCATCTGGCGCCGCTGGCGCTGCCCGGGGGCGACGCGGCGGCGCGTGAACCCTGGCGTCTGGCGGCAGCGGTGCTGTTTGCGCTGGGACGTGGCAGCGAAATCGAGCCACGGTTTGCTCCCCAGGTCGGTCCCGCCGCCGCGCGGCTGCTGTACGTCATGCTGCAGCGCGATCTGAACTGCCCGCGCAGCAGCAGCACCGGGCGCTGGTTCGACGCTGCCGCTGGCGCGCTGGGCTTGAGCGTTCGGCAATCCTTCGAGGCCGAAGCGGCCATCGCGCTGGAGCAACTGGCCAGCGGCTGGCTCCGCGATCATCCCGACTTTGCATTCCACTGGAGCTCGCTGGATTTGCACCCTGTCGTGGCCGATCTTTTTGCACTGAAAAACCAAGGCAGCGAAGCCTGCGCACGCGGTGCGGCACAGTTTCACCTGGCGCTGGCCGCTGGCTTGGCGCGCCGCGCCATCGATGCGGCGGCGGCTCACGCGACCCGTCAGGTGGTGTTGGCCGGCGGTTGCCTGCTCAACCGCCTGCTGGGTGAGCGACTGCGCGCCAATCTGAATGGTGCGGGAATCACCGTGTTTGAACCGCGGGCCGCCGGTTGCGGTGACGCCGGCCTGGCACTGGGTCAGGCCTGGATCGCGGGCTGCGCGGCGCTTGCCGGCATGGGTGCGGCGGTCGAACCCCAACGTCCACAGGAGCACTGAACATGTGTCTGGCACTGCCCGCACTCATAGTCGAGTTGCTCGGCGCTGAGACTGCCATCATCGACCTCGGCGGCGTGCGCAAGCAGATCTCCATCGCCCTGGTGCCGGCGGCGCGGCCGGGCGACTATGTGATCGTGCATGTTGGCCACGCCATCGGCACGCTCGATGAGGCGGAGGCGCAAGCGACGCTGGCGCTGTTCGCCGAATTGGCAAGGAGCGAAGAATGAAGTATGTGGATGAGTTCCGCGACGGCGCGCTGGCGCGCAACCTCGCCACAAGTCTGCGGGCCGAGGTTGATCCAGCGCGCAGCTACAGCTTCATGGAGTTCTGTGGCGGTCACACCCATGCGTTGGCGCGCTATGGCGTGGCCGACCTGCTGCCCGCCAATGTGCGGATGATCCACGGCCCGGGCTGCCCAGTGTGCGTGCTACCGATCGGCCGCATCGATCTGGCCATCCAGCTGGCGCTGGAACGTGACGTGATGCTGTGCAGCTATGGCGACGTGATGCGCGTGCCCGCCTCCGATGGTTTGTCGCTGCTGCGGGCCAAGGCGCGCGGCGGCGATATCCGCATGGTCTATTCACCCGGCGATGCGCTGCGGCTCGCGCGCAACCACCCGGAGCGCGAGGTGGCGTTCCTGGCGATCGGCTTCGAGACCACCACCCCGCCCACCGCGCTGGTGATCCGCCAGGCCGCGCGTGAGGGGCTGAAGAACTTCAGTGTGATCTGCTGCCATGTGCTGACGCCGAGCGCCATCACCCATATCTTGCAGTCGCCCGAGGTGGCGCAGTACGGCACGCTGCCGCTGGATGGCTTCGTCGGCCCGGCGCACGTGAGCATCGTCATCGGTTCGGCACCCTATGAGCCCTTTGCCCGCGCGTACCGCAAGCCGGTGGTGATCTCCGGCTTCGAACCGCTGGATGTGATGCAGTCCATTCTGATGTTGGTGCGGCAGGTCAATCAGGGCCGCGCCGAGGTGGAGAACCAGTTCACTCGCGCCGTCGATCGCGTCGGCAACCGTGCGGCCCAAGCGGTCATGGCCGAGGTGTTCGAGCTGCGCGACAGCTTCGAGTGGCGTGGCCTCGGCGAGGTGCCGTTCAGTGCGCTGAAAATCCGCCCCGAGTTCGCGACCTTCGACGCCGAGCGGCGCTTCGGGCTGAGCTACCAGGCGGTGCCCGACCACAAGCAGTGCGAGTGCGGCGCCATCCTGCGCGGCGTCAAGCGGCCCGCCGACTGCAAGCTGTTCGGCACCGCGTGCACACCCGAGCACCCGATGGGCTCGTGCATGGTGTCGAGTGAGGGCGCGTGCGCGGCGCACTACACCTATGGGCGTTTCCGCGACATTCCGCTGGTGACTGCGACATGATCACAAAGAAGAACAGCTACCTGCGCCCGCTCGACCTGAAGCAGGGCCGCATTGACATGAACCATGGCGCCGGTGGGCGGGTGGGGACGCAGTTGGTCGATGAGCTGTTCGCCCGCGCCTTCGATAACGACTATCTGCGTCAGGGCAACGATGGCGCACTGCTGCCGGTGCCGCGGCCTGGTCATCGACTGGTAATGGCGACCGATGCGCATGTGATCTCGCCGTTGTTCTTTCCCGGCGGCGACATTGGCAGCCTGGCGGTGCATGGCACCATCAATGACGTGGCCATGCTGGGCGCCACGCCACTCTACCTGAGTGCGAGCTTCATCCTTGAAGAGGGCTTCCCGCTGGCGCAGCTCAAGCGCATCGTCGAGTCGATGGCAGCGGCCTCGCGCGCCTGTGGTGTGCCCATTGTTGCCGGCGACACCAAGGTGGTCGAAAAGGGCAAGGGCGATGGTCTCTTCATCAGCACCGCCGGGCTGGGACTGGTGCCTGAGGGATGCGATATCGGTGGCGCCAACGCCCGGCCGGGTGATGTGGTGCTGCTCTCGGGCAGCATCGGCGAACATGGTGTGGCGGTGCTGTCGCAGCGCGAGTCGCTCGATTTCGACACCACTATCCGCTCCGACAGCGCCGCGCTGCACACCCTGGTGGCGGCGCTGTTGGCGGCGGCACCCAAGGGTGCTGTGCATGTGCTGCGCGACCCCACGCGGGGCGGTCTCGCCACCACGTTGAACGAAATCGCGCAGCAGTCGGGCGTCGGGATACTCTTGCAAGAGGCTGCGATACCGGTGCTGCCGCAGGTAGCCGCCGCCTGCGAGCTGCTCGGGCTGGATCCGCTGTACATCGCCAACGAAGGCAAGCTGGTGGCGATCGTCGCTGCCGAGGCGGCCGAGGGGGTGCTGGCGGCGATGCGCGCCCATCCGCTGGGGCATTCGGCAGCGCGCATCGGCGAGGTCGACGCGGACCCGCATCGCTTCGTGCAGATGAGCACGGCCTTCGGCGGACGCCGGGTGGTGGACTGGTTGAGCGGCGAGCCGCTGCCGCGCATCTGCTGATGCCGGCACTGCCCGCCAATGCCCATCCCCTCGGCTACGAGTTGACAGGGCGCAATGACCCAGACCGGGACTGCGGAGCGCAGGGCCGGCATCGCCCCGTGTGGCCATGAGGCCGCCCGAAGAGCGAAGTCCCGCAGGGTGGGAGACGGGAGGAGGTGGACTGCCTGTCCATATCGACGCTATCGAAGAAGCGGCTGATGCGATCGTCGGCCAGCGCTTTACGGTAGAAAATGTCCACAGCGGCATCGACAGCGGCGGAACCACCCAGACGGTTATAGAGCGAATCTGACATTGTTAGCCTCCTGATTGCTGGGGAAGGCATGGCTTGGAGCCGGGCCTTCGTGGTAGGACTGCAAGATTGGGCTACTGCCGGATTGCCGGGCATGGCTTGGGCGGTAGCCGAGTTACCGCAGGCGGTAAGCAACTTTTTATGGGACTGCACGCAGTCCAGGAATCTGTTGGGCGCCGCCACCCAGGCCGATGGAAGCGTGATCGGCGGATGCGGCGGCGGTCAGACCGAGACTCGCGAGCAGTGCGAAGACGCCCGTGCTGTGGCGTACAAGGTTGGGCATGGCGGACTCCCGCGGGATGGCGATTGGCGGCCCGCAAGCTACCGGCGCGGACGACGCCTGTCGATGCGGCAAATTGTCGCGCCCGTGGCGCGCCGCGCTTGTGGGCCGGCTCCCGCCCGCGATAATGACGGCATGGAATTGCCCGAACCGCGCAAGATCATTCACTGCGATTGCGACTGCTTCTATGCCGCCGTCGAGACCCGCGACGATCCCGGCCTCGCCGGCCGGCCGCTGGCGGTGGGCGGGCCGCCCGAGCGGCGCGGCGTGGTCGCGACCTGCAATTACGAGGCGCGCGCCTTCGGCATCCGTTCGGCGATGTCCATGGCGCAGGCGCTGCGCCGCTGTCCCGGGCTGGTGGTGCTGCCGCCGGATTTCACCCGCTATCGCCAGGCGGCGGAACAGATCCGCGACATCTTTCTCGACTACACGCCGCACGTCGAGCCGCTGTCGCTGGACGAGGCCTTCCTCGATGTCACCGGGGTGAGTGCCGCCGGCGGCAGCGCGATTCGCATCGCCCGGGAAATCCGTGCGCGGGTGCGCGGCGAAGTGCGCATCACGGTATCGGCGGGCGTCGCGCCCAACAAGTTTCTCGCCAAGATCGCCAGCGAATGGCGCAAGCCGGACGGCCTGTTCGTGATCACCCCGGAGCGGGTGGACGATTTCGTGCGCGCGCTGCCGGTGGCGCGGCTGTTCGGAGTCGGCGCCGCCACCGCCAAAAAGCTCGCCGGACTCGGGGTCGAAACCTGCGACGATCTGCGCGCCCTGTCGCGACCCTTGCTCGCCGAACATTTCGGCGCCCTGGGGCAGCGCCTGTACGAGCTCTGCCGCGGCATCGACCAGCGTCCGGTGCTGGCGGATCGGCGCTCCAAATCCCTCAGCGTCGAGACCACGTTTGCGCAGGATCTGCCGGGGCTGGCGGCCTGTCTCGATGCACTGGCGGAGCTACACCATGAACTGGCGCGGCGTCTGGCGCGGCTCGATACCAGTTACCGCATCGAACGCCATTTCCTGAAACTGCGTTTCGATGATTTCACCGCCACCACCATCGAGCGCGCCCTGCCGGAGGGCACGGCGCTGGCGGGTTACCGGCGTTTGTGTGAAGAAGGATGGACGCGCCGCACAAGGCCCGTGCGCCTGCTGGGCCTGGGTGTGCGGCTCGGTGACCGCGCGGGTTCCGAGCCGCGGCAGGGTGATCTGTTTGCCACCGTTACGGAGCTTTAAGCTACAGGCCCAGGCGGCAGCTACAAGCCCAGGCGGTTGAGCACCCGGTAGAGCAGATCGTGGGACTTGCCGTAGGGCGGATAGAACAGCTCCGGTTTGCCCACCTTCGGGAAAGTGAACACCGGGCGCAGCTTGCTCATTTCCAGAAAGCCGTCGTGGCCGTGGTAGTGGCCCATGCCGCTGGCGCCCACGCCGCCGAAGGGAATGCCGTGCTGGAGCACATGGAAGATGCAGTGGTTGATGGTCACGCCGCCGGACAACGTCTGGTACAGCACGCGCTCCTGCACGGCCCGGTCGTTACTGAACAGATAGAGCGCCAACGGCCGCTCGCCGGCGTTGATGTAATCGAGCACTTCGTCGAGGCTGTCGTAGGGCATCACCGTCAGCAGCGGGCCGAAGATTTCCTCCTGAACGATGCGCATTGCCGGATTCACGTCGAGCACCAAGTGCGGCGGAATCTTGCGCAGTTCCTCGTGGTAATCGCCGTCCACCAGGCTGACGGCGCGGGCGCCCTTGGCCACGGCATCGTCCAGCGTCTCCCGCAGCCGCACATAGGAGCGCCGGTCGATGATGGAGGTGTAGTCGGAATTGTGAATGTCCGGGTAGCGCTGGCGCATGATCTCGCCGGCGCTGGCGACGAAACTCTCCACCTTGGCGCGCGGCACGAACAGGTAGTCCGGCGCCACGCAGGTCTGGCCGGCGTTGACGAACTTGCCGTACAGCAGGCGGCTCGCGGCTTCCCGCAGATCGAAGTCGTCGCAGATCACCGTGGGCGATTTGCCGCCCAGTTCCAGGGTCACGGGGCACAGGTTTTCCGCCGCCGCGCGCATCACGTTGCGGCCGCTCTCGGCGGAGCCGGTGTAGACGATGTGATCGAAGGGCAGGCTGGAAAATTCGCTGCCACTCACGTCCGGCAGATAGGCCAGGGTATCGTCGCCGAAAGCAGCGCGGCAGAGTTGCTGCATCAGGCGGCAGAGGTTCTGCGAATTGGCGGCGAGTTTGACCATGCAGCGGTTGCCGGCCGCGAGTGCGTTGATGACCGGGCCGATGGACAGATAGAGCGGGTAATTCCAGGGCGTGGCGACGCCGATCACGCCCTTGGGCTGCGGGATCACCCGATTGCGGCCGGTGAGAAACAGCACGGAAGTTTTGCGTCTCTGCGGGCGCATCCAGCGTTTGAGGTGCTTGCGGGTCTCCCGGATCGCGCTCAGCGAGCCGAAGATCTCCACGAGCTTGGTCTCGGTGGGATTGCGGTGGCCGAAGTCGGCGGCGATCGCCGCCGCGATGGCGTCGGCATGGGTGGCGAGCAACTGCTCCAGCCGGGTCAGCAGGTCGAGTCGCGCCGCGAGCGACGGGTAGGGCTGGGCGCGACAGGCGTCCTTCTGGAGCTTGAGAACGCGCTCGGCTTCGGTCTGGGGCGCGGTGATGCTTTTGAGGTGAAGTTGTTGAGCCATTTATTGTCCTCCCGCGGAGCGCTCCGGCCGGAATGCCGCGCGCTGGTGGAGTGAGCATACTGCAAGGCCGGGTGTTGCGGAGACAGCGTCTCTGGCTCTGGGTTAACGCAGTGCCCATCAACCGCTTTGGTTGCAATGGCTTTTTCCGGGCGCTGATAATGGCGCCTGTCCCGGATGGCGAAACACCATGGTTGCTCCGACCAAGATTGCCGTGCTCGGCGGTGGCAGCTTCGGCACCGCCATCGCCAACATGGTGGCCGGCAACGGTCACGAGGCGGTGCTGTGGATGCGCGATGCCGCCTACGCCGCCCAGTGTCAGGCGTCGCGGAGCAACCCCCGTTATCTGCCCGACTACCCGCTCGATCCCAATCTATCCATTACCGCCGATCTTGCCGCGGCGCTGGCCGGTGCCCGCCTGGTGTTCTTTTCGGTACCGAGCACCGCCTTTCGCGCCGTGGCGCGGCTGGCCGCGCCACACATTGCGGCGGGGATCGTGGTCATCAGCACCGCCAAGGGCTTCGCGCCGGAAGGCTTCCTGCGGATGAGCGAAGTGCTCGCCGAGGAACTTCCCGGCGCGCGCATCGGCGTCATCAGCGGGCCCAATCTGGCGCGCGAGGTGGCGCGTCATGCCATCACGGCGACGGTGATCGCGAGCGCCGATCCGGAAGTCTGCGCGCTGGTGCAGGCTCTGCTGGTCACGCCGTATTTTCGCGTCTACGCGAATCCGGATGTGTTCGGCGTCGAACTGGCGGGCGCGCTCAAGAACATCTATGCGATCGAAGCCGGCATGGCGACCCAGATGGGCCTCGGGCAGAACACCATGGCGGTGCTGCTGACGCGCAGCCTGGCGGAAATGACGCGCTTTGCCGCGACCCTCGGCGCCAATCCCATGACGTTTCTGGGGCTCGGCGGCGTCGGCGATCTGTTCGTCACCTGCACGTCGCCGCTCAGTCGCAATTTCCGCATCGGCCGGGCGCTGGCGGCGGGAGAATCGCTGGAGGCGGCGGTAGCGGCCATCGGTCAGGTGGCGGAGGGCATCAACACCACCCGCATCGTCAAGCGCAAGGCGGACGAGCTGGGCGTGTACATGCCGCTGGCGAGCGCGCTGCACGCCGTGCTGTTCGAGGGCCGGTCGATTTCGCGGGTACTGGCCGGATTGGCGGTGTCGGAGCGCAGCGACGACGTCGAATTCCGGGTCGGCTGAACCGTAACCCGCGCGAGGCGACGCCATGAAGCTCTATGTATTGCGCCACGGCGAGGCCGAACCCCTTGCGCCCTCGGATGCGGCGCGCCGGCTGACGCCCCGGGGCGAGGCCGAGGTGCGGTGGGTGGCGCTGGCCTGTGCACAGCGACTCGCCGGGTTGCAACGAGTCGTCACCAGCCCCTATCAGCGCGCGCGGCAGACGGCGGCGGAACTGATGCGCACGCTGAATTTCTCCGGTGAGTTCCTGGTCGAGGCCGCACTCACCCCGGCGGGCGACGCCGGGCAGGTCGCGGCACTGATCGATGCGCTCGGCGGCGAGGCGCTGCTGCTGGTCAGCCACCAGCCGCTGGTGGGCGAGCTGCTGCGTTATCTCACCGACCGCGAAGACGCCGGCCCCATGGGTACCGCCTGTCTGGCGGCGCTGGACATCACCGCCTGCGCGCGCGGCGGGGCGCGCCTGCTCTGGCTGGAACGTCCGCCCGGCTGAGCCAGCGCCGGACGCCAAATTTTCCGCGGTACGAGCTCCTCTCATGAGACCTGTCGAACACGCATTTTCCTACGATGGCCTGCGCATCGCCGCCACCGAGTGGGGCGATCCCGCCGGCACTCCGGTGCTGGCCCTGCACGGCTGGCTCGACAACTGCGGCAGCTTCGCGCCGCTGGGCCGCTTGCTGCGGCAGGTGCGCCTGATCGCGCTCGACCTGCCCGGCCACGGCCACAGCGGCCACCGCTCCGCGGACGGCACCTACAACATCTGGCAGGACGTCGGGGTGGTGCACGCGGTGGCCGAGCAACTGGGCTGGGAGCGCTTCGCGCTGCTCGGCCATTCGCGCGGCGCCATGATCTGCACCCTGACCGCCGGGACGTTTCCCGAGCGGATCAGTCATCTCGGGCTGCTCGACAGCTTCGTCCCGGCGACGGTGGCGACCGCCGACGAACCCGAACAGTTGCGCGGCGCCATCCTCGACCGTGCCGCACGCCGCGCTCAGATGCCGCGTCTGTACCCGGATATCGAGGCGCTGACAGCGACCCGGTTGCGGGGGCTCTCGCCGCTGTCGGCGCTATCCGCTCCCGACATCGTGGCGCGCGGTATGGAACAGGTCGAGGGCGGCTATCGCTGGCGCAGCGATGAAAAACTCAAGCTCGATTCCGAGATCAAGCTGACGCCGGAACTGGTGCGCAGCTTCGTCGAGCGCATCGAATGTCCGCTCCTGCTGTTGTTGTCGGACCTTGGACGTGTGGAGCGTTTCTGCGGCATGGAGGCCCACGCGCGGGACATGGAAATCGCCGAAGTGCGTGGGGGCCATCATTTCCACATGGAAGAACCGGCACCGGAAGTGGCGCGGCGGCTGGATGCGTTTTTTGCTGGCAGCCCTGTGCGATCTCAGTTGAGCAGCGACAGAAACTCGTAGCGGGTTGCCTGTCTGGTGCGGAACACGCCCAGCATGGCGGAGGTCTTGGTCACCGAGTTCTGCTTTTCGACGCCGCGCATCATCATGCACATGTGCTGGGCTTCGATGATGACCCCGACCCCCAGCGCCCCGGTGACTTCTTCGATGGCCTTGGCGATCTGGGTGGCCAGGTTTTCCTGAATCTGCAGGCGGTGGGCGAACATATCGACTACCCGCGCCACTTTCGACAGGCCCAGCACATGGCCGTTGGGAATGTAGGCGACGTGGCATTTGCCGATGAACGGCAGCAGATGATGTTCGCACAGCGAATAGAGCTCGATGTCCTTGACGATCACCATCTCGCTGCTGTCGCTGGGAAACAGCGCTTCGTTGATCAGTTCCTTGAGATTCTGGTGATAGCCGCTGGTGAGGTATTCGAACGCCTTGGCGGCGCGCTCGGGGGTATCCAGCAGCCCGGGGCGATTGGGGTCTTCGCCGATGCTCTCGATAATTTTGCGGTATTGCTCTTTCATTGGGTGCCGGTCGTGAGTGGCGGACGGTTACCCTAAGTGAGGCGGCCCGAAAGGTAAAGACTTGCTCCAGCCCGTCGGATGGTGTCTGGCGGGCTGGCATCCCCTGCCGACCGCTAGCGGCTCGGCGGGCGGTAGACTTTGATCGGCCGGTAGCTCTTGTGATACGCGGGCTGCTTGGCCCAGCGCAGGCCGGCGCTGATGCCGCCGTCCACGGCGATCGCCTGGCCGGTGACGAAGGTCGATTGATCGCCGGCGAGCCAGCCGGCCATGGCGGCGATGTCCTGGGGCTGACCCACGCGGGGAATGGGCTGGGTGATCTTGTAGTCGAGATCGGCCATCTTCTCGTCGCGGCCCACGGTGTTGGTGGCGAGCGGAGTGGCGATGAAGCCGGGGCAGATGGCGTTCACCCGGATGCTGTTTTCGCCCACTTCCAGCGCCACGGATTTGGTGAGATGGATCACCGCCGCCTTGGCCACCGAGTACAGGTGCGGGGTATGGCCGGCGATCAGGCCGGCGACGCTGGCGGTGTTGATGATGCTGCCACCGCCCTGGCGTTTCATGACCGGGATGGCGTGTTTCATACCCAGAAAAACGCCTTTCAGCAGCACATCGAAGGTGATGTCGTAGTCTTCCACCGGGGTGTCTTCCAGCGGCCCGATGGCGCCCCCGAAACCGGCGTTGTTGAAAATGCAGTCGAGCCGGCCCCAGCGCGTCACGGCGCTGGCAATGGCCGCTTTCACCTGATCCTCCTGCGTAACGTCCACCGCCGCGAACAGCGTGTCGGCGCCCAGTTCGGCCGCCAGTTTCTCGCCGCGTTCCCGCTGCATGTCGGCGATGACGACGCGCGCGCCCTCGGCGACGAAATGCCGCACCGTGCCCTCGCCGATGCCGCTGGCACCGCCGGTGATCAATGCCACCTTGCCCTGGAGTTCGTTCATGGCTGATTTCCTCTTTGATAGAAAGGTCTGTGGTAAAAAGGTCTGTGGTAACAAGGAATGAAGAGATGGGACGCGGGATCAAACCAGCTTGGCCCGGTGGGGTCAATCGACTGGCGCGATGCCGGGAATAAAGATCCCGCCGGAAACATCACCAGCAAGATCGCCAGAATTCATCGAGCAATTTTTCATTACCAGGGGAGTCCGAAAAATGAGCACCAACACAGCCCGGGAGGCTTTCGATCCGGAATTTCTGAGACGGAAATACGCCGCCGAGCGGGACAAGCGCCTGCGCCCCGACGGCAATCAGCAGTACCAGGAGATAAAGGGTGAATTCTCGTATTTTCTCGAGGATCCCTACGTCGAGACGCCCATCGTCCGGGACCCGCTGGAAGACGCCGTCGAGGTGGCCATCATCGGCGGCGGACTGGGTGGCCTGCTGGCCGGGGCGCGCCTGCGCGAAGCCGGCATCGAAGATATTCGCGTGATCGAAAAGGGCGCGGATTTCGGCGGCACCTGGTACTGGAACCGCTACCCCGGCGCGGCCTGCGACATCGAGGCCTACACCTATCTGCCGCTCCTGGAAGAACTGAACTACATGCCGCCGCGCAAGTTCTGCGATGCGCCGGAGATCCTGGCCCACTGTCGCAGAATCGCCGAACACTACCGCCTCTACGACAACGCCTGCCTGCAAACCGCAGTCAGCAAAATGGTCTGGGATGAAGGCGTACGGCGCTGGATCATCCACACCGACCGCAACGACCGGATCCGGGCCCGCTTCGTGGTCATGGTCAACGGACCGCTGAACCGGCCCAAGCTGCCCGGCATCCCGGGCATCGCCGACTTCAAGGGCCATACCTTCCACACCAGCCGCTGGGACTACCACTACACGGGCGGGGATCCCCACGGCAACCTCACCGGTCTGCGGGACAAGCGGGTCGGGATCATCGGCACCGGCGCCACCGCGGTGCAGTGCGTGTCCTATCTCGGCGAATGGGCCAGGCAACTGTATGTGTTCCAGCGCACGCCCTCCGGCGTCGATCCGAGAAACGACCATCCCACGGATGGGGACTGGGCGGCCAGCCTGAAGCCGGGCTGGCAAAAGCAGCGGCAGAAGGACTTCACCGCCATCCTGACCGGCCGCGGCGGCCGCCGCGGCGAGATCGATCAGCTGGATCAGTTCGATGACGCCTGGGTCGAGATGGGCAAGATCTACCGGCGCCGCATGCGCGAGGCCGGCAAGGACGTGCCGCGGGAAAAAGTCCTCGAGATCTTCGAGATGTCGAACTTCGAGAAAATGGAAAACATCCGCAACCGCGTCGACGCGATCGTCAAGGATCGGGCCACCGCGGAAGCCCTCAAGCCCTGGTACGCTTTCATGTGCAAGCGGCCCTGCCTCGACGATCGCTTCCTGCCCACCTTCAATCGCCCCAACGTCAAGCTGGTCGACACCGGGGGCAAGGGCGTCGATCGCATCACCGAAAAAGGCGTCGTGGTGGACGGTGTCGAATACGAGGTCGACTGCCTGATCTTCGCCACCGGGTTCGAGGTGGGCACCGACTACACCCGCCGCGCCGGCTACGATCTGATCGGGGTCGACGGCCAGAGCCTCGAAGAAAAATGGCAGGACGGCATGGTGACGCTGTTCGGCATTCACAGCCGCGGCTTTCCCAACTGCTTCATCGTCGGCAACGGCCAGGCTTCGTTCACCGCCAACTATCCCGATGGTCTCGACGAAGGCGCCAAGCACATCGCCCACCTCGTCAGGCACTTCGAAGCGCACGGCATCACGCGCGTCGACCCCACCGCGGAGGCCGAGCAGGCGTGGTCCGCCGAAGTGGCGGGCACCAAGGCTCGCGGACCCCAGGGCGGCGCGGGCTGCACGCCCGGTTATTACAACCTGGAAGGCCAGCACGACCCCAGAGCCCGGCGCAACCAACCGTTCGGCGGCATGATGGGCGCCAACAGCTATTTCGAACGCCTGGAGGCCTTTCGTCAGGCGGGCGATATGCCGGGTCTGGAGCTGTCCTGATCGGTGCGAAGAGCGCATCGGCCAGACAGTGCCCCCCCGAACGCTAAGGCTACTCTGAACAACCGTCATGCCCGCGGAGGCGGGCATCCAGAGGGGCCTGATATTCCTGGGTTCCCGCATGCGCGGGAACGACGATCGGGTGGTTATTCAGAGCTTCCCTAACGATCCTGCCAACGATTAAGGACACGGGCATGAATGCAGACGAGTACGCCACCCGGTTGCGCCTGCTGGAGCATTATCTGCTGCTTGCGCTCGAAGCTTTCGAGACCGAATTCGAGGAGCTGCGGTTTGGCGATCTCGCCGTTTCGCAGGAGCGCTTGCGAACGGCGCTGGAGCCGCTGATTCCCGCCACCCGGCATGGCCTGGAAGCGCTCGACCCGCCGCCGGAGCGCGCCGATCTCCAGCGGCGGATGCTCGCCGCCGCAAGTCGCTGCGAGGACGCCGCACAGCTCTGGTGGCAGGGCCGGGGCGCGACCTTCATCAACAACTTCGTGCAATGCCGCCAACTGCTGGTGCAGACGCTGGAGGAACTCTATCCCCTGCGCGCGCAACTGCCGGTGCTGGGTGCCCATTTCGGCGCGAACCCGGCGTCGGCCAGCGGCCATCCCGGAACCGGGCTGATCGCGTGGGAGCCCTGCGAGGAACACGAAGCCTGCGCGCTCTATGTGCCGGACGCTTACACGCCGGACCGCGACTGGCCGCTGATCGTCGCCTTGCACGGCGCTTCCGGAAGCGGCCGGGAATACCTGTGGGCCTGGCAGCGGCTCGCCGCCGAGCACGGCTATCTGGTATTGGCGCCGAAATCAACCGAAATCACCTGGTCGGTCCTTGAGCCCCACATCGACGTGGCCGCGGTCACCGGCGCCATCGACCGGGCGCTGGCCGAATATCGGATCGACCACAACAGGGTGTTTCTGACCGGACTCTCGGATGGCGCGACCTTCAGCTATCTGCTCGCGTTTCTGGCGCCCGGGTACTTCGCCGGCGTGGCGCCCATCGCCGGTGAGCTGAGCCAGGTCGCCGAGCCTTTGCTGCGCCGCCGCGAGGGCCGCGAAGTGCCGCTGCTGGTGGTGCATGGCGCGCACGACCACATCTTTCCGATCCAGACCGTGCGCAGTACCTGCGGGCTGCTGACCCATCTGGGATACGACATCCGCTTCGACGAGTTGCCGGACTGGGGCCACGCCTACCCGTATCGCATCCATCGCGAGCGGGTGCTGCCCTGGTTCGAAAACTTGGCGGCGCGACCGCGCCTGGTGGGCTAGGCGCCCCTCTGTGGTATGGCTATGTCGACCGGGCTTTGTCGTTTTGGCGATCAGATTCTTCAGTCGTCGCCCCACGGCTTGTCATTCCGGCCGGCGACGTCGCGGCTGCCGTGGATGACGGCGAGTACCAGAACGCGTTCAGTTTCCACGCGGTACATGACGCGATAGCCCTGCACAAAAACTTCGCGGATGGTCTTGTCGTCGGCTTCCGGTACCCAGCGGCCGACGCGAGGGAACTCGCCCAGTTTATCGGTGCGGTCGAATACCCGCTCGGTGAATTCGCGGGCGTAATAGGGCGAGTCCTTGCTGATGTAACGAACGATGTTGTCGAGATCGTCCAGTGCGGGGTTGACCAGTCAACGCGGATCATTAAGGAACCGCTTCCGTGCGTCTTCCTGGGAGGTCACTTTTCCTTCCTTAGCCGCCTGCATCGAGCGCTCGAGTTTCTGGCGGACGTAGAGGCTGTACATCGCGTCTTCGAGCGTGGCCTGTTCCGGCAGTTGCTCGGCAATCTCATGCACGATCTGTTTGGTAGTGGCCATGGCGGTTCTCCTCTGCATCACGAATCGCTGCTTGGCCTTGGACGGTTGCGCGATCTGTCTGATCTTGCCCATCCACGACGGACACTCTGCGATGCGAATAGACTACGCGACGGAGGCAGACCATGGCAAAGCAAACGAAGCAACCCAAGACGACCCGCCGGCAGGGAAGCGCTCTGAACGCGGCGTCACACCTCCGAGCAAAGAGCGTCAGAGGGCTCACATTATCCCCAGAAAATGGATCAGTCTTGCGTTATCACGCCAACGGCAACATCAGCCTGGAAGCGGTTGAGGCACAACAAGCCGCAAGGGAGAGTCTTTTCCAATCCTGAAATGAGCCTGAAGCGGAGTCGGACCGGGCGCTTCAGGACCCGGACTTCCGGGAAGGGTTGATGGCTTGAAAGAGTGCTGCCCGCGCCCTTTGCAGGCGGCGGGCAGCGGTATTATC